>JBBQZC010000008.1:0-44971 GCA_038208115.1 Candidatus Moraniibacteriota bacterium
ATTGATTATCTTATTTGGTACAATACACGAAGAGTACACCACGCTTTCAAAAACAAACTTTCTCCGATACAATTCATATTATCAGAAGGATTTAATCTTAATTTGCCTCAAGAGTGCAAAGTAGGGTGGACGCATACAAATTCTTGAAAAAGAATTGTTTTTGCTTTATACTATGATGACTATGAAACATCAGAAAGATAACAATATCGTCATCAAAGGTGCGCGAGAAAATAATCTCAAAAATATCAATCTCACGATTCCGCGAGATAGTTTTGTGGTATTTACAGGACTTTCTGGTAGTGGGAAGTCCACACTTGCTTTTGATACGATCTTTGCAGAGGGACAACGTCGTTATCTCGAGAGTCTCTCGAGTTATGCGCGACAGTTTCTCGGACAAATGGATAAACCTGATGTGGATATGATCGAAGGGTTATCACCAGCCATCTCGATCGATCAAAAAACAACTTCTCACAATCCGCGTTCTACTGTAGGCACAGTTACAGAAGTGCATGACTATCTCAGATTACTCTGGGCAAAAATTGGTATACCAGTTTGTCCTGAGTGCAGTGAGCCGATCACAGTACTCTCAACTGATGAGATCGTTTCTCAGATCATTGATT
Source organism: Candidatus Moraniibacteriota bacterium (assembly GCA_038208115.1). Classification (GTDB taxonomy): domain Bacteria; phylum Patescibacteriota; class Minisyncoccia; order Moranbacterales. The sequence continues at coordinate 621 of JBBQZC010000008.1, forward strand.
TGGGTAAGGGTGAGGAAGTGGAAATCTGTGCGCCGATTGTGCGTGCGCGCAAAGGGACATATCTCAAGCTTTTTTCTGATATGTGGGAAAGAGGATTTCTCGATGCATATATCGATGGGCAAATTTATAATCTCGATGCAGCAGCAGATCTCGTACTCGATAAACATGTTAAACATAATGTGGATGTGGTGGTAGATAGCGTGAAGACTGACGATGAAAACATTTCGCGTCTTTTTGAAGCAGTGGAAATTTCTCTCAAGATTGCAGAAGGTCTGGTACAAGTGCGACGTCCTTATAGCAAAAAGAAAGTAGTGCCAAAAATGTTCAATCAAAAATATGCATGTCCTAAACATCCAAAAATTGTATTTCCAGATTTGGAGCCGCGCTTGTTCAGTTTCAATTCACCATATGGTGCATGCCCTGCCTGTGAGGGATTGGGTACAAAAAAAGAAATCGATCATACGCTTGTAATTCCAGATATGGCAAAGACAATAGCACAAGGAGGCGTCTTGCCATGGAGCAATAAAAAGAAAAATTCGTATTACGGTGCAATCTTTCATGCAGTTTTGCAACACTATCATATTCCAGAAAATGTGCGTCTCAAAGATCTTTCAGAAAGACATTTTGATATTCTTGTTAATGGTGATGAAGATCCAGATGAAATCGCTGTAAGCATGCGTAGTGCCAAAGGCAGCACATGGCGATTTGTCATTTCGTGGCATGGGATTGTCGGATTTCTCCAAGAACGGTATCAAAAAACAGAATCTGATAGCGTGCGAAGTGATATCGAACAATATATGTCACGCAAACCGTGTAGCGCCTGTCATGGCAGTCGTTATAAGCAAGAGGTTCTCTGGATTCATATTGGCGGTAAAAACATTGATAACGTGTCACAGATGACAATCACCGATGCTGTGCAATTCTTTACACAACTACCATTGAATTCACGAGAAAAGATTATCGGAGAGCGTATTATCAAGGAAGTGATTTCACGATTGGGATTTTTAGATAAAGTAGGACTCGGATATCTCACGCTTTCACGAAGCGCACATACGCTCAGTGGCGGAGAATCACAACGTATTAGATTAGCGAGTCAGATTGGGTCTCAGCTTGTGGGTGTGTTATATATTCTCGATGAGCCATCGATCGGATTACATGCACGAGATAATGCGAGACTGCTCGAAACATTGTTATATTTACGCGATCTCGGAAATACTGTGATCGTCATCGAACATGATGAAGAAACGATGCGAGCAGCGGATTTTCTCGTGGATATTGGTCCTGGTGCTGGCAAACACGGTGGTCAGATCGTTGCTGCGGACGTGCCAGAAAAAGTATTGCAAAGTACAATATCTCTCACAGCAGCATATTTACGCGGTGAAAAAAGTATTCCAATACCAGTAGAGCGGAGAAGTATTAAAAATAAAAAAATACTTGTTGTGCGTGGCGCACGAGAAAATAATCTACGCGGTATTACGGTAGAATTTCCACTGGGTCTTTTTACGGTGGTTACAGGTGTGTCTGGGAGTGGGAAATCAACATTGATTGAAGAAATTTTGTACAAAGGTGTTTCGAGTGCATTGATGCGATCAACTGTGCGCCCAGGTAAACATCAAGAGATCATCGGACTTGAACATCTCGATAAAGTCATTATGATTGATCAGACGCCAATCGGACGAACGCCACGATCTAATCCAGCGACATATACAAGTGTTTTCAGCCCAATTCGCGATCTTTTTGCACAAACTAAGACTGCAAAAGCGCGTGGATATAAGCCAGGACGATTTAGCTTTAATGTGCCTGGAGGACGTTGCGATAATTGCAATGGTGATGGCGCTCTCAAAATTGAGATGCAGTTTATGGCAGACGTCTATTTACCATGTGATGTATGTAAAGGCAAAAGATATAATAGTGAGACATTACAGATTACATACAGAGATAAGACAATTGCTGATGTATTAGCTATGACAGTAGATGAAGCAGTGGATTTTTTTGAGCCGTATCCAGCGATTTATACTGTCATGCAAACATTGCAAGATGTGGGACTTGGTTATATCCATCTCGGACAAAGCGCGACGACACTGAGCGGTGGAGAAGCACAGCGTGTAAAACTTGCGACGGAGCTCGCTAAGAGAGCGACAGGAAAAACACTGTATATTCTCGATGAGCCGACGACAGGGCTGCACTTTGACGATGTCGCAAAACTGCTTGCTGTGTTAGATCGACTGGTCAAAAAAGGTAATACTGTGGTGGTGATCGAGCACAATATGGACGTGATCAAAACTGCTGATTGGATCATCGATATGGGTCCAGAAGGTGGTAGTGGTGGTGGAAAAATCATTGTGGCAGGATCACCAGAAGAAGTAATCAAATATCACAAAGAAAGTCATACAGCAAAATACTTACGAGATATTCTTCGTGCAAAAAAATGAACAAAAACATGCGAACCCTTTCCTTTTTTAGCGCTTTAGTGTATACTGGGTTGACGTTATTAGTACACAATCTTATAGTAAAAATCTATGGCACAAAATGATGTAGCAATTCGCTTTAGCGATGTGAATTTTGAATATGAAAATGGGAAAGTGATCCTCGATGAGGCGTCTTTCGGTCTGCGCGCCGGTATAAAAGTCGCTCTCATGGGTCAAAACGGCGCTGGGAAAACGTCGCTTTTTAATATGATCATGGGAACACAAAAGCCAACATCGGGACACATTTATCTTAATGATGGTTTGACGATTGCATGTGCGCAACAAGTCATTCCACGAGAGCAGTTAACTTTGAAGATTCAGGAATTTTTTGCTGTCTATTTTAAAGGAGAGGATTATGATTTGGATAAGAAGATCAAAGAGGTGATGAACGCTGTCAACCTTTCACTTCCGATGGATAAGCCAATTTCTACTTTTTCTGGCGGTCAACAAGCACGATTACTTCTTGCTTCTGCTCTTATCCAAAATCCTGACGTACTGCTTCTTGACGAGCCGACAAATAATCTCGATGACGCTGGCGTAGGGCACCTTCTGACGTTTCTCATGATGTATGAAAAAACATGTATTGTGATCTCTCATGATGCGGATTTTCTTAATATGTTTACTGATGGTGTGTTATATCTTGATATATTTACGCATAAAATCAATCAGTATGTGGGAGACTATTATATCGTAGTAGAAGAGATCAAAGCACAAATCGAAAAAGAAATACGTAAGAATGCACAGTTTGAAAAACAAATTCGCGACAATAAAGAAAAAATGAATTACTTTGCAAATAAAGGAGGGAAGATGCGTTTGGTTGCAAAAAAAATGCGTGATGAAATCGCTGAAATGGAAGCAAGTAAAGTGGATGTGCGCAAAGAAGATAAAACAATTCGTAAATTTGTAATTCCTGCACAAAAAGATTTTGTCGGCGAAGTGATCACAATCACATCTGTGCAAATTATGAAAAATCATGAACCAATAGAAAAAAAAGTACATATAACACTCAAGAAAAAAGAACATCTTCTTCTTAAAGGACCAAATGGTATAGGCAAAACAACTTTACTTGAAAGACTCGCATCAAATAAATCAGAAGGTGCAAAGATCTTAGAAGGCGTGCGCGTGGGCTATTATCGTCAGGACTTTTCTACACTGAATTTTGATGATACAGTTTTTGATTCACTTCTCAAGGTAATGCAGGTGCAAGAAGAGGAAAAGTTGCGCGCAGTTGCGAGTGGATTCCTTTTGACTAAAAACATTTTGGAAGCAAAAATTGGCAGTCTCTCAGAGGGACAAAAGGGACTCGTGGCTTTTGCACAACTCGTATTACTCGAACCGGGACTCCTTATTCTCGACGAACCGACGAACCATATTAACTTTCGTCATATCCCTGTGATCGCAGAAGCACTGAAAAAGTATGAGGGTTCAATGATTGTGGTGAGTCACGTTCAATCTTTTGTAGATCAAATTGACATCAATGAAGATTTGGATCTTGGAAAATAATTGATCTTTATACGTTTATATATTCTCTTTAGCTCTGCTCGTTTTTATTACATCTGAGAAGATTTTGATCATGGGACATTCATCATGAAATGTGCTTATAATATATGTGGCAGGATTATGTTGTTATTTTACGCATTTCTGATATTATCAAATGGCAATTATGATAGATTATGTAGAACGATTAAAAGAATTTCCCAAAAGGCCAGGTATTTATTTTTTTCGCGGGTCGCGTAAAGAAATTTTATATGTGGGGAAGGCTACGAGTTTGAGGGATCGTGTACGACAATATTTTAATGGACACGACACTCGCGGGGAGAGAATTGTCCAACTTGTAGAGGCTGCGAAATCTATTGAATACATTGAGACGGATAGCGTGATCGAATCACTTATTTTAGAGGCGGAGTACATCAGAAAATACAAACCAAAGTATAATATCGACGGTAAAGATGATAAGAGCTTCTCTTTTTTTATCATAACCAAAGAGCAATTTCCTCGTGTCGTGATATTGCGGCAGACAGATTTTGATAAAGAACAATTTCACGATGCAGTTTATCAGAAGGGAAAAAAATTTGGTCCATATACATCACGAGATCAGATGAAGATCGCGCTTAAAATTATTCGACGGATATTTCCATTTCATGATCGAAGTGAAAAAAGTGAGAAAGGATGTCTGCATTATCAGATAGGACTTTGTCCTGGTCCATATAATGGTGCAATTTCAGAATCGGCATATAAAAGAAATTTGCGCAATATCTCACTATTTTTGTCAGGACACAAAAAAATGATTCTTATTAAACTCGAAAGGCACATGCGATCTCTGGCAAAAAAAGAACAATTTGAAGAGGCAGAAAAAGTAAAACGACAAATCTTTGCACTAACACATATTAATGACATCGCATTGATGAAGAAAGATATCGCATTTACACGATTTAGTGCACATGACATGCGCGTGGAGGCATATGACGTATCTCATATTGACGGTGATCACATGGTCGCATCAATGGTCGTCTTTATTAACGGTGTTGCAGATAAAAGTCAATATCGGAAATTTAAGGTGCAATCGATCGATGGTATAAACGATGTAGGCGCGATGCGTGAAGTGTTGGCGAGACGATTGAATCACTTGGATGATTGGGGTGTGCCACAACTGATCGTACTGGATGGGGGCAAGGGTCATATCAATATGGCAGATGATCTCTGGCAGAAATTGAATATTTCCATCCCAGTAATTGCAGTGGCAAAAGGTCCAACGCGAAAAAAAATTGACGTGTATAAAAGTGCTTTCTTTGTTGTCAATCATGAAATTATCACAAATAGAGACTTATTGGAAAATATGCGCGAAGAAGCACATCGTTTTGCGATCACTTATCATAAGAAGTTGCGAGACAATAATCGATAGTTTTTAGTACATTGAAGCAAAATGATGATTGTGAAAATATACGAAGAGCATGTATAATTACAGATGGAGAGGAAGATAAAATAAAATATTCTAAATACATGAAGAAAATCATAAAGTGGCTTTATTTTGGTTTTTTGTATAGCTTTGCTGGTATTGGCATTATTTTTGTAGGCATATTTTTTGCCATCAAATATCATGTTACGGATGTTGGAGGCGTTGTAGATGTGCAATCAGCTGAATTTGATACGCAACACGATATATCAGAAATAATGCGTGAAAATGAGAGTCAAATCGATAAAATGAATGACGCTACACCTAAGATGTCGCCAGAAGAATTATCACAAAAAATTGATCTGTTATCTCAAAAACGTGATGCACAAGTAATCAATTTGTGTAAAATACAGATGATTGGTCAAAGATCATCTAAAAACGCAGCACAAATATTGCACGCATATCAAAAAGGGTGTAATGATATTCTGATAAGTAAAATGATCTTTGCATGTGAATTACGATTAGGAGAAGATGAAAAAAATAGATTGACACAGTGTCAATCTCACTCTGAACGTCGCAATATTTCTATAGAAGAATTACAAGCAGATTTTGCAGTTATTGAAGGAGAAAGCCTATTCCCATGGATGAACGATGAAGAATGGCAAACGATTAAAGAGGCAATAATCAAGGATCGGGAAATAATCAATGAGGCTGCAGCAGTCGCTCATATAGAACCTCGTTTAGTTGTTGCGAGTGCCATTGTTGAACAAGTGCGTTTGTTTCATTCACAGCGTGCGCTATATAAGCAATATTTTGAACCACTAAAAATTCTCGGCAATGCGACAAAGATCTCACTGGGAGTTATGGGTATTAAAGAGGCGACAGCAATTCAAATTGAGGAACATCTGAAGGATTCATTGTCGCCATATTATCTGGGCAAAGATTATGAGGCAATTTTGAATTTTGCTTCTGATGATCCTGCATCAGAAAGATTTCAGCGACTTACCAATAATCAAAATCACTACTATTCATATCTTTATGGTGCATTGTACCTCAAACAAATGATGTCTCAATGGCAGCAATCGGGTTTTGATATTCAATATCGTCCAGAGATTGTGGGTACACTTTTTAATGTCGGTTTTCCACAATCGCATCCGAACTCTCATCCGAAGGTTGGTGGGAGTGACATCACGGTTGGTGATGCTAAGTACAGCTTTGGATCACTTGCATATGAATTTTATTATTCAGGTGAGCTATTAGAAGAATTTCCTTTTGTGGAATAGTAATATCCCCCCCCTAGTAACAGCGCTCGATGTATTCACATCGAGCGCTGTTTTCATGTAGAAATCACAGCTACTACAATTTGTATCGGAGATGTGCATTTATCACTTGCATCTCTTGGCCAAAAATAGGGTACCTGCTTTTTTTGTCATAAAACAGTAGCCACCATAAAAGAAGTGTATGTATGCGACGTGCTTTATCAGTGGCATCTTCATGCACAAGACAGTGATTGCATATTGGACTGATTGCGTGTCAGTCATATTTTTTCAAGGTGCACATACAGTCTATGCAGTTTTGTCTGTCGGGACTCGATGATAGTGTTTCTTTAAAAATGTCTATGATGGACATTTCACAACCGTATCTACGTGGCCAAAATGGTGCCAGAGGTTCATTTTTGTGTCGGCAATGAAAATAATAGAATAAAAACAGTGACCAGCGTACTTCTGCAGGTGCAATATGTGTTTTTGTGTAACATGTTTCACAGATAACATGATGTAATGTATCATAGCCTTCTGCAACTGATATGAAACTTCCACATCTCATGCAGTGAGCTTGCTCCATGTTTCTCCTCCTCGTTGTTAAATGACGAAATTGTATTTGTGTACCGTGTCTTATATAAATCGATTTGTGTATTTTTGTCAATAAGTGTTTTTCATGACACAATGTTGATATGAATAATAAAGAAAAAAGTATTGCAATATTGCGACGTCTAAAAAAAGAATATAAGGTTACAGGACCATTTGTGGAATGGTCAAATCCATTAGAGCTTCTTGTGGGAACGATTTTATCTGCACAATGCACAGATGAACGTGTAAATAAAGTGACAAAAATCTTGTTTAAAAAATACCACACAGCAGAAGATTATGCGAACGCAGAAATTGAGGAGCTTGAAAAAGAGATTTTCTCTACAGGATTTTATAAGTCAAAAGCAAAAGCACTTCAGACAACAGGTCAAATCATGATGCAAAATTTTGAGGGAAAAGTACCAGATAATCTGTCAGACCTGTTGACATTGCGCGGTGTATCACATAAGACTGCGTATATCGTTTTGGCAAAGATCTTTCAAAAAAATGATGGTCTCCCTGTAGATACACACGTTTTTCGACTGACAAAACGGATGGGATTGAGTAATGCAGAAACGCCAGAAAGAATGAGTGAAGAACTCAGCACCGTAATTGCGCCAAAAGACTATATGGCATGGAATGAACATCTGATAACGCACGGACGAGCGGTTTGTGGACGAGTGCCACATTGTGGTGCATGTGTCATCAGTGATATTTGTAGTAAAAATTTTTAATGAAATATATATGGATGAGAAAATATTGGAAAGATTGGACCAACAAGAAAGAAAAATCGATGCAATTTATAAGAGCGTAGAACAAACGCGAAAAATTTTTTTGACAACAGTTATTATTTCTATCGTAACGTTTGTGTTACCTTTGATTGGACTGATATTTATCATCCCGTGGTTTCTCGGAATCATGGGGGATGCATATCAAGGTTTAATATGATAGATAGTACGCAGTGGATTACTGAGGCGACAATAGCACATCGCGGTTTATGGAATGCGGATATTCCAGAAAACTCAATTCGTGCAATTGAATTATGTATAGAAAAAGGCTATGCGATTGAGATTGACGTACAGATGTTATATGATGGTACCTTTGTCATTTTTCATGATTGGACTGTGGATCGCATGACGACAGGCACTGGTGTGATATCGCACAAAAAAATTGATGATATTTCACATTTACGACTTAATAAAACAGATCAAAAAATTCCACTATTACGTGAAGTATTACAACATGTGCATGGGCAGGTACCTTTACTTATTGAATTGAAAAACAAAGCACATAATAGATCACTCTATATGAAAAATTTTTTGACAGAAATACAGAATTATCAAGGGGAATATGCTATTTCATCATTTGATCCTTTTCTCCTCAAAGAGCATAGTAAATATAAATTGCCTATAGTAAGAGGGATTAATTTTTTTCATTATAAAAATGACGGTTTGATTTTTGGATGGATGAAAAAGATCGCAATGTACGGTCTGTGGGTGATATCGCGTACAGATCCAGATTTTTATGTGTGTCATGCATCAATGTTGCCATATTGTTGGATTGCAAAAAAGGCAAGAAAAAAACAAAAACCATTACTAATATGGGGCGTAAAAAGTGAAAAAGAATTTACAAAAATAGAGAGTTATATAGACAATACTATTTGTGATATACGGAAATAATAAACCGTGACTATTTATTATGAAGCACGCATTCCTTTAATTGTAGATAAAAAAAGAACAAAAAGAAAATTTCGTGCATTGTGTCCTTTTTGATCGTGCGAATAACGAGCCACTGTGTAATATGCGTTCTAATATTGTTATTCGCATTGACGCGTGCCTTTTTTGCATATAGTGATTGGGAAAAAGTGAATTGTCACTAACGCCTGTGATGTCAGTGTTCTTTGTGATAAGATGATAGTAACTGATGAGCAAATAGATTATCTAATGCATAAAATAAATAAAAAAGAAAATGGATACTGTTCATAATAATCATCCACCAAGTAAGATGCTTACGATTTCGGAATTTCGTCATAAGGCGGGCATTTCGTTGATTCTTGCAAAAAAACTCATTATTTATGGAGAGGTCAAGGCCGTCCGTGCACTTGATGGAACGATTCATATTGCAGAAACTGAAGTGGTATATATCAGGAATTTACTGGCAAATCCATGGAAAAAGGCATATTATTTTTTTCGTGCGCTTGGTCCTGGGCTCATAACGGGTGCGTCAGATGATGATCCATCGGGTATTGCGACGTATTCATCTGTGGGTGCAAATTTTGGATTAAGTATTATATGGATGGCAGCATGGCTACTGCCGATGATGATGGCAATTCAAGAAGTATGCGCTCGCATAGGTATCGTAACTAATCATGGTCTCGCAGGCGTGCTTCAAAGACATTATAGAAAAAAAATTGTGGCGGTAGTTGTCGTGTTATTGATTGGGGCAAATATTATCAATATCGGAGCAGACATCGGCGCGATGGCAGCTTCATTGCAAATGTTGATAGATATTAATTATTACGTAGCTGCAATTTCGTTTGCTGTCATGACTCTTATTTTTGAAATATTTTTAGGATACCATATTTATGTAAAATTTCTGAAATGGTTAGCAATTTCAGTACTTGCCTATGTCGTTGCGGGATTTATCATTCATCCAAATTGGTCAGCTGTCTTTTCATTTTCATTTATACCTCATATTACATGGAGTGAAGAATATGTATTTGCAATGGTAGCAGTGTTTGGCACAAGTATTACGCCGTATTTGTTTTTTTGGCAAACATCCGAAGAAGTAGAGGAAAATCGAGTTGCAAAAAATGAATTACGTGTTTTGCATCAAAAAGATAATCGCACTGTAGGTCATCGTATTGGACGCATGAGGACAGATGTCGGTACGGGAATGATCTTGGCAAATATCGTTTTTTTCTTTGTTATTATTACGACATCACAAGTGCTTTTTGACAACGGTATTACGAACATTGATTCTGCAGAACAGGCGGCATTGGCATTGCGACCTTTGGCAGGGGATTACGCTTATCTGTTATTTGCATTTGGCATTATTGGTACAGGCATGTTGGCAGTACCTATTTTGGCAGGGTCTGGTGCATATGCACTCGCGGAAGTCATGAATTGGCGCGAAGGTCTAGAAGAAAAATTTACGCATGCAAAAGGATTTTATTTTGTAATCATCATATCGATTCTCATTGGTTTATCTCTGAACTTTTTTCACATTAATCCGATTAAGGCGCTATATTATTCCGCTTTTATAAATGGAATTATCGCACTCCCATTACTTATTGTCATAATGATCGTAGGTGATGATAAAAAAATTATGGGGAGGGAAACGCATCCGGGATTGGTAAAAATTTTTGGCTGGCTGTCGATTATTTTTTTGATTGCTTTAATCATCGCTTCGATAATTATTTATTTTGCATAATGTATAATATGAGTGTGATGTGCAGTGAATGCTTTTTAAAATGTGCTTTTTGTGCCACAATAGTATTATGACACTTATGCAAAAATTGATCATGTGGCAACAGGATCGCGCAAAGAAAGATCACCTGGAGCCATATATGGTCTTACAATTCAATACAATAAAGGAGATTGTCAGATTACAGCCAAAAACAAATATGGATTTGTTGCATATCAAAGGTATTGGGCCTGTAAAAGTACGTAAATATGGAGATGAGTTATTACGTATTGTGCGAGGAGATGGTGTGACGCGTGATTTTGCTCAAAAACATGATAGTGCTCTAGATTTATTTTCTGAAGCACAAATGGTCAATGATGCAGCTGTAATGAGTGAAAATCCAGAAAAAAAGAAGTTACTTTTTAATAAAGAAACAGGAGAGATTTTAGATGATACGCATGATGCTATTTCTGTTACAACATTTGTAACAATGCTCGATACAACTTTGCGCGCAAATTTTGAGAGTGTGCGTGTGCAGGGAGAGGTGGTAGGATTTAAACGCAATGCAAGTGGGCATGCATATTTTGAGATCAAAGACCGTGAAAGCGTTTTGCGATGTATGGTATTTAGTACGCGATATGATATTTCAGGTGTTGCGCTATCTGATGGTATGGAGATCATTATTACTGGCTATCCTAATTATCATAAGCAATATGGATTTGGTTTTGTAGGAATTACTGTGGAATTGTACGGAGAAGGTGCACTCAAAAAAGCGTATGATGATTTGAAGAAAAAATTGGATGCTGAGGGATTGTTTTCTATTGAACGAAAAAGAGAGTTAGCACAATTGCCTCAGAGAGTAGGATTAATCACGTCTCGTACAGGCGCAGCAATCGGTGATTTTACGACAAACGTCGGACAGTATGGCTATACAATTATTTTTCATCAGTCACGCGTAGAGGGTGCACAGGCTGTAGATGATTTGATCACGGCATTGCGTGTCATGGCAACAAAAGAGTTGGATGTGCTAGTGATTGTGCGAGGCGGAGGAAGTCTCGAAAGTTTACAGGCATTTAATAATGAAAAAATCGTTCACATGATCGCAAATTTTCCTGTGCCAGTCATAGCTGGGGTAGGGCATGAACAAGATGAAACTCTGACAACACTCGTAGCTGATAAAGGTGTAAGCACGCCGACTGCAGCTGCACGTGCTGTGCGAGAAGGGTGGGATCAATGTGGTGAATATATACGCAGTCATGAGCAAGAACTTTTGCGTAATTTTGAAAAGCAGCTGTCTCAAAAAAAAGATATAATTATTGATCATGAAAAATTTTTAATAAACAATCTGCATATGATTATTGCAGATGCGAGAGAACTATTTGTACGTTTTATGTATGGTGTGCATAAAATGACTTCTCAATTATATGGCATGCATCATCACATTGATGAGCGGCAATCTCGTATGATAAAATCTTTTGATCGCGTGGTGAATCGTGGACAACATCATGTCTTACGGCGTTCAGAACAGTTGGAACATTTTTATGATAAAATGGCACATGTGGTGCAGAGTGTGTTAAATCGTGGAGCACAAATCGTTGCTCAATTTGGAAAATCCATTATCCAATCTAAAACAAATATCATTCGTATAGAAAAAATGTTTTTACACGTAGATCCGAGACGACAGCTTGCACTGGGGTATAGCATCACAAAAACTGTGACTGGAGTCGTAATTCGATCAGTGCATGATGTGCAAAAAGATGATGATATTATCGTTCACATTGTAGATGGCACCATCAAAACAAAGGTGCTAGAATGATGAAAGAATCTTTTTATACAATAATTTTTTTACATTTAAATCACATATATGGCGGTTGCAAAAATGAATTTAACGAAGAATCTTAAAGAAATTGAGGAAATTGTACAATGGTTTGAAGGGCAGGAGGAAGTGGATGTGGAACAGGGAATTGAAAAAGTGAAGGCGGGTGCAAAATTGATCAAAGAATCTAAAAAAAGATTACAAGAAATTGAAAATGAATTTGAAGAGGTGAAAAAAGAGTTGGGAGAATAATAGTCACAAAAACAGCCATTGATATGATGGCTGTTTTTGTTATGTGGTATAATAGAAGAAAAGTAAAATACAATTATGACACATCATATCAAAGAAGATTTTTCAATCGTGATTGCTGGACGGGCTGGGCAGGGTATTCAAAGCGTTGCATATTTGTTGACGCATGTTTTAAAGTTACAGGGATACCATGTTTTTGCGAATTCAGAATACATGTCACGCGTGCGTGGTGGTATGAATTCAACAACAATTCGTGTGTCGAGCACAAAACATGATGCATTGCGATCGTCGATTGATCTCTTCGTGCCGTTAGATGCTGGCGCATATATGCATTGTAAAAACCGTTTAACCAAAAACACACTGTATCTCGGCCTCCCGAATGATCGTTTTTGTCAGGGCTGTGTGATGGAAGTTGATTTTGCAAAGATCGCGCAGTTAGTGGGAAATCGCTTATTTGAAAACATCGTAGCTGTGGGTGCTATTTTAGGTCTCATGGAAACTGATGAAATAATAGCAAAAGAATATCTAAGAAAATTTTTTGTGAAAAAGGGCTCTGATATCATAAAAAAAAATCAAGATGCTTTGGCAAAAGGATATAAGATGGGTACACATTTTGCTTTTTCACAGGATATATCGATTTCGCTTACATCGGATGATTCTATCAAAGAGCACCTCTTTCTTTCGGGGATTGATGCAATCGGTTTTGGTGCATTAGCTGGGGGTTGTGATTTTTGTGCTGCATATCCGATGTCACCATCAACGGGATTACTCACTTTTTTTGCACAACATGGACATGAATGTGGCGTGATTGCAGAGCAAGCAACTGATGAAATCGAGGCTGTCAATATGGCACTGGGAGCTTCATATGCTGGTGCACGCAGTATCGTGACAACAGCAGGTGGCGGATTTGATCTCATGTGTGAATCTGTGTCGTTGGCGGGGATGACTGAGACGCCAATCACATTCCATGTGGGTCAACGTCCAGGTCCGGCGACTGGTTTGCCGACGCGTACAGCGCAAGAAGATCTCAATCTTGTTTTATATGCTGGTCATGGTGAATTTATGCGGGTAATCTTTGCGCCAGGCTCTCCATGTGATGCGTATAATATTACTGCGCATGCATTGAAAATTGCAGATGAATATCAAATACCAACTTTCGTATTATCCGATCAATATTTTGTAGATGCATTATACACGGTGGATAAAAATGATTTTATCATGAAGGATGACGCAAAAAAAATTATCGAGACTGATCGACAATATAAAAGATATGCACTGACAGAAAATGGCATCAGTCCACGTGGTGTGCCTGGGTTTGGCGATGGATTGGTATGTGTAATCGGTGATGAACATGATGAGGAGGGACGCATTACAGAAGACATGCATGGTCTCCGCACAAAAATGATGGAAAAACGCCTGTTCAAAAGAAGAGAATTACTCGAGACAGTCGCTCTTTTGCCAGAAATAATCGGCAAAAAATCTGCTAAAACAATTGTTATTTGCTGGGGCTCAACGCATCTCGCAGTGTGTGAAGCTGTGGAAAATCTGGCAAATCCAGATGTGAGCGTGATGCTATTTACACAATTATTTCCATTTCACAAAAAAGTACGTAAGATGTTTGTAAAAGCACAGCAGATTATTGTTGTAGAAAATAATGCAGTTGGACAGTTTGCTGACCTATTGGAGAAAGAGTGTGATATCACTGTAGATACACGCATATTAAAGTGGAACGGTGAACCATTTTTTGTAGAAGAATTGACGGAACGTATCATGAAAGCATTATGAAATGAAATATATGATCGCTATTTTACAAACTTTAAAACATAAAAAAATATGATCGCCTCAGCACAAATTAAACCAGATTTCAATGTTGCACCATCAATAGAAAATCAGTGGTGTCCTGGTTGTGGAAATTTTCCTATATTACAAACAATAAAAAATGTTTTGCAAAAAAAAGATATTGCACCACAAAATGTTACTCTTGTATCTGGAGTAGGACAAGCTGCTAAGTTACCTCAGTATATCAAATGTAATTTTTTCAATGGATTACATGGTCGTGCGTTACCAGTCGCAGCTGGGATTAAGATTGCAAATGCGGATCAAACAGTAATCGTCAGTAGCGGAGATGGTGACATATATGGTGAAGGGAGTAATCACTTGATCCACGCAATTCGTCGTAATCCAAATATCACGGTGATTGTCCATAATAATATGATCTATGGGCTCACTAAAGGACAAGCATCACCAACAACCTCAAAAAAAACAATTGCCCCTATTCAGCCCTATGGTGTAGTCAGTGACCCAATTAATCCTGTTGCGCTTGCAATTTCATTGGATGCACCTTTTGTTGCTCGCGCATATGCAGGTAATCCTAGTCAAATGGAATCTATTCTCGCACAAGCAATCACACATAAAGGATTTTCATTGATTGATGTGTTCCAACCGTGTGTTGTCTTTAATAATATCAATACATATCAGTGGTTTCATGATCACACGTATACGATTGATGATGATTTTGACGTGGCAGATCGAGTAGAGGCTTTTCGACATGCGATACAAGAGGATCGATTTCCTTTGGGTGTATTATATAAGCATGATAGACGAAGTACGTATGAGGAAGTTGCAGGAACATATGTCAAAGATAAAAAGCCCCTGTATTTGCGGAAGACGAGTTGTGCGATTCGTACGGCTTTGATGTTGGCACAAAAATAATTTGATGATTCAAAATCATGATCGAATTTTATGAAAAAAGAGGAAGAAGGATCTATATAACAATACTCATTTTTTTTGTAGTGATTTTTTCATTTGTTTTTTTGATTGAGGGTTTTTATGAAATGTAATTTGTCATGTTAATAACACGTGATCTTTTTTGATGATATACATAGCCTTTGTATTGCTATAAAAAATTCCTATATGATGAGGATTTTTTTATTTTTCGTATGTATAGGGTATAATAAGTGTGTTGATAATAAATATGAAAAATATGATAAGACATAACAAAAGAAAGATCATTATACTAATATATATAATAATTTTTGCGTGCATCATTGCACCTATTATTATGCTTATTATTCCTAATGCAACGTGTACGGACGGAAAATTGAATCAAAATGAAGATCGTATCGACTGTGGCGGAGTCTGCCGTGCATGTCCTGATGAGGTTGTCGGCAAAGATCTCGTCATTACACGTACAGATGTGCTTGCAGGAGGAGATGGGATGTATGATGTCGTTGCAACGCTGCATAATCCAAATGCACTTTTTGGTGGTAAAGTCGTTTACTATACAGTTGAAATATCAGACAGTAGTGGACATGTGCTTGCAAAAAGAAATGATAAGACCTTTATTTTGCCTAATGAAAATAAGTACATAGTCGAAATCGGTCTAGTGACAGCACAAAATCCGTCTAACGCAAAGGTGAGTATAGATAATGTCGAGTGGGTGAAATTTACAAATTTTGACAGTCCACAAATCATTGTGCGTAATCAGCATGTAGGGCTTGTGGAAAATTCTACGGACTATGCAGAGGCATTGGGCCTTGTATCAAATGAAAGCACTTATGATTTTCACAATGTGGTAATTCATGTTATCATCCTGGATGAGCGGGGCGTCCCGATTGCTGTCAATCAAACAGTGCAAAATACACTTAATGCAGACTCGCAAAGGGAATTTCGTCTCACGTGGCCACATAAATTTCCTGGAACGATTAAATCAACAGATATGCAAGCTGAGGCAAACGTCTATGATTCGCTCAATTATGTAAAAAAGTTTATTCCAATTTCAGAATAAAATTTTTTGCAAGTAATACTATTGATTCAAAACATGTTACGAAAGATTTTTGATTTTGATCTAATATATTTTTTTGCCGTACTCCTGTTACTTGGTTTTGGTACGATTGCATTATGGAGTATTGTGTCTTATGGTGGTTCTGGAGAACAGATTATCATCGTGCGTCATCTCACATATGTATTGATGGGTGTGGGTGCTTTTATATTTTTTAGTGTTATCGATTACTCTTTTCTGCGTGCTTCTAGTAACTTTTTGTATTTCTTTTCTATTGCACTTTTGATCTTTACATTATTTTTTGGAACGACGCTACGTGGTACGTCAGGATGGTTGAATCTGGGATTCACTTATATTCAGCCTGTAGAGATTATTAAGGTTTTTATGATCATATTTCTTGCACATCTGATATCAAAAAAACGCGGAGAATTAGGCGAAATTGCAACAATTGTTTCGTCATTTGTACTGGTGAGCATTGTGTGTTTTCTCATTCTCCTTCAGCCAGATTTCGGCTCTGCAGTCGTTCTTTTCGGCATTTGGTTTGGGATGATATTTGTCTCTGGTATTAAAAAAAGATATTTATTATCATTTGTCGTTTTGAGCGCAGTATGTGCTATAATCGCATGGAGTTTATTTGCACCCTATCAGCGAGCACGTATAGCAAATTTTTTACATCCAGAGCTGGATCCGCAAGGTACAGGGTATAATGTGCTTCAATCAATTATTGCAGTGGGTAATGGTGGTGTTTTTGGACAGGGATTTGGCTATGGGTCACAATCACAATTAAATTTTCTCCCAGAAAAACATACAGACTTTATTTTTGCATCCATCGTTGAGTCGATTGGATTTTTGGGTGCAGCGCTGATGTGCGGATTGTATTTTGTATTATTTTTCCGATTCTATTTCATCGCTGGTCAGTCGCGTGATACATTCGGGTATTTTATTGTCGTCGGTGTGATGGTTCTGTTTTTTATCCATTTTACCATCAATGTCGGGATGAATATCGGTGTGATGCCAGTGACAGGAATCCCATTACCGCTCATCAGTTATGGTGGAAGCTCTCTCCTCAGTGTACTCATCGCATGCGGGATCGTCATGAGCGTCTATTTACGACGTGAAGTAACGATGAAAAATTATATTGAGTCGTATTAGATGTGGTACAATAGTTTCAATAAAGGGCCATTAGCTCACTTGGTAGAGCGCATCCATGGCATGGATGAGGCAACCGGTTCGATTCCGGTATGGTCCACGTTTACAGATTGTATATAAAAAAAATTTTAATTTTTGAAGGATATAGGTTGTCATAAATGAGAGTATACTTTAGATAAATATTGATCTGTATGTCATGATAAATTCAAAAGTAAATTATGGGAGAAAATTATCCAAATCAGAAGAAAATTATCTCAAAAAGATAAATTCTGAAATTTCGACTTCAAAAATACAATTAGAAGATGAATACCTTAAAAAAATAAATTCAAAAAAATCGAATACAAGTTCACAGATAAAAACCATGAAAAAATCTATTTGGAAAACTTTTCTGATATGGATTTTGGGAATATGGGCAATGCTAACTCTTGCAAGTGCAAGCGTCGATCTTTTTATGTTTTTTACTGTTGGTATAAAAATAACTTTTGCACAACTTTCTGTATGGGCGTTAGCGCTGGGAATAATATTAAAGTTCGGTCTAGTAAGATATGAACCTAAAAAAAAATCAGAGAAAAAACCAAAAAAAATAAATAATATTAAAGATAGCAATTTAACTAATAAAAATATAAGACATTTAGTGAGGCTAGATGTGATATTAAAGATTAGTAAAATAGCTGGAATCATTTTGGTTACTGTCACTATTTTTTATTATTTCCTAATTCGACCAAATATAGAAGAAAAAAAATATTCAGAGTGTGTTGATGCAATAATATTTAGTGATAAATTTAATAATGATACTATAATCACTCCAGCTGGAAAATCTTTTTTGGATATTTGTGTGAAAACAAACGGTGCTGAAAAAATAAGAATTGAAAAAGAGGATCGCGATGCACAAGAGAATGCTAAAAGACTGCAAGAAGAAGCAAATCAAAAAGAAAAAGAGCTATCGTCTGACGAATTGAAAAAGTTAAACATAGAAGATATAAAAGCAGAATGGGGTGAATGGAATAACGATATTTCTTTTCAGGGGAAGATTAGAAATGACAATAGTTTTGATGTAAAAAATATCAAGATAAAAATTGAGATATTTAGTCAAGAAAAAAGCAAAAAAAATAAACTTGAAGAAAAAGAATTTGATTTGAGTGATATTTATTATGCTAGGAGCAATAAAGATTTTCGGGTAAGTTATTTTACAAGGTACAAAAGCTTCTCCTATACATATACAATTATCAAAGCGGAGACGGATGTTGACTTAAAGAATAGGACTATTGATAATAAAATGGAATGTAGCAATCTATTTGATAATGCTAAGGAGCAATGTATGGATCTAGAGAAAAAAGTCAAACTTATCAATGATATGCTTGAATTTAAAAGTAAAGAAATAAATATCCTTGAGAATCAGTTATCATTAATTGATTTAAATGTTTCAATTTCAAAACAAGAAAAAGATGAATATAAAAAAGAAAAGATAAAATTATTAGAAGAAGCAAAAAAAGAACAAATAAACTATCAAGAACTTCTTAAAAAAACCGAAAAGCAAGAACAAGAACTGCTTAATTAATAATGGGCCAATTTTCTTATTAAAAGGCTTTAGGAATGAAAATTTCTAAAAGAATATTTTGGGTAGGGTAAGATTTTTCGTCATTTTGTGCCACATAGTTGCAATGGATAAAAAATTATATTGAGTGGTATTAGATATATATCTAAATACTTAAAATTTTTAAAAGCAGGTAAATATTTGATGGTCAGAAATTTTTTAAAGACCCCTATTTGTCTTTAATTAGCAGATGGAGTGATGCGTGTCCTACATTTTTTGTAACATGTTATAATATGATCATGAAACCAAAACTTATTATTCTTAACGGTGCTTTGGCATCGGGCAAAACGTCGTTGGCTGTCAAATATGCCGAAGGGCATCCCTTGACTTTGAAGTTGGATATAGATGAGCTTCGAGGGCGGATTAGTCATTTTCGAGAAGAAAAAGAAATTTCAGGTACTCTTTCCAAAAAAATGGCTGGTGAAATGGCTAGAATACATTTGCAAGCGGGATATGATGTAATTGTATCGCAGATTTTTACTCAGCGCGATCCTCTTGAAAACTTAGAAACCATTGCTAATGAATGTGGTGCTCATTTCTATGAAATTCTTCTCTCAATTTCTAAAGAAAATTCCATAAAAAGATTTATTACAAGGGGAAAATTAGAGGGATATAAAGATGGTTTTCGTCCCGGAGGGCTTGTTACTCTCGGAGGAAAAGAAAAAAAGCTTGAGCAAATGTATCATGATATGATGACGCTTGTTTCTCAACGATCAAACGTTAAGATCTTGACGTCTTTAGAAGGTGATATTGAAGGAACATATCAACAACTTTTAGAATGTATCACATAATATGAAAAACTCGATTAAGAGAATTGCAATAGTGGGGGTGAGTGCATCCGGAAAATCTACATTTGCACGAAAGCTTTCTGAAAAAACAAATCTCCCACTTTTTCTTGTGGATTCAATTATGTGGAAGCCCGGCTGGCAGTATGTCGGTGATGAAGAAACGGTAAGTGCGTTAAAGAAAATTATCAAACAGGATTATTGGATTATTGAAGGATATATTTCAAAAGGAGCTCAAACGTATTTGCTAGAACGAGCTGATATGATCGTTTATCTTGATTATCCAAGAATGATAGCAACTTTTCGATATTTGAAAAGATGGTGGAAACATCGAAAAAATCCTCGTCAGGAACTCAAAGGTTGTCCTGAAAAATTTGATTGGAATTTCTTAGTCCGTGTTTGGAAAAAGGTGGAAGTGGTACCTCTCAATAAACATCTTGTAGAATTAAATGTTCAGAATAAAGTAATCAGATTGACTTCTTTGCGAAAAACGAGAAACTTTGTTCAAAAAATTTGAGTCATTTTTTCAATTGATCAATAAGTATGACTGTATCAGACAAATTATATTTTTTGTATAATTTTCACATTTATTAAGTTACGCGCGACATGAATTACGCTGTGATATGGATATCTATTAGCATGTGTTATTCTAAAGACATATTAATATCATACTATTATGGAATTAGCGATCATATTTTGGTTTTATAAAGAGCCTGATATTTGTCTCAATCGATTGGCACTTATCAAAAGACATAACCCTGATTGTAGAATATTTGGATTGTATGGAGGAGATAAAAATGAAGCGGAAATATATCAGACGAAGTTGGGTGAATATTTAGATGATTTCTACATCACGACACTTTGCGATAAATCGCAGGATTATAAATGGATTCATGGCGATCTCATGATATTGGATTGGTATCAAAACAGAGGTGCATGGCTCGATAGATGGGATAGTGTTGCGATCGTACAGTGGGATGCGCTGATTTTGGGAAATATCATGACCCAATTACCGGGAATAAAAAAAGGAGAAATGTTTATATCGGGGACTAAGCGATTGGATCACTTTACGGAGAGTCAGTGGAGTTGGACTAAGCCAGATGGTGATGATTATGATAACTTTATTGCTTTCAAAAAATATATTGCCCAGAAATACGCATATACGGATCAATTGCTCTGTAGCCTATTCATCTTTTCCGTTTTTCCACGAGAATTTTTTGAGAAGTGGCTTACGGTCAAAGATAAAGAGATCGGTATGCTCGAGTATAAGTTACCGACGTATGCAAAAATATTTGATGTGCCACTCTATACAAAAAACCTCGGCGTGTGGTGGTTTGACGAAAAAGCGCATCGTGGTGAGACTGCGATGAATGCACTGGAAGTCGAGATCTCAAAAGAATATATTGATTCTGAATTAAAAAAAGAGGATGGCTTACGGATATTTCATCCATATTTCTCACAGTGGGACAGTGATGAGTAATCGAAGAATTTTTATTAGTGAAGTGTCAACATTTCATTTTTGGGTATTTCTGGATTAAGGACGATGTTTCTCGCAAAAGCGCATATTTTGTACGATTACACTATCATATTTTGCATGAGGTATATTTGCAGATTTTCAGATTGCATGAATAGGTTCGATTATGCTACATTTAAAAATAGTCTTTAAAGACAAAAATAAATCAGTATAGTTTATATGTACACATATGAAAAATAAACATATTACGAGTCCATCTTTTTTTATCGGAAAAATTTCCACGGACCTCATTTCATTTGGCTCGGGACAACCAGATATTGCACCACCAAAGATCTGTTTTGATTCTTTGAAAAAATTTGATCAATTCAAATATGGAGAAGTGCAAGGAGTGGCTGAATTGCGAACCGCAATTGCAAAAAATTATCCCAAGGCGACAAAAGATAACATCATCATTACAAATGGTGCTTCTGAGGCGATCGATTTGGCATTGCGTGCACTCTATGTGCCACGTGCAAAAATATTACTTCCACGACCATATTACTACTCTTACCCGCATAATGTGAAATATGCACATATGACATGTGTATATTATGATCTCGTAAAAGGGAAAATTGATCTCGATAATTTTAAAAAAAAGATTCGTGGATGCCGTGCTGTCATCATCAATTCTCCGGGTAATCCGACAGGGACAGTGCAAGAAATCAGTGTGCTCAAAGAGATCGAAAAGATCACCCAAGAGCTCGGTGTCTATGTGATCTCAGATGAAGTGTATAAAGATCTAATCTATGAAAGAGAAAATTATCTTATCAAGGGGAGAAATGTATTGACAATCAATTCATTTTCAAAATCATATTCTCTGTGTGGTGCGCGAATCGGTTATGTATATGCGCGTAATAAGGATTGGATCACGCAAATGGTGGAAATCAAGACACATACGTCGATGAATACTAGTATCGTGAGTCAAGAAATGGCGCTTAGGGCAACGACGATGACGCAAGATCATCTTGACCGGCAAACAGAAATTTGGCGCAAAAGAAGGGATCTCATCTATGAAGGAATCAAGAAACTCGGATTGCCAGTGTGGAAACCAGAGGGTGCTTTTTATGTCTTTGTGACGATAAAAAATCCGCAAAAAGTGGTGGATGATCTCTATTATAAATATAATGTCGTGGTGTATAATGGTGAATGGTTTGGGGAGAATGACAAAATTCGATTTAGTTATGCGCTGGATGAAGACAAGATCATCAAGGGTCTCGCTCGATTTCAAAAGTATCTAGAAACAGACTATTTGTCTCGTAAGAAGACGATTCGTCGCAAGATCAAAAAGTAATCAATATCAGTGAGAAAGGATTTTTTGTAGTGTTAAATGAAAAGTTTAGTGCATGATATTCGTATATATCACTAGAATACTTGCTTTTTTCCCATTTATATACTAATATATGTGCTATATGAACTTTTCACGAGAACATGAACGAGTGATCCCTCAAAAATGTCCGGTGTGTGGTGCACAGCGAGACAGTTTATCATATATGCCACTTGGTCAGGATGATGACCGGACAGTGGTACACATTTCATGTGCAAAATGTACAGGCGCTGCAATGATCTTTGTATCTCAAAACGATACGGGGATGATGACGGTTGGTGTTTTGACTGACACTACTCCTTTGGAGGCACGAAGTTTTTTCAATAGTCAAACGATTACAGATAACGATGTGATCGCTGTGCATAATTATCTCAATCATTACGATGGGTATACGAGTGACATGTTTTAATGAGTAATTAATTTAAAATGTTTTTATAGTAGTATGAAGAAAATAACACTAAAAGTACAAAAGCGTGAAGTGATGGGTAAGAAGATGCGTGCTGAGGCAGATACAAGAATTCCTGCTGTTGTATATGGAGAAGTTGTGTCGTCACAAGCATTGTGGGTAGATAGCGTTTTGTTTGCACGTGCTTTTTCAGCAGCAGGCACAAACACTGTAGTGTCGCTTGAAGTTGAGGGAGAAAAGAGTCCAGTAAATGTATTGATTTTTGAATTTCAAACACATCCAGTATCGAGCAAAGTAACGCACATAGATTTTTTTGCAGTCAATATGAAAGAAGAGGTTGAAACAGAAATCCCTCTTGTTTTTGTCGGAATCGCACCAGCAGTAAAAACACTTGGTGGTACACTTGTAAAGACAATGGATCAAATCGAAGTGCGCGCACTTCCAGCTAATCTTCCACATGAAATTACTGTAGATTTATCTGTTCTTGTGACTTTTGATGATCACATTACTGTGGCGGATCTGCCTCTAGGAGAAAATGTGCACATCCTTGTTGACAAAGAAACAATGGTGGCACTCGTTGCTGAACCTCGCTCTGAAGAAGAACTTGCAGCTCTCGACGCGACAGTAGATGCTGATGTTTCAAAGATTGAGGGTGTAGCTGACAAAGTGGTAGAAGAAAAACCAGAATCAAAAGAATCAAAGAAATAAACAAAGGTTTATACAGAAACCATTCACTCACGGTGGATGGTTTTTTGTTTGTGATTTCCGTGATATGATATATGTGCTATGAAAATAAAGAATAATATTAAAGTCTATCTGTTTTGCACGTTCATTCTCTGGGGAATGTGGAGTTTTGGATATGTATACGTACGTGCAGCAGACGAAGTAAAGACTCCTGAACAGATTGCTGCGGAAGAAGAACAAAAGAAAAAAGAAGATGATCTAAAAAATGAACAGAAAAAAATCGAAAAAAAAGCGGGTAAGATCGAAGAGCAAAAAGCAAGTTTGGAGGGACAACTTGGAAGTGTCAAACAAACACTTGGAGCAACTAAAAGAACAATTGCCGATGTGGAGCAGGACATTACATCCAAGGAATCAGATATCAAACGACATGATGCACAGATTGCCATGCTACAAGATCAGATCATTTTATTTCAAAAAACACTTTCTAAGACAATTCGGGAAGCATATTATACACAAAATAACCAAGCAGTGTCATCGATGATGGAAACGGATGACTCATATCATTTTTTAGAAAAAACTGATGACTTGAGTGAAATGCGTACGCGCATCGCTGAGTGCGTCAATCAAGTCGCAAATGCAAAAAATACTCAAGAACAAAAAAAGAGTGAATTGGAATCTCTCATCAATGAAAAAGAAGAATTACTTACAGAACATAAGGAGAAAGAATCATCACTTGTCGCCCAATCAAATGAAGTGCAAACACAGATTGTCAAAGCAGACGCTACACTCACTGAGTTGAATGAAAAACTTTCTGCCGTGGAATCGAAACTGTCTTCTCTTTTAGGAAAATCATTTAGCACAGATGATATCGTTGAAGCAGCAAAATTTGCAAGTAAAGAAACAGGTGTGCGAAAAGATTTTATCCTCGGTATGCTGGTAGTGGAAACTAATTTGGGGAGTTTTACAGGTGGATGTACTTACAAAAATAGTAACATGAATGTGACACGCCAAAATATTTTCAAGGACATTTGTGAAAAATTGGATTATGATTATAAAAAACAAAAAGTCTCTTGTCCGCCTGCAAATTATAAAGGTACAGGTGGTGCGATGGGGGTAGCTCAATTTATGTCGGACACGTGGAAAGGCTATGAATCAAAGATTGCGTCAAAGACAGGAAATAACCCGCCAGATCCGTGGAGTCTCACTGATGGTGTCATGGCGATGGCACTCAAGCTCGCGAACGATGGGGCAACTAAAAAAAATGGAGAATGGACAGCGGCGAGTCGCTACCTCGGTACGTGTAGCACAAAAAACACAAAATTTTATTGTGAAGATGTTTTATACTGGGCAGATAATTACGAGAAGAAATTGTAATTTCACAGAATGTAAAAACAGAATTACTGATGTAATTCTTTTTTTTCATTTTTTCCTGAATTTTCAGATATTATATATTTATACATGGAAAATTAAAATTAGGAATCTTTACATGTTATAATTATTTTGTCATTAGTTAACATTTCTTTTCGATTTATGGAGAATTACCCAGATACACGTCATGATGGTCAGGACAAAATATCATATGCAGAATTTTGTCACTTTGATAAAGAAAAAATACAAAATTTGATACAAGATGTTTTTAAAAGCGAAAAATGGGCCGATGTTTTTTTTCAAGATATGCATCATGGTTTTAAACATGGAGATCAAGTTCGATTGTCGTGTTTTAAATTGGCCGAAAAATTAAATTCTGATGAAAAAGATCAGTTAATGCAAGAGGGTATAGCAGTTTCAGAAAATAATCCGTATGAGAGTGTATTAGTTGCGATTGAGATTGCGGCGATTTTTCATGACTGTGGACGGTTTAATGGAGCTGGAAAGGTTGTTGCAGAAGAACAAAAATATCATCATATTTTGAGTGCAAAAAGAGCAAAAATATTTTGTGAAAGTGTCGGATTGAGCGATGTCGCGCTGTATGTAAGTGATGCAATACTTTGTCATGACTTTCAAAGCAAAAAGTTTACCCCTGAACTCAACGCACCAGAAACGATGGTTGGTAAAATTGTGCAATCATCAGATCAAATGGGATGGTTTCATCCAGATTCAATCCAGAGAACATTAGATTATAACACAGCTTTAGGTGTGCCGTTTTATGATGCAACCATTGGATTGCAGGAAAGATTAGACTGGAGGCCAGGCGTTAAATCAGGAGACGCTTTGACTGTTATGCTTAATCAACTTTATGGTCCGATGACTTCGGATAGGTTTGGAGTCGAATTTGCACGAAAAAAGATTGAAACATATAAAATTCAGTTAGAAGAAAATATACTGAAATTTTCTGATGATTTTCACGTAAGGGAAGAGGCGACGTCACTTATTGAAAAATTTAGATTGCAACATCAGGATATAATGAAGAATTAATTGGTCTCTTGAAGGATATTTTATATAGTGTTTTAAAAATTATTATTGTTATACATATTCGGCGTAAAAGATAATGCAATAATCAAGAATAAAATCTAACAGAAAATAATAAGAATAAAAAAATCGTCAGTATCTCTTATAGAGATCCTGACGATTACTGGTTTTTACAGTGGCCATCCTTCTTTTGCGATGTGAGCGAGAAAAATCGATTTCTTTTCACTCGCAGATGTAAAATCCAAGTACGTGAATACCGCATGAATCCAAAAACTCTTTTGTAAAAACGTGGTTTCTTGCGCAGATTGGGATTTGCCGAATACGCTCTCAAGATTATATACTGACGGCCATGGAATTGTGCCACTTTCACGAACGCTTGTGGCGATACGTGCAATCTCATTTTCGAAAAGTTTGACATAATCAGAGTTTCCAAGTGTGAGCATAAGGATTCCTTGAAAGGTGTATGCGTCACGCTCTTCTTCAAAGTACGTCTTGTCACTTTGCATATCATATCGCGCATCAGCAAAAATATTTGCATGAAATGCTTCATGGAGAAACTCAAGGATTCTCCCAGTCTCGCTGTACGCGAAGTACGTTTTGACTGTTACGCCTTGTAATGCGGGGAGAAAATGTGCATATGATATGTTGTCCGAAATCACTTCTGCCCACATCTCTCCAACAGGCAATTTTTCTTTCCACAGGGGGATGAATAAAATGTAGTCATCCGATTCTTTGGGTTCGCATACTGTTGCACCATATTCATGCGGAGCAGCAAGCAACAATCTTTCCTGAATCTCGTTTAGTGTATCTTGCGCTTTTTGGTCAGAGACATTTTGTGAAAGCAAAAAAATTTTATGCAGGAGTTGTTCTTTGAAGACTTTCTCACGAGAAATTTTTAGAGAGAACTGATCTACATTAATTTGTGTGCAACTACTTATAAATAAGATTATTATAATAAGTGATGCATGTAACCTTGCCATAATCACCTCCATGTGTGATTGAATTAATTTAAATAACAATTGACACTAAAATTGAGCATCAAAATATTATAGCATAAAAAAACATTTTTGTCCAGATAATATTTGAGGGGATTCGACTTATAAAAACACTACTTATGAGAATATGTGGCTGATTGACTTGGAGGTGATTTCGTGCTATACTTATAGAGTAGTCAATTGATGCATGACGCATTAAAATGACACATGTCGGGTGAGTTATTTGTGACTCAATCCCGATTTTTTGTTCTTTATACAATAGAATAAAAACTACATTACACAATGATGTGATGCAAAAAATTTAGATGTGAATTCTTCGTATCTATCGCCAGCTTTGGGGGCAAAGTTTTGGCGAATAATATATTTAAGCCATGAGCTCAATAACATTCAGCACATGGCTTTTATCTTGAAAAAAAACGATATTTGTCCTATACTGTGCAAAGGTAGGAGATTAAATTATTTATAGTATTTATGCAATATTTTGAAATAAATGGTGGTCAGAAATTGAAAGGATCGATCGTTATCAATGGATCAAAAAACTCAGCCGTTGCATTGTTAGCCGCATCAGTAATCAATCAAGGAAAGACCGTTTTTAAAAATGTGCCACAAATCGAAGAGGTAAATCGATGGGTGGAGATATTGGAAAGTATAGGCATGCTCATTGTAAGAGATGGTAGTATGATCACATTGATTCCTCCAAAAACGTTGCATGTCGATGAAATCAATATTGAAGCAGCAGAAAGAACGCGTAGCGCAATCATGCTCATTAGTGCTCTTGCCGGACAACGTAAAAAATATTTTATTCCGCAGGCGGGTGGGTGCAAGCTCGGTGCACGCACGATCAAGCCACATCTGTTTGCATTGGAAAATTATGGCATAAATATTGTGTCTCAAAAATGTGGCTTTGATGTGTCAGTTGAAAAATTGCAACCGGTCGAGAGTAATGTGCTATATGAGTCTGGCGATACAGTTACTGAAACTGCAATTATGGCAGCAGCACAAATTCCTGGTAAAACAACAATCAAGATGGCAACATCAAATTACATGGTGCAAGATCTTTGTTTTTTTCTTGAATCTCTGGGTGTCAAAATTAACGGTATAGGCACATCTACACTTGAAGTACATGGAAAAAAACAACTCAAAAAAGATGTCGAATATACGATTAGTGAGGACCCAATCGAAGCAATGTTTTTTCTCTCACTTGCAATTACGACACGGAGCGAGTTGGTAGTAAAAAGATGCCCGATTGAGTTTCTTGAATTAGAATTATTGAAGCTCAAAAAGATGGGACAGGAATTTGAAATTTTGAAAAAATATAAGTCATATAATAAGAGAACCCAGCTCGTTGATATCAAGATGATTCCGTCAAAATTAATAGCATTGGAGGATAAGATTCATGCATTGCCATTTCCTGGACTCAATATGGATAATTTGCCATTTTTTGTGCCAATCGCGATGATGGCAAAGGGAAAAACATTAATCCATGATTGGGTATACGAAAATCGTGCAGTGTATTTTACGGAGCTTAATCGTCTCGGTGGACAGATCACGCTTATCGATGCACATCGTTTAGAAGTTTCTGGTCCATCCAAGCTTCACCATGCAGATCTCACATCACCACCGGCATTGCGACCTGCTGCAATTATGCTTGTGGCGATGCTCGGTGCTAAGGGTACGTCAATTTTACGCGATGTGTACTCGATCAATCGAGGTTATGAAAATTTACAAGAACGATTATCTAGTATTGGTGCTGACATAAAATTAATAGAGGAATAAAAATCTTTTATAGAATATTTAATTTCTCACAATAATCATGCAAGAATATTACGATGCTATTCAAAAATTTCACGATAAATTCGAGATGAAAGAAACGAATAATGAAGATATGACTTTTCGTTTAAATCTTATGATCGAGGAATTGGGAGAATTGGCACAGGCAATCACTAAAGGGAAGTCACGTGGAGAAGTTCTTGAAGAGAATGTTGATTTGCTTAATTTGATAATCGGAAACTTTATTAGTTTGGGCGTGGACTTTGAAGAAATGGATAAAATGTTTTGGGCAAAATATAAAAAAATTATGGACAGAAAGAAGAAAAGGTTGAATAATGGAAATTACAGAGTAACAGATAGTAAGTCATAAATATATGAGTATGATTGTGCGAAGGATAGGAATTGATCTTGGAACCGCAAATACACTTGTATTTGTGCCGAAGAAAGGTGTTGTAGTGGATGAACCGTCAGTTGTAGCTGTATCAATGATTGATAATAAGGTATTGGCAGTTGGTAATGAAGCAAAAGAAATGCTTGGACGTACACCAGATACAATCACCGCATACAAACCACTTCGCGATGGTGTGATCGCAGATTATCGGGTGACAGAAGCAATGTTACGATATTTTATCAAAAAAGTAACAGGGAGATTTTTTCTTGTGCGTCCTGAAGTGATGATCTCAATCCCTGCAGGCATCACATCAACAGAGCGACGAGCGGTGGTGGATGCTGCAGAAAAATCCGGTGCAAAGCGTGCGTATGTAGTCAAAGAACCGATTTTGGCAATGATTGGTGCTGGTATTAAAATTCATTCTGCACAAGGAAATATGATCATCAATATCGGTGGGGGGACGAGTGAGATTGCGGTCATTTCACTTGGTGGTGTAGTTGCATCACACAGTGCTCGTGTGGGTGGTAATAAATTTGACCAGGCAATTTCAGATTATATTAAGAGAAAATATTCACTCGCAATCGGAGAGCAAATGGCAGAGGAGATTAAGATCACAATTGGTAGTGCAATACAACAAGTCAAAGAGGATCGCATGGATATCCGTGGACGTGATCTTATGGGCGGATTACCAAAAACAATTACTATATCCTCTAATGAAGTAACAGAGGCATTGCAGGATGAGCTGAGAGAGGTAATCAATTCTGTAAAGAAAGTATTGCAAGATACTCCCCCTGAGCTTTCAGCTGACATTATGGACAAAGGGACGATTCTTTCTGGTGGTGGAGCTTTGTTGCATAATTTAGATCAGCTTATCACCAAAACAATTGGTGTGCCATGTTATGTGGCAGATGACCCATTACGTTGTGTCGTGCGCGGACTTGGCAAGGTAATGGATAATCTGGATGTGTATAAAAAAACGATTCTCGCAACAAAAAAATAGATAACTCGGTATATGATTTATCGATAAAAATGGAGTGTTCGTATTATGTTGTAAAAAAATAGAAAATAATTCAATTGTATAATTATAGGTACGGAGTACTGATTACAAGTTACTATGATAAAAATAGCAATAGATGCATCTCGCGCATTTCTACATGAGCGCACAGGTATTGAAGAATATTCATATCAAATCATCAAAAATCTTCGCGCCACTCTCTCAGAGGAGCGCGTGATATTGTTTATGCGCCGTGGAACGAAGGAAAATATTGATTTTATTTTGCCTGCAAATTGGGTTGTCAAAGAATTGTGGTCACCGCGACTATGGACGTATGTACGTCTGTCGCTTGCAATTCTTATGTATCGACCAGAATATTTATTCGTGCCAGGGCATATTGTGCCACCAATCCATCCAAAAAAAACAACTGTCGTGATTCATGGACTGGAATATGAAATGCATCCAGCGTCATATTCATCATATGAGCGTTTTTCTATGCGTCATGGTATAAAAAACTCATGTAGATGGGCACGCAATATTATCTGTGTTTCAAATAATACCAAAAAAGATCTCATGCGACTTTATGATGTCTCTCATGAAAAGATTCGAGTCGCATATGAAGGTGTCAATCGTGCACCAGATGAAAATTTGGAAATGTCACGAGACATTCTCGAAAAATATAATCTGAATAATCAAGAATATTTTATATTTATAGGTCGTCTTGAGGAGCGAAAAAATATCTCACGCATTCTCAATGCATATGAGATTCTTAAGAAACATTTCTTAGTGCCACATAAATTGGTTTTGGTAGGGAAAGGTGGGTATGGTTGGGATCGAATCAGTCAAGAAATTGCAGAGCACCCTTTTGCATATGATATTGTGTTGACAGGATTTGTGTCGACGGAAGAAAAATTTACATTGTTACGGCATGCGTCAATCTGTTTATTTCCTACGTTATATGAAGGCTTCGGCTTGCCAATATTAGAGGCACAACAAGTTTGTGTGCCAGTGATCACATCAAATAATTCCTCGCTGAAAGAAATTGCTCTAGATAGCGCACTGCTTGTAGATCCGTACGTGGTATCTGATATCGCAGAAAAAATCAATATGCTTATAACAAATGATCAATTGCGTGCGCAAATCATTCAAAAAGGTTTGGAGAATTGTGATCGTTTTACCTGGGAGCGATCGGCACAACTAGTGACAAAAATGATTCTTCGAAAATAAATAAACCTCTCATCTGACAGTGATAAAAGGTTTTCTTTTTAATGATTGGCAACGATGTGCCATTGATTTTTTGAAAGTTCACGAAGTCGCACGTTGTATGTCGCTTTTACAAGTGTTTCTTCTAGAGGTAGGAGGGTCTTTCCGTTAACATAACGGATCATCGTTTTGGCCGGTATGTGCTCTTTTGATATGATTTCAGTACAAAAGAAAACATCTTTGTGAACAATCGTTTGATTTTCAAGGAATTGGATGCCATCTTCTATCGGTGGACACTCCTTAAATGACAGTGGAATATCTTTCTCTCTTTCGTGAATTGGTAGAAAGAACTGACATAACTGCAAAATAATTATTAAAAATATAACGGAAAGGATAAAAAATGGAATAAAAATTTTACCTAAAAAAGTCAATTTTTTCATGTGTTTTAGTTTCCTCTTGAACCATAATTGTTAAATAAACTAAAAAAGTGATAAAATACGTGATATGTTTATTTACTCATTCCTCTTATGACCTCACGATATAATACAATACAAAAAAAAGATGATAATGTCAATGATGGTGCAATATGTAAAATAGCAATTATTCATGATTTTTTGGTATATCATGGTGGCGCAGAGCGCATTTTGCAGGAACTGATAGATATGTATCCAACTGCAAGTGTTTACGCACTTCTCTATGATAAGGAAAAAATGAATGATTGGTTTGGGCATGTAAAAGTACAAACAAGTTTTTTGCAGAAGTGGCCACGATGGATAACAAAACATCATCGATGGCTGATTCCATTTTATGGTACGGCAGTTGAGAGTTTTGATTTGCGTGATTTTGATCTGATTATTTCAAGTTCGGGAGCGTGGAGCAAGGGGATTGTGACGCGACTACATACGAAACATGTCGCATATATCCATTCGCCGATGCGCTATGTA
The DNA here is from genome assembly GCA_038208115.1 of Candidatus Moraniibacteriota bacterium. GTDB lineage: Bacteria > Patescibacteriota > Minisyncoccia > Moranbacterales. The sequence continues at coordinate 33,238 of JBBQZC010000008.1, forward strand.
TGGGATGAAAATGAACACTATCTTAAAAAAAACACTGGCATCAAATACAAGCTATGTGTACGTATGTTATTGTCATATTTGCGCGTCTGGGATCATCAGGCAGGGCAGAGGCCTGATGTGTTGATCGCAAATTCGCTATATACCAAGCAACGAATCGAAAAATATTATCGACGAGATGCACATATTGTGTATCCTGTGGTAGAACGGAGAGAGCTGTCGGCCGAAAGAATCACATACGATCAAAAAAAACACTTCCTCATAATTTCTCGTTTATCAGCATATAAAAATGTCGCATTGGCAATCGAGGTGTGTAATAAACTTCAATTACCGCTCATGGTGATTGGGGAAGGTAACCAAGAAAAAAATTTAAAAAAAATAGCTGGTGAAACAGTGACGATTTTGGGGTGGCAAGAAGAAGAGAAAAAAAATCGTTATTTATCAGAAGCACGGGCATTGCTTTTCCCTTCTGAAGATGATTTTGGTATCGTGTGTGTAGAGGCAATCGGTGCGGGTGTGCCAGTAATAGCATTGCGCAAAGGTGGTGCATGCGAAATCGTAGAAGATGGTGTTACTGGAGAGTTTTTCAATGCACCAACTGTTGAAATGATGGCGGACGCATTACGAAGATTTATAGAAAAAGAGGGCACATATGATATGGAAGCAATGCAGAAAAAATCAAAGCAATTTTCTCGAGAGAAGTTTCGTGCAGAAATCATTAAAATAATTCATAATGCGACATGTGGTGAGTAATAAAATAGTTGGACACGTCATACAATTGCAACTATTGCAGAATTTTATCCATAAGCAAAAAATGCATCATGGTTTGCTTTTTGTTGGTCCAAAAAACGTTGGAAAAATGACTATTGCACGAGCATTTGCACATAAAATTATTACAGGCGATTGCGTCGAGAAGTGGGATGTTATGCAAAAAAATGATACTGATACAATGATTATTCAACCATTGCAAGAAGAAAAAAAAGGAAAGATCATCTGCAAAGATATTGGTATAGAACAAATTTTAATTGCGCGGAAGACTTTTGCATTGGCAGCTGATGAATGTGCAAAGTTTATGATTATAGATGATGCTGACAGAATGACGGTCTCGGCGCAAAATGCTCTTCTGAAAACACTCGAAGAACCCTCAAGGAATGGTTTTATAATCCTTGTTGCCCATCGAGAAGATCAATTGCTGGATACAATTCGTTCTCGTTGTTTTACAGTACATTTTAACATGGTCTTTCCAGATGATATGAAAAAAATATGCGATGATGAACAATTGATTGAAGATGCACAAGGGCGTCCTGGATATTTGTTTCGCATGCAAAACGATGATGTATTTCATGAATCTGTGAAGTATGCACGGGATCAGCTACGAGCGCTCTACAAAATGTCAATATACGAACGAATGAAGTTGGCACAAATGTTGTCTAGTAAGGATAGTGATTATATTCATACTTTTTTTAGCGTATGGATCTATCGCATATGGAAAACGGCACATAAAACTCAAAAACTTCATTTGTTGCGGGTTGCAGATAAAATTGAACATACACTTAGAGTGATGTATAAGACAAATGTCAATAAACAAATGATCTTAGAAGACTTGTTGATTCATATTGTGTAAACATTTTTATGAAAGTGATCAATGGAAGACTGATGCGTAAGAATCGTCAGAAAAATCGTGAAGAACAAAAGCATCAGCCAAATGGCCGATGGGTATTTTTTAGTGTATGTATACTATTTATTACTGGAGTTGCTTATATATTTATTTTGTCACCTCTCGTAGATATTGAGAATATATCAGTTATCAATACAAATAGAACAGATAAATCAGTGATTACTGCACATGCTGGAGAATTGTTGTCTGGAAAAAAATATTCATATATCCATAATGCAAATTATTTTTTTTTAGATGAAGAAAAAATTAAAAAATACTTATTATCAGATCAGCGTATAAAAGATATTTCGATAAAAAAAAAATTTCCTCATTCAATTGAAATTTCTGTAACAGAATACAGCCTCATGTCAGTTTGGTGTGTAGGAGATGCGATGGATAATTGTTATCTTTTGGAGGATGGGTGTGTCACGCGGACAGTTAATCTCGATGATGCACTTATTCAAGCGAATTCATATTATATTATTTCAGACAAAGGACATGATCAGTTGTCTATGAATCAATGTGTGATGTCACAAGAAGATTTGGATCGCATTGTTTTTTTAGGGCAAGAATTTATGTATGCATTGAATGTGGGTATAAATAAACCATATGTGATTGAAGCGCGCGGTTCTCGTGAAGTGCGATTTGTGACTGACGAATCATGGCAGATTGTCGCATCAGTTAAACAATCACCTCAAGAAACAATTGAAATGGCGCGACTTTTTATTACAAAAACACAATTTCCGACATCGCGTGCTGATTTGGAATATATTGATTTGCGTTTTGCAGAAAAAATATTTTATAAGCTCAAAGACGGCGTAGAAGTCGAAGAAAAAGTTCCAGATGAAAATACTGAGGAAAATCAAAAGGTCAAAAAAGATGAAAAAATTGAAAATACCCATGACTGAGTCACATGCTAATCTGAAGAGTTCTTAAAATTATTAACTTAAAAAGTCCGAATTTTTTTAATTCTTATTTTTGTAAATAATTTAGTGTAAGGAGTTGTAGTATAACTATTCGTTTATGAATTGGCGGGGTTACTCAACTTTATAAATGAGAAAGGATGTACCCACTTGATCAATTGGAGTAAGTTCGCGTGTCCATTGGTAGCTATCATCATATGCGCGATCTTTCGTAAAAATGGATTCTTGAATAAAAAATGTTGAAAGAGCATAATATCCGGGTTCAATTGGTCTCTTGCTATCCCACCAGAGAATGTAGCGATCATCTCCGATACGATTGTGGATATCATCGCCACCGAAATAATCAATACGGATTTTGTCAATTTCAGGATGAGCAGTAAGATAAGTCTTTAGTCGTTTAAGGTCCTGTCCCCAGTCGGCATTTGAATCAGTGACATAGTGGTATCCGTTTTTTGAACCACCAACCAAAACATTGAAATATGACATATAAAAAGGATATGCGCTGATAGTTGTAATAATCAATATCGATATGATGATAATAAAGATGGAACGAATAATTTTTTTTCTTTTTGGGTCTTGGAGTTTTTTATAGGAATCTATAATTGTTTTGGCTGTTAAAATATATAGCAGTGGCATCATCGGGAACAAATGCCGGAATCCGATATTGAGATTTCCAGTAATAGAGATATAGCTGTACAAAATAATGAACATGCTGAGGGAGATTTCATGAAATCTGTATACACAAAATGCACGGCATTTTTTGAGAGACTGTAATATATGTTGCCTAAACATTTTTTGGCATGAACGAATGACATAAAGTGCAAATAACATGAGAGCTGTGACATAGAAAAATAAGTGAACAAGAGTTTGTTTGGCAATGAAAACAAATGGGAAATACCATTGTGATGCATCATTAGACACAGATCCCATGAAATAGGTTACGTTTCCATCGTCGACACGATTAAATACTTGCATGATGCCTTGTGTGTATGTGGCAAATGGACGAAGGAGGGTTGTTTGATTGGTGTACTCAATGAACTGAATAAGATAACGATCACGTGGGTATTTAAGAGGCTGTCCTTTGATATGAGCAATCTGTGGGAGAACATCAAGAGGCATCTTGTATGTGACGGGCAAGTAGGTAATCCACACAATGCATAGCATAACAATACATGCAAAGATTCCTTTCACGATGTACATAAAAAACGTTTTTGTACGGGATTGATTGGTATTGATAAATGCAATAAGCGGATATGTGACGAGGAGGATGCCAAAAAATGGTAGTAGTAAAATGGCACTAAATTTTGTGACTTGTGCTATGCCAAGCGCAATTCCGCCGAAAAGTGCATGTGTCCAAGTCGGCATTTTGAGAAATTGCAAGAAAAAATAAAATGCACATGCAAAAGCGATTGCGATGCCGATATCAGTTGTGACAAAATGATTATGTCCAAGAATATTGGGATCAAATGCAAATAGAATCATTGCAAATAAGCCTGTCACAATGCCACCAATCTTTTTGCCCCAAAAAAAGAGAAATGCAGCACAAAATAGTGAAAGAAAAACAATAGGTAAGCGTGCAAAAAAAACAATCATGTCAGTATTGTTTTGTGCTTGGTGTAGCAAATATTTTCCAGCAGTCCATTGCCCATATTCTCCCAGGTTATTTGCTGTTGTCCAAAATTCTTGTGTTGTATCAAAATGTGGATGGAATGGGAGAATCGCAAGGCCTGCAAGTATTTTGAGAAGCGGCGGATGCTCAGGATTGAGCCGATAATCATGCATTGTGACATAACTGTATCCAGCAGGAATATGAGCCACTTCATCAAAAGTTAACGAATCACTCCATGCAAGTGATATTGAAACAATTGTCATGAAAAATATGATAAACGCAAATACATATTTATAATTTTTTGTGATCATATGCGCATGTGAATTAAATAGTAAAATTATTTTGTAGGGTAGATTAGTGTGAATGAACTATCAAGCGTCATGTTGATTGGCTCAATCGTGAGTGTGAGATTTTTTGATAAAGTGTCGATGATCAAATCTGTCTCATAAGGCGAAATAAGATAAAAGAAATGAGCAGTGTCAATTTTGTTGATCTCATTTTTTTCGATAAAAATAATGTTTTGATTATGTATATTTAATAAACGAATTGGAAGACGTTCCATTGAACTTGCGACAATGTAAATGGGCATCGTGACTGGAAGTGTCGGTATATAGTGTGCGATATCAGTAAGGTTTTTATTGAATGCGTGTGCTTGTTCCGTGCTCGTGGCCCATAATACATGATATTGCATGATGCCAAAAAACCCTATATAGATCAATAACGCGATGGTTAAAACTGATGCACATATGAAAAGTTTGTGAGAATAATGTTGAGCACGTTCAAGAAGATAATTGATAAAAAATGCGGCAAAGATATATACAACAGGAAGTGTGCCAAGAGAGCGGAGACTGTGAGGAAGACCTTCAGTTGTCATAAACTCAGGTGCAAGAAATGCAAAAAACCATGCAATCAAGAAACCATGCGTAACGAGTTTGCGATTTGTATTTTTATGTGAAACGCGTCTGTAAAAAAAATATATAAATATCCATGCAGAAAATATAATGCCACACAAAAACATAATACCAGCAACGGGTTCAAGTGTAGGTAATGGAGGAAACCCATGTCGCCAATTTTGATCACCATGCACATTAAATTTGAGAAGTGATGTACTTATTGTATCTGTCAATATTTCCACGAGACCTTTTTCGGATGGCGAAAAAACTGATATGTCTCCTGATCGTGAGGTGAGGTATTCAGGATGTTGGTGGTATGTATAAAAGATCGGAAATGCAACAATGACTGCACAAAAAATAAAAATGAGAATTTTTTTCCAATAATCGGATAAAAAGATGCGACCACCTTGAATCGTGAGTAGTATCAACAAAACGATGAGCAGAGCAGGCGCTATGCGAAAGGCAATATATGTGTGAAATCCTAGTCCAAATATCGCGCCTGAAATGATAAAATCAATAGCTTTCTTAGTGCGAATGCCACGGAAGAAAAAGTAAAATGCAAATGTAAGAACCGGTAACATCATGTTTGCACGAAAAGAAATACGAGAGAAGTTTATTGCCCAAAAACTAACTGCAGTCAAATAACTTGCTATGAGAGCTAACCGTGGTTTTGAAATAAATAATTCGCGCGCAAGAAAATACACACCTATAACAGTGAGTGTGCCCATTATAATTGCAGGAAGTTTGAGTGTCAGAATGCTTACCCCAAAGAATTTGAACAAAAGAGCAATAATATTGAGAAACAAACCCTCCCGGCCGTTGTTGTCAGGGTAGAACCATGGATAATGTCCGGATTGCATAGCATCAAAAGCATTTGTGCCGTTATTTGCTTCATCAGGATAAATACCGCTAGGAACAGAGTCAATATTATATATGCGGACAACGAAAGCCAAGATAACAATAAGTGCAAATATCGTGAAATGAATGATCGTGTTATTTTTGTTCATTTTATTTTTTCATGGAAATAAATTTTTTTGGTACTCGTATTTTTTGTGTGCTTATCCTGATATTGTATCACAAAAATACAAAAAGTTTATTAAATTCCACATATGCAAAGTATATTGCATAATTACAATATTTAAATTTGTGATATAATAATGAAAATACGTATATTGATTTAAAAAAATATCAGACATATGGCAAATAAAGAGATTGTGGCTATGCTAAATAAACTTGATGTGGCGATTAATAGAATGAGCGATCACAATAAGAAAAAAATTGCAAAAAAAAATGATCTGGAGGATTTAGATATTTCCTCGTTAAATCTTTCTGATGAAGAAAAGAAAAAGTTATTTGAGGAATCGGATTCATCATCTTCAATTACATTTGATGATGATATCCCTCGTGAGGAGCGTTCTGTAAAAAATTTACGAGTAGTTGGCCGTCCTGCGTTAACGGAAAGTCAGCGGAATATTGTCCAAAGACGTAGTGTTGATGTGTCACGTTCTTTTATGCGTGTAGATCAAAATAATTCTCATGCAGTTGCTTTGTTTTGGCAAGAGGTTGAGGCAGATCTTATGGAAGATGAGGGACTGACAAATGTCGGATTACGTAATGTCGTGTATATATTGCGAGATACTGTTGAAAAAGCTATTATTGCGAAGAAGGCTGTCACACAAATGAAATCTGGGTCTGAGGCTATTGGAATAAAAATTGAAAGTGAAAACGGATTGGTACACAAAAATGATAATAGGGAGTCTATTGAATTGCAGATTAATGGTGATGATGGAGCAAATGTGGAGCAAGAAAAAATTAAAGACGCAGAACAAAAAGAGGAAATTAAAAAAACACTTGCGGAATTACGCAATGCTTATAATGTAGATCCATTAAATAATATACAGGTAGAACAACATCAATTGTCAGTAGAGAGTGAAAATTTATATGATAGCGTGCATAAAAAAATTGGTATTTTTGATGCTACAACTGAATCACGAGCGGAAAAAATGGGAGGCAGGATTCATGAGGTGGTTAAAGGATTTTCAAAATTCTATGCACGATTTACTCCAAAACTCAAGCGTGCAATTGTGGCATCGATGGTGATCGGAAGTATTCTGCTGAGTTCTGTGACCAATCTACATAAAGACAAAGAGGACTACGGAGTGCAAAATTCGCATGCTACAGTAGAACAGATGAACATATCACCTTCAAATGCAACTGTGTCAAATGAAAAGGAATTAGAACAACTATCTATTCACGAAAAAGCGAATGGTGGAGAACGTGCAAAAAATATAACATCGTCAATTGATGTCGTTGATAATGCTGCGGAGGATTCTATGTCACGTTCAGTTGAGGTTGTTGTGGAAAAAAACAGTAGCATTATTAGCTCACTCACAAAATATTTGAATAGTAATCCAGACTTGTTGAAAAATACACATAAAAGTGCTGGCCAAGTTGCGTTTATTCTTGCACACGCATATGGTAATGATCATAAGTCGATCAACTTGGATAAAATTTATCCTGGAACAAAAATTGATTTAGATATATTACAGGATAATAATGGGACAAATTTACATATAAACAATATTGCATTAGTGGGTGGTCCACATCTTCAGCCCGAACAAAGTAAAATAAAATATGATGTAAGCGAAAAATCGACACGCACCGATGATCACAATGAGAACGTGGCATCTTCAGATAAATATGAAAAATTACAAGCGCCTGATTTACAAGAACAGGGCGGTGATATTTCACAAGGCACATTTAATCTAACGCCACAAATGGAATTGCAAAAAGTCAAAGAAATCATGAGCGATGCGACATTGGGTCAAAAATTTAAGCAAGATGTTTTTAGTCGCATTGGGGATATTTTGGGAACAGCATCTATGCAATTTTCATCGGAGCAAGAAGAAAATATATTTATCAAGCGTATAGCACTGGCTAGTGTACAAGATGTAAAAAAAATGGATTTGAATCCACATATTAAAAAACGAGTGCAAGATTTTTTGGAACATACTGACACAAAATATGGATTGAATAATGATGGTATAAAGTTTGCAAGTTATCTTTCTCGTGTGATTTTACGAGAACAGATGTCGATACAAAAAGGTCGTGATTTGTCACAGATTTCTGCATAGCAAATGTGAAATGATATCTAATCAATAATTTTTTCTGAGGAGATTGTAATTGTTTTTTCATATTATCGAAGTGTGTGATATAATTTTTTAAGAAGTGCAAATAAAAAAAGATTGTCGTAAAGACTCACGTGTAGTAAAATAGAATCAATAAAAGATGATAATACAAATACTATGAAATTTGAACAACCAATCTCTACGTATTCAAAAGAAAGAAAGGATGACCTTACACTCGAATTGGAGGAATTGCAAAAGAAAATTGATAATGTAAACAGTTCTTTGCGTTCCACAAGTGATCAACCTGGAGGGATTATCGGAAAACAGGCAGAGTTAGAACGCTATGAAAAACAAAAAGCAACATTGGTCGCGAGAAAAATAGAAAACAATATTGCAGTACAAGATGGTAGAGATGATTCTCCAAAACCATTTGAATATCAACCAGTGGATCGCACAAAACCTGTTGCAGAGGAAAATAAAACGCCAGAAATAAATCCCGCTTCCCCAGACCCTGTAGTCAAAATAGAAGATGTTGATACTAAAAAATCTACACCAGAGCCTGCAACAAAAATAGAAGATGTTGATACTAAAAAACCTACACCAGAGCCTGCGACAAAAACAGAAGATGTTGATACTAAAAAACCTTCATCAGAACCAACTCCAACTCCAACTCCAACTTCAGAAAAAAAATCTGATCGATATGATCCAAAGAAGGAAAGCTCTTGGACAAAAGAAGAAAATGACGCATTTGATAAAGAATGGGCAGAGGCAGCGGCTGCAAAAGGAGCAAAATCTCCTGAAAAGAGTAATACAATTATAGAAAGAGGCGTGGTGGATGATCCTGAAGCAGCAGCAATGGGTGGTTTTGATCGTGGCACATCAGATAAAACGTCAGAGACAGTCGGTGAACCGGGAGAAAAGGACCCAAAAAATATGGGTCGTGATGTGAAACAGGAAATGGAAGATCGCGCAAAGGCGGAAAAAGCTGAAAGTGACGAGAAAAACCGTGAAAAAGCTAGGGCGGCATTTGAAAAAAATGCTTCTATGGAGGCTATGCGCACAGATCTTGATAATAAGAGGCGATTATATGTATCAAAACATTATCAAAATGAGGGTGTGATGTCACGCCTTAAGGCACTTTTTGGTCATTTTAGCACAGCAGCAGATAATGATCTCGCAATTTTTAAAAAAGACTATCAAGACGCGTATCAAACCTATCGCAAAGAACGAATGAAAGATCTCGATGCTTTATCTCCCGAGGACCAGCAGATTCTTATGGGAGAAATACGTGAAATGGATGTGCGAGAAGGGGTTGCATTGTATGATGAGCGTGTGAATGCTAAGGCGGAAACACTTGGTGGGAGAGTTGGCGATACTATGCATAAGGTTATCATGGCATATAAAGGTTGGCCAAAGAGTGTAAAGTATACTCTTGCAGGGGCAATGCTTATTGGCGGATTAGCTACGGGCGGAGCAGGTATTGCGGGCGGAGCATTTGCGGCTGCAGCAGCAGCAAAACGAGCTCTCGGAGCAGGTGTTGTCGGTGTCGGTGTGACAGCGGCATTTGAAGCAAAAGCAGAGAATAAGGAAAGGGAAAAAACACATCTTGAAATAGAAGGATTTAGAGCACTGAGTATAGAAGAACAAAAAGCAGCTCTTAATGGTTTTAATAATAAGACGCTACAAGACATGGAGCAACAATTCCATGGAAAAATCGCAGGACGAAGTCGACGCGTGATGTATGGACTTGCCGGTTTTGCTGGTATGATGGCAGCTGGGCAAGCAGCGAGTCATCTTTTTGGCGGCACAGAAGTGCAAGATAGTGGTGCAGAAGCGCATGCTCCTGCAGAAGATTTTAATACTGAAGGACTATTGCGACCTGATACTGTTGATTCATCAGCGGCAGTTGTAGAAAAAGTTGGAAGTGGCGCTGCGGTGGCTTCCAGTAATCTGGAACAGGTACCATATTTTGGTGACGTTGCACAAGGAGCTGCATCTTCAGCAGAACAAGTGCCATATTTTGGTGATGTGCCAGATGCTGCACAAGGAGAAACTGTGGTTTCAGGTGCTAGTAATTTAGAACAGGTACCATATTTTGGTGACGTTGCACAAGGAGCTGCATCTTCAGCAGAACAAGTGCCATATTTTGGTGATGTGCCAGATGCTTTAGAAAGTGTAGAAACAACTGTAGGAGAAAATGCGGGCGTAGTCAATGTGGAAGCACTTCAAAATGCAGCAAAAAATGCTTTTGGTGAGAATAAATTTGAACTTGATAATATTGCAGAAAATGTGAGTACAGAAGATTCGGCTCAATTACAAGAAACAGTTGCGGAAGCAGTTGTAGGAGAAAATGTTGGTTCACAATTGTTTGAGGGTGTGAATATGGATGTCGCAGGACACGGTGCTTTGATCGTAGAAAAAGGAAGTAGCATCGAAGGTACGATGATTAAGTTTTTTGAAGCAAATAGTGCCAAGCTTACTGAAGGTGGAATGGGATGGAATCCTGCAAAATTTAAAGATGTGCATGAATGGGCAGGTAAACGAGCACACGGCATTGTGCAGGAATATATGGCAACGCATCCTGGTATCGATGTAGACCTCGTGCAGCCTGGAACAGAAATCGATCTCGATCTCAATAATCTTAGAGATGTACAGATGGATGTAAAATATGAGGGCGGCCCACATATCGTGCCAGAAAATTCAAAGATCGAATTTCCACAAGCGTCAACTGTAGCGGAACAAGTGGCGCCACAAACTGCGCCTCTTGAGCAGATGGCACATCTCAGTAATGCAGAAATGGCACAAAGATTTGGTATGTCAGAAGCTGCTTTTGATGCGACAAAAGGTATGCCTGTAGAAGAATATATTAGAGAAATACAGGGACATACACAGCCAGATGCACTTGAACAATACATGATGAATATGGCAAATGAAAAAGGATCTGAATTATCGGGCAAAACGATTGAACAGGTGTTAGAAGAGAACGCCCAACAAGCAGAAAAGCTACCCCTAGCCGATGTTATGCGAGAAGTAATGAGCAATCGAGAATGGGCGACTTCAGTAGGTGGTACAATGAGAGATGTCTTTGGTGTGGAGCGTTTATCTGAACTTGGTCCGATCGGCAAGGAAAAAATGTCGTATTATCTAGGTGATACATATGGCAATCCTGATGCAAAAGGCTTTTTGCAAGATTTTACAAATCGGGCACAAGATCAATTTGGGGCACAAGCAGATTTTACAGAAAATACATCAACACAAGCATATTTTTCACGCATTGGTGCATTGGCTGCGCAAAATGGACAGACGCAAGAATTTTTCCCACATACAAGTGATAAATTAGCGGGAGAACTTACTCAGAAGTTTGCAGCAGCAGTGTAATATCATATAAAAATCATTAATATAAAAAATATGGAAGGACAAACCCAACAAGAAAACATCTATAACACAATAGCAAAAGAATTTGGCTTTGAAGACCTCAGCGATCCAAAACAACAAGATCTCGTAGAAAAAATGACAGAATCAGTCAT
>JBBQZC010000009.1:0-38435 GCA_038208115.1 Candidatus Moraniibacteriota bacterium
ACTAATCATATACGTGTATCTTAGGTAATGATTGTACACAGTCAAAATACCTTTAATACCTGTATATTTGCAATGGATGTGATGATAAAATGGCATAGTCCTATGACTTCATAGAGTGCAATATGTATGTGAACTTAGACATCTTTTTGCATAGAAAAGCTTCTATTTATGGGCTTTTTATTAATTTTTGTCAAATAAGCTTATAAGTTAGTCAGACAACACTCTCATGAATAATTTTTAGTATTATGCTACTATTTCAGTATATAATATTTTAGGTTTAAGCTATGCATCCACTAGATAGATTATGTCGTCCTGTTGTGACTGCAATCATTAGAAAAAATATTGATAATATACCACACATTCTCATGCAAACACGATGGAAACCCAAAGAGGACCCTCTCTATAGTGGCACATTAGAATTACCTGCTGGACATCTGGACGCATTTGAAGATGTACACGAAGCATTGAAGCGTGAAGTCTTTGAAGAGACTGGCGTACGTGTACGTGTCATATCACCAAATATCCGTACAAAAACTTATTCACCCAGAGATGATGGATCATTTGGTTTTCAGCCTTTTTGTGCTCATCAACAAATTAAAAACGGACTGCCGTGGATTGGATTCGCTTTTTTATGTGAGGTTGAAGACGGGGATTTCATTGCACAAAAAAGTGAGACGCGTGATCAAAAATGGATTTCAGAATCTGAAATCAGAGATATGATCGAGAATACTCCAGAAAAGATTTTTACATTTCATCTCGCAGCACTTGCCTTTTATTTTGAAAGTGCATGATTGTTTGAGATTCCTTTTTTATAATAAAAAATTCATGACCAAATTAGTTATTTTTTTATGAAAATAACTTTATTTGAAGAAGACAATGGCTGTTTTACACACTAACATGTTGTAGCTCGTGGAGTTTTTTATAGACACCGCCATGACGCATGAGTTCAGCATGATCTCCGCGCTCAACGATGTGTCCGTTTTCTATGACTAATATGAGATCTGCTTTGCGGATCGTACTCAAGCGATGTGCGATGACAAATGTCGTCCTTCCCTGCATGATTTCCTCCATTGCATCTTGGATTTTTTTCTCTGATTCGCTATCAAGCGCACTCGTTGCTTCATCGAGGATGAGGATTTGCGGATCACGCAAGATCGCACGAGCAATCGATAATCGCTGACGCTGTCCTGCAGATAATTTTACGCCCCGGTCTCCGACAAGTGTGTCATATCCCTTGGGGAGATTTAGGACAAATTCATGACAATGTGCCTTCTTAGCCACTTTGAGCACGTCTTCGATACCGGCTGTTCCACGAGAATACGCAATATTTTCTCCAATTGAATCATGGAAAAGTCCATTTTCTTGTGACACGATACCGATATGTTTACGCACATCTTCTAATTTGATATCTTGAATATCGATTCCATCCATCAATATGCGCCCTGAAGTTGGCGTGAGAAATCGCGGAATCATATCCATAAGCGTTGTTTTCCCTTGTCCACTCTTTCCTACGATCGCGACCATTTGACCTGGTCGCACAGTAAAATTGATATCTTTCAATATCACATGCGGACCATATGCAAAAGACACATGATCAAATTCAATCTTGCCATTACACAATTCCATACTTTGTGCGTGGAGATTGAGATATTTTTCCTCCTGTGTATGATAGATCTCCTCTGCACGACTAATCGTGACGAGACCCTCTTGGAGCTCTTTGTAATTACTGCCAAGTGTTTGGATCGATGCTGATGCCATATTGATATAGGCCAACAGCATTATAAATTGTCCGATTGATACAACCCCTATAGAAATAAAATACAGTCCGACGAGAAAGAGTAAAAGAAATCCGGTAGAAAATACAACGTTTTGCCATAATTGTAAGTTGATCCATAATCCTGTGTAACGATCAACGTTTTTATAAATCGCATCATATTTTTTGCATGTATTTTCATATTCACGATCTTCAGCGCTATTTGCTTTGATTGCCAAGACATTTGGTACACGCTCAAACACATCACCAAAAATGTCTTCATAGGATTCACTGATTTCTTGATTAAATGCAATCAGCGGTTTGGTTTTGCGAATAGTAATTAAAATAAAAATTGTGATAAAAAACACATAGATAAAAGCAAGTTCCCATTTGATCCACACAATCACAGCAAATGCGAGAATGGACGTGATAATATGCGGTGCGCTCTGCAAAACACCTTCATTGATTACTCTATTCATATAATCATCTGCACGATCAAATTTTTCGAGAAATTCTCCGACTTTATTATTTTTATGAAATGAAAGTGGGAGTCGGATGAGATGCCGCACATATTTTGTGAACATGTCTATGGCAATATGATTTCCAATCCGTATGCCCTGTCTAATACGCGCGCGCATACACCACTCACTAATCAGACTCAGAAAAAACCAGGCTACAATGAGCAGAATCACATTTTGAGAAAAAGCTTTGTCCGTAACCACATGATCAATCGCTCGTCCATAAAAAAGCGGGAGAATGAGCTGGATACCATTTTCCAGAATTACAAAAATCAGAGCGATCATAAACGCCTTTTTTTGAGGTTGAATATATTTTAGGATGGTTTTGATATTTGTTTTGAAATGCTTCATAAAAAATGTTGTTCCTTATAGTACGTATTTTATCATTAATTATAGAAATAATGAAATAATTACAAAAAAATTCAACTATCATATATCGATAATTGAATTTCATAAATATTTTTAAAATCGTGGAATATTACTTTTTCTGTCCAAAGAGAAATGCGCATGTTTCTCCATAACTTGGGATTAAAACATCATCACGGTCAACTATGCTAAAATGTTTTTTGAGGAGATTTTCGACAATTGTAACTGAATCAATAAATTGTTCAGTCACGTGTGATGCTCCAGATTGCACGCTGATCCACCCGCCATCTTTGATACACGCATTTGCTAATGATATCACCTCATCAAAAAACTCTTCGAACGCTGCCAGTTCCGTAGCGCCCACAGGTGCATCAGTCAGATCACATGCAATACCATCATATTTTATTGTACTATCTCGCATATATTGCAATGCGTCACCAATATGCAGATGCACACGATCGTTGTCAAAAACTTTTTGATCAAGATGCTGTTTACTTCCCTCCACTACCATTTCATCCAAATCAATCACATCGACTTCTATACTATGATTTGCATGCACTGCCATTTCGGCAATATATCCATCTCCACCACCCAATATCATCATCTTACGATCAGATTCTTTCATTTTTTTTAACATTTTTGCATCATACACAGCATGATCTGTTTCAGATGTTTGCACCACGCCGTCAATAAGGAGACATTTGCCAAATTTTTTTGTATCGACAAAAGTGATGTGTTGATATTCGGATACCATATCTGCGATATGACCGATTACTTCAATTTCCATTTGTTCTCCAGTACTATATATTGGCTGTGTCACGATATTTTCATCGCCTTTTTCCATCTTTAATTTTTCGGCCATCATAGTATGAATAAAAAATTATTATTTTTTTTGTGCAAAAAGGAATATACAATTTGATCCGAAACTTGGGATATAGAGATCGCTTTGCTCGACACTTGCCCATATTTTTTTATGTAATACGTCTCTTACGATCGATACGGTATCTATGTACCCCTCAGTAACCGTCGATGCTCCAACTTGGATTGCCAACCATCCTCCATCGGACATCTTGTTATAAGCCAGCTCACAAGCTTCTTCATAAAATAGAGTGAGCTTCTCTGCTTCTTTGCGACCAATCGGCATATCCGTAAGATCAAAGATAATCCCATCATATTTTTTATCTGTCGTTTTGAGAAAATGTATCGCATCTGCAATATGAAGTCGCACTTTTTCATGACAAAAAATATCTTGTCCGAGATAACGTTCACATGTCCGCACCACTTCTACATCCAAATCTACTACTTCTACATGGACGTTTGACGCTGGATTTTCTGCAATGATGCGCCCAGCAACATATCCATCACCACCTCCTAAAACGAGGACATTTTGATCACTCGGTCGTAATTTCTTGATGAGCTCTCGATCATAGAGATAATGATCTTTTGCAGCTGACTGCAACATGCCATCGATGAGTAGACATTTACCAAACTCTTTCGTATCTACAATCATGATCTTTTGCAATGCCGTTTCGATTTCGACGATGTCCTGCACCACATTCACATACATCAGTTCTCCCGTACTAAAAACTGGTATTGCCATGCGATATTGTTCAAAAGAGCACCCCTGTCTCTCCATTATGGCACCACCCTTTCTCGCCACTCTATACCCACGTTGGACTTTTTTCATCTCAACACGTGCATGTATAATATGGTCCTTAAGAAATTGCACGACACTAGTCGTTTCTTCTTCTGATGAACATGTAAATACATCACACACCACATACCCATTTTCTGGCCATGTGTGGATTGAAATATGAGAGGAGGACAATAACACATACCCTGTGATGCCTTGTGGGTCAAATTCAAAGAAAAAATCATGGAGCGCTTCCATGGTAGTCCCTTCAATTGATTTATTCAACGTTTTTTTCCAAAAATGGACATCATTGATCTGGGCATCATCACAACCAAAAAACTCAATTAAAAAATGAAATCCGTCTGGCTTGCTATTGAACATAATATTTGATACTTTATTATAAACAAAATCTCAAGAATTGTAGCACTAAACGTTGGTTTTGTCACATCAATTCCTCCACATCCATCACGCCTTCAGCGTCTGCATCATCTTCTTCCAATCCTTCCATATTCAATCCTTCATCACCTTCCTCAGGATGCTCTCGATTATACGTGACTGGATCACTGCATATACCTTCTTCAGATATTTTTGTTTCTTCCGTACAAAAAATTTCTTCACAATCCTTTTCACCTACGTTACATGTGAATGCATCACAATCCGCATCGTCAATCGAGCAATCTCGTACATTGTATGCACGACGCTTTTGTATTTTATAATACCATTCATCCTCGTCGGGATCACCTGTGCATTTTTCACCTTCTTCTGTGGCAAGCGGATCACATGCCCAATAAAAGCACAGATCAATGGTTGGATCACATTCTGCCTGATTGACAATGATAAAATCACGTTGCATGACAAAAGACCAGTATGCATACGCAATCGATCCTACAAAAACCAATGTAAATACGAGCCAAAATATTTTTGTTTTTATATCCATAATTATTTTATTTATATACACTCACTATATCATATTATACCCAAAAACAAACTGTTTATAATTTGTCATGGCGTATTATTCATGTATTTGCCATATTTACCAGCATCATAATGGCAATGCGGGTTTGGATATTCATCTGGATCAAGACAACACTCCATATCCATGTGTTTTTTCTTATTTTGATTACTTTTACCTGGCTTATCATTTTTCTTATTACATATGCGGCGTCCTGTACCATCTTTTACATACACGACAGGTATCGGCGCATTAGCAATCCATGCAGGCTTTGGCCTCGGTCGTACGATATTAATATTAGCAAACTGTGCAACAGCCATAAAATATTCTGGCACAATATCTGTTGCACTAATAAGCGGATCGTGTACTAGTGTATCCATGCCTGACATGACTGGCACGATACTATACATATATTGACCATTTGTCAGACTAAAAAAAAGTGTTGGATCATAACAATCATCTCCTTCTGCAATATACACTTCCTCTGCCGGATAATCTCCTGGATCAATCAAATGACCAGGAATTGTCTTGCACACTTCCGTGTCCACAAGTGATGCATCTTTGATTTGAGGAAATTCATCTATATCAAATAATTCTTTGACCTGTCCAACGTCATATACAGCAACTTCATACCCTATTTGTTGTTGTACCGTCACATCTGCATTTGGCGCCATCGGCTTATAAAAACCCACGCGATATACCGCTTTATTTTTTTCAGCTGTAGCTCGCACCGTACGCACCGTCCAGTCTTGTGGATATTTAATCGTAAAACCATACCACTGGCTTTTGAACTCTTGCCATGTATCAATAGCAATACTGTCCTGAATTGCTGTGATCGTAGATATATTGTCTGTTTCAAATTTTTCCTGTATTTGTTCTCTTTTCAATTCGTCGCGCCCTTGCGCTTGCAAAACAGATTTTTTATACGCAAAAACTCCCTGATTCACAAAAAAAACCACGACAATCACTATGGAAATCGCACCAAAAAAATCAGTGACTTCTTTGCGATATTTTTTATTTTTACCGAATGAATATATTTTTTTCTTTACTTTGCACCACAAACCAACACATGCGCTCACGACTGTTGATTTTTTTACGATATAATTATGAGAATTTTTTGTTCCTTTTTGATGTGATTCGCATTCTTTTTGCTCCACATTTTTTTCATTCACATATGGATGATTTTTCTTTTTACCAAATTTTTTTTTCTTGCTCATATCAACGGCAAAGTTAATCCATTTTCACTAGTATAGTAACATACTACCAATTTCACTGTCAAATATAATCAATTTTTTATACTTACTAAATCGATCAAATTAAAACAGAGATAATACATATGTATTATCTCTGCGTACTTCAATCATTTTGACCATGAATTTATCACATAACTAATGCGATGATTTTTTGTCTACCCCACTTTTTTGCCAATTTACGTCCGTGAGGCCCCTTTCCCATATAAAGATCAATGCGATGACCTTTAATTCTACCGCCTGTATCCTCTACAATACCAAGACCATATCCTGGGATAAATATTTTCGTGCCAATTGGAAAGACATTTGTTCTTGCCGAAAGTGTTCCATAATTCTTTTTTGACGGAACACTCGGGACAGTACCTGAACTTGTGCGCATTCCTGCACCATTCATCTTCACCGCCTCTTTGTAATTTTTCTCTGATTTCGATGGTCCATAATATGCCGTTGTTTCTATCGTGACCACTTGTTTTAACATGTTTCTGCTAAACATGTCATGCAAATTCTGCGATTGACCGTTACCGGTCATAAGGTACATGGCCAGGAACAGAGTAGTTAATTGCAAAACAGTGTCCTCCTTTTCGTCTAAGTTTTTAAAAAACAAAAAAATCGGGCTCTTGATTCAGAGCTAGTTATATAACTGATCTTAAAATCTCATGATTTTAACACCATCACTTATAGTACGGAAAAAATCCGCATTTTCTTTCATTTATGCACGAAGTACATTTACCTTAGTATAGTATAGACGAATACTTTGTTTTTGTAAAGAATCATGTATATAAAAATAAAAACCGGCTTCATTTTTTGAAGCCGGGGGATATGTTAATTTATAGACAAATCCGGTCTTTACCATTACGTTTCGCAAACAACATCAAACTATCCACGCGACGAACGAAAGCATCGACATCCTCAAGTTGATCATATTGCACAACACCACAACTTACGGATATGCCTTTATCTGTAAAATTTAGTTGCAAATTTTTCAGATCAACACTGATACGAAAAGCAATCGCACGCGCGACATCTTGAGTCGTCATCGGTAGTATGATAAAAAACTCTTCACCTCCGAATCGACATGGGATATCGTCCATGCGTACACTTTTTTTGACGACAGATCCAACTAGTTCTAGAACACGATCTCCTGCCTCGTGCCCATGTTCATCGTTAAATTTTTTGAAATCATCAATGTCAAACATGATCGCGGATAAATATTGCTTATACCGCCTCGATCTGTTCATTTCCTTTTCCAATTCAAATTGAAAATGCCATCGATTGAATAAACCTGTCAGTGAATCTGTCATACTGAGCACTCGATATCTCTCCTCACTTTTTCGTAATTCAGTTTCCATCTTTTTTCGCCCAGTAATGTCGATAAACGCCGTAACAAAATGGCCCAATTTATACTGATAAGCGACCACTTCATACCAATGATCGTTTGTATGAAGAAACTGCTCAAAATGCTTTTTCTCTCCTGTACTAGCTACATGTGCATAAGTTCCGATCCAATCAAACGAATCGTTTTCTATACCAGGAAAGGCCTCTCGCACCGTCTTATTTCGCGGATCAACACCTGTCAATTCTATATACGCGCAGTTTGCATCGATAAATCGATAATCTACAGGATTGCCGTTGTCATCATACATCATCTGGTGATATGCTACGCCAATCGGACCTTTTTCAAATAGCGCACGAAATTTCCATTCCGCATCTCTAAGGTCATTCTCAAGTTTATTTTGCTCCGTAGTATCTCGAAGTATACCCAAAGCACACCACATTCCATCGATATTAATCGGTGATATTGATATCTGCACATTAATCATTGTGCCGTTTTTGTGACGAACATTTTGATGCGTTGTCTTATTCACGACTGAACCATGTCCAGTTTTTATAAATCTATCAAATACTTTACAATGTGCTTTGTG
Organism: Candidatus Moraniibacteriota bacterium; assembly: GCA_038208115.1. Lineage (GTDB taxonomy): Bacteria > Patescibacteriota > Minisyncoccia > Moranbacterales. Next base: position 8,395 of record JBBQZC010000009.1, read on the forward strand.
ATGGCGCTCTGGTATCATCAACATATGCATGTTCTTTCCGAGAACTTCTTCACAAGTATAACCGAGAATCCTCTCCGCAGATTGATTCCAAAGAGTGATATTACCCTCTGAATTGATTAGTACAATGGCATCTCTCGCAGACTCGACGATGACGATCATGAGAGCTTCGCTTTTTTTTAAAGCTTTTTCCATCATTTTTCGCGCAGTAACATCTTCAGATATTATGATTGCGCCATCGAGAATTGGAGAAATTGTAATTGACAGAATTTTATCTCCGTACAGTTGCTCTGGAAATACTATTCTCTCGCCCGAACTCATGCATGCCATTAATACTGCATGCATATCATTCTCGTGCTCTGCAGCGTAATCCACATACATCACCTCCCCGATATTAGGAGGTCGATCTCCTGACTCGCGTTTTGCCTTATTGACAGCAATAATTCTTGCCTCACGATCAGTTACGATCATTTGTGAGGAGCTTCCTTCAAAAATAGCTGCGAATAATTCTTCACTTTTTTTGAGATTTTCCACTTTTATCTCCTCGATAAGGTTGTATATCAGATAAATTTTCAAATTGTAAAATAGCTGTAGGTAGACTGTGTTATACTACCTTTTTGCCATTTTGTCAAGTTTTTGAAAAATAAAAAAGTGCATCCTTTTGAAGAATGCACTTGTCCTAAAAAAACTACAATTTCCGTAATACCTTGAATACCTCAGCCGCAAGCGGACCTGCCATCGATACATCATGCATCTTTCCGCCTGTTCGCTGAACATCCGTACGAAAGATCGTATCACACACGATCACTTTGGTAAATGGGTATGATGGATTATGCGAAATATTGTTTGGACCATCATGTCCAGCAAATATTTTTCGCTTCCAACCATCGCTACACACAGCATGCGTCACGCAAAAATAATTTTCTGATGCACCATATGCGAGTAATGTCACACCCTGTCGATTTGCCGTACCACAGGTATCAATCTCATCTTCTACCATGACGATGATCTTGCCACGCACGTTTTGTGGAGTAGCATGTTCTATGGCAATATTAAGATGCGCATATTTTTCCCTGATTGCTTCGATCTGCTGGAGGTCGGCATCCACCATAACTGTCTCATTGCTTATTTTTCGATGTTTGAGATTAAACAATACACCGACATTCAAAAATGTAGCCAATTCAACAGCCCGCTGAATAGAACCTTCATCTGGTGCATATACTTCAACGATCTTCTCGCTGTCAGCATCTGGCAAATACGGCTTAAGCGTACTGGCAAAAAGTTCTGCTGCCGAGACACTGCGAAAAATTATTCCCTGTTCTCTACAATTTTCTGCCATCTGTGATGAATGCGGAGTTGCTACAATCAACTGATCAATGCCATTTTGACGCATTTCTTTGATTAGCCATTTGTTGCGATTTAGTTCAGCCTTATTTTCAGGACGATCTTGTCGTCGATAATGCATAAACGATATTACCGCAATGATATACTTCGCACCATATTGACCTTTTGCCGCATTACAGAGTTGTAAAAAACGAAAAACATTTTCTTCTTTTTTGAGACACTCAAAAAAGACGATCGTCTTTCCTTCAATATTGGCAAAGTCTGGATAAGCATCGTCCAATTCACCATCTGCAAATCGACGATGATTGATGTGTCCCACGTTCAGCGCAGCACCAAAATGCTCTTCTAGCTTTCGCATCATATCTTTTGCCAAATGTGAATTTCCCACACCCCGAAAAAACAAAATATTTGGTAAATCTACTTTTTCCATATGCCCTCTCCCTGAAATTGATTGTGATGTAAGGTTATCTATTCCGCCAATTAATGAACTATCTGCTAACTATCGTTTCACCTTAATCAACGGTTGTCAATAAAAATTGATAATAATCGGATATATGCAGCATTTTAGTAAGAAGTTAAACTATTTTTTTGTAATTTTGGGAAACTTTGGTATTATAGACAAAGTAGATTTTTCCGATCAACCTCAACATACAAAAGGGGATTCTATGGCTGGCAAAGGGATGAACTCATGTGGTACAAAATCAAAAAAAGGACGACAAAGCGGTCTAAAAACAGCTAATCGCACAAAACCCGTCCCCACGACCGTCGCACTCAAACGAGAGCGACAAAAAGAAAATGCAAAAAAGAATAAGCGCTGGTAACAATCCTGCGCAACCGTACGCGGAGACAGAGCTATAACCTGTCTCCGTTTTATATTATCATTTCACATGTTATGGATTTGCCGAGATATTTATAAAAATGGACTTTCGAGCAATTTAAAGCTCTTTTTTTTACAATCGATCTCAGCATTGATGCCCAAAGGCAATATCCATTGCGGATCCGTATGACCAAAATCCATATTTGTCACAATAGGCAATTTCTCGTTACTACATTCGATTCTCATGATATTTAAAATATTTTCATCCATTTTTTTTCGTTCACTATCAGAATAGTCACGAGGTCTTCCAAAGATGAGTGCGGAAATTTTATCAAAAATACCTTGCATGCCATAATTACGAAGCATCAATTGTACTTGATCTGGCGATGGCTTGTCTTCTGACGTTTCTAAAAAAAGGATCTTCCCTTTCCAAAAACTTTCATCCGGCCAAAATTTCGTATTTTTCATCATTTCTAAAACTTCAATACAACCACCAAATAATTCACCTTGTACCACAGCTTCTCCTTGCAACCAATTCCATCCACTATTTTTCAAATTTTCATTTATCTTTTCACTATTTGCAACATCATTCCAGTCCAAATATCCATTGACATAGGCATCAAATGCCTTATATTCATAATTGTAAGGATTTTCAAATAGAATCTCTTTTACATGATTTTGATATGCAGTCGGTAAATAATTCCACTGTGCAAACCCCGCCATAATTGCTGGTCCATTCAAAGTCACTAAACCCATTTGATTTACATACGTATTGATTGTCGTCGTATCAGAAAATCCCATAAAAATCTTTGGATTGTCTTTTATAACTTGCTCATCGAGAAAAGGCAAAATTCTCACAGAATCATTTCCGCCAATACTTGCTATAATCGCATGCACCTCCTTGTCCGCAAATGCATGGTTGATATCATTAGCTCTCATCTGAGGATTATGATATAAAAATTGCGGATCTTTTCTCACAGAAGAATATTCCTTTATGTGTAGCCCCAAATTTTTGAGGGCAGCGATACCCGACTCAAAAACATGTGGAAAAATGTGTGGTCCGCCCCAGGAAGGTGAAATGACTGCAACAGTATCTCCTTTTTTCAATTTATGTGATTTGATCTTTTCCATAATTATTGATGCTCAAATATTTATGTGATTTTCTTCGCGAGCTTATCCAATTCTGTCGAAGCTTTTACAAGGTATTCTGATAATATTCTTTTCATCTCCTTCTTAACAAATATACTCTTCTGTTTATTTTTTTTTACACCCAGCGTATCTTTATAGATCATATCATGTTCAATTTCTGACCATGCGTGATGTAAGATGGATGTTAATTGGATTTCACATTTCAATCCATCAAACTTACTGTACTCACTCAAACTGATTCTTTTTTTACCAAAACTTGTAATGATGTGCGTTGCCTCATAGCCAGATTCTTTTTTGTGATTCGTGATCGTGACATCACCGGTTAATTCTGATAATAATTCTTTCACGAAATTATCCTTATCAGATTCGATATAAAACAAGATGCGTAATCCCGCCAAATCCTCCAAATCCTCAAGCTTATCATATGTCACACCTTCTTTTTCTTTTCGTATAATTTTTTCTTCAAGCTTATCAAATTCTTTGATGCGATAAAATATCTGGTATTTGCATCCGTTAGCGAGTAGCATACTATCTAAAAATTTATGCATCGCTAAACAGAATTCTTCATAGAGTGCTCTTTTTTCTTTGAAATCATCCAATATTTTTTTCACGTTTCTTTCCATATTTTATATTACAGGTTATTTCACAAAACAACTACGCGATTACTCTGATTATAGCATGTTTAGGCATAATACAACTCAAATGGCCTTTTTTTAAACTACTACACGGTCACAATCAGTTTTGGATGATTTTTATATTCTGTCTATAAAATAGTAATATCAAAAGCTGAAAGTAACGCCAAGACCTCTGGCGATGAAAATTGTGCTTTTGTTATTTTATTGGTCGTAGGATCTATGAAGTAGTTGGTAGCGCCAGCAAAATTCGCCCGGCTCAAATTTGCATTTTGAAACGTGCTTCTATTCATATCAGAGTGAGAAAAATCAGATTCTGTGAGATTCACATCGATAAAATCTGTTTCTTGTATCACACAGTCCACAAACTTAGATTTTTTAATATCAATATTATTAAAGCTACACAAACTGATCGTGCAATTATCAAACTCCCACGCGAGAAAAAATTTATCTATTGCCCCAAATATTATGCCACTAATCTTACATTCTCTAAAAACAACATTGCAAAAGCCGCAATTGGTAACGTGAGTGTTAGAAAAATTACATTTTATAAAGACACAATCAAAAAACTTTGTATCAAAAAAATCCGCATCCGTAAAATCACAATCAGAAAAAGTACAATCAGAAATCTCAAAAGACGTCAGTTTTCTCTCGGACCAATCCTCACCTCGAATCATTTTGTCTTCTATATGATCTTGCATATGACATACAGATTATACCATATCACACGTGTTGATTATATTTTGCAAAGATGTCGATTATTCTTAATAAATCACTGTATTATTTAGGTATCTTCCCAGAAAGTTTCTGTAACTTCTCTACAAAATCATCAGAATCATGCACCTGTGCGATATTAAATCCCAGATGACCATATATGCCACTTTTATCGATGCAATCGTCCACAAGAACAACATCATCATACGTGAGTCCTTCACGAATTATATATGCATTAAAGAAAGGGATGAACCCCTCTTCACAATCAAACTTCAGTTTCTTACGCTCAAAAGAAACGAGAATATCATCAAAATAATGTAGCAAATTCAATGCTGGGACTGTGTATTTTGAAAAGCTATCCATATTGTCCGTTGCGATCACACATTTCACGCCTTTTACACGAATTTTTTTTATTAGTGGCAATACGTCTTCACTCACAAATTGCATTTGTCTACAGCTCTCCGCGAGATCATCAATGACCTGTTTCTTTGGATAGGCAAATGCATCAAATATCATATCTGCAATATGGTCTTCATCAATATCTCCACGCATCCAATCATTGATGATGTGCGTGTTTTTTACAAAAATGAAATTTCCTATATTTTTATACCATTCATGCCTTTCATGTTTTGGATTTGCTAATTGACTCCAAAACAAAGAGTGAGAGAGGGTCTTGTTCCAGTCAAAAAATATTGTCTTATAATCCTTATTTTTCATATATCTATTATACCGCATTACATTTCTTATGTACGTAAACTTGACAGGTGTACATATGTACACCTATAATATATATATAGCAATCACTAAAAAAATATATGTTGCATTATCAAAAAAAGATCCTCACTTTTTATAAAAAACAGAAAAGGATGCCTAGCTACAGGGAGATTATGGTTTTAGCAAATTACAAATCAATCAATTCTGTTACAAAACTTGTTCACAAACTCATTAAATCTGGTATCATCTCAAAAGATGAAAATGGCAAGCTCATCCCTGAAAAACTTTTTGGCGGCACCAAAATACTTGGTTCCATCACAGCAGGATTCCCCTCACCTGCAGAAGAAGAACTCATCGACACCATAACGATAGATGAATTTTTGATCTCAAAAAAAGAGGCGACATATATGCTCAATGTCAGCGGTGACTCCATGATCGATGCAGGTATACGATCTGGCGACATCGTCCTTGTCGAAAGAGGCCGAGATTCCAAAGAGGGCGACATCGTTATCGCAGAAGTCGATGGTCAATGGACCATGAAATATCTCGGAAAAAAAGACGGCAAAATGGTCCTCGTACCAGCAAATAAAAAATACAAAACGATCATACCAACCGAAGAATTAAAAATTACCGCCGTAGTAATTTCTGTAATACGCAAATATCACTAAATAAAAAATGAAAAATACACCCCTGAGCATTAGATCTTTTGATAGAGCAATCATACACATTGATGGAGATGCGTTTTTTGCTTCATGCGAGCAATCTCGCAATCCCGCGCTCAGAGGTAAGCCCGTCATCACAGGCAGTGAACGCGGCATCGCATCGTCTATGAGCTACGAAGCCAAAGCGATGGGTGTAACGCGCGGCATGCGACTTGCTGAGATAAAGAAAATATGTCCCCATGCACATATCATCCCATCCGACTATGAAACATATAGTCTCCTCTCCAAAAGGTTTTTTGAGATCGTGCGTCGCTATACATCAGAAGTTGAGGAATACAGTATTGACGAGTGTTTTGCAGATATAACAGGACTCCGTCGACCACTTCGCATGTCGTACCAAAAAATTGCAGAAAAAATAAAGCACGACTTAGATACAGAGCTGGGATTCACCTTTTCCATCGGACTCGGACCCAATAAGACCATTGCAAAACTCGGTTCCAAGTGGAAAAAACCCTCTGGACTCACAATAATCCCGGGATACCTCATCCATGAATTTCTCGCGATTAAACACACTGAAGACATCTGGGGCATAGGGCCTCAGACGAGCGCATATCTCAAAAATGAAAGAGTTCATACCGCACTTGAATTTGCTAGAAAAGATGAGGAATGGGTTATACAAAAATGTACCAAACCAACCATCGAAACATGGCGAGAACTCAATGGCAAGTATATCTCACCTCTCGATACAACAGGAAAGAGAAGTTATGCATCCATCCAAAAAGTGCGAACCTTCACTCCCCCATCAAACAATCGTGAATTTATATTTTCTCAACTTTCCAAAAATATTGAAAATGCATGCATTAAGTTGCGCAGATATAATTTGGCTGCACGTAAAGGTGTTTTTTTTATCAAGTTGCAAACATTTCGAACTATTGGCATGGAAATCACATTTTCACGACCTACTTCTATACCAAGTGAAATCCTCACAGTTATCGAAAAGCATTTTGATCGTATCTTTGATGCAAAATCATTATACCGCACGACAGGAATCGTACTCACACATCTTGAAGAAGACACAATCACACAATTAGACCTCTTCAGTGAAACAATTAAAGCGGAAGAGATGAAAATTTTATATAAGAGCATTGATACAATAAATGATAAATTTGGCAAACATACTGTATTTCTCGGATCCAGCTTTACAGCCAATGCAACGCCCCAACACAAAAAAGAACGCGGAAATATTCCTGAGAAAAAGAAAACCCCTATCAAAGTCGGGGGTACACGACAACGCATAAACATCCCCATGTTTAACGGATCAGTGTCATAAATAAATTGACATATCTTTTTGAGAATTTGTTTTTCTGCAATTGTCCCTGAATCAAAAATCAATAAAATTCTGCCAATCGCGAGTGTCACCATTTTCTGATGTTCTCATGATCAGCCATTCACGATTTTTTTCTGAACCACTTTCTTCTATTTTCCAATCAAGATTCTTTATAAAAAAAGTGACTGCCTTTCTGATCCCTGGCTTATCGTAATCATCTACAAAGATTATGCCACCGTTCTTGACCAACTGTCCGAGATAAAAGAGATCCAGAAAAACATAATCAAAAAGATGGTTCCCATCAACAAAAGCTAGATCGAATTTTCTTCCTTCATTTAGAAAGGAAGAAAGAATAACTTGTGATTTCTCTCCATAAAATTCTATAATTTCACCAAGCCCCGCTTCGCCCAAAATATTTAAACCCATACTAGCATATTTATTTTCCTGGACCTGAAAAGGGTCAATGACCACATGCCTAGGATTTACTACATCATTGAGCATCAGACCCTCTCCTATATGCAACGCGGAAAAGCCAAAGGCTAGACCGATCTCAATTGTGTTTGTTGCATTTTCTTTTATCACCCATTTTCGCAAGCATTCTCCTTCTGCTGTTGGTATACTGGCTATGCGAAATTTTGGAACATTAGGATTGTCAGGAAAAACTTTTTTATCTCCATCCCTATCCAAACCATCAATTATAGAACGAATTTTTTCAGCAAAATTATCATTAGACATATGTGTTGTTTTAATTTTTTAAAATATTTAATTTATCATCATGTGAACAAGCCTCTTCCTTTTAGTTCCTGAATCGCCTCCACAGGTTTCAGATCTCTCACTGCTTCAATTACGCGAGTAACTAGTATGTCCGTAGCTTTAAAACGATTTGGACTGCTATCAAACTTCGGACCTACCCTCGTTACTGCACTGAGCATCGACCGTGTGACGCACGCTCTATAATCCAAAATCAAACGATCAAAAGAATATTTCTTGCGCATGTGTTCTGGTAGCAAATCATAATATTCCTTGAGGATCACATCTTCGAACTTTTGTCTTTGTTTCACAGTAAGGTTTTTTACCAAGAAATATGAAAGATCAAATGGAAGTACTTTTTGACCTGCAATCTGCCAGTCGATTAACATAGGAGCATCACGCCCATTTTTTGGAAAAAGAAGATTGGAATTATTGACATCCCCGTGGTTTAAAGTAGTTAAACCTGAATTATAGTGACGCGAAACAATTTCGGGATTCTTCCGCATCCATTCAAAAACACCGATTTCTTCACCGAGCTTGTCCTGATATCTCTTCTTAAAGATATCCCAACTTTGTCCCATGTTGATATTGATTGAATTAATAAAATGACTTAAATCATCTTTTAAAATATGTGGATCACCCAAAAATCGACTATTAACATCAGCGAGTATTGCTATCACGCTTTGTATGTGAGAAATAGCAAAATCATCTTTTAAAACTGAGTGGGTAGGCGTCATATCCTCCAAAACTAAATTACCATTTCCAAATACTCCGTATAAATGTGGGACATAACGAACTTTAGCTTCTGATAATATCTGATACATCCCACCTTCTCTTTTTGGTTCTGAAGTGTTTACTTGAAATTTCACGATGACTGATTTTGGCTTACATCCTAGCACGAGATAATATATTTTTATTCTTACAGCTTTTCCCAATAAGCTCCATGGTTCAAAATCCTTATCCAATTCTATGGAAGCGATTTTATTATTAGAAGCTTCAGGAAAAAGCATGTCATTCAACCATTCGGCTGTAATTTCCGATGGATATTTTGGCACTTTACCGTTCTTTTGATTACAAGATTGATTTTCTTTAATAACTTTATCAATTACCATAAATTGTAATATATTTATAATTCATAAAATTTTCCTCAATTATATCATGATTTCAATCTTTATATTTCAATTGTTATAAAAATGAAAAAAGAACCAAAACACTTTTGACAAAAATAATTACTCTCGATATCCAATGAATTGTATAATACTGTTCACTATAATAGTCATGAAAATGCTTTTTGTCATTATGATCTATCGTTATCTCATTTTCTATACTGTACACATAGTATGTCAAAAACGAAAGGAGATTAAAAAAAGACGATGATGCAAATCATCGCCTTGATGGTCTAATCACGACAGGTGTTTTTTCTCCGTCGTGATGCACGTTGTGCACGTTTACGACTCTGCACACAATGTGCAAATAATACTTTTTTTACAGTCATTAAGTCCCGTTGAATCAATTGGATATCGATAACGGGAACACGATATCGATGTGCCATGCGTTGCGTGAATATGTGTATGAAAATGTCTCGCGCTTCGCGAAAACTCCCGGCCACTATACATTTTTTATACGGTTTTTTGATACGAAATCTGCCACCAGTAGTAAATACCTCAAACCACGCATTCACAACATAGCAATGATGCACATGTGTAGATTTATTGGTCATTTCATCACACTCCCGTAGTAGATAAATCTTTTCCTAAAGAGTTGAGCATCTCCAGTAAGCTTCGCGCAACTAAAAGGATTTCAATATAATACACCTCTGGCAGTGATGTATGCGGATTTTCCTTACCCACATCATGAAAAATGAACATACCTTTTGTCGCGAGAAGCGCCTCTTGCACCTTCGGATTTTGCCGGATTTTTTCGTGGATAAACGTTGCGACGAGCATCCGATGTCCGATGGAATTATAAACGATCTTTTCATCGCCCCAATACACATATCGCGTCTCACCATCTCCGAGAGAATTCGTGATCTCTCGCCCTACCTTGAGCGCATCCATCCCTGACATCACAAATATCGCCTCCCTGCGTGCACGATCTGCAAATTTGATCCCCTGGACAGCACTCTCTACGGATTGCATCGTGTATGCACCGATCACAAATGGTGTTGCTGAGAGATTGGATAGGATCTTTCCTCGCCAATCTATTGAACGAGAGTGGATGTTTAAACCTAATAATCTCTTCTTTTTCATAATATACTCTCCTTCCCTGTATGAATATTGTGTAAGAACTGTAAAAGTCAGTGTATACCACTCACAATGCACTGTCAATCATAATTAAAAAAAGGACTGATGAAATAACAATTTCATCAGTCTTCGTGAACAGTATCTTATACATTCCACCACTGACGATTACGTGCGGTGGAAGGACGATAAGATTCACTATTTCCCTTGCCGCTATCATCTTTGATGCCTCGCCCGATACGAACAGTGCCCGAACCGAAACACCGCGCACAGACATGGTTACCTCCGATGCCTAAGCATGCAGGACATGCTCTGTACTTATCGCCTTTTTTAGGCAGTGGCAATTTTCCGACCTTTTGTGTTTTTAAAAATCGTTGTCTTTTTTTACCTGTAAACGGACAGTGGACATTACCTAAACTCATACGCATCTCCTTATGCAAAAGGTTGTGTACAAACTTCATGTCATCCATTACATCTCACAGCAGGCATCATTCCTCAAAATTTTAACACACGATCATGATGTGTCAATTTACTGTTATTGACAATTACCAGTTATTTTGATATAATCGAAAGTCGTTATTTTCAGTTTATCAACCAATCAACACAAACCGTATCAGAGGAGGTATCTATTATGACACCGGAAGCAGTGATCTATCGATCGCAAATATTAGGCGCGGATCGGGCAATGTTGGGCGAATCACATTTCGTCACGATACATGTCATCGGTCGTATTCCTGTAAAAATTCCGCTTGATCGCATCATTTGGACGATCACGCCTGGGGACCGCATAATTGAAGATCTAAAAATTACGATGGAGATCTCATTAAGTGATTTCCAACCAATCTATCACATCAACGGATCTTATACGGAAGTGATACGACTGGCCGACTCATTCAATATCACGACAGATCTCTTCGATAAAATTCGAAGTATAGGGACTGAGTAGAAACACTGGCCTGTGATACCAGAGTTCCACATATATCATAATATGTGGAACTTTTTATGTTTGACAATGTAGTATAAAAATGCTATAATTGTCATTCCAAAAAGACACGTTAACAACCGCATATATCATGCACACACCAATACACAGGAGGATAGCCCGTGACAGCAGATTATCTACCGATTCAGCCATATCTACTACAGAGTGGCAAAAAAGAAGGCAAGAGTGTCGAGCAGCTCATGTTCGATGATTACAGTTGGGTGACTTACATGCAAAAGATCCTCACTGACAAAAGTGGCGCCTCAAAAAACGAGTTTCACAAACACGTTCTATGGGCAATCGCACGTGGTGAGACACGCAAACCGAAAATGCTGTGTCCGCAGTGTAATGAGCAGCCAGTGACATTTTTCTCGATATTGGGATCTGAGAGATTCGGATACTCGATGAGCAGCGCATACACATGCTGCAGGGAACAAACGTGCATCGATCGTCTGAGCGCACAAGGCATCGAGAAAAGGCCGATGTTTTTCCCGATTAAATTTTCATCGATTTCGCGCTTCGATCGGAAAGGTGATCAAAAACAAGTCGTGAAAATTCTCAAAAAATGCTACGGATTACCTGCACGTCTGACTAAGGAAATCCTGTTTGCATTTTTTTGCGAATGATCACATCGGCGATAGTCGCCAAAGGCCCAGAAATAATTTCTGTGGCCTTTTTTCATTTTCACATATACTTTTACATATGAGATATTGCAATTCGCTACCCTACCATTTTTCATTATGGATCTTTTTCACACTGAATGCATCATCAGTATGTTCGGCGACTTCTTCATCGGACACGCCAATCGGAATGAGATTGATCACACGACAGTTATCTGGTATACCAAGTATCGTCTTCACGTGTACTTCCCATTCAGGAGAAATATTCTTCCACACACTTCCCAGCCCCATTTCTGTCGCTTGGAGAAAGATATTTTGTGATGCAACAGAGAGATCTTGCACTGGGAGCATCGACTGCTCTGTCGCTACAGGCATGATAAGTGCCGGCACTTCTTTTACATACTCCTGTCCGACGATCGCAAAGAGATTATCTTTCATCTTTTGATCAGTAATCACGATAAATTCTATCGCACGCGTACCATGCACTGTCGGTGCCAGTTGTGCTGCTGCGATGATCTCATGGATTACATCGTCCAAAATCGCATCAGACTTATATGCACGTATACTTCTGCGTTTTTTGATTGATTCGATGATCATATTTTTTGATAAAATAATTACACAACTCTATAATCTAGTTTCCGAGAAGATGACTCACAGTAACACCGATATAATATGGCCACAATACAACTGCCAAAATGCCTTCCCATATGTGCAGATGTAAGAATCCGATTGTAAATAACCATCCTGCAAACCATGAGAACGCTGTAAACCCATGTTGCTCAATTTTGATCTTTTCCATACAGATTAAAATTTATATATTATGATTAAATTATATCAATTTGTCTCATATGCGTCCATGTGAAATGAGAAAAAAACCATTCACAATCGCAAACAGTCATAACATTCCATCCATATTTTTCAAAACCATTATATATTGTATTTTTAACTTATTCACGATTATGTCACCATAATCGTGAATAATCGAATGAATGTGTGCTATTTTCACGTTTTTAAACATACATTTTGATTTATTTCATCATGCCATATGCACTTAAAATTGTATTTTGTGCCACATAATTTTGATTAAGTTATGTCTTAAAAAATGACTTGTGACGCTTGTATATGTATCACAAGATTTACTTATGCATTTTTTGCAAATATATCATGATCGGCATGTTCTGCAAATTTTGCAGTCATTGTCGGATTGCCATGTGTCAATCTTTTGATCGTAAGGTCTTCTGCCTTGTCATTGGCAATGCGGAGATTGTTTTCAGAAGATAGAAGGGCTTCTTTAGTCTTTTGTAGATGATCGATTGTTTTGTCTATTTCATCGATGGCGGTCTTAAATCTACGACTTGCCAGATTATAATTTTTTGCAAAACTCTCTTTAAACGTATGTACATTTTCCTCAAAGTTCGTGATATCGATGTTTTGATTTCGCACCAGTGCGAGTTCCGCCTTATATGCCAGAGAATTCAAAGCAGCGTTACGAAGCAATGTGATAATCGGGATGAAAAATTGCGGTCGCACGACGTACATCTTGGGATATTTATACGAAACATCAACGATGCCTGTGTTATACAAATCACTTTCAGCTTCCAATAATGTTACAAGCACAGCATATTCACATTTCTTTTCAATGCGATCTTTATCAAGTTCTTTCAAAAAATCTTCATTTCGTTTTTTGGTGGCGGTTTCATCGCCTTCATTTTTCATCTCAAACATAATAGAAATAATCTCATTTCCAGAACTATCAGATTCGCGGTAGATATAATCACCTTTGCTACCGCTTTTTGCATCATTATCTTTTTCAAAATAGGCATTTTGAAATCCCGTTGCACGCAACTTGTTAAACTCTGTTTCACAGTGTTGCTCAAGTGTTTCACCAATCATTTTTGTGCTCATTTTCAATTTGAGATCTTTATAACGCTCGATTATCTCGTCTTTGGATCTCAGATCATTTTCATATTTCTCCTTCAATGATGTTTCGAGCAATTGTTTGTCGATATCCCTACTCTTCAACTCGCCAACAAGTTCATCTCGTTCTTTCTCGATCATATTGACTGCTTCGGTAACAGCAAGTTTTTTCTCGAGATCTGCGCTGGCAATCAGTGATTTCATTTCTGCCAATTCAATTTCCTTCTTCGCTTCTAGCTCAGCAAGTTCGATGTCTTTTTTGACTTTTATTTCTGACAGTTCCTTCTCCTTATGTACAAAATCCGCTTGCATCTCATTTCGTAAATTTGCCTCTGCAAGCTCCACAGCACGCTCTTTCTCCCTCTCCGCAATATCTAACCGCTCATGTAATTCTTTTTCAAACTGATGATCACGGACCTGCTTGAGGATGTCAGCAAATCCCGCCTCATCGATCTTAAACGCTTTATGACAATGTGGGCAGATGATCTCATGCATATTTTTTGAAATTAAAGAGTAATAAACTCCTGGATTATTGATAATGGCATTATCTGTATACATTCTTGTTTCATATATATATCATAATATACGAAAAAGGTATGTTACTAGTATATTACGTTATACAAGTAATGCCAAAAGTCTATTTTATGCCTTACAATAAGGACTTTAAAAAGTGTTTTCTTTTTTTCATGCACAATTTTTATCTATTCCCCGTCAAAAATTTTTTTACTCTCATCGTCAGATCCCCTATTTATTAATAATTATACCGTATCACAAGACCGTCAATCTGCTATTCTGCAGAATTAGAGAATGTTATGTGATGGCATTTTTTATTTACTCTTTAAAGTGTTACTGAAGAGGATGCGATGAAGTTATTTAACAATTTCAGATAATTCTCTTTCAATTCTTCGGGAATTGCCTTGTGGACCAATTAATTATATCAATTTTAGTATACTGATGAAAGTGACTCTGCCATATGGCGGAAAATTGTCACTGCCTCGAATAGTTCGGGTGGCAGATTCTCGTCACCACTTTCATCCTCAAAATCTATCGCACGATATAGTTCATCCGGAGAGATGCCTTCTTCCTGGGAAATTTTGAATACGAATTCGTCAATATTCATCTCAAAACTGAGTCTGGGATACTCCTTATTTAAAGAAGTATATCCGACCAATGATTTTATTGGTTCTCCACGATTGACCTCCTTGAGGCTTATTGCTTTTTCATTATTGATATAGATACAGCCACTTTGACAAAACTCTGAGACATTTTTGTATTCATATGCACACCCACCGATGATGCTCGTCGGATGATCTGGAACGAAATTCTGTTTGGTCCCCAAAATGCGAAAATTCAGCGCATCCGGTATAAGGTCGCTACCAGTTTCACCCAATTTCGTGATCTTGATATAAAATTCTCCAGGCTGGAAATATTCTGGCGTGCTTATTTCCCAATCAGCCGGATAGTCAAACGCAACACCAAATTCCTTATTGTTATATTTTTTCCATGTGAGGTCATCCAAAATTTTCAAACGAGTCTGTTTATCTGCTACAAATTCCTGTGGAGTTTTTACTTTTGCTGATTTTTCTTTGCTATTCCCTGTTACATCAGCGACATCATTAATGTGATTTTGTGATGCAACTGACTGTTGATTTTGCTCAGAAATCTTTATCTGATTGACAATCGGCTTTTTTTCTACTGACTTGACTGTGTCAGTGTTTTGATTATTCATAAAAAATACCGTCACGATCACCGTTGAAAAGACAGCCAAGGCGACTAGCCACATCTTTTTTAACACTTGTTCATCCTTTGATGCAATTGCAATCTCTCCTTGTCTAGAATAATTTTTAAAAAATAGGCGCAAACGATAGGAAACATATCCGACAGCCATACCAATAATTGCCCACACAAGAGGCGATAAAAGTACGTAATTTATCATTGCTTCTCCTTCAAGATGCAAAAATAGCTGACAAAATGAGACGATAGGCATGAGAGGGATGATCGTCAAAAGCCATATAGAGAATTTTAGTGCAGGCGGCATCGGCGCATTATAATAGACCGCTGTAATCGAAAGAAGACCAATTATAATGCCTATTACCATCGGCCATAACAAATATTTATGTAGAGAAATCTTGCCTATTGTTTTTTGTTCATCCATATTTTTGTTTTAACTTTTAATTTTTTTGAATTCGCAGTTACGATTCATGCTTTACAATTCTGCAAAATGTTGACGTGTCAAAAAGTTTTGATGAATTTGAGGAAGCGCTTTCCATAGGGCGATAGAGAGTGGTGCACTCCTCGACCATCACGCATTTTGTTGATCAAACCGGATTGAACTAACTTTTTTGTATGTTCGGAAATGGTTTTGGGATTTCTTTCTAGAACTGCACATATTCCATCAAGTGTAATGCCCCTGTGTTCATCTACTAGAAAAAGGATCTTGATACGCCAATGGTTTGCCACGCCCTTTAAATGTCTCTCCATTTGTACGGGAGTTTTTTGAATTTTTTCAAGTTTCATTGGTTTTTTTGCTAACATAATATTCATGTTATTGTCATTATTCCCCTCTTCACGAATGATCCTATTATATCACAAAAAATGTCAATCTGCTATTCTGCAGAATTAGAGAATAGGTGTGTTGTTGTTATTCTCTTTTTTGTGTATTTTTTAATCATTGAAGCGTTACTGAACACGTTAATGAACACTTCTATCGTACTTTTTTCGTACAAAAGCACAAAAGAGAGTTCTCCTGCCTTCTGGTGTATACGCATACTTACAGGCACGTAAACCGTTAGGTATGCAAACGAGTTCCACTACCGTCGGGATGACAAGTATGGTGAGATAATAGTAGAAATTATCATGTTGTACTTCCTCAATAACGATTTGTGATAAAAAAAATAAGGAGTTGACGCAATAACGTGCTCAACTCCCTTTCATCATGATCTTACTGTATGCTTTTTTCTTTGTGAAACTCACGTGATTATTTTTTGCGCTTTTTTTGCACAATCGATCACGGAATAGGTTTTCCCGATCTTCATGTTGTTGATCAAGAAGTTGATCAAATCCAATGTGCCTATAGCGTAGGTATCTCTGCCATTCACATTGTGCGTGAATTGAAAAAATACACTGTCGTCAGGTGATCGAAGGATATATGTATGCCACGCATGTCCTCTGAGATATTCTTCCGATACTCCCATTGCTCGTTGAGCTTCCGGCTCGCGAATCATCTTGATCTGATCGAACGTGAATGGGATACCCATGGCATTAAAACATGTTACGACAGCTTTGGCGGTGCCGCTGGTATCTTTTTTCCCTTTTTGATGACTTTCTACCAATTCAAGGGAAAATCCCCGGAAGACGTCAGGAAACGTTTTGGCAACGTATGCCATCATCGCTTGAAAGACAACAATTTGCGTGGATGCATTCGGTCCGACAATGGCACAATTTTCGGTTTCTTGTACAACTTTTTTGATCCACTTTTCATCGCCACCCGTCGTCCCCATTACAAACGGAATTCCTTCCTCGCAATACATCCGCACATTATACTCAATGGCAGATGCATGTGTGTAATCCACGATCACAACTGGACGCCGATTTTCAAAACGTTCCACTGCATCAAAGAAATCTTCTATACGATTGGGCGGATATAACATGAACTTTTTTTCACCTATTGTCACTTGTTTTTGTGTGACTTCCGGACCGGTCAACGCATGAGGACACACTGTAAACGGATATTTTTTCTTATCTGCAATCAAGATTTGTTCAACGATCTTTGAGGGCATATTCCCTGGTAGTCCACTCATTGCCACGACGATGTCTTTTTTCTCCATGATCTCCATCTCCTTATTGTGATCGTTTTTGAGATATCTGCACATTCAAAAGAACTTACACTACCAAAACCGTAGCGCAATTGGCGCATAAAGTCAAAAAGACACTGATTTAAAAAAATACGAAAAATAAGAGTAGCCGAAAGGTTCATAAATAAAATTAATAACAAAAATTTGCCCTAAAAAATTATTTAATTGGGACGATCATTGATAAAAACTTATTTTGGATCTTCAAATGTAGAGAACTCGATGGGAGTCCCATCCCCCGTCGTTCTACTACCTTTTGCCCGATATAATTTATGAACTGTGCATTCTGGTAAAAATACTTCCTTTTGATGCTCCGCCATTTTACGCACATATCCTTTACCCATTGTCCCTTCAATAAGTCGTGCCACAGGCAGTAAGCGACCTGTCAAACTTGCGTTGGAAAAAACGTGAAATACATCTTCTCGCGATGTAAATTTTTCTTTATTTTTTTCATAGATCTGATCGATCAAATCATTGAGCATAGAGCGCTCTTCCCCATAAGCACTATGTGGTCCAAATTCTACATGCACCTTTTCATGACTTTTCCAGGTGCGTATGTGTGTACTTGATATGCGTTCAATGACATCCATATCTGGAAAATTCCTTGCACGCTCATCGAGACCTTTTTTCATTGCAGGTATTTCTGTCAATTGTCCTACAAATCGCCGATTCAACTCTTCAGTGACAGCTTCATTCAGCCAATGCAAATATTGTGTTGTACCTTCTTCTCCACGCGTGCTGAATATTTTCATACCATAGCGCCTCTCCCAAAATTCCAATACATCCTCTTGATCATCTGCCCATTGTGCATGTACCGAAACAAATTGTTGGTGATGAATTTGCTCATGTGCAAGGACATTGGCAAAATGTACCAGATCATCGTGCCGATACAAGTTAATGAAAATACCCTGGTCAGTGAGTAATGTCCATCCGTCGCTCATATTCTCCCCCTGCCACTCTTTGAGCATACGCCAATCACTCTTAGAAAGTTTTTGTGGATCGATCATATGCACAAGGTCTGGAGATAGAGTTACATAAGTTCCACCGTAGTTTTCGATAAATCCTTTTAATTTCTCATTGATGGCAGCAATAATTTCCAATTCTTCATGTGTCTTAACTCTTTCTGCTTGATAAAATTCTGGTGATGCAAAAACTTTTTTGAAAACCTCGATGATTTCTCCCTCTTCTTGAGGATTTTTAGAAAATACGCGTGAAATCACTGTATCACGACATTGCTCTTCTTTCGATTCGGAAACTGGTGGTTCATATGAATTTTTAAACGATTCTGACATAATGATCATTTTATGTGTTTACAAAAAAATTTCTTCATCTATATACATATTCAATCTACTCATCCAACAACTAGAAAGCGTACAGCCTATGCTGATGGTATTTTATCATAGATAATTGCACATTATCAATATAGCCTGACTCAAAACCTACTTCACAATACACGAAATAATACAACCACATACGAAAGGCTTCTTCGTCAAAACCCACATCCAATATTTCCTTTTTCTTTTCTAAAAAATTATTTCTCCAAATATTGAGAGTTTTGGCATAATCTTTACCTATGCTCTCGATGAGATGTATATTGAATTCATGGGCTACTAATTCTTTTTTGACCTGATTTAGAGACACTAATTCTCCTCCGGGAAATATATATTTTTTTATAAATCCAGTATTTCTGAGATACATCTCAAAATCTTGATCTGGATATGTAATGAACTGCCAACACGCCCTCCCCCCACTTTTCAGTAAATCATCGCACTTAGCGATAAAAACAGGGACAAATCTATGTCCAAGCGCCTCCATCATCTCAATTGAGACGATCTTGTCATATGCACCACTCAGATTGCGGTAATCGCATAATTTGAGATCAATTTTAGCCCCTAAACCTTCAGCTTTAATTTTATTTTTGACATAAGAAAACTGTTCATCAGAAATAGTAGTTGTAGTGACATGACAATCAAAATGCGTAACCGCATAAATAGCAAAACCTCCCCAGCCTGTCCCAATTTCTAAAACGCGATCTCCTTTTGTGAGATGTATATTTTCACAAATCTTCCTATACTTATTTAGCTGTGCCTCCTCTAAATTTTCAGCACCACTAAAAACAGCCGAGGAATAGGTCATCGTTTTATCGAGCCAAATACGGTAAAAATCATTAGAAACATCATAGTGCGCTTTGATATTTTTTTTACTGCCCACAATGGTATTTTTATTTTTTAGATGACTGATTGTAAGCAAAAATTTACCCAATTCAAAAAAAATATGGAAGGGTTCGTGACGTCTAAAACCTGGCAATAATTCTTTATTTTGCACAAACCAGAGGAGAAGCTTTTTGATATCTTCCGTTTCAAATTCCCGCATAAAATAAGACTCTCCTAAACCAGTGTCACCAAAAAGAATAATACGTTTAAAAAATTTACGATTGAGAACATTTATATATGCCTTATCAACTAGGTCAATATGATCATTTTGTGAAAGTTTTTCGCCAAAAAAATAATTTTTGCCAACAAATGATATTATCAGAATCCCTTTAAATTTTTTATTTTTAAGAAATAGTAAAAATAGTTTCTCAAACATACTTATTTTGTAACATTATTATTTATTACGTGAGCAATTTTAGTATCGGTCTCCGCTTTTTTGAAATATGGAATTTTTTTCACAAACAATTTTAGAGCCTGGTAATGAATCAAAAAAATAATACGCATCGTCATGAGCGGATAACGAATCTGCATCCAAAATAAACGTCCATTAGTGATTTCTGTACGTTGACCAGTTAATAGTGTCTTCAATGTTACATGAACCCCTTCCAGCGAATCAATGGCCATCATAAAGGATTTGCCTGGCATATCAAAATGCCATTCCAAATCATTTTTATAATCAATAAAGGGAGAGATGTAATAGTTTTTTCTTTGTCGTGAAGTAAATATTTTCTCATTCTCATCATCAATCAATATATAATACATTTTTTGATCATGAAAAGTATTATTTACTTCGCTGAACAAAACACGAAATGTTCCGTCTTTATCATAGCAATAATATAAACTAACCGGATTAAATATATAACCAAAATGACGCAGATTAGTCAAAATAAATACTTTCTCAATCTCAAAAGCAAATCCACGTTCCTTGGCAAGAATCCGAATTCGCTCTTTGGTATTTTTATCCGTATATGTGAACGCATCAAAACTGGCATTCTCTTGGGAAATTATTTTAGCCTCGTCACTGGCGGCTTGCAAAAATTTAAAATGATCCTCGTCATAAAAGCTTAAAATGTTCTTCTTATTATAACTAAAAATATAATTTTTATCCTGCAATTCCTGCAATTCATCCAAATCCAGATACATCATGTATATTGAATATGTGAAAGAGTTTTTTCTAGGCTCAAGTCTCTCGTGAAATAATTTTGAAATATAAATACATGAATTCATATTTTTAATTTATTTTTTTTAAAATATTAACGACTCCCAGCCCCGCCTTTACTCCATCCTCATGAAAACCATAACCGAAATATGCACCCGCAAAAAATATTTTTGTTTCCATGTTTAACTCCGGCAACCTTTTTTGAAGAGCAAAATTTTCAACAGTGAAATTTGGATGTTCGTAATCAATCTCTTTTATTATCTTATTTTGAGCAACTTTTTCAAAAGGATTGATCGAAACCAAATATTCCGATTTAGCCAGTGGCTTTTGCAACTTATTCATCCAATATACTGTTGATCCTTTTTCTCCTTCTTTGCTTATTATCTGATTCCATGCTGACCAAGCTCGGGTAATAGTTGGCATATTTGAGATATCTCCATGCAATACAGCTTTATTATTATTGTAATCAAATTTTTCCAGTAGTGCTCTTTTCTCCTGGGGCATATTTTTATAAATTCTGAGACTATCGGGAGCATGGCTAGCCAAAACAACATAATCAAAAATATAATTGTTATTTTTTGTTCCAAGCTCAACCCCATCGGCACTTTATTCTACGGCATCCACTGCCTCATTTAGATGGATATTAAATATCCCTTTTTCAACGATTCTTTTGATATAGGTATCTGAACCGCCTTTAACCGTGTACCATTGAAATTGACCGCTAGTACCAAGCAATCCGTGATTATAAAAAAACGGCAATAACAGAGAAATCGGAAAATCATAAACATTTCTTTGAGGCACTGACCAAACAGCCGAGGACATTGGCGCCAAATAATTATCTATAAAATAATCCGATAGATTATACCTTTGACAATAATCCCGGATGCTTTCCTGACTACCGGTAATTTTGTCATAATCATTTATGGCCACTTTAAAAAATTTATGAATTTCAAACAAAAATTTCCAAAATCTGATTGAAAAAATATTTCTTTTCTGCGCAAATAAACCCCTTAAGTTACTACCGGAGTACTGTAAACCATTTTTTTTATTATTTACCGAAAATGACATGTCCGTTTTCTGCATCTCCACGCCCAACTCAGTAAATAATTTGACCATGTTGCCATAAGTTTCTCGGTTAAAAACCATAAAACCAGAATCGATCTTAAACTCATTGTTTCCCTCTTTAATCGTGTGCGTATGCGTATGACCTCCGAGATAATCATTTTTTTCAAATATCGATATTTCATAATCATCGCGCAAATAATAAGCACAAGTCATGGCAGATATCCCTGATCCAACTATAGCAAGCTTTTTTTTCATGTGTTTTTTAAAAAAATAAATATAATACTTTCTATCGAATAATCTTTTTACTTATTTCTGGAAAAATAAATTCATTAACAATATATTCATAACCAGCTTGGTTTGGATGTATCCCATCGGATAGCATTTTGTTTGGGTCCAAAAAAACCTCCCGCACTACAAAAGGCAATAGATTTACTTCTTCCGAAGAAGCAATATCTTTGTACATATCATTAAATTCTTCTCTATAAGAAATTCCCAAGTTGGCCGTTGTTTCTATTTGTAACAAATAAATATTATCCGCTTTTACGTTTCTCTTAAATATTTGTAATGCTGCTTTTATATTTTCCTTAGTGCTTTTAATTGGCAGGTTTCTAAATGCATCATTACCACCCGTGGTAATAAGCAATAAGTCGGGTTTTTGTTCGACTATAAATTCCGCGCGCTCAAGCAATCCTGCTGTTGTCTCACCGCTTATGCCGGCATTTACTACTTCCACCTTTTCTCCGGACTCAGACAGTTTTTTCTCCAAAATTTTCGGATAACTGTCAACCAAAGGAAGATCAAAACCGGCTGTCAGGCTATCACCCACCGCTATTATCTTGATTCTCGAATTATTATCCGTCTCCTCTGTAATGGATGGCTCACTATTTATATTGCTAGTATCGGAATCTTTTTTTGATTCATTAGCAAGCAAAAAATAAGCCAGTGCCCCACAAAGCAAAACAAAAATTAATATAAGGCTAATTGTTGTCTTCATAATTTAAATTATCTCTTATTGATCCAGTTCCCTTTGCCCAAACAAAAAAACTGACAATCAGGATGGCACATAAGAGTGAAATAAAAATATAAAAAGAGACTAAATCAAAATAAACCATTTTTTTTATTTCAATAAATTTTATCACCAAAAAGTTTGCCACCAATAATGCGAATACATATGCTGCCAGCGAAGACAACAGGAGGGTTATGATCGACTCAAATATAAAGAAATTTCTCAAATATTTTTTTGTCTTTCCTAGGGCCACCAAGCGGGCACCGTCTCTTTTCCTGTCCTTAGACATTATTATAATAATATTGATAATTAATAGAGTAGAAAGCACGATGGGTGGAATAGTAATGATAAGGATAATTACTAGGAGTAGCCCAATCACATCTTCAGCTATTCTACTTATTTTACCAGTATCAATCAAGCTGACATTTGGAAAATCGCTGGCAAGTTTTTTTGATACATCGCCAATATCGCCACTCGGAATGTTCAAATATCCGAATGATGTATTGGGATATTGTTTTAGATCTTCAGGAGAAAATACGAGAAAGAAAAATGGCAAACCCGACCGAGTATCAACCTTTCTTATGCTCGTCACCTTTGTCTCTAGGCTAATACCCTGAATATTCACAATTATTATTGAGCCGAGTTTTGCCCCCAGTCTTTTTGCAAAATCTTGCTCAAGTGAGACCTCCCCCTTTTTAATTTTTTCAAAGTTGCCCTCGACCACCTCTTCACCCCCGATAAGATTATTTCTATAGGTCAAATTAAATTCTCTACCAAACTCTCTGTCTAGCTTTGGCTTTTCCTTTTCTAACTCTTTTTGAATATCTAGACCGTCAATACTAATCAGTCTTGATCGGACATTTGGAAAAAGTGTACTATCGGGATATAAGTTTTTGAAATTCTCTATTTGCGACTTTTGCAAATCCAGGACATAAACCGAGGGAATGTTCTCACGCAAATCTTCTCTCAAATATTGGTCGATGGCCGTACGCAACAAAGATAAATTAAAGACTGCCGCCAGGGCCACAAAAAGAGAAACGAAAGTAACGAGACCTAAAAACCCATCGAATTTTTTTTGTGTTATAAGTAACTTTATGACAAAGGGGAAAACTGCTCTGATCTTATATAGAGCGCCAATAATGTATGAATAAAAAAGCATCACTAGGGCATAAGTAATGATAATAAGGCCAACAATCAAAATGCCATAAAAAAAAGAATCGAGAAAATAAATTGAAATTAGTGTCACCGGAAAAATACCCAGCAAAATATCTTTAAAAATATTTCTGTAAATATTACTTTCTTTGTTTTTGGCATTAATTAGCAATTCCTTTGGACTAAGTGACTTCAATTTATTCATCACCGGCAAAGTCGCAATTAAACTGGTAGCATAGATTAGTAAAAAAATTAAAATCGTTTGTGTCAAATCAAAGTCATGCCTAAGATTTATTTGAAAATTATTTTTTACAATACTGATTATCCAGGAATTCAAAACGCAGGCCAGTATGGTGCCAAATAAAATAGCCGCCAAGATAACAAAACTGTTCACAAAGATAAGAATCTTGTAAATATCTCTTGTTCTTGACCCAAGCGACATAAGAATAGCAAAACTTCTTCTCAATCTCTCGGCCAAAAAACTTACTGAAGAATAAATATTGACCAAGGCCAAAATAATTATAACCAGGATAACCACCAGTAAAAAATTTTTGACCAGCTCAAGCGCGAATTGCACGCCAGACTCTCCGCCACCCTCAAAATTTGCACGGGCACCATTTTTCCTGGCCAATTCTCGGAGACTGTTTTTGGCATCTTTCGTTAATTCATTTTTCACAATCGCTTTTGTTCGGTATTCTTTTTTAAATAATTCTAAGTCAATTTGACTGTATGTAATTGCTTCCTGTGCCAAAATAACCTTTGGAGAAAAAGAAAAGCCGCTCAATAAACTTTCCGGATTTTGGGTCACAATTCCCTTTACCAAAAAAATGCGATCATTAAATTTTAGATTATCACCAATTTTTAGATTCAGGCTTTGCTCGAGATTTTCATCTACATAAATATCATTATCATTCGGATAATCATAAACCCCCGATTTCAGGACAAGGTTTCCATATAAGGGAAAATTTTTATCCACAAAAGTAAAATTCACTCCAGTCGCGTTGTCATTGCGAGAAATCAAGCCTTGAAAATTTATTTGACTACTGAGATTTTTTATTTCGGATTCAGGAAAATAGGTATTTATATCAAAATTTTTGCTAGACTCGATAGACACATCGCCTCCGATAAACTCTTTATCCCTTTTTGACAAATAGACTGAGGTAGAGCTTATTAAAAAGTATGACAAAACGACTACGCATGATGTGAGTAAAATAGAAGAAAAAGGTAAAAACAATTTTTCTTTTTCTTTATGTAAAATTTTTAGAGAAAACTTAATTATCATATTGATTCAAAATAAGCTTTTTGTCTTTTAAAACATACACTTTGTCCATTTTTTTAGCAATTTCTTCATCGTGAGTAATTATCACTAAAGTCTTACTTTCTTTCTCTGTTAAGTTCATAAGCAAATCCAAGACATTTTTGCCAGTAATCCTGTCGAGTGAGCCGGTCGGCTCATCTGCCAGTATTATCTCTGGATTATTAGACAAGCTTCTGGCAATGGCAGTGCGCTGTTTTTCACCTCCGGAAAGTTTACTAACTCCGCTATTTGCCTTTTGGGACAGATTAACATTTTCCAACAGAGAGGCTACGATAGTATTATCTTTTTTGCCACCTATTTCTTGTGGGGCAGCGACGTTTTCGGCAACTGTAAAAGGCAAAATGAGCTCAAACGATTGAAAAATAATACCAATGTCTTTATTTCGAAAGAGTGCCATGTCTTGCTCGGATAAACTATTTAAATTTTTTGAGTTAACTATCACCTCGCCCATATCAGATCTATCTAGGCCAGCGATAATTGAAAGAATCGTAGATTTGCCAGACCCGGAAGGCCCGATTATTCCAATTTTTTCTCCTTTTTCTACGATCAAATCTAAGTCCTTTAAGATGCTTATCTCTTTTTCATTTTCAAAGAAGGACTTGGATATATTACTTAGCCTTATCGCTATTTCTTTTTTTTGTTTATCTGTATTCATATATTTTTTTATTTTTTAATAAAAAAATTGGGTATCATGGCAGGTGTTTTTTTTGCATAGTCACGAAACTCCTGATTATCAGCATAACGCTTCTCAGCCAGAGGCACCCCAGAGACAAATCGTAATAGAATAGTTATCGTAATTGGTCCGATCATACCAAACCAAAAATACTCGGAACCAAAAGTGATAAGCCATATACCCCACCACAATGTTGCTTCGCCAAAATAGTTTGGATGTCGTGTATAACGCCAAAGACCCTCTCGCATAATATGACCACGATTTTCTTCTTTGCGCAAAAAATCCTTTAGTTGTCTGTCTCCTATGACTTCAAAAAAGATGCCACATATCCAGATTACTAACCCCAGTCCATTGAACAAGATAAAATTACTTGCCTCAGAATTATTGACTGCTATTATGCTCGACCCCACAAGCAGAAGCAGAGCACCCTGCACCATAAATATGCGATACCAAGAATTCACAACCATAGAGCCACGCCAGTCTTCTCGCATCTTTTGATACCTATGGTCTTCCGTGGCGCTTTTGATGAATCGTGACCCAATATGATACGCCAATCGAAACCCCCAGATTGTGACGAGGAGAAAGATGATGATATTTTTGACATGTGGATTCATCAATACCCCAATGACTGCCAAAAGAACAAAACCAAGACCCCACGCCACATCTGCAACATCATTTCTCTTTTTTATGGCTGCATAGACGAACCAGAGATTCATGAACACTGCCAGAGCGATACATTGGATGATTATAATAAACATATTTTTCTGTTAAGTGAAAAAAGTCCTCCCGATAAAAAAGACGGAAACTGAAACAGTTGAAGATAAAATAACTCCCCATATAATATCAATAATGGTGATTTCCCAGGAATAATCTTTGAGAACAGCTAGGCTAGTTAAATCAAACGTCATATATGTAAAAAAGCCAAACATCGCCCCATAAAATAATGCTTGCGTCCACGAATTATTTTTAATAGCTGGATGAATAGCAAAAATGATTATACCTACAATAAATAACAGATAGAACAAAATCGCAACTGGCCAATTCGGCATTGGTCTCATCAAATGACCCATATATTTCTGATAAATATCCTTAGCAATAAATACCAACCAGAGCATATCTAGCGCGAAGAATATAGGAATTGCAACAAGATATAATTTTATAAATGCAATCGTATTCATATTTTTTACATGAAAATTTATATCTATATAATAGCACAAGTTTAATCGTGCACAATACACTATTAAAAAAGATTTACATTGTGAACTACATCATGCAAAGTTAGCATGTGTAGAAACAACATCACAAAAGCCAAAAAATCTGCTAATCTTTTCGTTAGCAGATCTGTGCAGCAATCTTGTCTTGTTTCTTAATCTTAAAAAGACATTAACTATCTGATTTACGAATATTCAATATTTTCCAGTTAATATTCATTAAACAAAAGAATATGTTTTTTAGTCTGAATCAAAAAAGAGGCTCAATTGAGCCTCAATTTGTTGATATTTTTCAGAGCGCGAAGCAGTGAATGATGTTAGAACATTATTTATGAAAAATAATGAGATAATCTACATTCCAAGCCTTTCCGCTACAGTGTCAGATTGAGTTAATTAACTTCCTCTATTTTCCTATACTTATCCATCAAAAAATAAGGCTCTATTTGACTAGGACGATCCTCGATAAACATGATTGAAGTTTTTCCAACGCCATTCACTCCACTGATAAAATATATCTTATTCATTTTATTTCTTATCTTCATCGATAAATGACCCACCGATTCTCCAAACCCCCCTCTCTCTGAAAGCTGGAATGGTTTGTCTTCGAGCAGCATTCAAAAGTGCATGCACTGATTGCGAACTCTTTTTTGCATATTCAGACAATTTAACAATTTCTTCACCTTTCAAATATGCAATTCTTTTGTGCAGTGATTCCATCAGTGCAAGAGACAAAATTTTCTCCATTGACTTTGAATTTTCTTGATAACGATGATCACCAAATGATTTATAATATTTCGCCTTTTCTTTATCGCGAATAATTATCATCGGAAGTCCAAGTCTCAAAAATTGATAGTTTATAAGAACTCTGCCAATCCTTCCATTACCATCGCAAAAGGGATGAATGGTTTCAAAATCCAAATGAAATTTGGCAATCTTATCTAAAAAATATTTATCCAAATTATTGATATAATAATTTAAAATATTTTCAATCATTGAAACAACTTTTTCTGGAGCTGGAGCTACATGTGTTCCAACCCGAACATACTCGCCAGTTTTTCTGAATCGTCCTGCAAACTCATCGTTGATTACATCAATTAACATTTGATGAAGTAACAAAATCAATTCCTTATCAATTTCTTTTTCCTTAGATTTATCTCGAATATAGTTAATAACTCTGGATAAATTTTTTGCCTCATAAACTTCTCGCACACTAACATTCCGAGAAACCTCCATTTCCAAAAGAATCTTTTCCGTCTCCCTTAACGTCAAAGTTGAATTTTCAATAGCGTTCGAATTATAGACACTCTCTGGAATTTCAACCTCATCAATCAAGACAAGAAGTGCCTCTTTTCCTTTGCGACGTTTGTCATATTCATTTTTAAGTGCTCCAATACGCTTTTTAATTGGATTTGTAATTGGCATATTTTCTAAGTTAATATCACACTATATGTATGCATTATTAACGCTTTCTTGTCAATATATCGTTAATATTATTATAATATATAACAAATTAACTACTTTTTATGTAAAATATCAAAATTAGAATCAAAAAAGAGGCCCTAATGAGCCTCAAAATTGGTTATATTCTCATTGGCACGGGGTAGAGAATGATGTTAGAACTTTATTTATGAAGAATAATGAGATAATCTACATTCCAAGTTTATCTGCCGATTGAGGAAGGCTTATCCTGTACTGATATAGTTCAGGGCCTTTCTGCTACAGCGTCGTATTTGATTAATTAACTCAGAATTTTAACTCTTCTTTGCGAGTTTTTCTCTTGTCAGTGGTCCCACATTTCCAGTTTGTTCAATCCCATTGTCTGCTTGGAATTTTTTGACAGCATCTGTGGTGAGGGGTCCATAGAATCCGGTGGCATATTGAGCATCAAGATATCCAAGTTGAATAAGAGCTTTTTGAATACTCAGAGCTCCTTCTAGTGAACTAGGCGTGAGTTTTTCTTCAGTGTAGATGCTTGATATCTTATTGATATCTATTTTCTTTTTTGCTTTTTCTTCATCGGCATTTGGATTGTTAACTTTGATTGTTCTTTTGAAATCAGTTTTTACTTTTTGAAGATCTGCATAGCAGAATTTAGCTATAATCTTTTTTGAAGATTTTCGCTCTACTGAAGAAGCTTTTGTTCCTCCAATTTTAACTTCTGCATTTTTATCAAATCTTTTACCTTTGATTTCTAGTTGAACTTTTACTGGGCAACTAACTCCGGTAGTGTTTTCTTTGAGAGAAGCCTTCCATGAGGTAATCTTGGCTTTCGGAGCATCTTTTTTTGAGAAAAATGAAACAAGAGATTGTATGATTCCAGGAGATGAATCTTCGGATTCCAAACCTGAAGCAGGTTCATCGCCCGCAGAATAAACAGTCGCATGATTAGTTTCAAAAACACACAGTCCAGCTGAAACAGTACATGTTAGTCCACTTGTCCAATCAGACTCTCCAGCAGATTGGTGATAGATATTGATTGTTTGTCCATTATAGGCATCGCCTACTGGAATAGTGACTGTAATTGGCTG
>JBBQZC010000010.1:0-32875 GCA_038208115.1 Candidatus Moraniibacteriota bacterium
TCAATGATCTAAAAAAGAAGATTAGAATGTGGAATATTTATTACAATAACTTAGAGCATTGTGGTCTAAATGGTAAAACTCCAAATGAAATGCTAAAATTATTAACAATCCAGAAACCGACAAATGTCTGTGTTTAAAACATGGAAGCTGGATTCACGAATCCAACGCAATTACTAATATGATATACAATAGACCAATGAATTATATATTCTCATTTGAAGTAAAAAACCGCTGATAAGTGTATTATCGACGGTTGGATCTGTTTTTATTGTCTCATGAAATTGTCACGTTGTAGCCATTACGTGTCACAATGGTTGCATCTAGAATAGTATTCTGTGAAGTTTGCGCCTTCATCATGTATGTTGGCACAAGTCACTGTGAGGTCTTTACCACACTTTCCACATTTTTCGATATTTGACCTTCTGATAAAGTACATAAATACAAAGATTATAAGCAAAGAACAAAAATTCATGATAAGTTTCCTTTTTGGTTGAGTTTCTCCATCAATATATAATGAAACAACGCTTTTTATACGTGTTGCCATTGTAGATGTATTTTTATAAAAAATCAATTATATGGAAACTTGTGACTTATGACGAAAGTTGATACTATTATAAAGCAAATTATTTATATAGTTATATAACAAAGATATGAAAAATACAGAATTAGAGCTACAGATTGATGCAATCCTTGAGCGTGGGTCTTTGGCACAATTTTTGCCAACCAAAGAAGAATTTCGCAATCGACTTCTTGGTGGTAAAAAAATGCGATTTTATATGGGGTTTGATGCGACGGCAAAAGCCTTGCATGTCGGTCACGCACAGGGACTTCTGATTTTGGAGGATTTCAGGAAACTTGGACACGAAGTGATTTTTTTGATTGGGGATTTTACGGGTATGATTGGGGACCCGAGTGACAAATCATCTGCACGTGTGAAGCAAACCTCTGAACAAGTCAAAGAAAATTTTGCATTGTGGAAAGATCAGGTAAAAAATATTGTAAATTTTGATGATGCAACAAATCCATTCCAGATCAAATATAATTCAGAGTGGCTCGGTAAACTTAATTTTGCTGAAGTATTAGAGCTTGCAAGTAATTTTACTGTACAACAAATGCTTGAAAGAGACATGTTTGATAAACGCATGAAAGAAGAGCGCCCAATTTATATTCATGAATTTATGTATCCCCTCATGCAAGGATATGACAGTGTTGCAATGGATGTGGATGTGGAACTTTGTGGGACGGATCAGATTTTCAATGCACTTGCAGGACGAACACTCATGCAAAAACTGAAAAATAAAGATAAAATAGTGATCGCGACAACACTCATTGCAGATGAAAAAACGGGCGTGCTTATGTCCAAGTCTAATGGCACAGGTGTATTTCTCAATCTGAGTGCCAGTGATCTCTTTGGTGCGATTATGGCACAATCTGATGGAATGCTTAGGCCGCTATTTATCGGATGTACACGCATCGATGTAAAAAAGGTAGAAGAATACATGCAGTTAGAGAATCCTCGTGATGCAAAGATTGCACTTGCATATGAAATGGTACGCATTTTTCACGGAGCAACTGTAGCGCAGATTGCGCAAGAATATTTTATCAATACATTTTCAAAAAAAGAAATCCCGACAGATGCGCCTGTACACACACCAAAGTGGATAGAAGCATATGATGCACATGAAAACATCATGGATTTTATGGTGTCAGCAGGACTCTCGCTTAGCAAAGGTGATGCACGCAGAAAAATTGAACAGGGCGGCGTGTCGATTGATGGTGAAGTAGTAAAATCATATACTATGATTCTCACACCAGAAAATGACGATGATAAGATCATGAAAGTCGGTAAGAGAAGCTTTATCAGAATAAAATTTGCGAAGAAATAATGGTTTTTTAATATCTCGTCATTTTTTTACCACAAATAAGTATTAGATAAAGCTTGATTCATAAAGTTGGGAATTTAAAATAATGATTTAATTTAAGGTATTCTGTAACTCCATTTTCTTAGAAATGACATTGAGCGTTACGTGATCTAAAAAATTTAGTTTTTTTGAAATAGTATCATTGTCAGAATGGAGTACGACAAAACGACAATATCTTCGCCTAATTGATGCATGATTCTGAAATAATTAAAAACAGTCTGGATTGTATAATCGAGACTGTATACTAAAAAAGGTAATAATGTAGTTGTGACTAAATGGAATTGCTATTCTAATGTTTCATCACGCGTAGGCGGTGCAATTTCTTAACTTCGTCATAATTTTTATGTCCCAATGCATTCATTACGCCATCCTTATTGAAAAATTTGCTAAATGTGCTACGATTTTCTGCCCATAGTTTAGGAAACTTATCTTTCAGTTCGGCATATTGCTTTTTTTTCATATGAGTACTCCTTTGTGAAGATATTGGGGTGTATTTCATGAAAGAATGATTTTGTGTCCATTCAACATTTTATAATGAATTACGTGATTTGTCAATTTCAATTTTTATCCATTACATGATAAAATATTAGGATGGTTATTACTAATTTCATATATGAAAAATAAGATTATCGGTATTAAGGATGATGCATTAGCAAAAATTTTGGTTGTGGAGACGATAGCGGCATTGGAAGACCTGCGCGTTGCGTATCTTGGCAAAAAAAGTGCATTCAATGCAATTCTCAAAGGTTTGAAAGACCTTTCATCGGAAGACAAAAAAGAGATTGGACCGCTTGCAAATGATGTAAAAAAGACAATCCAATTAGCAATAGAAGATAAACAGCATGAGTTGGAAAATAAGATTGACGCTCATAGTGAATGGATTGATGTGACAGCGCCAGGTAAGAAATTTTCTCACGGACATTTGCATCCAATCACAATCGTGCAGAGAGATATTGAAGATATCTTTACGGCGATGGGTTTTGAGATTGCTGATGGACCAGATATTGATACGGAGTTTTATAATTTTGATGCCGTCAATATGCCAGATGATCATCCAGGACGTGATATGCAAGATACTTTTTGGATTTCGCAAAAAGATGGGAGGGAAAAGGGCACTGGCTCGGTCCTCCGCACACAGACATCATCAGTACAAGTGCGGTATATGGAGACACATAAACCACCACTGCGCATTATCGTGCCAGGTCGCGTGTTCCGCAATGAATCCACGGATGCATCACATGAACACACATTTCATCAGTTTGAAGCTCTTGTTGTCGGAGAAGATGTAAATGTGGCAAACTTTTTGTCAATTGCAGAAACTTTTTTTGAGAAATTTTTTGGTGCAAAGATCACGGTGCGATTACGACCGAGTTATTTTCCATTTGTAGAACCAGGTTTTGAGTTTGACATCTCATGCACCAATTGTAATGGAAGTGGCTGTAGTACATGTAAACAAACCGGATGGATTGAGATCGGTGGAGCAGGGATGGTGCATCAAAATGTCTTTGAAGCAGCAGGATATGAACGATGTAAATATCAGGGATTTGCATGGGGATTTGGATTGGAGCGATTAGCGATGATGAAGTACAAGATTGATGATATTCGTCTTTTTCATAGCGGCGACATGCGATTCACACAGCAATTCTAATTTTCTACTTAATACTCACTAAATTACTAAACATATATGAAATATAGTTACAAATGGATCAAAGAACTTAGTGGCACTGATAAAACAGTTGATGAGATTACACAATTACTTCTGACACATAGTTTTGAAATCGAAAGTATTGAGCATCTTGATGCGGGATTGGAGGATGTGGTCATCGGTCACGTACTCTCAAAGGAAAAACATCCCGATGCAAATCGTCTCAATGTCGCGATGGTAGATGTTAAAACGGCACAATTACAGATTGTTTGTGGTGCACCAAATCTGGAAGTGGGACAAAAAGTGCCAGTCGCTGTTGTCGGTGCCAAGCTGCCATGCGGTGTTACGATTGCAAAAAGTAAAATTCGTGGCATTGAATCTAATGGTATGATTTGTGCAGAGGATGAATTGGGTATTGGAAAAAACCATGAAGGGATTATTGTGCTTGATGCAGATGCCTCAGTAGGAGAATCGTTCGCTCAGTTTTGTAACCGGGATGACGCAGTGATTGATATCAAGATTTTGCCTAATCGTGGACATGATTGTTTGTCACATCGTGGTATTGCCAATGAGATTATGGCATTGGAAGGAAACAACATTATCTCAGAAAAAGTACAGCTACCTATGATAGAAGAAAAGATTGACATTTCCATTGAAACAGATAAATGTCGTCGCTATATTGGCGTAAAAATTGATCACGTGTCTGTACAGCAATCGCCAAAGTGGCTTACGGCACGACTTATTGCTGCGGATATCAAGCCAATCAACGTTCTAGTAGATATTACAAATTATGTGATGTTGGAAACGGGCCAACCACTACACGCCTTTGATGCCAAGAGAACATCGCGAATAACTGTGCGTCAGGCGAGAGAGAGTGAGACATTGACACTTTTGGATGACACACAAATACCGCTTGATGCACGTGATATTGTAATCACGGATGGTGAAATTCCCATAGCTCTTGCAGGCGTGATGGGCGGTAAGGACAGTAGTATTGCTGACACGACGACAGAAATCATTCTTGAAAGTGCATCATTTGATGCGCCATCTGTGCGTCACACGCAAAGACAATTTAACATGCATACAGATGCGGCTTTTCGTTTTGAGCGTGACATTGATCCAAATCTTGCTGCTGCAGCAGCACGGCGTGCGATTGAGTTGTATCAGGAATTATGTAATGGCCATGTTGTTGCAATTTCTGATATATATCCGTTTCCCGTTGTGCCGTGGACGATTATGGTTACAACAGAATCTGTCACAAGACTTCTCGGTATAGATATTCCACGAGATGAGATCGTGCGCATCCTATCATGTCTTGGCATGTCAGTAGAGATTGGCACTCAAGAAGAGTTAGTTGTAACCGTCCCTACTATTAGGCGTGATGTGCGGATGTCAGAGGATGTGATTGAAGAGATTGGCCGTGTTTATGGTTATGAAAAAATTTCCAAAAAACCATTGACTGAGGATATCGTGACCCCAGTGTATAATGAATTACGTGCATGTGAACGTGAACTCACAGATCTTTGTGTAGCTAGTGGATTTAGTGAAGTTAAAGGATATTCTTTTTACTCAGGAGACGATGCACGAGCAATTGGCATGATTGATGAAACCCACGTGTCCGTACTCAATCCACTGACGCCAGAACTCACAGTAATGCGTCGATCACTTTTGCCAGAATTGTGTCACTTTTGTAAGAAAAATTTAAGTTATTTTAATACAGTTCAAATTTTTGATATCGGTCGCATTTATAACCCATCAGAGAAGATTTTGCCTGATGAGAAACTTGTATTGGGAGCAGCCGTTGCGTCACGAGCCATCAACGGAGAACAGTTCTATGTTTTAAAAGGAATGATCGAGCTTGTCTGTAATCGTATGAATGTTGGTGATTATTACTTTGATGATGTATTTGACACAAATGTTGTGCATATTCCAGATCTTCATCCATCACGACGCGCCCTCATCCGCACTATAGATGGAGTGATTTTAGGATGGATTGGAGAAACGACGAGAAAACAACAAAAATACTTTGGTGTGAAAAAGAATCGTGTTGCTGTCTGCGAGTTATATATCGAAAAAATTCTCACTCAGATTGAGCGAGAAAACTTTTTTGTGCCACTTGCAAAATATCCATATATTATAAGAGATATTTCGATGATTGTAGAGGACCGCACACGTGTTGATGACGTTGAACGAAGCATCTATGCATCATGTGATAGCCTAATTAAGGACGTCGATCTTTTCGATCTTTTCGATAACGCGGAAACTGGTGAGACATCTATGGCATTTCATATTGTCTTTGGCTCAGATGATCGTACATTGACTTCCCAGGAGGCGGATGAGATGTTACAAAAAATTACCACAAAATTAATAGATGAATTGAATGTCACTTTTAAATAGTGATCTGAAACAATATATTTACTTTAAAAATACACGTCATTGCGAAAAATAATAATATGACTCATATCAATGAAGCAATCATAACCGCTAAATATAAAAACAGTAGTGTTGTTTGCATAGATTGCTTCGATGATACATAGACAAAACACTTTTTCTGCAAAAAAATGAACATGTGTAAAGGTATATATTTTTAGTTAAGAAATTTTTAGTAATAAAGTGAAATAAATTAATACTGCATAAAACAAATTTGCAGAAAAAGTTTTAAGTAGTATGATGGAGGGGTATAAATAATCCATTAATTATGTACTAATAATGAAAAATTTAAAGAAAGCTGATGCGAGTGTCTATAAAATGATCCAAGGTGAACTCAAAAGACAACAAGAAGGACTTGAGCTCATTGCATCAGAGAACTATGTATCAGAATCCGTATTGGAAGCTTTGGGAAGTGTTTTTACCAATAAATATTCTGAGGGTTATCCGGGGAAGCGATATTATGGCGGCCAGGAATTTACTGATAAAATCGAACTCCTAGCAATTGAGCGTGCAAAGAAATTATTTGGTGCAGAGCATGTCAACATTCAGCCACATTCTGGTGCGCCAGCAAATATGATTGTATACAGCGCTCTATTGGAGCCGGGTGATACAGTGCTTGGGATGGATCTTGGTCACGGTGGGCATCTCACACACGGTCATCCTGTGACACTCTCAGCAAAGATCTATAATTTTGTCCGCTATAAGACAGAAGCAGATGGGACGATTGATTATGATAAGTTACTCACGTTGGCTATCACACATAAACCAAAAATGATCTTGGCAGGTTTTTCTGCCTATTCGCGTAATCTTTCTTATACCAAGTTCCGTAAGATTGCAAATGAAGTTGGTGCAATACTTATGATGGATATGGCGCATATTGCCGGACTCGTTGCGGGAGGGGTTATTCCGAGTCCTGTACGTATTTGTGACGTGGTCACGACGACAACACATAAAACATTGCGCGGTCCACGTGGGGGCATGATTCTTTGTAAAAAAAAGTATGCACAGGCGATTGACAAGGCAACATTTCCTGGGTTTCAAGGTGGTCCACATATGAATAACACAGCAGCAAAAGCAGTAGCGCTTGGAGAAGCATTAAAACCGTCATTCAAAAAATATGCGCAACAAATTCTTCTCAATGCTAAAATAATGGAGAAAGAATTAAAAAAACACGGATTTCATATTTGTTTTGGCAAGACAGAAAATCATCTTCTTCTGATTGATGTTGTGAAGAGTAAAAATCTTACAGGTAAGCAAGTCGAAATTGCACTGGATGCTGTGGGTATAACACTCAATAAAAATATGATACCAGATGACACGCGAAGTCCGTTTGATCCAAGTGGTGTACGACTCGGTGTGGCAGCTATGACCACTCGGGGCATGAAAGAAAAAGAAATGATCATAGTAGCCGGATGGATCAATGCGGCGTGCGCATACCATGATAATAAAAAAGTATTGTCACAAATCCACACAGAAATCAAAGTCCTATGTAAGAAATTTCCCATTTATAGTTGATTTAGTTAATATGATACATTATAATAATATAACGTGTTCTTTATGGTAAAAAAAGCAATTCTACAATCCAATTTAAGAGGGAGAAAAAATATGAAGGGTATAATACTTGCTGGCGGGACAGGTTCACGCTTGTGGCCATTAACAGATCAAACGTCTAAACAAATGTTGCCAGTTGGCTCTGTGCCGATGATTTTTCATCCGCTCAATATATTAATCAAAGCTGGCATCAAGGATATTTTGATCATTGTGTCGCCACAACATAGTGGGAGCTTTATGAATATGCTTGAACCACTTTTGCGCCCATATGGCATTTCTATTTTCTCTTCGATTCAACAGATTCCAGCAGGTTTGCCAGAGGCGTTTACGATTGGGGCGCCGTTTATTGGTGAAGATAATGTCACGATGATCTTGGGAGATAACATTTTTGAAGATGCGGATGTTATTGCGACTGCGATTAAAAAATTTCGTAGCGGAGGTTGCATTTTTGCAAAAGAAGTTTCTGATCCCGAACGATTTGGCGTTGCTACGGTCAATGGTAATGGAGTTGTAACAAATATTGTCGAAAAGCCGATTAAGCCAGAAAGCAATTTGGCGATTACCGGTGCATATATTTATGACAATGATGTTGTTGAGGTTGCAAGTAATCTTGTAAAATCTGATCGTGGAGAATATGAAATTGTTGACTTGCACAATCATTATTTGCAAAAAAGAAAGTTAAAATTGATGAAAATTGCAGGCGATTGGCTTGATGCAGGAACAATCGAATCGTGGCATAAAGCGAATACACTTGCAATTAAGAAGGGTTTTGTGGAAAAATTTGATTCGATTCTTATCAATGCAATCAAAGAAGGGTTTGATCGTAATAAGGCGATTGGAAAAGCACAATTAAATGCGTGTAAGGGTTTTTGCTAGGTTTTATGGAAGCGAATGTGCATGTATTGCACATTCGCATTTTTACTATTACAATAGTACCAGATAAAAATAATTACTTACATACTATGAAAATCAAAAAAGCTATATTACCAGTCGCTGGATTTGGCACTCGGTTTCTCCCAGCAACCAAGGCTCAGCCTAAAGAAATGCTCCCCATAGTCGATAAACCAGTTATTCAGTATCTCGTGGAAGAAGCTGTTGCGTCAGGTATTGAGGAAATCATTTTTGTGACGGGGCGGGGCAAGCGTGCGATCGAGGATCACTTTGATTCATCGTTTGAGCTTGAGCGAACGCTTGTAGAAAAAGATAAGCAGGATCTCTTGGAGGCTGTGCGTAAGATTTCAAGTCTTGCGCGATTTAGTTATGTGCGTCAGCCGGTTCCTCTTGGAGATGGTCATGCAATTCTGTGTGCGAGACATTTGGTGCATCCAGATGAAGCGGTAGCTGTGTTGTTTGGTGATGACATTATTGATGGAAAGACGCCCGCAATTGCACAATTGATCAAGGTATATGAAAAGTATACAGATCCAGTAATTGCACTGTGTACTGTGCCAGATGAGGACGTGCATCGTTTTGGTGTTGTGGATCCAGTAAAGATCGATGATCGATTGTTTGAAATTCGTAAATTCGTTGAGAAGCCAAATAAAAAAGATGCACCATCAAATCTTATAGCTGTCGGCAAATATATTATTACGCCAGAAGTTTTTGATAAACTTGAAGATTCAATAAATGACAAAGGTGAAATCCGTCTTGCGAATGCGTTTGTGCGTATGCTAGAAGAAAATCGCCCGATTTATGGATATGAGGTAGAAGGCAAGAGATATGATTGTGGTGATAAATTTGGATTTGTGCAGGCAACAATTGAGATGGGCTTGAAGCATCCAGAAATCAAAGATAAGCTGCAAAAATATATCAAAACATTATCTTAATAATTATAACAAACATGTTTATATTATATCTGATTATATTTATCATCATGGTGTCTACGCCATATATAATCTATGATGGATTTTGGTATTTTTCAGAAGATGATACGGAAGCGCTCGTGCTTCTTTGCTCGGGTGTTTTGAGTTTTGTCATTTATCGTTTGCGGGACTATCAAGTCTTTCAGATCATACGGGAGCGCATGCATTTGCAAAGACTATTTGCGCGCGCGCAAAAGGAACTTTCAGAATCATACTCATATATTGGTCAGGCAAATCGGCGGACAGATATTATTTATGAGATTTTTTCTGATCTTTCGCACGTCTCTTCTGAGGATTATAATAGTGCTGTTAAGCGTGCAATGGCACTTCTTCCGTATACAGAAGTGTATTCATTTCGTTTCATCTGTTTATCTACAAACACAAGCGTCGATAAGGTGACAGGAAGTAATAAATTTAATAATCTTCCTGATAGTTTATTTTGTCAGACAACGAATACAAGAACATATCGTCACAAGGATATATTGTTCGTGTATTCTGAATCAAAAGAAAAGAACCTCCGTGCATGTTTGGCGCTTTCTGTCAGTGACAAAGCAGAAAACGATGTTGAATTTTTGAAAGCACTTACAGCATATTATACGATGGTATATGCGTTTCATAATCATTCTTGCACAAATTTATTAACTCATGTATAATTGCAAACGTATGAAAGTATTATTATTACAAGATAGCAAAAATATAGGGAAAAAAGGAGACATCATCAATGTGTCAGATGGTTTTGCGTTTAATAATTTGATTCCTCGAGGCATCGCACGTTCTGCTACAGCAAGTGTATTGGCTGAGGCACAGCGTAATGAAGAGCGGAAGAAAAAAGAATTAGAAAAATTGCAAGAGCAGTTACGTAACGATGCGGAAAAAATTAATAAGAAAAAGGTTACTGTATATGCCAAGTCAAAAGGCGATAAATTGTTTGGTTCCGTTACACAAAAAGATATTGCACAAGCATTGTTAGAACAATATAAAGTTTCTGTAACAGAAAAAGCAATTTTATTAGCAGCACCAATCAAAGAATTGACAACACAAGAAGTGCGCGTTGATTATGGACACAATGTATCAGCAGGAATTATTGTCGCAGTTGTGTCTAAGTAATTTCCATCACATTTAATATAGTACAACAGAGGGAGTTGTTCTTTTAGGGGAGCGACTCTTTATCGTTAAAATGATCATATTTAAAAATAATTATTATGAAAAAAGTGAATAAAAAATATATATTTGTAGTTGGGGGCGTAATGAGTGGCGTTGGCAAAGGTATTACAACTTCATCAATTGCAAAACTTGTGCAATCTCGTGGGTTTAACGTGACAGCACTTAAAGTGGATCCGTATATCAATGTGGATGCAGGAACAATGAATCCAACAGAGCATGGGGAAGTATTTGTATTAGCTGATGGTGACGAAACAGACCAAGATATGGGAAATTATGAGAGATTTCTCAATATTCAGCTATCTCGTACGAACTATATGACGACAGGCCGCGTTTATCAATCAGTGATCGAGAGAGAGCGCAGAGGTGACTACAAAGGCAAATGTGTTGAGGTGGTACCACATATTCCACTTGAAATTATTGATCGAATTGAAAAGGCAGCAAAAAAAGTAAATGCGGAAATTGTGATCACAGAAATTGGTGGTACGATTGGTGAATATCAAAATATTCTTTTTCTTGAAGCTGCGCGCATGATGAAGTTAAAATACCCACAGGATGTACTATTTGTACTTGTGAGTTATGTGCCATTTCCAAGCAAAGTCGGGGAGATGAAGACTAAGCCAACACAATATGCATCTCGAACACTTAATGGTGCCGGTATTCAAGCCGATATTATTATTGCACGTTCGGAGATTGCATTAGATGATAAGCGTAAAGAAAAGATTGCCATGAGTTGCAGTGTTGATAAAAAAAGTGTCATCAGTGCACCGGATGTTGATAGTATTTACCATGTGCCGATTAATTTTGAAAAAGATCAGTTGAGCGCAATTGTGTTGAAAAAGCTGGGGTTACGTCCGCGCAAAAGCAATATGGAAGATTGGCGAGCATTTACTGAGAAGATTGATGCTGCAAAAAATGTTATAAAGATTGGCATTGTAGGAAAATACTTTGAAACAGGTGACTTCGTTTTATCAGATGCATATATCAGTGTGATCGAGGCGATCAAACATGCGTCATATCATAATGGATGTAAACCAGAGCTCACATGGTTAGACAGTACGGCATATGAAAATGACCCATCACTACTGTTGCAACTCAAAAACTATGATGGAATTGTTGTACCAGGCGGATATGGTTCACGAGGCGTGGAAGGGAAGATCAATGTAGCACAGTATTGTCGTGAAAACAAAATACCATATTTTGGATTATGCTATGGTATGCAGATTGCTGTGATTGAATATGCGCGACATGTAGTTGGGTTAACAGGAGCACATACATCAGAGATCGATCCGATGGCAAAAGACCTAGTGATCGATATTATGCCAGAACAGAAGAAAAAACTGCTTGTAAAAGATTTTGGTGGTTCTAATCGACTTGGGTCATATACAGCGCTCATCAAAGACCGATCTACTATTGCGTATAAAGCTTATAAAACCAAAGAGATTATTGAGCGACATAGACATCGTTATGAAGTAAATCCTGTATATGTTGCACAACTTACTGATGCGGGCATAATATTCTCAGGAAAGTCGCCAGATGGACGTCTTATGGAAATTATGGAGCTTTCACAATCAACTCATCCATTTTTTGTGGCAACACAATTTCACCCAGAGTTTCAATCCTCGCCATTAATCCCGCATCCACTCTTTGTGGCATTTATCAAGGCAGCAAGAAAATAATAGACGAACATTGTGATAAATATAAAAAAATTCACCCTTTAAATTCTCACGGGTGAATTTTTTTATGCATAAAAACAAAAAACCGCACATGCATGCACGGTTTTTATAAAATGCAGGTTATTTTGTGATTATGCTCACAAATTTTCGTTTTTTCAGTGTTCCAGTAAAATCTTTTACTTTTTTATCAGTAAATTCTACAGTACCATCAGTTTTCGCATATAGTGTATCATCTTCACCGCGACCGACATTGTTTCCTGGATGTATTTTTGTACCACGTTGTCGCACGAGAATATTACCAGCTTCAGCTTTTTGAGAGCCATAAATCTTTACACCAAGACGTTTTGATATCGAATCACGGCCAAGTCTTGTGGAACCGCCGGCTTTTCTATGTGCCATAATTGGATATTACAGATTAAAGAGTATACCTTTTATTAATTTATATACTATGATATTATATCTAACAGGGTTAATATTGTCAATGGCATACAACATAATATGGATCTCAGCGTCAGAAGGATTAGCAATCAATTTATAGCAAAAGAACGGATAATACTGATTTTTTTAGGCTATATT
The DNA here is from genome assembly GCA_038208115.1 of Candidatus Moraniibacteriota bacterium. Classification (GTDB taxonomy): domain Bacteria; phylum Patescibacteriota; class Minisyncoccia; order Moranbacterales. Next base: position 12,824 of record JBBQZC010000010.1, read on the forward strand.
GTTATCGCAGCGATGTTTTTTTTGTTCGGAGTATTCAAAGGCGTAGAGATTTCTCCACAGCCCATCGTGATACATGAGCCACATCCTGATTCGACGGTAATTCAGAAGAATTGTCAGGAAGATGCTGATTTGGTGATCTCGCAAGATAACTGCATCTATGTGGGCAGTATAAAGGGCGCAAAGTATTATCCACCATCTTGCGCGTATGCAAAAAATATTGCCAAAGAAAACCTCCGTTGTTTTATATCTGATCAAGACGCACTCGATAAAGGATATACTAAATCAACATCATGTAATTAATTTAATAAATATTATATAAAACCATATGGATCCAAAAAATACGTTTATTGTTAATCTCGGTGGGTCATTAATTGTCCCTGATGATATCAATGTTGCTTTTTTGAAAGATTTTCGTTATTTGATCATTGAACAGATTGAGAAACATGATCAACGATTTGTATTTATCACAGGAGGAGGGAAGACAGCAAGGCGTTATGCGCAGTCAGCCCAAGAAATTACTGATGATATCGATAATGAGGATAAAGATTGGCTCGGCATACATGCAACCCGTCTCAATGCGCATCTCATACGAACAATATTTCGTGCATATGCGCATCCGCGTATTAATACGAATCCACATGATCTTGAAGATTTTCATCAGTGTGACAAACCAATCATGATTGCGGCTGGATGGAAGCCTGGTTTTTCAACTGATTATGATACAGCGCTTCTCGCAAATTATCTCGGTATCAAAAAGATTATCAATCTTTCAAATATTGATTATGTATATGACAAGGATCCCAATCAATTTTCAGATGCAAAGAAGATCGAAGAAATGTCATGGGAAGAATTCCGTAAGATTAATACGCAAAAGTGGACACCAGGACTCAATGCGCCCTTCGATCCAGTAGCAGCTGAATACGCCGAAAAGAAAGATCTCGAAGTAGTAACACTCAAAGGAACCGATCTTGACAATGTCCGCGCGTATCTCAATGAAGAAAAATTCAACGGAACATTGATCAAAAATAACTAGCACCTTCGTTATTGTGCATTACCGTTTTTTGCCATTAAGCCAAGATTCAATCAGGCCAATCCAGTTTTAATGGAATGGGTTTTTGATTAAATTCCATAATTTTTGAAATAAAAATACCTCACAAACTATTAAAGTTTGTGAGGGGTGATTGGTAGATCTTATGCAGCTCTTCTTTGCTCACTGTCAAAACTTAAATCTCTCAAATCGAGATTATCAAGAAGAATCAGTCGATCTGCACTGTTGCGTAGTTCTTTAGAAATCGTTCCATTAGATGAAACAATTGTGATTTTAAAATCTAATTCTTTTGCCATTCTGATTAAATAATCAAAATCTGAATCACCAGATACTAAAATAATTTCACTACACTCACGTCTCCAGATATGTCTGCACGCAACACAAGCGATCTCAACATCAAAGTTTGCTTTCATTTTTTCAGATTCATCATCTTGACGGATTATTTTGCACGGTTTAGTAATGACTTTAAAATCGTTTCTGGTAAAATAATCAAAAAACCCACGTTGAGATTTCAGATCCACATTTGGAAGGGTTCCTGTAAATACGGATTTTGAGACAACTTCATTGCCGAGTGAAATTGCAGATACAATTTTGTTAAAATCCATCTTAATAGTAAATGGTAATTTTTGATTTTTTTTAACGGCATTGAATGCATTGCCAATATTGGCTAAGTCAATAAGTATTGCTACTTTTTTAGACATAAAAACCTCGAATGTTTGAATTTGCAGTATAGTACTGTTATTAGAGTAAGTTTAAAGAACAAGCTAGTTCATTTTATAATGATCAAACAACCTCCTTTTTGAATCGATCAATTGTAAATATGCTATCAGAGTATTTGCTAAAATGTTGTATATATCATGTCACAAGATACAACTAGAAATTCTATATTAAAACGAACATTTTGTAAAGTGCAAGTATCGTGAACGTTGTTCTATCTGAGTCCATCTTTGTTAAGAAAAATCAGCGTTAACAGAATTACTGATTACATCTATCGGCAGTAAATATTTTTTTTGGAAATAATCAATTTTTTTTTAATCAAGATTTTCTTGACTTCGCTGAAAAAAGAAAAGCAGGATAATGACTGTAAAGTGATGGAATCATTATGCTTGAGACACTTGGCAGAAGTGGTCAATTAAATTTCACGATGGAAAAAGAGAAGCCGTTACAAAAAAGTTATGGAAAGAGTTGATTTGATTATGACTCAGAACGTAACAGATCTAATAGATTTTGTGCGTGTTTGTCAAAATATGGATTTAATTCAAAATGTTATATAATTATATATTGATAAATATGGTTTTCAGATATTCATGTTGTTAGAACTTAGAATGAGGACGAGGCAAATTCTTTGACTGAATTACTTTTTAGTAAAAAGCCAGAAATTTTAGTTATACTAGGTGAAGTTACAGATGACAATTTGGTGTATTTGATTCAGCAAATTTCTCAAGTGGCTCAAGTCACAAATTCATTTCCTCTTATTTGAGCGAGTAACATGGGCGCAATCAATGCTTTTGCAGGTGAGATCATCAACAAAATGGTGTTAAGAATTGCGGATGGACATCCGGCACATAAATATTTTTAAACCATAAAAATAATGAATTTTCAAACGTTTCTGATTCGTAATATTGCACAAGTGGATGGTGTACAGGCGATTATTTTGAAGCAATTTCAAGCAGTTATTATCATTGCTAATCCTTCATTAAAATTGAAAGAGGCACAGTTTATACATGATATTTACGCATTTATCAATTCATTAATTACCGAATTGCAAAGAGATAAATGCGTTCTTTCTCTGAATGAGCTGCGGATTGTAGCACAAAATGTCGTTGATATCGAAGGTGATGAAAGTTGTTTAGGTTTATACTATTACGTGGTCGCTTGCATGCTTTAACACTGAAGACGATGTGATTGCGATATGCGAGTCATTCTATACGAATTTCTGTCAGTGCGTACGGAGCTCACAAATTATCAGTTACGTATACTTGCAGAATGTGTAACATCTCCTAGTTAAAGATAAATTCAACTTAACGGCTGATATAGAGGAGAACTTCAAATTTGCAAATCGAAGTATGAATGTAGGACATAGCATGACTAAAATTATATTTGGAAAGATTAATTAAGAAAAAATCGGAGAACGATTGTAAAAAATGCTGGTGTGCTCTTCAAAAAGATTCACCAGTTATATATTTTTTGATTGTGAAAGATTAAACTTAAAGTATGCGTATTAATAAAAAAGTAATCATTATTGTTATAAAATTATGAAATGTCCCATTTGTACAAATATAGATTTATTAATGTCTGATCGCAATGGTGTCGAGATAGACTATTGCCCCCAGTGTCGTGGAGTGTGGTTGGATCGCGGAGAATTAGACAAGATTATTGAAAAATCGTCGTCGAGTCTGTATAATGAAACGTTATCAAAAAATCATGTTCACCCAATACAAAATGATAGAAGTAACTATTCAGAAAATCAGGAACATCACAAATCATCTGGTTATTTTGCGAATGGTAAAAAACGTAAAAAAGAAAGTTTTCTGGGAGAAATTTTTGATTTTTAGTTTTTCACATAAAATTGGAAGGACATATCCAGTTTGATATATCTTTTTTCCATAAATTTAACACAAATATTTTTACGCAATAATTATGTATTAAGAGATTTTTTGTGCATGGCAGATTCAGTGCAGTGTGTGCTTATTTTATCCTTCAAATCTGCTACACTCAGTAGGATTCCATTTCTTCTCATTTTATGTTTTAATGTATAGATGCACACAGACTATTATACAATACTTGGCGTAGAAAAAAATGCATCTCCTACGGAGATCAAAAAGGCTTTTCGTGCACGAGCGCATACCCACCATCCAGACAAGGGGGGTGATGAAAAGAAATTCAAAGAGCTCAATCAGGCGTACCAGACACTATCACATACCGAGAAACGTGCCAGGTATGATCAGTTTGGCAATTCATCAAGTATTTTTGAAGAATATGGCACACGACAGAGTGGATTTGGTAATGCGGAGAATTTTGCACATTTTGCGCGAAGTGCTACTGGACAACGCTTTACAATGCCATCTATGAAAAAAGTACCACTTATAATGTGGATATTACTTTTACCATTTTTTCTTATTATTTTGTGCGTAGGTGCAGTCATTCTTTTTATTTCACTTATAAAATCAGTGCGTCGTAGTTTCAAGTAATTTTTAATATTTGTAAAAAAGATTAAAAGAGGATAAAATAAAAAAATAATCAATAATTACAATCAGTATGCATGTAGGAGAATTTCGCAAAAAGATTACTGCAGGATCAACAATCATCGCAGAGAGTAAGGAGTTGGACGTATTGGAAGTTGTGTTGTTTCGTTTTAAGGATAAGAGTTTTTATATCAAATGTTTTCTTTCAGAGGGCTATGTATTAGCAGATGACGCAAAGACAGACTCATTTGTATTAGTGCGAGCGATTGATTGTAATATTAGCCCACCTTTTCCAGAGAATCTAGAATACGATAGTAAAAATTTTACATTTCTTTTTGAGGCTCATGCCATAGCGGAACGTACAAGTGGTCAAGAAATCTTCAAAGAAGGAGATAGTGAGACATTTTGGGATTACGAAGCAGATGATGGCTCATATCTGAGTTTGGGGATTAATGATCAAAGTGGTGAGCGACAAGACTTTTACGGTAAAACAATTGATGATATCACGTTTGTGTAAGTGTTTACTGGATTCTTCAATCTATCCTTTTCTGAGTTGACGTTTTGATAATTTTAATGTATTATAAACTGTTGTACTTTAACAGAGACATATACTATATGATGCAATTTAATGGTATTCAATATATCACTTTAAGGAGAAATTGTGATGGGACTAACATTAGCTGGAAAAGTAAAAATGGCGCAGAACATTGCACAAATCGCAGATTATGCAAATAGTTTGCAGTTGAGCACCACGGATTTGATCGATCCAGTCAAGAAAAAAAGACATGACGCAGATTTGAATGTTTTACGCGCTGGAATTGACCGACTGACTACAGGGGATACAATAAGTACCGGTAATTTTGCGCTTAATTGTAACTTTCCTACTTTGCGACATTTTGCTGTCCGCTCGCACATGAAAAAATTTGGCATACAGAGCTTGAATGATATAAAAATATTTCTTCAAGTTCTGGCTATTGAACCCTACCCGGAAAATCAGATCGCACAAAAACTCTTACATGATATGTTCAAAGAGTCTCAAAATGCTTTTACCGTACCAAAATTGTCTTTTGAACTGAAGGCAGTGATGGAAAAACTTGGTGAGATTGTTTTACTTTTGGGGTATGTGCAAAAAGACAGATTCGATCCATTGCCAACGTTGAATATTTTTGCAAGTGATGTAGTTGATGCGATTGTGCGGAAGATCTTTGACGGTGAAACGCCACATTATTTTTTGGAATCTACCAACATTGCTGCACAGTGTTGTGACCTCGTAGTTGCGATTACGCAAAGACGAGACGTTACAGTGGATATTCTTCTTGATGTGCTACGTGCTCCAATATTTTTGAGTGATCATTGTCGAGGGTCAATCGTACAAGCGCCATATATTGGTGCAACATATGATGTTTTTTTGACGAAATTTATTACTCTCTTTGAAAAAAAGAATTCTCCACTTTCTTATGATCATCTTATGACCATTGCTCGTAATATTGTAGATGAGAAAAATGGTGGTAGAGATGTCACAAAAAGAGAGAATTTCGTGATTCGCAAGGTTTTGCCACTCATCATCATGGGACATGATCCAGTACATTTTGCAAATAAATTTTTTGCGAGAACGAGTGCACATCGATTTATATCAGCGTATTTACAAGTATGTAATAATCTTACAAATGATCATTTGAGAGGTCTCGCAGAATGTGTGCTTACGGGAGAATCAACAGGTGATGACGCAGCTGCCAAGCTTTTTACTGCGAAGCGAAGATTTGGTCTCGATGTTGATGTTGCGCAAATTCTCAAAAAATCCAAAGATCCAAAAATTGTAGGCATTGCAATCATGATTGATGGATCAAATGGGATAATGGATGCGGCATTTGAAGAATTCACAGCCAATTTGACACAATTTCTGCGGAACAGAAAAAAATCATAATCAGAGATATTGGACAGTTGAAGTTGTAAAACATAACCGGGGAATCTCAGTAGAGATTCGCCCGGTTTTTTAATAAAAAAATCTGACTTTAAAATTTTTCAGTGTACTTATCATTTCAATTGCAAATTAGTGTCTATGCAAAAAAAGAAAACTGCCACGAAAGTGACAGCTCTTTTTGGTGTTTGGCACCTTCTAATATTATACATCAAAAAAGCCATTTTGTAAAGACTAAATCTTATCAACTCTAAAATTATCTTACATTATTTATTAGACAGTTTTCTTATATTGAGAATGACTCGCGTAGCTTGGAGAACTAATTTCGCTTATAACTCGTCATTTGCCATTTTAAAAATCTTTTCAAATTTACAGTGTATTAGCATAAATCAATAAAAAAGAGTAAAATACCATTGCTTATGTGACGGTTACATCAAAATTGTTGTTTTACAAATACGACAGAAGGAGACAATTTATCATGTTACGGACAAAATGTATTTTGTTGCCACCAACTGTTTCTGATGGTGTACGAATTTCGGTGATGTCTCGGCATACGTTGAATGATGGAATTACACCAGATGATCGCATTTGGCCATCCTCATATGATCTATGGCTGAGAGAGATTGCACCACCAGACATAATCGTTGGAAAATATTATCGGGGAAAAATCAATTTTACTCAATACACCAATATGTATCTCACACATCTTAAAAAAGATGTGAATGCCATTATCCTGGAAACAATCGCACGGTTCGCGTTGCATAAAAGAGTGACTTTTTTATGCATCGAGTCAGTGCCGACGATTTGCCACCGGACAGCTCTTCTGTATGAGTGTTTACGTCATGAACCAAAGTTGCATATTCAAAATTTTTAAGCCGGTTGTTTCAGAAAAACACCGGTTTTAATTTTCATGCGTATTAATAGTAGGGTATTGGATACATTAATATTTTTTATGAAATTCACATGTAAGGTAAAAGTGCCAAATAGTACTGCATGCGGATCAAAATACACATATTAAAAATGTAAATTTCGTGCTATACACAGAATGTGTGCTTGAGTTTATGCTTGTGGTATATGATATTGATTGTACAATCAATATCATCGGTTTAATGACCATCAGATCAGAATTTGTCAAAATAGGTTTAAATGCGGTAAAATATATATAGATATTTATCTAAAATTATGGATAATAATGATCTGACAAAAGGCGATATTTCCACACAAATCAAAATGATCGCAGTGCCTGCGAGCATTGGTTTCTTTTTCAATACGATGTACAACGTCGTCGATACCTATTTTGGAGGACTAGTGTCGACAGATGCGCTTGCTGCGCTGTCGCTGTCTTTCCCCGTGTTTTTTATCATCATTGCACTTGGCTCAGGCGTCTCAACTGGAGCGACTGTCCTCATCGCTAATGCGCTTGGTGCCAAAGATCAGGATCGTGCAAGAGTGTATGCACTGCAAGCACTGAGTTTCTCAGTGATTATTGGTCTTATCTTGACAGTAGTTGGGTATTTTGTTTCTCCTTTTCTATTCACAATTTTAGGCGCCACAAGCGACTATCTCGCGATTGCGGTTTCATATATCAATATTATATTACTCGGATCGGTATTTTTTGGATTAACGTTTGTGATGAATGGCATTTTAAATGCGCGAGGTGATTCCAAAACATTTCGCAATTTTTTGATTGTTGCATTCTTCCTCAATTGTATTTTTGACCCAGTCCTTTTATTTGGCTTATGGGGATTTCCATCGTTGGGACTTCCAGGTATTGCGTGGGCTACTTTTTTAATACAAGTGATTGGTGTTGTGTATATGGGATATGTACTCGTGAAAAGAGACATATTTTGCAAAGGATGTTTTCATATGCTTTATCCGAAAGCGCAATATTTGACTGAAATTGCTCAACAAGGTTTTCCTGCGAGTTTAAATATGTTGACAGTAGCTATTGGCATTTTTATCATTACGTATTTTATTGCGCCTTTTGGCAAAGCGTCAGTAGCTGCATATGGTATTGCGACGAGAATCGATCAAATCGCACTGCTGCCTACAATCGGACTCAATATCGCTGCGTTGATACTTGTCGGACAAAACAACGGTGCACAGAAATTTCGTCGTTGCATCACAGTTTTTAATTTAACACTTCGCTACGGATTTTATGTATGCATAATCGGAATACTCGGTGTGTATTTTTTTGCGAATCAACTCATGGGATTTTTCACACGCGATGTTGAAGTGATAGGGATTGGAGTACGCTATTTATGGATTTCCGTTTTTATTTACTGGGCATATATGATTTTGTTTATCACAGTCTCTGTCTTACAAGGTCTCAAAAAGCCAAATTTTGCTCTGTGGATTGGATTATATCGCCAAATTCTCGCACCCGTGCTGTTTTTCTATGTGTTTAGTCAGATGCTTGACTTGGGAGTAAAGGGCGTCTGGTGGGGGATTTTTGTGATTAATTGGACTGCTGTTGTAATCACACTTTTGTATGCTAAAAATGTTATGCAGAAAATATTATCCTCCTAAAATCATTTTTTGACAATTTCCGCATTTCATATACTATTCACAGTAAGCAAAAAAGAGAAGTGACTAGTGTCAAGCCATTTATGATTATTCACGTACCTTAAATAAGGGGCATTTGTGCCAACAATTTTACGAGGAGGTGTCAATGACAAACGTACGAGAAGACATATTGTTTGGATTAAAAGATTTTGTAAAATTACCATCGGTGATTGATCAGCTGTGTGCAGTGACACCACAAGATGGTCGTTATGTCGAGGCGACTCACAAACTGGCAAATTATTGCTCTGAAGCTGGTCTGCAGAGATTGCGTCTTCTTGTAGAGATCGAGTATTTGATTTTTCTCAATCCACGATTGATCGATCAGAAGCAAATCCAAAAATTGCGTCAAATTTACAATGACTATGAGCCAGAAACTGCGGCAAGGATCAAAGTAATTGATCTGCGGATCAATCATGATGTCAAGGCAGTGGAATATTTCATTTGTGACCGTCTAGATGAAATGGGTCGAGAAGATCTCAAATCACACGTGCATAAATTTCTTACGTCGGAAGATGTAACAAATGCAGCAATCGGTATGATGGTCTTCCTGGTATATTACGAAGTCATGCGTCCTGAGATGGTGCATCTTTTGGCAATGTTAACTGAGTTTGCAAGAAGATGGAAAGGTCAGCCGATGCTTGCGCGTACACATGGTCAGCCGGCCAGTCCAACTACTGTCGGCAAAGAGTTTGCGATTTATGCATCACGCATAAATCAGATCATCGACACGATGGACCAGTTACCGATTATGATCAAATGGAACGGCGCGAGTGGAAATTGTAACGCACATATTGCTGCAAATCCTGAGATGGATTGGATTGATTTTAGTATAAATTTTGTCGAAATCCATCTCGGTTTTACAGTTGATTTGTTCACCGCACAAACAAATAATTATCTGTATTTGGCAGATTATCTGCATCAATATAAAAATTTGTGTTCTGTGTTGATCGATTTCTGTCAAGATATGTGGCTTTATATCTCCTATGATAACTTCAAATTAAAGCCAAAAGAGGGTGAAGTGGGTTCATCGGTGATGCCACATAAAGTTAATCCCATTGATTTTGAGAATGGGGAGGGTAATTTAGGTCTTGCAGAGGTCAATTTTGGCTATCTGGCAAGTAAATTGCAAAAGTCACGTATGCAACGTGATCTCTCTGACAGTACGACCTTGCGTAATCTCGGGGTGCACTTTGGTTCATTGCTTATCGCGCTCAAGGGCATTAAACGAGGTTTGGGCAAGATCGATATCAATGTACAGAAGCTGCAAGAAGATTTGGATAAAAATCCAGCGGTGCTTGCAGAAGCAATCCAATCGGTGATGCGAGAAAATAACATACCAAATGGTTATGAACGACTCAAGGAAATCACGCGAGGAAAACTTGTAGATCTAAACACTTTGAGAACATTTGTTGATTCTTTGAAGGATGAATTACCAGCTAATATGTTTGATTATTTATCGCATCTTACTCCACGTACATATACAGGATGTGCTGAAAAATTGGTTGACAGTTTTCTGGACGAAATTGGATTATAACACCTATCGCGTCACTAGCACGCAAAAAGGAACAGTATGCAGAAGCTCTACATACTGTTTTTCATTTATTGAAAAACACACCACATCGAAACAGCACAGATATGTTTGACGGTGATATTTAATAGTGATATAATATCACTATAATCTGATAATAATACAAAAATGAACACAACTAAAGAATTAACGCGTAAACAAAATGTAATCATGGAGACAATCCGTGAGATCATTGAACAAGTTTCAGATAACCCTACGGCCTATAAAGTGCATGCTACTTTGCGCGCAGAAGGGCATGATGTTGGTTCACTCAAGGGGACAGTTCAGGTTGTGGAGGCATTAGAGAAAAAGGGAATCGTCAAGCGAGATGACAACAGAAAGATCTATATTGTCAAAAATGAAACTTTTATAGATATGAAAAATATTTTTTCTATACCGACATACGGATTAGCATCGTGTGGAGAAGCGTTAGCATTTGCCGATAATAATATCGAAGGATATGTGCAGGTCTCAACAAGCCTTTTTCGCAAAGAAAAGCCAGCACAACTTTTTGCTGTGAAGGCATTGGGGGATTCGATGAATAAAGCTGGAGTTAATGATAATGACTATATTGTTTTTGCAAAATATGATAATAGTGAGGATCTCGAAGGAAAGATCGTCGTTGCAGTGATAAACGGCATGGCGACAATCAAGGTGTATTGTACACTCAAGGATCATATGGTTGGATTGTTTCCACGGTCGAGTAACCCGCGACATCAACCAATTTATCTCGATCAATCTGATCACATATTGATTGCTGGGGTGTTTCGCAAGATATTACCGTCAAAACACTAAAAAATGCTAGTTTATAGACCCTGCTAAATATTTGGTATTCTACGTTTGACAAATGAGACTTGATATAGTATCATTATAACTTCAGATGAGAGTGGTATATTTAACATAACCTTAAAGTTGGAGGATGAAATGAATACAGGAATATCAAGTATGAAAGTGATGGAGAGACTGATGAGAATTTGTCCAGAAGCAAAAATTAATGCAATCCCTGAGAAAAATTTGTGGGAGATCGTATTTCCAGGAACTGTTTATTTGAAAGAAAAACAGCCCCATATTCATGCAATATTTCCTTCCACAAATTTCAACGACGCTATCAAAAATGCATGGGAAACTATGACTTCCCCCCATGTTGCAATTTTTGTAAAAGGTAAGTCACCGTGGCCCTCAATAATGATAGTGCAGTGGAGCTCCTCAAAAGACGATTGGGAGAATTGTGATCTCTTACAAATACCAATTGAAAAACGAGAACGCTACCGCCCTAAAAAATGAAATCATTTTGCTGGCTCAAAATTATAGATCAGAATATTACGTAAAAAACGTAGATTCTGGTCTTTTTTATAAAGTATTTCTCGTAGAGATTACTGTGAAAATATTTGGCTATTGTGTTTTGCATTTTTTGAGTAGACATATTAGAATGAAGATAGTTCTTTGGGAAGTTATGTAAAATTCATTGTCAACATGAATAAAGGGAGAAATTATGAAAGATAAGGTTGATGAAAGAATCCAGAAATTATTTGATCTTACAGAAGCCGGTAAAACTGGAGAATTTGAAGCGATGCGTCAACAAATGATCTGTGAATTTATTCATGGGATTTCAGATCCTGAGAAAAGAAGAAAAGCGATTTTGACGTAGCACAAAGTTGAATTGGAACGCCTCAAGTTTAAAGGTGATAATTATCACTTTGCCAGTTTCATCTTCAGTCTTATGTGGAGCTCGTTTGTGGAAATGGATGGCGCAATTTCTCAGTTTCGTGGGTCTGTAAAACAAATAGAGAATATATGTTGCACTGTTAAATCTTTACAAATATCGCAGGAAAAATCGGAGCGACTAAAGAATATATCATACCTGAAAGTGGTTAAATGAGCACAACATAATGAATATGCTAACTCATTCACAAAGCGACAATACAGATTAATGTAGAGTCGTTTTTTTCGTGTATTTTAGAAGTGTTGTATAATGAAACAAAATATACACATATAATTGAAAATGAAATGTATGGAACAATATCAATTTACACAAGAAATAATTGAATCTGGTTCAGAAAAAGAACTTTCACAGGATGACAAAAAGAACTTTTCTCAAATGTGGATTGACCTTTTCGTTGATTGTGAAAAAATGCCTGAACATGTTGAGGATCTTTCTGAATCAGAAATTCGAGAGTGGATGTTTCAATCATTAATGCATGATGTTAAAAGATTGTTATTTGAATGGAATCTTGAGCCAGATGAAAAGTTGATCGGAGACATCATGCGTGAAGATGACCCTCAAATCAAAGCTCAATTGGAAAAAAGGTATATCTTGGAAATGCATAAGAGATTTACAGCAAAGATTGCCACATGTGATGACAAGGGGAAAAGTGCTAAATGGAGTTCATGGCCTCAGGAGATGCGTGCACAAGGTTTGTGTAATTGTGTGGGTGCGTCTTCACTTGGTATCGATATTTTAGAAACTGCTGGAATCACATCGTATTATGGCAATCCTGCAGGTCATATTGTCAATATTGCACGACTTTCTGATGGAAAGTGGTGGTATGTCGATTTCTTGAATGGATCTACTCAGTGCAAAGAAATTAATGCGCAGGAGGTCACAATTAATAGTGTAACTGCTCTCAAGGTTGATGATATAGCGATAGACTATCATTTGATCGTGTATGGAGATACACAAAACATGCCTGCGTTTATCATTAACAACATCATTGGCATGGATTATGAGGCGAGTGATGATGCTATCCCTGATACTGATATGGATAAAATCTTTGCCAAGAGCTATCTCGCAAAAAACAGAGTAAAAATGTCGTCTCCTGATAAAGTGAAGATTATATTGAAAAAATTATTTCCTGATATTGATAAAATACAAAATTCACCTGAAATGCAAACCGAGCGAATTCGCATAAGAGAATTATATGGTGCGGAAGGAGAGAGTGCACAAGCATTTATGCGCTCTCTCACCGATGGTGAGGAAGAATTGATCAAGAGAGAGCTTGCAAAAAATAGTGACTCAGTCGAACGACTACTGTGTGATCAAGATGTAACAATTTATCATACAACGTCTAAAAATACTACTGAACTTTTACGACGTCTCGTCAGAGAGGTTAATAAGGTCGGCGAGATCAGTCAGAAAAAAAAGATAATCAAAATTGAGGCCATTCTGGAAATGATTAATGCATTATAATAAGCTAAGTTATATAGCCATAATGAAATAATAGAAATGCTGTTAAGGTATTATATGAACGATGACAGATCGCGTTTTGCGAGCTAATTGATTACGCGAGCTATTTATGGTCATTATGCAAATGGGCTTACTAATGTGGATGGGTCTTCTCCTTTACACATCAATAGGTGTGGAAACCCGTGGAGACCAGTAATGCGAACTTCACGACCAGAAAATGTTGTAATCTATTTCAAATAATTCTCTTATTTGACTAATGTTAGACGATGAAAGGGAATCTGTCGTAAAGACATGTTCTTATATCTATATACAAAATATTATATAAATACAAAAACCCTCAACATTATAGAACATCGGGGGTTTTTTGAGCCATGAACAATTTGCTATGCGTAGAAAAAATAATAAAAACAATATTTCATTTATGTTATAATACAAATTATAATTGATTGTTGTGTGAGAATGCATTGAAAACATAAATAATAAATCAAAAAAATGGCAAATTTTAAGACACATATTAGCTTCGGAGCTTTGATAGGTATTAGCATTATTATTATTGGCCTTATTGTGGCAATTTTTTCATTAACTGAGTCACTGTTGTGGATATTTTTAGCAGTTTTAGTCGGCTCATTTCTTCCCGATCTCGACATGGATGATGGTGTGCCTTTTCAAATAATATTTGGTCTTCTTGGTGGAGGGATGGCTGGATTAGTTTTTTTAAATCTCTATCAAGAAGGGGAGAGAGATGCTGTAATTCTTGTTGTGTCGTCTGTTATGACTTTTTTAGTTATCCGTTTTGGAGTTGGTTATGTTTTTAAAAAATTTACCGATCATCGTGGGATATTTCATTCTATTCCGTGTGCCATTCTTTTTGGAATGCTTACATTATGGTTATTAAATAGAATGGTAATCTTAGCGGATCAGAAAATGTTTATGGGATTGGCAGTTAGCATGGGTTACATGGGACATTTAGTTTTGGATGAGATTTATTCATCAGTAAATTTGCATAATCATTCTCTTTTTCCCAAACAATCATTAGGCAGTGCACTCAAACTTAAGTCCTCGTCAAAAATTGCAACATTTTTTATTTATATATTGATCATTATATTCACACTTACACTTCCTGAACTGCATGATTTAGTGTTGTATTTTGATTGATGTGAAGAACTGCCTTTTATATACGTATTTTTATATTTATTTTACAGGGATATTTAAGTTTGAGAAATAATAGATATAACAAAGTAAATAAATGAGCTAATCATTCAGATCAAGAGTGTATATAGGAAAATAATAATATGGCTGTAATAAATATATCTCTTATGTTACAATAAATTTACATAATTATAGTCTTAGTATGATATACACAAAACAGGTGCAAAAAGCAATTAAATTTGCTACAAAGACGCACAATCATTACCAACAACAACTTCGTAAAGGTAAGGTCATACCATACATCTCACACCCACTAACTGTAGGTATTATTTTAGCGCTCGCAGGCGCAACAGAAGATGTGATCGCTGCAGGTATATTGCATGATACAATCGAGGATAGTGTAGAGGAAAAAAAAGTAACTACCGAGATGCTCTCGGACCGTTTTGGTAAAAATGTTTCTAATTTGGTTTTGAGCGTAACTGAGCAAGACAAAGCGTTATCGTGGAAAGAACGCAAAAAAGAAGCATTAGAACACATAATGCATTTTTCGCATGACTCACTTTTAGTCAAATCTGCTGATGTATTAAGCAATGTGTCTGAACTATTAGATGATCGTGTGCGAGAAGGTGAAGATGTTTTTACTAAATTTTCAGTCTCAAAAGAGGTTTTTATCGCAAATCAATTAAAAGTGATTGCAGCTATTATTAATGAATGGAAAGAAAATCCATTAGTTGATGATCTATTATTTATAGCAGAAGAATTACAAAAAATAGCGCCCTATGCAAGAGAAAATTGCAACTAATTGAAGTAGAATGTATTTTTATTTGGCATACGACAAGCAAACCAGCAGTTCTCTTGATATTTAAATAGCATATGAAAGAAAACACTAATAAATTTGTATTACTAAGTACACGAACGTATGCATAAGTTTTATGCGTTCAAATATCTAAATCCAACGTAGGAGAATACCCATATCTCATACGTTGAGGTAAATAAATGTTATTTTTAAATGCAATCATATGAACAAGGGAATTATTATTTTTAGTGTAATTGTAGTGATTGGCGCTATCGTTATTTTGTATAGCAATCGCAAAAACCAAGATAAAATGGATTTGGGTAGTATATCTAATAAACAAGAATCAAATCCCGTGAAAAATGTGAGATCAGAATTATTAAACGGCGATTATCAAATTAATTCTGATGCAAGTAAAATTCAATGGACTGGAAGTGCTGTTGGTAAAGCACATACAGGAAACGTACGGATTAAAAATGGTATGATTGTGTTTGTAAACGGTGCACCGCAAAAAGGCTCGTTGATTGTTGATATGACAAGTATAAAAGATAATGATTTGAGTGGTGATATGCAATCAAAACTTATTTCTGATCTTAATAGCGTTAATTTTTTTGAGGTTAATAATTACCCAGAAGCACAACTTGTCATAACTGGATCAGAAAAAACACTCAAAGAAAACACTTATCATCTCATTGGAAATCTTACAATTAAAGGCATAACCAATGACATAGAATTTGATGCGATAGTCTCAGAATTAAACAACGATGCGATTACAAATGCTGCATTCAATATTGACCGAACGTTATGGAATGTGCAATATGGCTCCACAAAATTCACAAATCGTATTGGTGAACAATTAGTCAATGACAATATTAAATTCGACATTAACTTGGTTGGTAATATTGTGGAAAGTAATTGATAATATAAGAAAAGAATGCTTTGATTAATGAGTATATATTATTTTAAATAATTCATGCTATAATGCAGAGAGTGAGCATGCAAATCATTTATTATTAATATACGTATATGGAAAAAAAGCGTAAATATTGTCAAAGTTGTGGCATGCCTACGAAAAGAGATATGGATGGTGGCGGTACAAATGCAGACGGCTCAAAATCAAAAATGTATTGTAGCTATTGTTTTCAGGAGGGCGAGTTCACGAGACCTGATATTACTGCTGTGCAAATGCAAAATTTCTGCAAAGATAAATTAAAAGAAATGGGTATCCCAGGCATTTTAGCGAAATGGTTCACAAGAGGAGTGCCAGACTTGGATCGTTGGAAAACTGTAAATAAATAGTATAGAAAATCAACCTTAAGAAAAGGTTGATTTTTTTAGTTAATATGTAATTGTCTTATCATTTATTTATTGATAAAATTGTTTACAAAATACTAACCACTCGTAAATAGAATAGGGAAGGAGACATGGAATTTGTTCAGATTCTAAAATTGTTAATGTGAAATTACTGATACAAAAATAATAGATGCAATTTTGATTTGTGAATTATTTTAATAATTTTTTCTCAAAGAAGGGAAGTTTACTACTGCATTATTTGCAATAGTGTATTTCCCTTTTTATTAAAACATTTTATCAAGTTGGATGTAGTGAATTTGTATTTGGATTGATACAAATACAAAATGCACAAATAACTGCTTCGTTTATATGTCACACAGGACAATTCTGTAATTGTAATATTAATACTCATAAAACTGATCATATGACATATCGCAAAGGTTTCATGTCCAAAGCTATAGATGATACATACTTACTATTAAGTGATGTTTTTTGTTAAGGACAGCATATAATATTAAGGGAAACTCTTTCATACATAGTACGTCGTACAATGTATATTATGCGACATAGCATTACATCAATACTGTATACATCAATATATGGCTATGTGACCTTATGCCAGTGATCGTTTGATAAATTAGCAAATTTATGTCATATGACGATATATATACTATTGATTTTAGAGCAATATATGAGCTGTTTTAACTCCCTTGAAATTTGATGTATAATGATAGTCATCATCATTTAATTATTGTAAACATAGTGTATAATTATTTAAATTTTCATTTTAAAAAATACATTTAAAATTTAAATAATTACTGTAATATTAAAAATATCGTTTATGCAGGCGTTGGATTATTAAATACCATTTAATTTATATCCGATTATTAATAGAGAAATATAATCTTTAATAATTTTAAAGATGATTTGGAGGGTTGTTAAATCATGCGGAGAATAATTTCCTTTCTTAATCAAATGTAATTTAACATTGTGCGACGTTAATAGATTTACGTTCATTTTTCAATACCCCAGGTACATGAATTTATTTTGTAAAAAATAAAAGCTCATGAAGATTTGTAAATCATATTATATGATTTAAAATTCATGAGCTTTGTGTCATTTATCTGAAATCCGATAATAAACATCTATCGGATAAATACTTAATTTTCCGTTGGGGAGTATCACCTTCCCTTCTTTGATTGTATTGAATGCAGGATTTAAGATTCCTGCATAGTAGTCAGTTAAGAGTTCAGCGTGGTTCTCTTTCCCCACGCCGTCTTCGTAAGCAAATGCGTAACCAATTTGATATTGCCATGCGACAATACGTGATTGCGGTTTCATTGAAAAGCATGCCTCTCTCATAGCGTATCCGAGTATGGGTTTATCACCAGGTTTATTTGGTCCAAATCCAGGACCAATTTCATCGTATATGGGGTATGTAATCACGACTGATTGCGAATTTGATGGGCACTCTTTTACGCGGTCATCACTTTTTTGCACAATTGTTCCAGGACTTGCCGTGCAGATATTGAAAAATGTTACTGACATCAAACAAATTACCACGCAGAGAATACGATTCATAGTCAATCCTTTTTTTGAATTTGAAATTTTTACTCTCATGTTCTAGAGCGATTTCATGTTAAATAACATATTTTAGTATTATACCAGTAATAATCTATTTTGTCAATACATTAATCACATATTTCAATTACCTAAAGCATGAAAAATAATTACTGAAGCAAAAATTAAACTTTATTTCATCATTAAATTGCATATTTGTCACTTATCATAATCTGTGCTAAAATTATTTGTGTTTAATAACTAATCAATTTAAAAATAAAATCATGAAAGATGTACAAGAAGTTTTCAATGAGTTCCAAGGAGCAAAAAAAGAAATGAAAGAAATTCGAAAGGAATTCAAAGATGTCTTGGCACAAGATGCAGAATATCAAGAATTAATCGAAAAGATTAACGTATTACGTGAACAGAAAAAACAATTTGAAATGAGTGCACAACGTGATCTCGGTATGCGATGGGAAAAAATGGAAGAATTGAAAGGTGAAAGCAAATCATTGCAAGAGATGATGTCGGATATTTCCCTCTCTACGCTTATGGATGGTGAGACTGTGGAAGTTCGTGATGAGTACGATAACCTTTATGAACCAGCATACACTGTTGCATTCCGTAAGGTGAATTAAATATCATAAAGTAATGACCTGACAAAATTATCTGTCAGGTCATTTTTATATGGCATACAGATTTTAGTCAGATAAACTGATTATATAATCTGCACGCAAGAGACCAAAAAGTACTTCATCATAAAATTTGCCATGGCGAAAGAGTGCCTCACGACGACGACCCTCTTCCACGAGTCCACATTTCTTCTGAAGCGCAATACTGCCTTCATTTTCATCAAATGCACTGGAGGAAAGTCGATGCATATTAAGTTGATCAAATGCGTATTTGATCAATAAAAAGAGGGCTTTTGATCCACAATTGTGATTCCAATACGATTTGATACCAATCACGATACCAAGTGTTGCATTACGATTGATCCAATCAATGTGATGAAGTCCACATGTGCCAATCAGTGTTTCTTTTCCATTCTCTACATAGCAAATGCCGAGGACAACATCCGTCGTTGATCCAATTAGCGAATTAATCCACTGGAGCTCTGCTTCTCTACTCATCGGCAAGACGCGAGTGATGAAATTATTTACTTCTTGGTCGTTGACCCATGTCATGATTTGATTGAGATCAGTTTCTGATAAAATACGAAGTCTTACATCGTCTTTCTGTAGCATGACAAAACTCCTTTTGTAGTTAAATGAAAGAAAGCTGGTGAGACTATTAATACAAAAATAAATATTTCTTGAATGTATTACGTTTTCATAAATGAATCCTCCATATTGAAAATTGATAAAGAACAAAACTTAGTTAGCGATTTTCAGACAAGAAGAAAAAAACTCGGCTTCCAGTCTAGCCGAGGCAGTTTTGAAAAAGTTATATAGTTATTTCTATGCTCTTAAACGAACACAGCTATATGCAGTAAAACTAACTTGGCTACACAACACAAAAAATGTGCCATTCTTGACGATTGGATTGCAATAGCGCTGCATTAATTGTACTTGCCTGCTACTCTCCATTAGTTTAAGTTTAATGCTATGCTTAACTAATAACATAGTATAATTTATCTGTCAATCAAAAACGGTAATATCCACACACATATGGCGGTTTTTCCAAGATAGGTATATCTTGATGGATGAGTATAAATATGCCAACAACAATCAAAGATGAGCGTCTGAGATGGGTACTGCCCATTATCAACAAAGAACTAAAACTTAAGGATG
>JBBQZC010000011.1:0-31964 GCA_038208115.1 Candidatus Moraniibacteriota bacterium
TTCTTTCGGGGTTGCTGGCGTACTCGCCAGCGCGTGGGGCTTCCTCCGAGCGTACAGGACAGTTTCAAGCCACCACGCACGCGGAGCGTGCGAAGTCATCGATTTTGGAAATAGGTGCGAGCTTGGTACAATAGAGACACCAAAATGCAACTTAAAGGTTTTGAAGAAGCAGAAATGCGGGACGCGCGAAGCGCGTCCCAATGATTTCCCCCCATTTTTCCAAACGAATTCGGATTCCCGCCTTCGGCGGGACGGATTGTTTTTTCGCCAAGAAGCAGGTGCGAAATCAGAAGCAATTTTGACTCATAGTATTTGCTTTGATACAAAAAGAATTTTTGCATATTTTTTTTCGTACTATTTTTACACACATTGTCAGCTAATTAACAAAAATATATGAATCAAAAATTCTTTTTGTATGCTCGCAAGTCCACTGATGTCGAGGACAAGCAGGTTTTAAGTATTGACGCACAACTCACCGAATTGCGGGAATACGCCGTTCGGGAAAATATTGAAATTTCCGCCGAAATCGTGGAAAAACAATCTGCCAAAGTTCCAGGTCGTCCGTTGTTTAACAAGATGATGAAAGAAATTGAGACTTTCGGCGGAAACATCCTTGCATGGAATCCCGATCGGCTTGCTCGCAATTCGGTGGACGGTGGACAGATTATTTACCTCCTCGACACAGGGAAACTTGCGAGCATTAAATTCCCAACTTTCTGGTGTGATAACACTGGTCAGGGTAAATTTATGCTCAACATGGCTTTCGGGCAAAGCAAATACTATGTGGATTCTCTTTCCGAAAATACGAAACGCGGACTTCGCCAAAAAGTACGCCTGGGAATATTTCCGAGCCAAGCACCATTGGGATATTTGAACGATAGCAGGACAAAGACGATTGTGGTGGAAAAGAAAAAATCTCGCATTATCCGCTTGGCTTTTGAAAAGTATGTTAAAGGAAATATGCGACTGGAAGATGTAGCAATTTTTTTGGCGAAATCCGGCGTTACTACTCGAACCGGAAAGAGAATCTCCAAAACCAAAGCGTCTTTTATCCTCTCCAATCCTTTTTACATCGGTTTGTTTAAGTATGGTGGTGAAATCCATGAAGGAAAGCACGAGCCAATCATTTCAAAGAAACTTTTTGATGAAGCACAGGAAATGTTGAAGTTTCGTGGACAACCAGAACGCAAACCACAGAATGAACCTCAACCATTTTGCGGACTTATTTCCTGTGCTTCTTGCGGAATGATGATAACTGCTGAAAACAAAACGAAGCGACAGAAAAATGGCAATGTTCACTATTATGTATATTATCGTTGTACCAAAAAATCTAAAGTAATGAAGTGTAAAGAAATGTCGCTTCGTTCTGAAAAACTAGATGAGCAGTTATCATCCTTAATTCAAAAAGTTTCTTTGCCCAAAGACTGGGCGGAGGAATTAAATCGTCTTGCTCTGCAAGACTACAAAAACTCCGCCCCGTCTTTGACTGCTTGTGTGGAAGAGAAAAAGAAAAAGATTTCTTCTTTGTCGGAAAAGTTGGAGCGACTTCTTACTGGATATTTAGACCAAGTTATTGACGAGCAAGATTATCGTTTACAAAAAGCCAAACTGCTTTCCGAAAAGAAGTCGCTTGAAGAAGAAATCTTTAACTTTTCACACAAGCAGAATGATTGGCTCGCACCTTTCCAAAATTGGCTAAAAGACGCTCAATCATTGGACAAAATTGCTTCTGATTCAGACCTTTTTGCTAAAAAGGTCTGTGCCAAAGAAATCTTTGGCTCGCACCTGTTTCTTGGCGAAAAAACAATCCGTCCCGCCGAAGGCGGGAATCCAAATTCGTTTGGAAAAATGGGGGGAAATCATTGGGACGCGCTTCGCGCGTCCCGCATTTCTGCTTCTTCAAAACCTTTAAGTTGCATTTTGGTGCTGGAGAGAGGACTTGAACCTCCACAGGATTGCTCCCGCCAGGGCCTAAACCTGGTGCGTCTACCATTCCGCCACCCCAGCAATTATCATCAGAATGACAAAATAATCATAGCAAAAAATGAACATCATGTCCAGGAATTAAAATAGTGCCGTACAATGATTAATGTGCAATGCTTTTTACGCGTAGGGCTTCTTGTTCAAGTGTTGGTGATTCTTCATATTCACCATGATGTCGCGTGTCATCTCCGTAGGTGTATTTTTTGTGATCAATATGAAAGCTGATATTGAGATCGCGCCCTTGTAGTTTTACATACATATGAAATCGTGGGTAACCACCTTGACCCATGACACGCACAAAACTCATTTCATTTTCTGGCGTATAGTGTTGAAAAGCATATCCTGCTCGACGCAATGCTGTTGCTGGATTTGTAGAAATGTTTTGAATTGTGAATCTCATAATATTAGTTAAAAGTTATAAAGTTAAAAGTTTGTAAAGTGATTTTTACTTTAATGATTTAATGAATCCTGAAAGTATTTTTGATATTTCAACGGATGATTGGTATAAGTCGTCAAAATCCTTTTCAATATATACTTTCTTTCTAGTCCAATATATAACATTGAACGCACTTTTCCACAAGAACCTTTTGAAATGTAAAGAAATTGAGCAAACTCTTTATTTGTCTGTCTTTCAAACCCTTCAGCAATATTGTTCATAATAGAAATTGTTGCTCTACACAATTGATTGCGAAACCCAAAATCATTGCAGTTTTCCATAATCACATATATTTATTGTGTCATCATTTTTGACTTTTGCCATGCAATAATTTCTTCAAATTTCTCAATTTTCATATGCAAACTTTAAAATTTTTCACTTGAAACTCTTGACTTATTTTACCCAATGCCTATTTTTAATATTGTGATCCTCTTCACACTTTTTTTCTTCAATTTTTTCTTTTGCGAGACCTGCTAGTGTAGCAAGATCCTCATCCTTTAGCAAGAGTGCACGTTTAGAGAGTGTTTCAAGAGTGTTTTTTTCCGGATTTTCGATTACTTCAGCGAGGAGGACGTTCAAAATTGCTCCAATCTGTGGTCCGGGAACAAAATTGAGTTTATTAATCATGATATCACCATTGAGTTTGAGCATTTTGACACTGATTGGGTCATGAGAGACCTTATCGATCATATATTCAAAATGGCGAAGTTTATACGGCTTTGCTTTTTTGGTCCCAGAGCCGAGCCGATCGCCGATGCGTACATCCATGAGATCTTTCATGTTTTCTAGTCCAACCTTAGTAATGATGCGCCGGACAGCTGCCTCGGTCACTTCATCTACGCTGTAATAAAACATGTGATTACGTACGAGGAGAACAGTTTTGTCGATGATTTTTTTGGAAAATTTCAAGCGATGCATAATCTCTTTGGTGATGCGAGCACTGATATATTCGTGATTATGGAATGTACAATCTCGATCAGTTCCTTGTTTGGCATCAGGTTTGCCAATATCATGAAAAAGAGCGGCGAGGCGTACTTCTAACTTTTTACTTGGACACGTCTGTACTGCTTGTAAGCTGTGTTCCCATACAGTAAGCGTGTGGTGGTGATTTTGTTCGACGTCGACTCCATGTGTGAGCTCTGGGAGAAAATGTGTCAGAAGTCCTGTGTCATAAAGCATTTGTATGCCATGGGCTACGTGATCACTCATGACAATCTTGGTGAATTCATCACGGATACGTTCCATGGAGATGTGTGTTAGTAAGGTATTTTTTTCTTTGATTGCATTAAAAGTGTTTTCTTCGATCGTAAAATGGAGTCGTGCAGCAAATCTGACAGCACGCATCATGCGAAGGGCATCTTCATTAAATCGTTCGAGAGGATCACCGACGGAACGAATAATTTTGTTATGTGAATCCTTTTGTCCATCAAATGGGTCGATAAGATTATTATGAATATCGAGTGCGAGTGCATTCATCGTAAAGTCTCTACGAGAAAGATCTTCCTGAAGTGTCTTGGCAAACTGAACTTCATCTGGTCTTCTGCGATCAGAATAGGTCGATTCGATGCGATATGTTGTCACTTCGATCACATCATGCTCTCGATCAGACTTTCCAGTTTTGAGAAATGGTGCAACCTTAACGCCGACTGTACCAAAATCATTTTCATAAAAGCTTTCAGGAAATAGTTTTTGTACGTCATCTGGATGTGCATTGGTCGTAATATCCCAGTCTTTTGGCTCATGATCAATTGTGAGATCACGTACGCAACCACCGACGATATATGCTTCATATCCTGCATCGGATAGCGTATGAAGGACGTCTTTGACTTCTTGAGGTATTTTTGTAATCATATATTCTTTATGGTAACGCAAAAAACAGTTTTTTGCCAGATTATGAATAAGTATAGAAACTTGCTTGTCAAAAATTATATTTGTTTTTTTAATAAATACATCTGAGTGATAGATTGTGAAAATTAAAAAACAGCATCACATGATTGTGATGCCGTTTGGGCTTTAGAATGCTATTTATCAACGACTTCTCTGTATGTAATTCGAAATATTTCTATTTCAGGAAGTTCGCCTTCAGGACCCGCGCCGTGTTCAACGAGCTCTTCTTTGATCCAAGAATCTTTAACGAATGGTATGAGATCAACATCTTCTGTGGGAGGCTTGAGTTTTAATGCAATTGGAATTTCGTGTTCCCCCCTCTTTATAAATCCTCGCACGTTCTTTGAAACAGCATCGAATTTAATCTGTAGACATTTTGTCATTATTCACTCCTTGTTCTCTTGAGATTTCTATGCAGTCGTGTTTTGAGTCCGCGACCAAATATGGTTGACGTGTATTTGTGACATACGGGACACTGTAACGATACAAACATCGTGCGCTTGAGATTATTGGTGCGAGAGATCTTCGGTATTTTGTATACACTACAGATATCGCACTTGTGAATCTCAGCCATCAATTCTTGCAATACGCCGATGCGCTCACGTATACGATCTTGCCACGACGCGGTTAAGAGTGTGTCGGTGAGCTCTATCAGATACGGTTTTTTCGCATGATGTGTTTTTTTGAGCACGATGCGCATGCGACGATCTGTTAATTCCAGTTGATCGTCCTCGTTCCTGATAAGTGGCAGAAACACGACGATTGAGAGTTGATATGCTCTATAATTGTAATAATAAGCATATTCTGTACGAGAAGACATCGGTTTAAAAAATTCAAATTGAGAAAAATACGCAAAGAAAAATCCCATGATCTCTTGCTGAAACACGCTTGCATCCTGGTGTGGCATGTCATACTCCTTACGTTGAGGGATATGTTAATGAACTTTATGAACTAAAAATAATAGCATGCTTCTTTAGCTTGGTCAATACTCGGATTAGGGAATTAATGATTATCACGTAGCATTTGAATAGTGACTAAATATGTGATAATTATTTTTGTGCCATATGCCACAATACAGTAAAAAAATTGTGATAGCCATCCGCAATTTTTTTATTTTTAAAAGAAAAGACAATGATTGGCTCGCCCATAAGATAAAAGTCGACAGAATCTTCAAATACACAGATACCACTGTAACTCTGATGATCAGGGAGAAAGCGGAATTCTGTTTGGGGTCTTCTGATTTTTGCTTTACGTGAAACTTCTCTCAATCCTTCATTTAATATAAAACGAATGGATATATTCTTTTTGATACGTAATTTTTCATATTTCCCTAAAAAGTCATATCGTTTTTCAGTAAAAAGGTCGCCCCAATCAGTTGAGATAATCAAAATTTCGCCACCATCAGGTATTTTTTCCAGTGCGTCGAATTGATGTTGAATATATGCATTTTCACCTTGAAATACGTCAAATTCTTGTCCGATTGGGCGCGTGGCGATTTCATTGAGTTTTATAATCGTTTTTTCAGCAATAATACGTTTGTTTTCGATCAAATCAGTGATGCGAGATGTGTCAGTTGCTTCAAATTTTTTACGTCCGTTGATCGTGCTGTGTTTAATCAAGCCTTTTTCTTCTAGTGCGTAGAGTGCATCATAAACAAATTGCCCGTGCAGCCCTGTGCTACGGACGATTTTGGTGCTTCCGATGGGAGTGGTGTTTTTGAGCAAATCACAATACACCAAAGATTCTTTCTCTGTGAGGCCGAGTGATATGAGATTATTTATCAAATTTTTATCAATATTTTTTGACATGATTGTATTATAAACCCATTTTTACTGGATGTCAATGTAATATTTTTATCATCAATAATAATTGACGAAATGAGCAAAAAATGGTAGAATATGTGGTTAGGTGAAATGACATAGTAATTCATAAGCCAGATATATATGAAAAAAGATGAAAAATTGATTTGTGAGACATATTCACAGAAGACGGTTCAACGATATAAAAAAAATAGACCATATGCATTTTTTAATGAGCAGTTAGTCAATCCGATGTTTCGCGAAATCATTCTGACACAGGGGATTACACAGAAAAAAATCGTAGATGTCGGGTGTGGATATGGAGCTGATATGGAATATCTGATCCAACATGGAGCGAGTGATGTTACGGGTGTAGAGATCAATCAATATTTTGTGGATGAACTCAAAAAAAATCCAGTATTCAAAAATACAGTTAAAGTATATCAACAAAGCATCTATGATCTTACGCTACCGCAAAAATATGATATCTCAATCTCTAACATGGTATTGGATCAAGTAAATGATTTGGAGGAAGCATTCTTTCGTATTGGGAAAATTCTTAAAAAAAATGGTGTCTATATTTTTAGCATGATGCATCCTATGAGTATTGCTACACGGGATTATCGCGATAATTTGACAGAGTATTTTGTAAAAAAAACAAAAATAGTTCACCCTCGTTCACTTGATAAAGATTTGGTAATCTATCAACGAACAATTGGAGATATAAGTAAGGCATTGCATAATAATGGATTTGTCATAAAAAATTTATGTGAGCCACAGCCGATTTGTAAAAAAAGTAATACACAAAAAAATGTCTATCATGACTTACCGGGTGCATTAATTATATGCGCACAAAAAAGCAATTAGTATAAGCATTAATAGAAATATATGAGTAATAAAAAAATGGACAGCAATTTTATTTTTGAGGCGGGTGTGTTAGCACAAACTCCTCGGAGCGGCATTGCACATTTTGGCACAGGGAAACAAAGCATTGCAGAACACAGTTTTCGTGTCATGTGTATTGGGCACATTCTTGCAAGTCACTATAAAAAAGTGAACATGACTAAGATATTATTGATGTGTTTATATCACGATTTTCACGAATCTCGTACGGGTGATCTGAATGCTCTTCATAAGAAATATTGTCATGCTGATGAAAGGAGTGCTCGCAAAGATATCTTTGATCAGATGTCATTTGGATCTGAAATAATGAGTGTTCTTAATGAAAGGGAATTACTCAAAACTGTGGAAAGCAAAATTGCCAAAGATGCGGATATTTTAGAATGGATCGCATTTTTGATAGAACAAAAATGGAATGGAAATAAAAAATCTGACGAATGGATTGTATTGGCTATGCCAAAATTGCAGACCAAAATCGCAAAAATGGTAGCAAAGCAATTGTTAGTGACACATCCAGATGAATGGTGGCAGAAAATACTGTGTATTCCTGTAATATAAGTACAGGAGAAATATGTATTAAGTCGTAATTGTTTTAAACACACATATGAAAATTGAAAAAATTTCTCATCATGAGAAAGAAAAGCATTATCAAAATTACCTAAATACACGCAGTGCGCCGTCAAGTAATCCTATCGGAAAATCGGATATGTCCGAGCGAGAGATGGCGTATAAATTGATTGATCTGACGCATGCCGTCGTAAATGGTGCAGCATATTACAAAGAATTTGCATGCGTTGGAAAAAAATTAAAATTTGGATTTGAGGAGATTGTGTCTCGTGTTTTGTATTACACGCTGGATCTCAATAAGCTTTCAAATAATGACTATTTTGACGATTATGTGATGCGTGCATGTATGCGTATGCATATTGTAGCACCAGGTAGTTATCATCGCGAAAAATACCAGCTTATAACAGAAATGTTGCAAAATTCACAAATCAAAAAAGTGATCGAATTTGGATTTGGCGTACCAGGCGATCATGTGTTTACAGCGTTACAGACTGATCAAAAAATCACACTGACAGATTATGATAGAGGTGCGATCACATATGCAGATGCAACACTGTCATGTTATAAAAAAGCATATCATAAAAATATCGATTTCCGTGTTGTTGATTTGAATACGAATCAATATCCGGGGGATTATGATGCATATGTATTTTTAGCAGCATTGGAGCACACCCAAAATCCGACAAAACATCTGCAAATGTTGGCAAAAAAAATGCCACATGGTTCACATCTGATCACAGCTTTGCCAATCGGTAAGATCGACACAATGCAGGATGCACATTTCATTGAGTTTCTCCAAAAAGAAAATGTCCATCAATGGATTGAATTTGCTGGACTGACAATTGTGAGATCGGTGGAAGTCGTGCCAAATCCCGAGGTAGATTTTTTCGCAAGCTTGATGTTTGGTGGATATGCTGATTTGGTGACGGATGCAGTAAAGATGTAATTATTAAAAGCAAAATAATATGAAAAATAATCATAAAATGCGTACGCGATGTGAGATTTGGACGCGGATCACAGGATACTATAGACCGATTATATCGTGTAATCTTGGCAAAAAATCAGAATTTTTTGACCGAAAGAAATATCACATAAGCAGTATGTACAATAGTGCATTTGCAAAAAAATATGCAAAATGCATAGAAGAAAACCCTGATTGTTGATCAGGGTTTTTCTTGTTGTGCAAAGCGTCCATCATAACGAGCAGTACCTTTACACTCTTCGAAAATAAATTGACAGATCTTTGTGCCGGGATAGAGTGCTATCGGCGTGTGACCGAGATTGACGATTTCCAATACTTGCTGATTACTGATGCCTGGCTGCATGAAACCCGCAGTGACATGCACGGCCAGACCAAATCGTGCGAATCGACTTCGACCTTCTAGGCGACCAGAAATACTTTCGGATAGTGTGATCTTTTCTTTGGTGATGCCGAGGATCATTTCGCCTGGATTGATGACGATAAAATTATGATCTTCGATAAAAACGGACTTAGTGACATCTTCAAAATGTGAATCGTCCGTGATATGATACACATCTTGTTGTTTCTCAAAAATGCGAAAATCATTTCCTAATGAGAGATCTATTGAACCAGGTCCGATTTGTGATTCGTCAAGTGGTTCAATGCCAATCAATTTTTTTGTAATAGCATTTTTAATTTCCTTACCAATAAGTATGGCCATATTTTTTTGTGTTATTAAATATGTATTCATTATCTATCAAAAGTCGATTTTTTTCAATTTTTATCCATATTGCTTTTGCGTAATGTGAGCTCTTGACAAAATAAAAAATGTGTGTATAATAGGTATTTAGAATTATGATTTACGCTATCAGAATAAAAAAGCAGAAAACCATCGAAGTGGGCTTTAGAGAAAAGTCCATACATAGAAATTTTACAAAAATCGCATTTATCAAAAAATCGCTTCGCAAGGAGCGATTTTTTTATGTCCATTTCTCCGATCTGTCGGTACGATACCGGCACTGATGAGCTCAAAAGAGCGAAATCGGAAGATGTTCCTTAAATTCATAAAAGGGAGATTATCGTTATGACAAGCAAAATTCGAAGGGATTTGGTTAAAAAGTCAGTCATTGGCATGATCCATGTACCAGCACTGCCTGGATCTCTCTCATATGATTGTGGGCCGTACTTCAATCATTATGATCTGGCGATGGAAGAATTGGCTAAGCGACCATTGCGCGAGCTGGCAATTTATCAAGAAATGGGTGTTGATGCAATCATGCTGGAAAATATGCACGATGTGCCATATGCGAAGCCGCCGCTTGCATCTGAGACAATACATGCGATGACATTGATCGCAAAAGCCATTCGACGTAAGACGCAATTGCCGATCGGTATTCAGATGCTGGAGGCGGCAAATTGTGAGGCAATGGAAATCGCTGCCACCGCTGATCTGGATTTTATTCGGGCGGAAGGATACGTTTATGCACATATCGGTGGAGCAGGGCTCATCGAAGGATCGGCACGAAAGATTATGACATTACGCAAAAAATCTGGAGTCACACATATCAAAGTTTTTGCAGATGTCAAAAAGAAGCACTGTGCACATGCGCTTACTGCCGATCTCAGTGTCGGTGATGTCGTAAAGCAAAGTGAATTCTTTTGTGCAGAGGGTATCATCATCACAGGTCATTTCACTGGTGAACCTGCAAGTTGTGATGATCTTGTAAGCGCCAGACGAGCTGCATCACACCTTCCGCTTCTCATCGGATCAGGTATTACTGCAGAAAATTTACATGAATACTTTGAGTATGCGGATGGATTTATCATCGGAAGTTATTTCAAGAAAGAGGGGTATTGGAAAAATGATATCGATCCAGATCGCGTTCGTCGGCTGATGGAAGTAAAGAATCAATTATTGCGTGCATAATGCGATAATTTGCTCAAGCGGAAAAGATCGTGATCTTTTCCGCCATTATCTAGGTCCATTATATCGATTATAGTGGATCAAGCGATGGGGTGTTCTTTAATAATACGGCAATCAGTATTGAACAAAAACATGGAGTCAACTAACTCGTCAAGGAGAATGTATGAAGAAATTATTATTACGCAAAGAGTCTTTTGGTGGCACGTTGTGTGTAGTAGAAACGGGCAAGCGGATTTATGTCAATCAGACGGAGTTTGATGCGATCTCATTACATCAAAATGTGACAGTGTCTGTGGCGAATGATATCGGTGTGAGAGGGAATGTACATATCGTCACGCCGACATTTTTACCAGAGAATAACTTCAGTTTTCCTGATACGGTGTATTTTGAGGTAACACGTCGGTGTAATTTGCACTGTAAACAGTGCTTTAATCATTCTGGTGTAAAATTAGTTGATGAATTGACACTAGATCGACAACTTGCCTTGATAGATGAACTGGCACGCTGCGGTGTGCAGGAGATTCGCTTTACCGGTGGAGAAGTGTTATCGCATCAGGGACACTGTGAGCTTATTGCGCGCGCAAAAAAGCATCATGTGCGCACATCGATTGGTACAAATGCAACGTTGATTGATGCTAGGCGAGCGCAAAAACTTGCTGATGTAGGATTGCGAAGTGCTGTTGTGAGCATTGATGGTGTACGTACTGTGCATGATGCGATTCGCGGCAAGGGGAGTTTCGTGAGAACAATCAATGGTGTGAATTATTTGCGGGGTGCAGGTATCGATGTGCGCATCAATACAACAGTGATGCAAGATAATTTTAGAAGTATTCCATTGTTGGCACGATTTTTTCATCGGCAAGGCATGCGCATGTTCATTCGCCGATTGATGCCACACGGTCGAGCACGTGCGGAGTGGTCACAGATTGCTTTGACTGCAGAACAATATGTGTGGTTGAAATCGGAGCTTAAAGATCTGCTAGATAATCCTGACGGAATCATCTACGGGCATTACTTGCGTGATAAGAAATTTTTGTCACGGATTGCACTACCGTTTGTGCGACATACATGTACAATCGGTCAACGTGCAATGGTCATTGAGGCAAATGGTGACATCGGATTGTGTGGATTTCTTGCACAAGATCAATTCACATGTAATGTGCAGAAACATACATTAACGGAGATCTGGCAACTGATCACGAAACGTGACCTGATCACATCGATGAAATTGAAAAATGTGTTGCAAAAATACAACACAACACATGACCTCAAGACTGATTGCTATGCAGTTGCACAGGAAATCATGATGAAATAAATCATTCAGCAGTGGTACCACATGTTAGTTCACGACATTGTGGTACCACACTATAATTTTATAAATACATGTCATGAGAAGAGTAATGATTATTATTTCTAGATATGAGCCTAATCCACATGGTGCGGCAATCGTCGTGCGTGAATTGGCAAAAAATTTGAGAGCACACGGATTACGTGTCAGGCGTACATATTTAGAGGATCTAGTATATATGGATGTGACCATAAAAAATACATATGAAAAAAATATTGCATATTTTTTAACAAATGATTTTGATGTAAAAAAATACTATTCTAGACTTGAGGATGTAGGATGGACGATCGTAAATTCTGGTGGATTGAAAAAGAGGTATACAAAATTTACAATGCAGAGCGTGTTAAAAAAAAATAACATTAAAGTGCCGCATAGCTTTGTGACATGTGAGCACAATAATTGGAAATTTCCACTATATATAAAGAGTTATCGTCAACTGAGTTATGTTATTTGTGCAAAAAATGTGCAGGATGTAAAAAATGCAAAAAAGATATTCAACTGTCAAAAAGAAAAATACTATTTTGAAAATGCTGTAGATGAAGGAGAAATGCTACTGCACAAGGTATATTATGTTAAAGGAAAAAAACTTTGCTGTGGTACGTATCAGGTTAGTGATGATGTTGTGAATGCGATTTCTCGCATATTAGAATTGGATGTGTATTCTGTAGACATATTTATCTCACAAAATGGTGACTATCGGGTAATAGATATAAATCCAGCACCAGCATTATATCAATCGATGCAGATGCGCGATGCATTTGCGCAATATCTTAGTGTTTTATAAGGAAGGGTATTTGTCGCATAATTCCATATATGATATATTGAGAATATGAATAAAACATTTCCTAAAAAAATAAAGTGTTGTTGCAGCTCTGTATAGAGAGTTGCTTTTTTGTGAATTTCGATCAAAAGAAGGACTCTCTCACAAATGAGGGTTTTTTATTTATAAAAAAATAATTTGTTAAAGAAAAAATATGATATATAAAAATGTATTGGGATTGATTGGTAATACACCAATGGTAAAGATCAATAATGTAATCAAAAAAGAAGGTGTAGAAATATTTGCAAAATTGGAAGGGCAAAATCCTAGTGGTTCTATTAAAGATCGTATTGCACTTGCGATGATTGGACAAGGAGAGCTAGAAGGAAAATTATCAAAGGATAAGATCATAATCGAGGCGACATCTGGTAACACAGGAATTGCATTGGCGATGATTGGTGCAATAAAAGGGTATCGCGTGCATGTGGTCATGAGCAGCTCTGTATCAGTTGAGCGACAAAAGATGATCAAGGCATATGGAGCAAAAGTCATTTTGACAGATGGGACGAAAGGCACTGATGGCGCCATTATGCACGTACGTGATCTTGTTGCAAAAAAACCACAGAAGTATTTCAACCCAGACCAATTTTCCAATGAGTATAATAAGTTTGCACATTATCGTACTACGGCAGAAGAAATCTGGGATCAGATGGATGGGCGGATCGATTATTTCATATCATCACTTGGTACATCCGGTACGATTATGGGAGTTGGAAAGGGACTGAGGGATCATGATAAAAAAGTGAAAGTCGTAGAGGCGCATCCCGTAAAAGGACATTATATCCAAGGCCTCAAGAACCTCGAAGAAGCGTTAGTGCCATCAATTTATGACGTAGGTCTCATAGATGAGAAAATCATGATTGAATCAGAAGATGCATTACATATGGCACGAAAAATAATGCTATTGGAGGGTATTTCGGTAGGCATGAGTAGCGGGGCTGCCATGGTTGCAGTGCGAGAAATTGTCCAAAAAGTTGAAAAAGCACGTATTATAGTAATTTTCCCTGATCGTGCTGAAAAATATGCAAGTACGCAGCTATTTAAGATGTAGATTGTTGATGTTGCAATTTTTGCTGTATACTGTATAATATACAATTCGTTCTTTATCAACCATCAACTTAAAAGGAGGTAAAAACGCGAAGTAGAATTGACTATGGTAAATAAGATTCATTCAAAAGAGGAGACCCCACATGGGGAAGCACATTTCTGTTTTCATTGTTTTGTTTCTGGCCTTGTGCAGTTTTTCTGCCAAGGTTGAGGCAACCCCGTATTTTGCTACAGATCGAATCTCTTTTAAGGATCTAGTGGAAAATGCAGCGTATGAATCAAGCTT
This sequence comes from Candidatus Moraniibacteriota bacterium, assembly GCA_038208115.1. Lineage (GTDB taxonomy): Bacteria > Patescibacteriota > Minisyncoccia > Moranbacterales. The sequence goes on from JBBQZC010000011.1 coordinate 13,959, forward strand.
TGGACTTTTTGCGATGAACGACCCTTCGCAAAAGTACGAAGTTTTTGGAAAAAATAGCGAACCGGGGGCGATTGCGGATGTGACTGACAGTCTGTGGTCATATCTTGGTAGTGGTTTTGGTTTCTATTTTGATGTTTTCACTGGTGGCAGCACCGCAGACTACAGTTGGTTTAGTAATCAGTCGTTAAATCAGTTTGCAGGAGGTCAATTAGTTGATACAAATGTGGAGCACGTCGAAATCCAATGGGCACCGCATAAAATTTATGTATCTCTTGACGACCAGCTCCACGGTGGTGATCGTGATTTCGACGATATGAAAGTTTCTGGTTCAGCATGCAATCTGAATGTCGTTCCGTCATCACCTGCACCTGTTCCTGAGCCAGCGACGATGTTTTTGCTTGGCACCGGACTCGTTGGATTGGGAATATTTCGCCGCAAAAAAAAGTAAAGCTCCAGCTCCCCCCTTGTTGTTATCAACTTGGGGGTTCTTTTTATTTATGAATTTTATCAATGAAATAAAAATACATACTAGTGCATGCATTGATAATAATAAGTGATGCGATTACTTCAGATAAAGTGATTCGCATAAATAATAAATAAAACGTCAGATCAATTCTGACGTTTTATTTTTTTTAGAGGGATTTATCTTTGAGTATTTCAGTATAGATCTTGATTGTATCGCCGAGCTTTATCTTGGTTTCCCCATCAAATGTCATACCGCATTCTTTACCTTTCTTTACTTCATCGATGTCAACTTTATTATGTTGGAGATTTGCAAGTGAGCCTGTGCCAATCACATTTTCTTTACGAATGATATCAAGTTTGACATTTTTTGCAACGATTTTACCTTTTGTCACCTTTCCGCCGATGATCATCTTTGCTTTTTCTGTACGGAATATGCCGAGTACCTCTAACTCACCAATGTCTGTACGTTCAATCTCATCAGGGAGCATCGCGATGAGTCGATTTTTGATATCATCCACGAGTTCATAGATAATCTTATAATGAGAAATTTTTACTTTAGTATCTTCAGCCATACGTTTGGCAACTGGACTTGTGGTTACATTGAAACCAAAGATGATTGCTTCTGAGCTTTGTGCCATTTTTACATCAGACTCAGTGATATTGCCTACTCCTTCATCTATAAAATTGATTGCCACTTTTGTCTGGGGGATAGCAGCAAGGATTTGTTGGATTGCTTCGATAGATCCTTGCACGTCAGATTTGATGATGATATTGAGTTTAGGGATGCCGTCATTATCTGTAATACTTTTGACTTGTCTTTTTTCTCCTGCAAGACGTGTTACCACCTCTTGTGATTTGAGACGAGCACTGCGTTTTGCATTTGCAACTTGTATAATATCATTTGTTTCAGCTGTATCGACAAGACCAAATATTGTGACAGGTGTGGAAGGTGTTGCTTTTTCGATTTTATTTCCACGGTGATCTGCCATATGACGGATGCGTCCGTATGTTTTACCTGCGTTGATATCTTGACCAACTTTCAATGTGCCAGTTTTAACAACGACGGTTGCGACAGGTCCTTTTTGATCATCTTTGTGAGACTCAAGTACAACAGCGAGTCCGTCTCGCTTTTCACTTGCCTTGAAGTCTTCTACTTCAGCGAGGAGAATGATACTTTCCAATAAATCTGTAATGCCAATATTGTTTTTTGCACTGATTTCATTGCACATAATCTTGCCACCCCATTCTTCAATGACAATGTCATGCTCAGCGAGTTCTTGCTTGACGCGCATGATGTTTGCATTCGGTTTGTCGATCTTATTGATTGCAACGATTGTCGGAATATCTTTTTCTTTGAGATAGTTGATGACCTCTTTTGTTTGCGGTCGTACACCATCATCGGCAGACACGACGAGAATCGCGATATCGGCTATTGATACACCACGCTCACGCATCGCTGAAAAAGCTTCATGACCAGGAGTGTCAATGAATGTGATGACCTTGCCACGTTTTTTGGTTTGATATGCACTGATGTGTTGTGTGATACCGCCTGATTCACTGCTTGCTACTGATGACTTGCGAATGGTGTCGAGAAGAGTGGTCTTGCCATGGTCAACGTGTCCGAGAATTGTAACAATCGGTGGGCGACTTTCGAGTTTTTCTCCAGAACCTTTTTCTTTAGCACAGATATCGAGGAGCTTTTCAATCGTCAATGTTTCATCATCAGCAATTTCCATGTCTTCCGTAGCTTGAAATCCGAGGTATTCAGAAATAATTGCTGCTGTTTCAAAATCGATTTCTTCATTGATCGTTGCCATGATCCCATTTTTCATTAATTCTGCAATGAGTGTTGTAATAGGAATTCCTAAAATTTCTGCAAATCGCTTAACAGAAACAGGGGATGGAATTTTAACAATTTTTTCTTCAGTCATGATGTTTTTGTGTGATATAAAAATTAATTATGTAGCATTGATAATAGCGTCTTTTTCTTCTTGTGTGAGTTCGTTATTGACAGGGAGTCCCTTTTGAATTTCTTTTGTGAAAATGCGAGTGCCTTCTCGTGTATGAATGGATGATAAGATTATACCATCGCTATTTGTATTAAGCAGTGCAAGTGCAAAGCTTTGATTGCCACTGTAATCGCGAAAGGGGTTGAATCGCACGAGTCCAATTTTATGAATATTTTTATGTGCTTGTTTGTGGATGGTATTTGAAATACGAAACAGTTCCTGAATCTCTGTATCAAATTCCTGCATTTTATCATTGGTTTGAATGATGATTTCCTCAAGAGCAGAGCCTTCTTTGCCACCGCATAGGTGAGTAACTGTGGTGTGCAAGTGTTTGGTTCTTTGTAGTGCTAGTATGGAAATAATTATTGCAGTGAGTGCAGTGATGATGACTACAACAGAAAAAATCACGTAAAATGAAGAAAAATCAAGCATAAATGGTTCAAAACAATTATTTATCATCATAACAGTTTATATGCGTTTTGTAAAGAAAAAGCGCTTTGGTGAAGCGCTTTTTGATTATTTCTGAGCAAAGAGCACATCAAGAAATTCCCAGAATTTATCAGTGCCACCGATTGAACCAATACATTCTGCTGTTTCTGCCTTTTCTCGCGAATGCGGGTGAAGTGTATCAGAAGGCATGTGTCGAAAAACCCACCGCACGGAATCGTGATAATCTGGCATAATTTTTTTTATCGTCGTGTGAAATTGCTTACAATAAGGACAATCTACGTCAGAATATGTAATGAATGTGATTTGCGCATTATTATCTCCTTTGACCCAGTCAATATCGGTTATTGGATTCAGCCTGACTTTTGTGCTGACATTTGTGAAATCCTTAGGTGTTTTATGTGCTAATAGTTCATCTAATAATGTACGAATACTATTTTCATCATAGGCACCAGGAATTTCATATATATCCTTAGCAATCATCACATAGCTATGCGGAGTCCCTTTTGCCCCTGCATCAACTGCATCTGCGCGATCATCAGAGACTTTTTTGGCAAATTTCTTATCTAGAGCACATGTGCGAACAGCATTTACATCTACCCCAACTGATGCAACTAGTTTTTCGATAGTAGCCGAATCAGATTTGTTCGTTTCTGTTGGGGGTACTTTTTGTGTCGAAGATTCTTTTGAAACAAATGGGCCAAATGAAATGCGATTTGAAATTACAAGAATAAGGAGGGATATGAGAGTAATAGAGAGGGCAACCATAAATCCAAACCAGAAAGAATGCCAGTGTGTTTTATATTGTGTTGAATTATTTTCCATATGTAAAAATTATTAATATATGCATCTTTTAGTGTACGGATTTTTGGATGATTGCGCAAGTAGAGATAATTATATATGATGGAGAGATAATTATAATACATCTTATGATCACGATATATACTACAAAATTGATTTCAAAGAGCTTTATTGCAGAAGATACGTATCAGCTATTATTTGAAAAACCAGATCAGTTTGAATTTATCGCAGGTCAGTATGTTTTTTTGGATTTTGCTAAGCCAAAAAATACCGATGATCGACCGAGTATGCGAGCAATGTCGATAGCGTCAGCACCGCATGAAGAGAAGCTCATTTTTGTGATGCGCAAAAGTGATAGTGCATTCAAAAAAAATATTGATGCGATGATGGAGGGAGATGAGATCATATTAAAAGGTCCACTTGGATTGGTGTCTCTGCCAGAAAATTTACATCAATCAATTATCTATATTATCGCAGGAGTGGGCATCACGCCTGTGAGATCCATGCTCAAGCAAGAAGAGCACATTGCCTCACCGCGAGCGATCACGCTATTTTATTCTAATAGGACAAAATCAGATATCGCATTGCATGATGAATTAAAAAGTATCTCGTTGCCGCATTACCAGATGATCAATACGCTTACACGAGAGGACGGAGAATGGGACGGAGAAAAAGGACGTATAAATGGTGAAATGATCAAGAAGTATGTTGACGACATCGCAAATCAGATGTATTATGTTGTAGGTACAAAGGATTTCATCACATCGATGCAACAAGTTTTAGAAGATCTCAATATCGAAAAGACAAAAATTCATTTTGACAATTTCGGATAGAAAAATTAGCCAAAAATATTTGGTGGGCTTGCCCGCTAAAACCTTGGCACAAGCGGGTGTCGTATAGTGGCTTATTATATCAGCCTTCCAAGCTGAGGACGAGGGTTCGATTCCCTTCACCCGCTCAAACCTAAAAAAGCTCCATTTCATGGTGCTTTTTTGTATACCCAGTATGCAACGATCGAACTGATATTGACTATTTAGTTATTTTATGCTATAATAAACTTCATTGTTAATTTAAAAATTACATCGATATTTCAAGAAATTCTAATAATAGGAGACTCAGAATATGAATAACTTCGAGGAGTTATTTTCTAGTTTAAGTGGGAAAGTTGCAGATGCATATCCCAAGTTTTCAGGAAATCTAAAAGTAGTAGGCATAAATTATCTGGACACAAATGAGGGTTATGAAATTGGATTTGATTGCATAACAAACAATCTGTGTGTCTCAGAAGATTTTGAAAAGCGACTTAGAGAAGGATACTATGAAAGAATAAAGTTATCTCATATTGGAGTACATGAACTTGTTCATGTTATTTCATATCGTGAAATTGAGAAATATATTCTTGATGGTGAGTCCGCTATTCGTTCGGGATTGCAGTATGTTGCTAGGGACAGCTCTGGCAAAATAACAAAAGTTAGGGAGAGCTTAAACGAGTCGATTACTAACTATTTTACTCACATCGTTTTGTGCAAAATGTTTGATCGCACAATTCTTCAACCTTACCTGAAGGTTAGGGAATGCGACATAATATTTGTTCACGGTTTGAGTAAAATAGTAGGAAGGGATGTTTTGGAAAAAGCATACTTTTTGGGCGATTTTCCTCTTCTTGTAAGCAAATTGAAAGCGAAAGGAATAGACGCAAAACAATTTTTAGCAAATGAAGAAGATTCATCTCCTGAAAGTAACAAAAGATCACTTAACATGATTTTCAAAAAAGTAAAGGAGCGCTCATGCGGAGTTAACTCCTTTATAAATCAGTATATGTGATTTTACATAGCCCCATTGGTCAAACATTTGATCAATGGGGTTAATTTTTTTGATTAGAATGCATTTTAGGAAATAGATCGCAATACAAATATTTTAGTTCAGAATTCTCACCACAAAAAGTTCGAACGTCATTACCTACTCGGCCCCAACTCAAAAAGACTCATTTCATGGGGCTTTTTAGTTTCTTGATGCGTTAGGTTATAATTTTGTGATATAATAAAAATAATTAAAAAATAAAATAATCAAATGAAAAATTATGAATTTAACGGTGATCGTGGTGCATATATTATACTTGGGGGCTTGATGTTACTTTTCATTTTATTCATATTTTTTACTTTTTTTTCTTATCAATATAAATCACAGTGTATTTCTGATTTTAAAGCTGCATCTAAGGAAGCAGTGTCTTTGTTGATGGAAAGCGGAAAATCATTTGATGAATCATTTGCGGCTGCTAAACGTTTGGAAAAGGTATCTGTTGAAAATTGTATGTCCAAAAAAGGAATTTTTGTGCAAAATTCTGCTTCAATTATCGGTTTTTCTGTTACTTTTTTTGTGAGCTTCATTTTACTTTTTCTTTATTTGCGTTTATTTGACTTAAAATTAGAAAGTCTTTATTTCGTCGTGACAAAGTCTTTATTTTTGACTATAGTTTTTAGTATCATTGGTTTTTTAAGTATAATTTTTGGACCTTTTGGCGCTATTCTTGGTAATTTTCTCGCAATTGTTGTTGTGATGCAATCTTTGGGTTATGGATTTTCATCTGCATTTTTGTTTTTAATAAGCTTTGGAATTGTAAATTACATCATCATTTTTCTTATGAGTCAAATGTTCTAATTGGCAAAGATCATCATTGCTAAAACAAAAAGTTCGAACATCATTACCTACTCGGCTCAAACTCAAAAAGCTCCATTTTATGGGGTTTTTTGGTACTTACTATTATGGGATCAAACTATTTTGAAGTTCGATTGACTTTTTGTGTATTTTACGCTAATATTTGAAGTTAGTATTTTTAACAAAAGAAGATGAGCTTTTCAAGAATTTCTATATACAGAGGGAGAAGAATAATATAATTGTATCGAACATAAATCAAACAACTCAACAGTAAGGAGAGATCTGTTATGCAAAAAGTTAGAAATTTAGTTAGTAAGGGAATTGAAGAAAAACTAGCAATTTTAATTTATTGGGCTGAATTAAGTAAAGTGGAAAAGGAGGCGTTAACATTCGAACAGTGCCAGTGGGTGTGGGCAAATACACCTCCCAATATACCAGAAAAAGCTGACGCATGGACAATGGTCAAAGCTAAAGCAGAGACACTCGAACAGTGCCAGTGGGTATGGGCAAAAACACCTTCCAATACACCAGAAGAAGCTGACGCATTAAAAATGGTCAAAGCTAAAGCAGAGACATTCGAACAGTGCCAGTGGGTATGGGAAAATACACCTCCCAATACACCAAAAAAAGCTGACGCATTAAAAATGGTCAAAGCTAAAGCAGAGGAGCTTTAATCTTTTTTGAGAAGAGAAGTTACATAAGCGAATACCTCATCGGTCACAACAGTGATTGGTGAGGTTTTTCTTTTTCAAAAAATTGCATTAAGCTAGCATTTTCAACACAAAAAGTTCAAACGTCATTACCTATTCGGCTCAAACTTTAAAAGCATCATTTAATGGGGCTTTTTTGTATACTTACAAATAAACAGGTATAAAACAGGTATAATATAGGTATAATTATACCTATATTGACAAAAGGTATAAAACAGGTATAATATAGGTATAATTATACCTATATTATATATATGTTTTTTAAGCTTAAAAAACCAGATTTATCAAAAATAGAAAATAAGGAAATCATAAGGATTCTGAAAGGAGATCATGCTCTGGAGGTTTTTGATTTTGTTAAAAAAGTTAATAAATCAGAATATTTATTTTGGGACAAAGTACAATATAAAGAGCCATCTCCACAGGGTATTTCAAAAGAAATGCTTTGGAAGTTAATAAAAATGTTTAGATCTTCACAGGAGATTTCTCCAATTAAAGATAAAAATGAAATGTATTTTAAATGGTCACGACTTGATTATTTTGAAGAGTTTTTTCACGAATTGGACATGCATACAGGTGGAGAACTTTTTGTTGGTTCTGGTGAATTAAATAAAGTTAGCAAACAGAAACTGATTAGTAGAGGAATAATGGAAGAGGCTATTGCGTCTTCTCAATTAGAAGGAGCTGCTACTAGTAGACATGCAGCAAAAAAAATGTTGAGAGAGGGTAGAAAACCATCAAATAAATCAGAACAAATGATTGTCAATAACTATATTTCGATGAAACAGATAGAGGATAGGTGTAAAGACGAGGATATGAGTCTTGATTTGATTATGGAATTGCATGCACTAATAACAAAAGAAACAGTTGATTCTCAAGGGGAGAGACCAAGATTGAGAAAGGTGGGTGAGCCTATCTATGTCACTGATGAAATTGATGACGTGATATATCATGAAGGTCCGGATAGTGTATTTGTTAAAGAAGAACTAAAAAATTTGATTGATTTTGCAAATAATAAAAATAAACATGAATCATTTATTCATCCAGTTTTAAAGGCTATTATGATTCATTTTTGGATAGGGTATTTACATCCATTTACTGATGGAAATGGAAGGTTGGCAAGGTTGTTATTTTATTGGTATCTAATTAAAAATAATTATTGGGCGTTTGCATATTTGCCTGTTTCAAAGGTTATTAATAATTCAAAAAAACAGTATAAAATGGCTTACGTTTATAGTGAACAAGATGATAATGATATGACGTATTTCTTGGACTATAATATGAGAAAAATTAGAATGGCAGCGGAAGAGTTCAAAATGTATTTGAAACATCAGTCAAAGAAAAATGTTGAAATGAATAAAAAAGGTGAGACTGAGTATAACTTAAATATGAGACAAGTACAATTATTACAATACCTATTTGGAAATCCTGATGAAAGAACTACTCTTGGAACTCATATAAATGTGAATCAAATTGCGAAGATGACTGCGAGTAAGGACTTAAAAGACTTGGTGTTTAAGGGTTTTTTGGAGTCGCAAAAGCAAGGTCGACACGTATATTACTATGGAACTAGTAAGATTAAGATATTATTTCACTAAATCAGGTATTACATAGTCTTGTAATAGCGCAACTTTCTTGCAAAAAGTTCAAACGTCATTACCTACTCGGCTCAAGCAAGAAAGTCCCATGAAATGGGGCTTTTTTGTATACCCACTATGCAGCGTTCGAACTGTGTGTGGATATTACCGATTTTGATTGACTTTTTATGAATTTTATGTTACGATTTGGTGTCTAGTTTGTTTAACAATTACATATAAATTTTCAAGAATTTCTACATACAAGGAGAAATCAATGAATTGGAAAATTTTAGCAGAAAAATTTGAGCGTGGGTTTAAAAACTCCGACCTTTCACAAAGGGGAATGGGGGGGGTTACAGATTCAGAGAGTATTTCATTAAGAGGGATGATGCGCAAAGAATCCTACCACGGTTCAATGGCCTTTTTTATTTGTCATAAAGTTTGTGAGGAGTTTGCACAGATTAAAATTAATTCTGTTGAGTTGCTAAACGCTTTGCGAGATATCGATTTTTCTACAATAAATACTGATGACTTAGCAAAAAATCTGGCAGAAATAAAAAGAAATGTTGGCAGGATGTTTATTCTCTTCAATTAGGTGTTGGAAATTCAATAAAATAAATCAATCCATAGTATATTTAGGTGATAGGAGGCATAAAAATGGATTTAAGAGAATTGGAAATTCTAGCAAAAAAAGTACAAGCTGGATTTAGTGCTCAAGCAATTACTCTGGAAGAAATGGGCTTAACTCGTGCGGAATATCAAACGGTATGGCGTTTAATGAAAAAAAGTAATTTTGAAGGCAGTATATCATTTTTTATTGCTCAGTTATGTCTTAATGCACTGGAATCTATGTCACATGAATGTGAAAGAGCACATATAATGGAAAAAATCATGCTCATAAAAATGGAATCTCCAGAAAAGAGTAAGCAGATTTCTGAACTTTTGGGCTATGATATTGAAAAAATATCTAATTTGTCAACGGTCAAAAAGATGGATGCTATTCCTGAAAGCTACGAGAGCATTTATTATTGTGCTTCAGTCGCCATTTTATCTAAATTGGGAACTGTTAAAAAGGATGGCAAAAAAATCTTTCATGCTCTTAAAGAACTTATTCCATAAGGATTGATAGTTGAAGATTGGTTATAAGCCCATTAGATTATTACTGATGGGTTTTTATTTTTCCCAAAAAAGCATATCAAACTAGAATTTTCGCTACAAAAAGTTCTAACGTCATTACCTACTCGGCTCATAGAAAATTAAAACTGTACTTTCGAGTATGGTTTTAATTTTTTTCTGGATGAGTTGGAATCGAACAGGAAAGGGGTTGGGAAAAGGAATTTTATTTTTTCTTCTTCCGCAAAATTTCGTACTGAAAAAGCTAGCGTCTTTCCTAAATATCAGTTAAATATAGCAGAAAAATAAACACTTGACACATAATCGTTTATTAGATAACATTGTTATATATGGGAAGAAAAAAGATTTCAAAAACAGAATGCGGTCATCCTGAAATAAGATGGATGCAATTTTTGCTTTTGAGGGTTATTTATGAAAAACCATCTTATGGATACGAGATTATTAAAAACATTGAAAAAATAACAGATAATCAGAGTATAATTAAAACTGGTACAGCATATACACTTTTGCGAAGAATGGAAAAAGAAGATTTGTTAAAATCCGTTTGGAAGGAAAATGAGCACGGGCCCGCTAAGCGAATTTATAACGTAACTCCAAAGGGAAAGAAATATTTGAATGCTTGGCTTAAAACGGTTATCCAAAGAAAAAAAATGATAAATAATATGATTATTTTTTATAATAAACACTTTAAGGATGAAATTTAAATCAGATAAAAATAAATTAACAATAAGCATATGAATAAAAAAAGAATTTCAATCATTGTAGCAATTATTATTTTAATCGGTGGAATAATCGGTTGGCGCTATGTTCGCAATATCAATCAATCGCCGTATGAAACAATAGAGGTTTTAAAAGGCAATCTTATTCAGGAAGTATCGGCTACTGGCAAAGTGGTGTCGCCAGATACAGTGAATCTACAATTTAAAAATAGCGGGAAAATCACTTTTTTAAATGCTGAAGTGGGAAAAAAAGTTATGGTGGGAGAAATTTTAGCTAAGCAGGATTCCGGCTTGCTTTTTAGTCAATTAAAGCAATTGGAGGCGGCACTTAAAACTCAAGAATATAAGTTGAGATCATTGGAGGAAAATAGGAAACCAAGTTATGACGAAAAATATGATATCAAGGCTCAAAAGGCCATAGTCGAGCAAGCGTCGGCTGATATTGAAGTGCAAACGAAAAAAATAAATGAAACAGTACTTACGACACCTATTGAGGGGGTTATTATTTTTAGCAATAGTGAAGTTGGTGAAATCGCGAAACTAGAAACAGTTGTTGTTTCAGTTGCTTCAACTGGTAGCTTACAAATTGATGTAGATATTCCAGAAACGACAATTGCAAATGTCAAAGTCGGGCAGGCGGTAAAAATAAAACTTGATGCATTTGATGATGAGGCCGAGTGGGTTGGTAAAGTGACGGATATTGATTCGGCTGAAACAATAAAAGGTGGATCTATCTATTATAAAACGACGGTTATTTTTGAAAAAGAGGATGAGAGAATTAGATCTGGTATGACTGCTAATGTTTGGATCAAAACAGCTGTTTCTGAAAATACTCTTTTTGTGCCAGTGAGCGCAATACAAAAAAAAGATGGCAAAAAAATTGTTCAAAGTTTAGATGGAAAAATGGTGACGGAGAAAGAAATAACAACTGGTCTAAAAAATGATATGGGTATGATTGAAATTAGGTCTGGACTTTTGCAGGGTGAGCAGATAATCCTTGGTAACAAAAAATAAATATGAACGCAACTGATATAAAAACAGCGTTCTTTATCGCTTATAAAACAATTATTAAGGGACATAAGTCTACGGTAGCTCTTATTGTTTTTATTTTATCGCTATCATTTTTCAATTTAATGTTTGTTTCTGGATTTCTTTCTGGTTTTTCAGATGGTATTATGCGATCTATGATTGATACTTCGACGGCGCATATTATTGTGATGCCACAAGAAGAACCAACACGTAAAGATTTTATTCCTGATCAAAAGAGTGTACGTGCACAAATACAAACAATTCCTGGAATTATTGCAACCACTAGTCACTATCAATTAGGCGGTTCTATTTCATATGATCGAGAAAATAATGGGAAAATAAAATCTGTTTCAGCGCCAATAGTCGGGGTAACGCAATTAGAAGAAAAAGCTGTTTTGACTGTACATGAAAACATGGTTTCCGGAGAATTTCCAGACAGTTTGACTGAAGACGAGATAATTTTAGGAGCAAACCTTGCCGGTGGTTTTGATACTAAGCAAACTACGGATCTTGGTGGCACTAAAGTTGGTGATAAGGTGCAAGTAATCTATGCAAATGGCATTGCACGGATATATACTGTTAAGGGAATATTTAAAGTTACTATAGGAGGAATTGGTGGCACTGCTTTTGTTTCTAATAAAGAAGCAGAAGCGATTCTTTCAACGTATAATAACGCTTCCGAAATTATGGTGAAAGTTGATTTGAGCAAAAATACACTAGATGAGTATATTCAAAGAATTGAAACGATCTTTCCTGAACTTAAAGTTGAAAAATATACTGCTCGATTATCTACTGTTGGCACACTCGTTGCTGCCTTTGATATCATTGCACTTATTGTGAGCGTGATTAGTATTCTCGTAGCGGCTATAACAATCTTTGTGATGATATATGTGAATGCTGTCAGTAAACGTCGACAAATCGGTATTTTAAAAGCTATTGGAATAAAAGAAAGTATCATTGAGGTGTCGTATATAATTCAGTCACTCTTCTATGCTATCTGGGGAGTTATTTTTGGACTGATGATAATATTTTGGCTAGTTATTCCATTTCTTGCGGTGCGACCGATTCCGATGCCTTTTGGTGATGCGAGCTTGGAGTACACTTCAATAGGAATCTTTATTAATATTAGTAGTCTTATAATTTCGGGAATTTTTGCAGGTTTCATTCCTGCCAAAATAGTCGCTCGAGAAGATATCCTTAAATCAATTTGGGGTTAAGAGTAAATTTATGATTAAAGTAAAAAATCTTGTAAAAACATATCCCGGGAAAGTCCCGACATTAGCGCTCAAAGATGTTTCACTTGAAATTGCTGAAGGGGAATTTGTCGCATTGATGGGTAGAAGTGGTTCTGGAAAATCTACACTTTTGCATCAACTCGGTTTACTCGATATGCCAACCGCAGGAAGTGTTGCTATTAATAATACAGATGTATTAACTTTATCCGATGCAAAAAGAACTAGATTTAGACTTCAGAATTTGGGGTATGTTTTTCAAGAGTATGCACTTATCGTTGAATTTACGGCATTTGAAAATGTTTATTTTCCAGCTATGGCTCTGGGAGATTATAAGGCTAAGGAACGCACGGCATATTATTTGGATATAGTTGGCTTGAGTGATCGAATGAATCATTATCCAAGCGAGATGTCGGGAGGCGAACAGCAGCGAGTAGCGATTGCAAGAGCTTTGATAAATAATCCAAAAGTATTGTTTGCTGATGAGCCCACCGCTAATCTTGATACCGTTTCATCGGAAATCATTTTTAAACTTTTTCAAAAACTCAATAAAGAATTAAAACAAACCATTCTCGTAGTAACACATGAGCCAGAAGATAAAAAATATGTAGACCGTGTTATTTGGTTGAAAGATGGACAAATTATTGAAAACGATAAGTAAAATAATCTCTTGAAAAGTTTCTTGTTTTAAAAAACGAGAGTGGGTAAAAATTTCTTTTTCCAGATTGCTCTCCTTTTTTGCCAGTCCGAGCGTAAAATTAAAATTTTTTTGGAAAAAAGTTCGAACGTCATTACCTACTCGGCTCAAGCAAGAAAGTCCCATGAAATGGGGCTTTTTTGTATAGGATAAATATAAAAATGTATGCAGAAGTGTTAAACACATAAAGATAAAAAACATGATATAATGAAAACATAATATAAAAACATAAAACTGTTTAAAATAAAGATATGATAAATAACATATTAAAGAAATTTTTGATTTCTTTTGTAGTGTGTGCACTTGTGGTGAGCATGTCATTTAATGTTCAAACAGCACAAGCGGTTTCATCAACTTTTACACAAACTGATTGGAATGGAGGACAAACAACAAATATTGCAGATGATACCAATAATCAAACAGGATGGGATCGATATAGCGCTAAAGATGCAAATATTACTACGGTAAATGGTGGAGCTGATATAGAGCTTACAAATCCAGCCAGCGTTACAAATATTAATTTCAATACGGAGGGAGAATATGTGCAGGAAAATGCTACACATGGAACTGATTTTGCTGGAGGATCAGTGCAACTACATAATAATACTGCGTATGACACGCTTAATCCCAATAAAAAGGATTCAGACGTTTCATTATCTAACGGAAATATGACTGTAACAGAAGAAATATCTGGTCTGAGTTGGACAATGGGCACAACTACGGGAAAAAGCTCAGGCAAATATTATGTGGAGTTTTCTATTGGAGGAACAAGTCCTGTGTACCCATATGTGGGATTGGTGAAGGCTGGTTATGATTATACAGCTTTTACTCGAGATATTACTGGAAATTCTTTTTATGCTTCTTGGAGTGGAAATATATATCCGCAAAACATTGCATATGGTGCTGCATATGCACCAGGAAATGTCATTGGAGTCGCTGTTGATCTAGATAATCACACAGTCAAGTTTTCTAAAAATAACATTTGGTATGCGAGTAAAAGCATAAATGCAGGAACGTATCACCTGGCGATAGGAGATGGGGCAACTGCTTATAAATCAACAGTTACTTTAAGGACTGATCCTGCTCAAATGTCTTATATACCTCCTGCGGGATACACGGCTGGTTGGAGTACTAATTCATTTCAGACGCTTTTGCTTCACGCAGATGATTATAGTGTCGCTAGTGGAGATTATACTTTGACTTCACATACGACGTCACCTTTAGCAGTTGGAAAGTTTAATAATGCATTTGCTTTTAACGGCACGTCTGATTATATTGATCTATCTGGTCCAATTTCATTGCCACAAGAGTTCACTGTTGATTTTTGGATCAAGCCAAGCGCAGTTGGCAACACGTCTGCTTTTATGATAGGGAATTATTATGGTGGCTATTCATTTGGGTGGGATTATTACAGTGGCGGTGAGATATTTTATACTGTTCCAAATTCTACTGGGGCAACAAGCCTCTTTGGATCAGTATCTCTAGGTGTTTGGAGTCATATCGCCATAGCTTTTGACAACGGGACTGTCACATACTATGTCAATGGTGTTTCACAAGGGACAGCAGATTGGTCAGGTCTAGACGTATCTAACTTTGAAGGAATGCATGTTGGAGCTGGTGATTCATACACTTCTACATTTGCTCCATACTACTATTTTAATGGCAATGTCGATGAATTTCGTATCACACCTTATAATGTGTGGACTTCCAATTTTACTCCACCAACTTCGCCTTATAGTAATTCAACCACATCATACTATGTCACCACAGCTACTGGGTCTCAAATTAACACTTCCACTTACGCAGCTATAAATAATATCACTACAACCCAAACAACTCCAACAAACACAAATATCAAATATTTAGCCTCTTTCGATAATAGAGTCACTTGGAAATATTGGAATGGTTAAGCGTGGACTACATCTAATTTGGACAATATTACTACAAATGGTATGACTCAAAACACTTTACAGACTATTACCCAAGCACAATGGGTATCTTCTGGCGGCTTCACCCCAGGTACTTTTGACATTGCTGCAACTCTTCAAACATCGAGCAGTTCCGTCACACCATCTCTCAACAACATCACGATTAACATGATTAAGCATGGTTCACAAACCCAAACTCTCACTTCAAACTCATACAACACACAATTATCAATAGCATACATCACAAAACTTCAATGGACAGAAAATCTCCCGGCAAACACAGACATAAAATTTCAATTGCGCACTTCATCTAACGGATCTAGTTGGGGAGATTGGTGTGGACCAGATGATGGAATAGATAACTCATGTAATAACTCAACATACTTCACAGATCCAAGCGGAAGCGAAGCGATTGATGATACACAAAAAGATGGAAGTGGTGATCAATATTTCCAATACAAAGTATTTTTAATTTCAACAGATGGACAAAATACCCCAACACTTTCTGTAGTTTCTGTTTTGTATAATAATCCTGCACCAACCATATCTTCCATTGATCCTGTGAGTGGACCAATGAGTGGCGGAACACCTGTCACTATTTCTGGTAGTAATTTTTATTCAGACAGTGCTTTGCCCAACCCGACTTCTTTTTCTAAAACTTGGTATGTCAGTACGATTGGTAATGATTCAACCGGAGACGGTTCGGTATCTAATCCATATGCTAGCTTAAACAAAGCAGTTAATATGGCGTCTAGCGGAGATGCTGTTAATATCTTGTCGGGAACGTATCGTGCAATTCCTTTTTATTATACTTATTCTCCTTCTGCAGTTAGAGAGGCTTCTTGTGTAGCAGATTTAAATAAAGCATTAACAATATTTGGAGATAATGCAAATACCACTCTCCAATGTTATGGATCTGATTCAAATAGCACTACATATCGGGATGCCAACGTCTTTTTTTTAGAAAATAGCGGATCAGTTGTTTCCAATCTTAAAATAGACTATTACCCTAATCGTGCTAATAATTTTTCCAATGCTATTTTCAACGCCAATGAGGGGCATGGAACATACCGCAACATCTTTGTAGAAAACAAATCTACTACAAACTGGTCATATTCCTATGATAATTCCTCTACTGCTTTTAATATTTACAACTCAGTTTTCAAGTCCAATGGACATAATACAGGTGATTATTCTGGAGCGCCAGTATATACCAATTGTCTTTTTGATTATACTCCTTCAAGCGGGACAAAAAATTATTCTTTGACACGTTCAATTGTTAATGCTGATTGGGATAGTAACAGCACTCTTTCAAGCGATCTAACTAATGCGGGAGCTCCATCTATTTTCAATCCGGATAGCAGTCTTTCTAATATTGGAGTGAGGGGTGGGGTATATATGTGGGAGGGGCTGATGGTTCCTACTGTTTCTTTTGGTGGAACAAATGCTACTAATATAATGCTTTCTAATGACAGCACTCTTACTGCCATCACTCCGGTCCACACTGGAGGAATAGTTGATGTGACTATTATCAATCCGGACACTCAACCCGTGACACTTTCAGGCGGATTTACTTATATTATCTCCATTTCTATTCCTACTCTCACCACCGACCAACCAATAAATATTGCTTCTACCACCACCACTCTTAACGCCAACCTCACTAACACAGGAGAAGAAAATCCCATTAGACAAATAGAATGGGGAACAGCTACAGGAACATACACTGATTCTTGCTCCCAAGGCACAGGTTCAATCGGAATCTACTTCTGCAATCTTACCAATCTTACTCCAGAAACTACCTATTACTACCGAGCTAAAGCCACCAATTCAGCTGGCACTGCCAATGGATTAGAACTTTCTTTTACAACTCTTTCTCTTCAAGACATAATCCTTCAAAACCCACAACCCACAGACATCCAAGAAGTAGTAACAGAAGGGTACATCTCCCTCAATAACGGCACAATACAAAACACATCCCAAGTAGAAACAAATGTCAACACAACCTTCCAAACACAAAATACTCAAGCAGTCTTCCCAAAAAACACAACAATCACAAAAACAGAAGGGGGAAACTTCAATTTCCAAAACTTCACAACAAAAAACATCACAAGCACTGTAAAACAAGAACAACCAACAAGTAGAACAGCATTCTCATTAGGGATTCCAGGAGAAAAACTAACATTCAATAACCCAGTCACAGTAACAGTAAACATAGGAAACGCATTCAATAACAATACATTAGACATCCTCTACCAAAACGATGGTGAAACAACATGGAATACACAAGGAACATGTCTTATCTCAAATGGACTCTGTACATTCCAAACAAACCATGCAACCACATACACCGTAAACGGTGACAGTACCATGACAGGAGAAACTCCAGTCAACATCAACACAGAAGTCCTCTCAACACTCTCACTCGATTGCTTCGATACACAAGGAGTAACAGGAGACACAATAATCGCTCTAAGCAATACAACATCAGGCACAGGCAAAGTCACAGCAGGGATGCCATCAGTCGGTCAATCCACATGTAATGTCACGACAAATGATCAAGATGGCTACTATCTCACACTAGAAAATGCAAACACAGGTGCAGT
>JBBQZC010000012.1:0-31369 GCA_038208115.1 Candidatus Moraniibacteriota bacterium
CATGCATATGATGATGCATAGGCAAGCCAGCTTGAGAATGTACCACCTGTTTCGTTTTTGAATCGCATTTCATTAGCTCCTGTGATTGTATTGTTGACTGTGACTGCTGTGGTATTGGTGTATGCGGTATCAGTGTTTACAGCTGCTGTTCCTGTTGGTGCTGTTGTGTCGATACCAGCAATTGCATTAGACATGGTGTATGTCGTATTTGACGCTGTGTCTACTGCTTTGTAACAGATCTTTTTGCCATTGTCTGCTTCTGTGCTAAATGTTGTTGATGCGTATGCAGTGAATGTGAGAGAGTTGTCACATGTTGAACCAGTAGTTACTGATTGTGTGAGTGTGCCACTATCTGTTGATGCAGTAAGTGTTTTGGATTGTTGTGGATTTGTATTTGGATTTGTGATTGTGATGGTTGGAAGTGTTGCTGTTGTGAAAGATGTTTCTACTCCATAGCTCGTTCCTGCTGAGTTTATGGCTCTTGCTCTGACGTAGTATGTAGTTGCAGGACTGAGGTTAGTTAGGTTGCAAGCGTACGTTCCAATTCCTCCAGCTCCAGCGGTGCAAGAGTTAGGATAAGTGCCACTTACTGTGCCCCAAGTAATAGTACGAGTAGGATTTTCTCCGCCAGTAACTGTAATGTTTCCATTGCCGGTAGCAGTAGTAGGAGCGATAGATGAAGTAACTTGCGTAGTGACAGTAGGTGCTAAAGATGAAACATCCTTGATGCAGCGCACGGCCCACGCCCGACTGTGGACATTGTAAACACTAGGATAGGTATTACTAGAATTAGCAATCATATCATAGGCACGGACACCAGTTAGGTTACTTGACCAGTAGCCATCGATAGTACCTTGATTTAAAATCTGACCAGCATACTGACGCACGCCAGCATTGGTCAATTTTAGATTTGAATTGTAGGCATCCGTGTAGTTTTTGATGAAAGACGATCTAATCCAGGTTGCCCACTCTGATTGAGTCGGTAAACGAAATCCAGTGGGACATGGATTATTTATACCATTTACACCATTTACACCTTTCCAAAGATTATTTTTTTGTGAAGAATGCCAATCAAAAAGTGTAGCTGAAGTTGTCTTAAAAAGGAAATGTCCCGGAATGTCATTATTTGATCTAGGAGTAGCGGTCGTACCACTGGCGGTGATTTGATGGCCATCAGTTTTTTTTCCTCCTCGGTAGAACCAACCATAGGATTTGGTGTCATTAACGGCCGTAGCAACTCTGGTAGCCCCCAGATTTCTGTCCAACCAACATCTTCCATCTAAACCAACTACCGTTCCATAAGTCAACACGTCACCGACGCCTCCCACAACAGTATCCGTTCCACAAGCTGCATATACTATGTTATATGCATTTAGTAAAAGAAAAAATGCAAAAAAAATAAAAATAATTTTTTGCATTTTTTTGAATTTATTCATATTTTTATATTTATTTGATTTTTATATTATACCACAAAGTAAAAAAGATGCATAGAAAATTCAAATAGCCTAACACTGTCAAAGATATTCCATGCAACATCACAACACAAAAACCCACCTCTCAGGTGGGTTTTTGTCACTTGTCTACAAATCTTATCAATCCAATCCTAGACTTCTATCACTACAGGCAATACCATTGGACGCCTCTGTGTCTTTTGAAAGAGATATTCACCGACACGCTCACGGATATCATTTTCTACCTGTCGCCAATCCATTTTTGTGTCTTTACTTGTAGTTTTTTGGATTACCTTTTTTACCAGAACCTTGGTTTCATTTACAAGATCGAAGTTATCTTTTACATAGATAAATCCACGAGATGTGATTTGCATATTACCGACCACTTCTTTGGTCTTCCCGTCAACAAGTACTGTGATTACATACATTCCATCTTCGGAAAGCATTTGTCTATCACGGAGCACGACATGTCCGATGTCACCTACGCCGAGCCCATCGATAAATACATAACTCGCATCCGCCTTCTCTTTACGAATACGTGAACCTTTTTTACTAAATTCAATAATACCACCATTATCCAAGATTGCTATGCGTTTTTCTGAGAATCCCATCTCTACAGCACGATTTGCTGATTCTTTGAGCATGAAATAATTTGCATAAATCGGGATAAAATATTGTGGCTGCACCATTCGAATCACGTCTTGGATATCTCCGGCTGTCGCATGACCCCCGATATGGATATCCATGATATCTGAATGGATTACATGATCACATTTTCGATAGAGATTATCTTTGAGACGCTGGATTGATCTCTCATTACCAGGAATAATCGATGAGGAAAACACGATTGTATCTGATTTCTTCAACTTGATAAATCTGTGATTTCCCGTAACAATCCGATTCAAAACAGCGTTATGTTCACCTTGTGCGCCAGTACATAAAACGATTATTTTATTATCCGGATGTCGTTCAATCTCATTGATTGGAATCAGAAGATCCTTATGCACTTTGAGATAACCCAATTGTTGTGCAACTTCGATATTCGTTCGCATTGAATATCCATCAAGTGCAACTTTGCGTCCGATTTTTTCTGCGTACTGAAGCAATAATTTGATACGCTTGATTTGCGATGCAAAAGTACCGATAATCACACGACCCTTTGCATCTTGCACGAGTTGCTCTAGATTCTGTTGTACATTTACTTCACTATGATTTTCTTTTTTGATTGATCCGAGACTTTCCAACATCAAAATACGTGGCTCAGGAAATTTGTTCAATTGATCATATGTGATACTTCCGCCTTCAACAGGATTATGATTAATCGTCCAATCACCGAGATGAATTGGTGTGCCGACAGGAGTTACAAGTGCAACACCCATTGAATCCATAATCGAATGTTCTACTTCAAAAAAGTTTGCTACAAATTCTCCGAGACGAATCTTTCGATCAATATTTTTTACACTAATTGTACGGATTTTTTCCGCTGAACCTGGATCATAATCTTCCAATTTTTTCTTTATAAGTGCAAGAGTAAGATCACGCGCAATCACCGGAGGATATCCCAACTGTTTCAATACAATTGGTGCAGCACCGATATGATCGAGATGTCCATGTGTAAAGATCACGCCACGAATATTACGCTCCTTGCCTTTCAAGTAATTAACATTTGGCACAATATAGTCAACACCTGGCATGTCCTCTTCAGGAAACTGCATACCCATATCCACGATTACGATGTCTTTGCCATATTCAAATATCACCATATTTCGCCCAACCTCTTCTTGTCCACCGATTGGTATAATACGCAATGTGTTTTCTTCTATTTTTGGCACATGTGAGTTCCGCTGTTCTCCGTTTGATTGTGTTGAAGAAACAATCCTCTCCGCATTTGTGCGTGGACCTTGGTTACGCGTTGAACGTGACTTTCCTTTTTTCTTCGGATTTTTTGGCTTATTATCTTGATTGACAACTTGCTCCGAAGCTGTATTTTTTTGTATATGTTTTTTTGGCATAACACCACGAACTTTTTCTACGTTTTTTTGTGCCGTTCGACTCACAGCCTGTCCTGTACCCATGTTCCTTCGCATATTATTCTTTGCATGGTTCGATTTATTGAAACCATCAACTTTTTGTTCTTGATTTGTCATAATTAAAGATTCACAATACTTATCTGTTTACAAAAAAATTTTGTATTGCGAATAAATGATAAAAAATTTATTATATTTAAAAATATTTTTATGTAATGAACATACTATCATCTCTTGCACCAAAATCCTTCCGCACATTACAATTTTCAAAACTACATTATAAAATATACACAACTATGTCTAATATGTTATCTATAAAGAAACCATTCGAGAGAAAAAGCTTCTCATAAAAAATAAGAAAGATATGATCGTATACAACATCAAGTAGTAATTTGATGTTTTATTATAACATACTTTGCAAATAATTGCAATACACGTCTCAGCCGACTTCATGTGGACGGACTTCTCCTCCCAATTCTCTACATAACCACTACAGTAATGCCTTTTTTAGATCTTCCACCATCGCAACGGGCGTAGGATCTTGCTCATATGCCAAGGCGAGATAATATGAAATCCAGTCTCCCAAAATAATCGTTGCAAATAATGTATACAATAGGTCTCCTTGCGGGAGATCGACAATGTCACTTGTAACACCTTTTTTCTTGAGAAAGCGCGCTGTGACATCATAGCGTAATAGATTCCGCACATGGTCTTTTTTGTCCCGCAATATCAAAATGTGGAATTGCGTTTGCGGCAATGTATATCCCACATATTCATTATGATTCACCTCAGGAAATACATTCCAAAAAGCAGGCACTTTACTATTCTCATTAAAATCAATTTTCCAAATCATTGCAAGAGATCGTAATCGATCTTCTGCATATATCACAGGTGTTTTTCCAATCAATTTTTTTGCATATTTTTTGCCGATTTTTTCAGAATTCACAGAATATTCGCTAAGTTGCGCTACCATTTTCTTCTCAATCTTTAGACTAATATCTGCGATCTTCTCGGCATTGATCAATATTTGCAACATCGCGCCGACAAAATGTCCCACTGCCATACGTGGTTGGAAATTATCATATGGAATTGGTAACTTTACGTGTGGTATATTATTTTGTTTACACATCTTTTCGATCATGCCACCCGCAGATATACCGATGCATGGCAAATTATTTTTTATAGCCTCATTAAATGACGAGATTGTTTCCTCAGTATTTCCAGAATGTGAACAAATGATATTTAAGCAATCATCATAGGCCTCTCGTGGTAATTGATACGTTCTATTATTGACCAGTGGAAGAAACTGATAAGCCGAGTCTTTTTTATAATATTCATCAAGATAACAGCGTAACACATCTGTTGGCAATGCACTGCCCCCCACTCCAGAAACTACAACTCGTGAAAAATTTTTATTCACATTTACCTTACGTGCAATCGCAAAAACCTCAGCAAATTGATTTGGAAAAGATAAAATGACTTTTCGTAAATTACATGTATCATAAATTTGTTTTTTCATAAATTTTTCTAATACTATTTTTTAATGCGTTTTTCTTTAATATACCATTCATGAACATTTGCATACCGATCATCTGAAACATTTGCGTTCCAATCATCTGAAACATTTTCACTATCAACATGCACCATACCTTTAATCGTATCACTATGCATAAAAGATATATATGGCGCAAAGAGAAAAACGGCTGGAACTTCTTTTTGAAGTATCTCCTGCTGCTTGCTATAGAATGCATTCTGTTCATCACGATTATTCGTTTGCATAAATCCTTCTAACGCAGCATCCATCTCATCATTATCAAGCATTGCATAATTCATTCCTGGATCACTTTTTTCACGCGAATGCCATAAAGGTAATAGATTTGGCTCAAAACGCATTTGATGTGCATATAGAATTGCATCATAATCTCGAGGCTTGATGATATTTTTTTCTAAATCATCTTTTTCATGTGTTTGGATGATCAACTCTACTCCAATTTCCTTCCATTCATCACGCAACAATTCTGCGGTTTTTTGAAATTGTTGTTGATTATCGTTAATATGCAGAGTAATCACTAAGCGCTTACCATCCTTGCTTCGCACGCCATCATCACCTTTTTTCCATCCTTTTTCATCCAAAAGAATATTGGCACTGTCACGATCAAAAGCTGCTTGTTGTTTTGATGCATCATAACCCACCATTCCGTTTTCAAAAGGAGAATATCGTGGATCAGCTTCCGCACCGAAAACTTCTTTGATGATTTTATCACGATCCGTAGCACGTGATAATGCTTCGCGAACTTCATCATACGCAAGAGGCACACTTTTCGTCTGGTTAAAAAATATAGCGAAATAATGTGGGAGCTTAATTGATTCTTTTTTTGCACGCCCTGATATCAGATCAATGTGTTCTTTTTTATCTATTATAACAGCTGAGACCTGACCGTCCTGATAAGCCATGACAGCCTCATCGCGAGTTGGATAAAATTTTACAGTAAAATTAGTGATAAATGGTTCACCTTCATAGTATTGCGCATTCGCACGCAATTTATATGAGGATATTGCATCATTATCAATTTTAAGATCTACAAACTCATACGCACCAGTGCCGATTGGTTTTTGATTGAACTCTGATAATTGAAATTGCTCTGGACCAACATTCTCCCATATGTGTTTTGGCAAAATGCCTATATTAAGACTATGGGCAAATGTACTATTTGGCTCTTTGAGGGTAAATTTTATTACAAAATCATCTTTTTTTTCTGCAACAATATTTTGCCATGCTAAGCGCGTATCATTATTTACACCGGCCGCACCGTATGCGATATCCTGTACAATTCCAATGGTATACAGCACATCATCTGCATTAAAAGCAACTCCATCGTGCCATAATACATCCTGTCTTAGATGAATAGTATATTCCATCACATCATCACTCACCTCATATTTTTCTACAAGATCAGGTTGCAAAACACCATGTACGTCATAATCAAACAATCGACTGAATACCAAACGAGATAACGCTTTATCTGATGATGATGAATGCGCAAGCAAAGGATTAATATATCGAGGCTGTCCAACATATGCTTCAATATAATGCCCTCCATAGTTTGGTACTGGTTTTGTAAAATAGTGATATATGGAAATTCCCCACCATATAATACTAACTATAATCACCAAAAGCAAAACAACTATAATGAGCTTATTTTTCAAAGACAAATTCTTTGACATATGAAATAGTCGTTGTGGAGACAAAATTGTCAGTAAAGAAATCGTATTTATAAACAGAAATTACATATTAAAATCAACAGATACAACACCAAAGGTCTTATACACCCAATTTAACCGTAACTAAAGCAATACCAATAAATAACACAGACAACACAACTGTTGATCGCATTAAAAATTTCTCAAATCCGCGCTTTGTGTGATAAGATCCACTGAAATCGCCAGCTATAGCACCTAGTCCATCCCCTTTATTTTGCATCAAAATCGCAACTATTAACAAAATTGCTACTGATGCTTGCAAAATCAATACTATCTTCATGCCATAATTATTAATATTTTCTTCTATGATGATACTACACAAACCAAAAAAAGTCAAAGGTATCCATAAAAAAAACTCATTCATACTGATAGAAATGAGTTTCTTTCTTTTCGATATATAATCCAAAAAAACGAGAGTTTTTAACGCTTACTCCATTGTGGAGCTCGACGTGCCTTTCGGAGACCTGGTTTCTTACGCTCAACGATACGTGCATCACGTGTCAGCAAACCATTCGTTTTCAAAATCGCACGTAAAGATTCATCAAATTTCACCAAAGCGCGTGCAATACCTAGTCGCACAGCATCTGCTTGTCCAGATTGCCCGCCACCTTTTACCAATACGGAAACTGCACATTTTTCATACAACCCTGAGACTTTCAGCGATTCTAAAAACATGTCTTTTTGTGATGCAGTCATAAAATACTCATCATATTGCTTATCATTTACAATAAGACCAGCATCAGAAACGCCAGTGAGTCCACAAAAAACACGGACTTGTGCAACGGCCGTTTTACGTCGTCCAACAGCACAATGATATACTCCTGCGAAAAATTTATTTTCACTCTTTTTTACTTGCTTCTTTGTTACCATAATTGTTATTTCGAAAAATTATTCTCTATAGGATTAATGCGTTTTGACACATTTTCTTAAGACTGAACTGCGTCCAAATGCGCAAATCCTGCCAAACGCGAGTACTATTTATGCTCAATATCTATCTTTTTGCTATGTGTTGCATCATTATAGATAAACAATCGTTTTTGCATTTGACTTCCTAATTTATTTTTTGGCAACATGCCCACAACAGATCGTCGGATGATTTCACTCGCATTCGTTTTTCGCAATTCACCTGCCGTTTTTTCTTTGATACCTCCAGCATAACCAGTGTAATCAAAGTACTTCTTCTTATTATCCTTGTTTCCTGTCAATTTTACTTTCTGAGCATTTATAACAACGATTGTATCACCACCATCAATATGCGGTGTATAATCAACCTTATTTTTTCCACTCAAAATCATAGCGATCTCAGTCGACAGTCTTCCTAAAACTTTATTATTTGCATCGAATAGATGATATTGCCGTTCCATGTTTTTATGATATCAATCATTAAATTTACTTATCCTGTAGTACTTTCTCCTCTTTTATTGCCTTCACTTCTTGCATTTTTACATCTTTTGCGATATTTTTTTTCTTCGCAAAATCTACGAGTTCAACAATTGCCATGTTAGCACTATCACTCTTGCGTGGCACTAATTTGATTACTCGTGCATATCCACTCACGCGGGCATCAAATTTTTGCATATTTTCCATCACAATACCGATTGCTTCTTTAGAAATATCATTTTGCAATTTTCGCGCAATCTCCATTTGAGATCCTTTTGCACGCTTTGCTTTTGTAATCAATGTATCTACGACATCTTTTGTTTCTTTTGCCTTTGCCTCCGTCGTCTCGATACGACCATAGATAAACAAACTACTAAGAAGTGAGTGTAATAGTGCTTTTCTTTGTGATCGCACGCGTCCAAATTGTCGACCTGCTTTTCTGTGTTTCATGAATCTTTAATTATCTAGTTAATTTTCAATAACTGGAGCAACACCTCCAGAAGACAATGCACCAAATTGCTCAACCAAAATATCGACTGCATGATCAAATGCTTCTTGTGGTGAAATACTTCCGTCTGTTACAATTTCCAAGGTCACTTTTTCATAATCCGTTCGTGTACCGACACGCATATTTTCCACATTGTAATTCACACGTTTCACTGGTGTATAGACTGCATCAATCATAATCGATCCTACTTCTTTTTCTTCAACGATATGTTGATCGGAAGGCACATAACCAATACCTTTTTCAATCACGAACTCAATATCTAGAGAAGCCTTCTTATCAGTTAGCGTTGCAATATGCTGTGTTGAATCAACAATCTCTACTTCAGATGAGGTTACGATGTCCCCAGCACTAATAGTACGTTCACCTTTTACTGAGAGAGTTGCCGTTGCCTTCGCATCAGTATGCATATGAAAACGAAGTTGTTTCAAATTTAGTATGATTTGCACAACATCTTCCAAAACACCATCAACAGCTGAGAATTCATGTGACACACCTTTTATCTTCACAGATGTAATTGCAGCTCCTTCGATAGAAGATAATAGAACTCTTCGAATTGCATTACCGAGAGTTGTTCCATATCCAGGAAAACATCCAGGTATTTCGATTGTGCCTGTGTTTTTTTTGCTCTCTGTATATTGTGATGGTTGCGGTATTGAGATGTTTGACATACTATATTTATTTAGCAAGTTATGAATAATAAAATGAGATTATTTTGAGTAAAACTCAATAATGATCTGTGGATTGATATTTGCATCGAAATCCTCTTTTTTAGGCAAGGCAACAATTTTACCACTAACTGCTTTAGCATCCAACATAAGCCATCTCGGCACATTTTTTTTATTTGTAATAAACTGCTCTTGATTCTTAAAATATTTGTTCTCCTTTTTACTCGGGTTTACAGTAATTTCATCACCAACTTTTACTTCATAAGATGGAATTGACATTTTTTTACCATTAACATAGATCATCGCATGATTAACAACTTGTCGAGCTTGCGGTCGTGTATTTGCAAGTCCTAAGCGATATACCACATTATCCAAACGTTGTTCAAGTCGTGCAAGCAGTAATTCACCTGTTAGACCTGGACGATTTTTGATATCTTCATAATGTTTACGAAATTGTTTTTCCATAATGCCATAAATGAATTTTGCTTTTTGTTTCATTGCCAACTGCTTGCCAAATTCACTTTTGTTACGTGAAAAACTCTTTCCATGTACACCAGGAGCATAATTTTTTCGCGACAAAATACGATCATATTTTTCTGATCCATAAATGTTCTCGCCAAAACGACGACAAATTTTTGCTTTTGATCCTCTATATCGAGCCATATCTTGTATACTGATTAAATATGTTTATTATTACGTAAAAAAATTATACACGCCTCGGCTTGCGACGACGACATCCGTTGTGCGCTACCGGCGTAAAATCTTTAATCAAACTAATTTCAAATCCCTTTGCTGACAGAGCACGAATGGCCGCATCTCGTCCGCCACCAACACCCTTCACAAAAACCTGTAATTCTTTCAAGTTATTTTTTTGAACCTTTTCAAGCACAGCATTTACAATTTGCGACGCAGCATACGGCGTTGATTTTTTTGCACCTTTGAATCCAAGAGAGCCTGAGCTTGACCAACCTAATACAGCACCATTCAAATCTGTGATTGTAATAATCGTATTATTATATGTAGATTGAATATGAGCCTGTCCTTTACGAATTTGTCGCACACTACCCTTCTTTTTCTTTGTCAATTGCTTGGATTGCTTTCCTGTTTTAACAAGCTTCTCAGATTCTTTTTTTGAAGTCTCTGATGCATCAACTGTAGCTATATCTTCTTTTTTTGTAATCATTTCATCGCTCATGACACTGTATAATAAATCTTATAACACTAATAAATTCAAAAATTGATTGCGAGACTATGTCTTTGATGCAGAAGAAGCTCTTCCGCTTCCCATCGTCACACGTTTATTCCCACGGACTGTACGGTTATTTGTTTTTGTACGCTGTCCTCGCACAGGCAGACCTTTATGATGTCGTACACCTCGGTAACAGTTGATTTCCTTCAATCGTCGAACATTCATTTTTTTCTCATGACGCAACTCTCCTTCTACGTGATATTGCTTTTCTACTACATCACGTAATTTATTAGCATCTTTTTCAGAAACATCTTTTGTTCTGGTTGTTGGATCAATGCCAAGCTCAGCGATAATTTTTCTACTTGTTACAATACCAATACCGTATACATATGTGAGAGATACATCGATACATTTTTCATCTGGTATATTTACACCTGCGATACGAATCATACTATAAATAAAAACTAAAAAAATTATCCTTGTCGTTGCTTGTGCTTTGGATTAACACAAATCACATAGACACGTCCTCGTCGACGTACTATTTTACAATCTTTACATATTTTCTTTGCTGATGCACGAACCTTCATCTCTTTTCACTTTATAAATTTACAATCTTTGTGTAACACGACCTTTGGAAAGATCATACGGACTCATTTCAAGAAGTACACGATCACCTGGCAATAAACGAATGTAGTGAACGCGCATACGACCTGATATGTGTGCAAGAACTTCATGCCCATTATCTAATTTCACACGAAATGTCGTACTTGGCAATGTTTCTATAATAATACCCTCCAATTTGATCGTATCCTTTTTAGCCATATTTTACAAAATATATGTCAAAATAATTTAACAACAAAAAACAAGAGGGTTTTATCCGCACTGTTTCTTTCCCTCATCATGATCCCTTATTTCTGGAAAACCTCTTCGTGCTCGTTATTGTATTTTTTTGAACATGTAATACACATAATACCAAACATACCAAAGTTGTCAAGTAGCATGCCAATCATGCAATCTCTTGATGATACTATATTTCAACTATTAACTGCTATTTCAAAGACATATTTGTCATGAAACCAAACCGTGATATATGATTTGCAACAAAAGCGGGAGCTCCTGGAAGTATTTTTTCAAGTGTGATTTTATCTATATTTTCTTTATACTTATCTTCAATCACAGATAGGATTTCTTCATGTTTTTTCCCTTTTATATCCTCTTTGAATGCATCCAGATCTACTGAAGCAATACTTTCAGCATTTACATGAACTGTCAGTTTTATCGTGCTACTTTCTTGATCCATGACAACGCTTTTATATGCCACATTAAGTGTATCCGATTCTTTCCGTTTTTGCAATAACAGTTTATCAATCTGGGAAAGCAAAACAGATCGCACATCATCTTCTGAAAAAACATGTGCACGTACATGCGTCACAATTTCATACATAAATTGTTCACTCATAGTATCCGCACTCACATTCGCTTCTGATCGCGTTATTTCTTTTATAACTGCTTCTTGTAAGAGAATTTCACTTTCTGGTCGCAATAAAGATTTAAGTTGCTCATTTACGTAAGTTGCTAACTCCTCTTCCATTTGCTTCTTCGCATTAGCAATATCGTCTGCAGTGACAATCAAAACACCTTGTCCACTTACGCCCCCTCCGCGCATTACTTCACTGCTGACAGCATAAAATTTATTCTTTTTTGGGCTTCCTTCAAAACCAGGAACTGTAAACCGCATTGCACCTATGTTTGCATCAGATCCACTTTGATCAGCAACCACAAGCGCCTCCACCTTACCAGGTTCACCATTTTTCATACCTGGGACTACTACTGCATGATTCAAACGAAACAGTACACCATTTTCTGACAAAAACCGTGTTTGTGCAACTAATGGTTGTGTTGCTTCACTAAATTCATTATAGATAGTTATTGTGCCTTGTGATTTCTGTGCGTCTACATCACCACTGCCAGTAGCATTAAACGCTTTTGTAAAAGTTACATCCCTTTCAATCAATCGTGATGGAATGATGCGCCTATCGCTATCAGTAGCACTCTGATTATTATATGCAGTCATTTCAACATCATTATCAATTACAATTTGTTTTGGACTAACTGATACCATAGTGTACGGCGCCACAATGATCAATATTATCATAATCACAAGAATAATACTTCCAACAATAAAACCTTTCAGCAATATTCGTGCATTACCTGGTACAGAATTTTTTTTATTCACTGTTTTTTTATGATCCACATTTTTTGCATATTCACTTGCAAATGCGTTTTGAGGAGCCACTCTGGATGATGTCTGATTATTTTTATACGATGATTTTTCCTCATGTACAGGTATTACCCGTGCATGCAATAGTGATTGCTCATATTCCGCAAAATCATCCTTATGTTCTTCTCTTATGTTTTGATAATTATTCTTTTGGACATTGTGCATTTGTGATTGTGGATATCGATTTTTTTGTATTGTAGAAACGTCACTCCTCATCACAGCATTTCGTCGCGTATCCACAACCCTATTGTCATTTGTCTTTTGGACATAACCATTGACTTGATTGCTACTATTTATTATTATATTTTTTGTTTCAGGCTTTCTTTGCTGCTCATATAGCAAAGCACCGCGTTGAATTTCTTGTAATGGTTTTTGTGTACTACGTGACCGCGCGTAAAATGCCTGTGAACCAATATCCGTTCTCATTATCTGTTTTGAGTTTTCTTTTAGTATTTTATTAGCATATTGTGGTACTGATTCTTTCTGTATTTCTGTTCGGATTGGTTGCACAATATGCTCATCCTCCTCGGCGACAAATGGTTGGATATCGAGCCCTGCACGCTGTGCAAACGCAATGCCATTTTCATCACGCGTCATAATTACAATCCGCTTTTGCAACTTCATCGCTTCTTGCGCCAACAATTTTAAATTCACCACACTTTGCAAGATCATCGCGTGTTGTGGCACAATAAGTGCAATATTACTAGCTTGTGCATGTCGAAGGTGATCAATAACTGTTGTGATCTCCTCATCCATATCAACAATAATTTTTCTTTGTTCAGAATTGTAATTCATATCTCATTTATTACTTTTGCACATCACGCATCGCACGATGTAAAATTTGTGATATCGATTTTTCCTTTGTGGACATCTCCACAACGAGATTTGCCAATGCCATCGGCGTTACATCCTGTGGATTATCCAACTCACCAGTCTGATCTATTACATTAATTACATCTTTTGGTTGAAGGAAATTTACACGCGGTTTTTTTGTAAACGGCAATTTCTTTGCCCACTCTTCACTAAGTAACACATGTCCGATTTCGGGCAGTGCACTCCCACCTCCACAAAGATAAATGTTTGCCGGAAGCAAGTCTTTTTCCGCAAACTCCATAAGAGACAATTCCACACCACCTAACCATACCATACTATCTTGAATAAGGATTTTTGAAAACTGTTCTGATACATTGTGAGGTAATTTTCCATAAGAATATTTCATTTTTAAAACCTCAGCCTCTTCATACGGAATACGCAATGATTGCGCCAATCTTTTTGAAAATGCGCGTCCACCCAATGCAAACATTTTAGTGCCCTCTAGACCTCCATTGCGCACGACTGCAATATCAGTTGTCCCTCCTCCAATATCAATAAATATACCATTAAAGTCCAATATATCCTCATAACCAACTGATGCAGAAACTGCATATGGCTCTGCAGCAACGCGAATAAGCTCCAAATTGAGAGCCTCAGCTATAGTATCTACAGCACCCAAATGCATCATTGGTGCATACGCATTAAATATACTAATTGATAGACTTTTTCCTTGAAAATTAAGAGGATTTGTCACACGATATCCATCTATGCGCACATCCACAATCGCTGCATTAATAAGTTGTACATCCGCTGAGCGCCCGATCTCCCATTCCATCTGCTCTTTAATTCGTTCAAATGTTTTCCACTGCACTCGTTGAATAATCTCTTTTAGCTCAGGCAGTTCGATACGAACGCTGGGATTTGATCTTTCATAATGCACAGTCGTTGTAGTTCCTTTTACTAATTCACCAGCGACACCCATTACCGCAGGTGATACATTTTTTACATTTGCATTTCTTTTAGCTTGATCAATCGCATTTTGACATGATAAAATCACTCCATTAATATCTGAAATTGCGCCACTTTGCATATTACCTCGCTTCTGCTTTTCGCGACCAACACCTACTACAATCCCTTTTTTTTCATTTTTATCCAATCGAAAAACCAAAGCTTTCACAACTTCAGTCCCAATATCCAAAGCAAGATAATAATCTTTCTCTTTTTGAAAATTTGTTAGTTTATTAAATATGCTCATGAAAACTATTTTATTTGTTTTACTGGAAAATATTTTAAACGCTCTTTTATTATATCACACTTCAACAGACCCTCTTGTGCACCGTAACAATCAATGACAGCATCACTATTCGCACTACCCCATTGTACACACATTTTAAGATCATTGCCATGCAATAAACTAGCTAAAAAACCACTCGCGAAGGCGTCCCCGGCACCCGTTGTATCCTTGATCTGTTTATCGATCGTGTCTGTGTGATACACACACGATCCGTCACCAACCCATGCCCCGTTCGTTCCATCGGTGAGCACGACAACAGCATCATCACACATCATGTGAGATCGAATCAGTGAAATGATTTGGGCTTCATCACACGTTTCCTTTTCTTGTAGAAGAAAATCCAAAAGAGCAATAATTTGTAATGCTTCATCCTTGTTTACAAAAACAACTTGTGCATGATGTACAAGATCCAAGACAACTTGCGCATCATCACGAATATTCTTTCCACCTGGATTATATACAAGATTGACCTTTTGCTTCATCAATACATGATGTAAGGTACGCATATTTTCTGATATTGCATGTCCATATAACGATCCTACAAAACACCATTCATATCCGTTAAAAATATTTTCACTCAAAGCATATTGCTCTCCCACATCGCGATTGACCAAAATCACCCTTTCCCCGACATTTTCATCTACGAGAACAACCGAGAGATCAGTCTTTGCATTTGTGATTGATACAACATTTTTTATATTCACATGATCTGTCTGTAATTCTCTGACAATCCATTTTCCATCAGCATCATCACCGACAAACCCACTAATCGATGCATCAATATCGAGACGCGCCAATCCAACCGACACATTACTTGCACATCCACCTGGTGCACTAAATCGATCCTCCACATGAATTTTACTTCCAAAAGGAAATACAAAATGACTTGATATTACTTCTTGTGCAACATCGCTAGCATCACAAGAAGAAAGTGGAAAAAAAATATCTTTTCCCATACTTCCAACGCATATTATTTTCTTCCGTGCATTTTTCATAGTAATTATAATTTTTCCTCTATTGTCAAAAGGCGATTATATTTACATAATCGTTCTCCACGAGATAATGATCCTGTTTTAATATAATCAGCGCCAACACCTACAGCAAGATCTGCAATGAAGTCATCGGTGGTTTCCCCACTGCGATGTGACACAATGGTTTTCATCTGATGATTTTGTGCGAGAGTAATACACTGCATCGTTTCCGTAAGTGTGCCAATTTGATTTGGTTTGATCAAAACGGCATTACATGCTTTTTCATCAATTGCTCGTTGCAATCGTGCAGTATTCGTCACCAAAAGATCATCACCAATAAGCATGGTGCTATCATTGAATTTTTCATACATTTCATGCCAGCCAGCCCAATCATATTCTGTCAAACCATCTTCAATACTCATAACGAAATTATTTTTTATCCACTGCTCATATACCGTTAGTAGTTCTTCTTTTGTATATGCTTTATCTTCCAATGCAAAAGCATAATGACCACAATCATCGTGATAAAACGAATTTGCTGCTGCATCAATACCGATTGACACATGATCACCCATTTTATAGCCAGCTTTCTCCACAGCTATTTTTATGATCTCGAGTGGAACCGTATTATTCTCAAGTCGTGGCGCAAACCCTCCCTCATCACCAACTGCTATGGATAATTTCTTTTCTTCCAACAATTTTTGTAACGCATGAAATATTTCTGCGCCTGCACGATATTGTTCTTTGAACGATATGATGCCATGTGGAACAATCTTATATTCCTGAATTGCCAAACCACTATCTGCATGTTTTCCACCATTGATGATATTAAACATGGGAATTGGCATTTGTATCTTTTTT
The DNA here is from genome assembly GCA_038208115.1 of Candidatus Moraniibacteriota bacterium. Classification (GTDB taxonomy): domain Bacteria; phylum Patescibacteriota; class Minisyncoccia; order Moranbacterales. Next base: position 16,702 of record JBBQZC010000012.1, read on the forward strand.
GTGTGATGCAAAGATGCAATATATGTATAAAGCGGTTTCTTCTGGCTAATGGCTGCAGCACGACAATTGGCAAGTGAGACGGCCAATATTGCATTTGCACCGAGACGGGATTTGTTTTCCGTACCATCCAATGCAATCATCGCACGATCAACTCCAGATTGATCATATGTATCCATGCCAACCACTGTATCCGAAATCTCATGCATGACATTATGTACTGCCTGCAAAACACCTTTTCCATCAAATCGCTCTTTGTCTCCATCACGCAATTCAAGTGCTTCAAATTCACCCGTTGAAGCCCCACTAGGCACTTGCGACCATGCCTTTGACCCATCGCTCAAATGCACCTCAGCCTCAACTGTTGGATTACCACGCGAATCCAAAATTTCACGTGCATGAATTTTTTCAATTGTAACCATTTTTTTATAGCAATCAGTGACTAGTAACAAATGACTAGTAACCTTTGCTTACTTTTATTTTATTATTTTAGATTTTATATAAACACCTTAGTTCATTGTATCATATTCCCAAAAATCATCCCACATATCTCAACGCTCCATGCACTAATTTCTAATTATTGATTTCAAGCACATCAATACTCGGCATACTTTCGCCCCCCAAAAAAGCAAGCATAGCTCCCCCGCCTGTTGAGACAAATGAGAAATTTTTTATAAGTCCGCTCTCCTCCGCAATTTGCACACTTTCGCCACCACCGATTAAACTAAATGCCTCTGTATTTTCTGCAATGGCATGCATAAGTGCAACCGTACCAATTTTATAGGCACTCTCCTCAATCTTACCCATCGGACCATTCCAGACAATCGTTTTTGCGTGGCGAATAATATCACTAAATTGCATTATTGTTTCTGGACCAATGTCAAAATAATTTTCTGCAAAATCAGATGGAAACATTACTTTATCATTAAATATCATTTTTTTATCCTTTGCCTCAACTGCAGAACGCCCACCAACTAATACGTGATCATATTTTTCTGAAAATTCTTTAATCATCGGAATCTTTGTTTCAATCTTCGCTCCACCAATAATCGCAACAGCCGGATGTTGTTGCACATTTTTGATACGTGACAAATTTTCGACTTCTTTTTGAAACCAGAGACCAGCATATGATGGGATGTGTCTCGTAATCGCATGCAAAGATGCATGTTTACGATGACTCACAGCAAACGCTTCATTCACATATAGATCAAATGGTTCACATAATTGCTGTGCAAACAGATCATCATCCATTTCCTCCTCTTCGTAATAACGAACATTTTCAAGAAGGACGATTGTTCCATGACGTGTTTCTTGCAGCAATGATGTTACACACGCTCCGATACAGTCAGGTGCAAATATGACATCGCGACCTAAAACACATGCAACATCGTCAACAATTTGCTCTAATGAATTTGCTTTATCATCTCGCCCTTCTGGACGTCCAAAATGTGTCATGAGGGCAATGTGCGATACACCTTTTTCACATAAATACGCGACTGTATCTTTGATGATTGCGATCTTGTATGACGATTTCACATCTCCCTTATCATCAAGAGACTCATTAAAATCAACACGTATCAAAACTTTTTTTCCTTGCACATCAGCATCTTGAATTTTTTTTATATTCATATGATTCTATTAATTATATGTATTTTACTTGTATACTTCAATTATAAGATACCTTATTATCCCATGCCAATTATACCGATCATGAGTCCCAAAACAACCATTACTGCTGTAAATATCCATGCACGCATCGTAATTTTTGGTTCAGGCCAACCCATTGCTTCGAAATGATGATGGATTGGTGCCGCTAAAAAAATTTTTCTCTTAAAGAATTTTTTAGAAGCAATCTGAATAAGTGCGCTGCCTGACTCCAATACAAATACAAATACAATGATAAATAAAATCACCACAGAATTCGTCAATAATGCGACAATTCCAAGTGTCGCTCCAAGACTGATAGCACCTGTATCTCCCATAAAAAATCGTGCAGGATACACATTGAACCATAAAAATGCGAGTAATGCACCAGCAATAGCAACACAAAAACAAGCAAGATTTACTTTATTTTGGGTATATGCAATCACAGTAAATGCAGAAAAGGCCATCATGAGTATTCCTCCATTTAATCCATCAAGTCCATCAGTTTCATTGGAAGAAAATGCTGTAAAAATGATTACAAAAATAAACAATGGGACATACCATAAACCAATACTGAAATCTCCCACCGCTGGTATATGGATTACATCCCATCCGAGTTTGCTATAAAACCACCACGCTCCCAGCAAAGCGATACTAAAAAGCCACCAGAATCGAACGACAAAACGCATACCACCACCTTTATTTGCACCCCACCCTCGCACACTCATCACATCATCAAAAAGACCAAGTACACCCGTTGCAATAAGTGCAAAGAGTGGCAACCATGTTTCCTTACGAGAGAAAAAATCCAATCGTTCAATAAATGAGCTATGCATAAAATCTGCAATATATGGAAACAGATATTGCGACGAAAATGTAACGACGCATACACTTACCCACACGATGACACCGCCCATCGTTGGAGTCCCGGCTTTCTTTGCGTGCAATGCGTTTATATACTGTAAAGAATCCCCCTGTACACTGTTTTTTTTGATTTTTATACCAAGTTTATATTTGAAAAGAAAGTGTGTCCAGATAGGTGTAATGCAAAAAGCAACCACAAAAGCAATAATGCCGGTTAATAAAACTTTTAACATATTCTCAACCTCTGGTGTTGCACAAATTGATTGAATAATCATATAGTTTTTAGTATATCATAGGATTTACCGCCATGTATAGTTATCAAATGCCCATTGACTCATAACCTGCACGTCATCAAAGCGATGTATATCGTCTAAAACGACAGTAATCACTTCGTGTTTTTTTGTTTGATCAGTTGCTGCAAGCACAAGACAGTATCCTGCTCGTGGCGTAAATCCCGTTTTTGCACCAATCAAGTTTGGCATATCTCCAATCAATCGATCGGTATTTTTGAGCTCATGTGTAATATCCCCATCCACAGAAGTAAATGTCGCTTCATTAGTTCGCATGATGTCCCATAATACATTATATTTATCGTGCTGTAGCAAATGCGCTACAACACGTGCGATATCATACGCACTTGAATAACACGATTCCTCATTGACATCCAGCTCAAGCCCTGATGGTCTGCAAAAATGCGAATTGGCTGCGCCTAATTCTTTCATGCGCACATTCATCAACGATGCAAAATTTTCTTCGCTCCCAGAAATGTGTATACCTAAAATTGTTGCAGCATCATTGGCGCTATACATGAGAGTCGCTTGCAATAAATCACGAATACGCACTTTCTCTCCCACCTGCAATCGCGGACTATTACAGATTACTGATGTAGGACAACCAACTTTAGTACCTTCAATAGACATCACGCTTTCTGGAATCGTTACAATCTCATCCAGATTCCGTACTTGATCAATAACCACCATTGCCGTAACAAGTTTTGTCATCGATGCAATTGCTCGTCTTTCCGTAGAATTTTTATCCCACATAATCGTACCAGACTCTGCATCCAATATGATTGCAGAATGCGCATTTGCCAATACGAGTTCTTGCGCATCATTCTTTTTGACGGGTTGATAAATCACACGAGTAATTGGATCATTTCTTTTTGCAACGATTGCACGAACTTTTTCATCCTTCTGCAAAGAATTTGCAATATACGTAGGATCTTGTATTTCATCGTGAGAGACATCATAAACACTGTTCATGTATACACTCACGCCCAATAATAACGCAAAAAAAACAAAAACTGCGATTGGATACGTCGCAAATATTGCACGATTGTTTTGCAGCATCTTTTTCATCATAGACACATTGTCATGTTATATTCTTTACAATTTCTCTTCTTCATTACTGTATTCATTGTATAACACTGCATCAATGCGTTTATCTGTTGATAATTCAATAAATTCTGGTAAATCTTGTACGGATTGAACACCTAAAATACGCAAAAAATCCATTGTCACATGATAAGATTGGGAGCGTTTATGTGCTTCATTGTCAACGCGCTCAATGAGTCCACGACGCAACAGATTTCGCAGTGTAAAAGAACAATTTACACCACGAATCGCCTCGATATCCATTTTACCAATCGGTCCACGATATGCAATAATCGAAAGAACTTCCATCGAAACAGGTGTAAGAGGACCTTCAATTTCTTTTTTGGTAATCGATTCAATCACTTCTGACACATCCGGATGAGTAACCATTTGTACAATATTGTTCGTTATCATTATACGCAATCCCGCATTGCGTAATTCATAATCTTCTTGCATTTTTTTTACATGCGCTTTTACATCATCCTCCGGCTCTCCTATCAGATCTGCAATGCGCGTGAATGATATTTCCCTCCCATACATAAACAATATCGCCTCGATCGTTCGTATGTGATCATGCATCTTTTTTTTCATAAGTATACGATTACATATTTACTGTTTTTTCATTCTTCAACATAATTTCTTCAAACAAACCCACTTGACGCGCAATGATGATTTTCTGTTTTACTAATTCCAGTAATGCTAAAAAAGATACCACCACTTCCGAGCGATTTTTTGCATGTGCAGTAAGCTCAGAAAATGCGATTTGTGCACGTTCTTGTACACTTTTTTGAATCGACATAATGCGACGCTCCAGAGAAATCACATCACTCACAATTTTTTCTTCAAGAGATTCCAATCGCGGAATCGTATGTAGAGAAGACAAAAAAGCACTACGCAAATCTTGCACAGTCACACCTTCTGGTGGACAAAAAAATGCATCTTGACCCCATATACCCTTATTAGCATAGGCGCTTCGTGCTGTTACATAAAACTGAGAAAATATCATTCCGTGATCTTTGAAAACTTTCAGCGCATTAAGTTGTCTTTCCAATTCTTGCAGATCTTCCTCCTCTTCTTCATCGAGCTGCAACAGTGGCAGAAGTGCATGTGATTTAACTAAAATAAGTTTCGCAGCAACCGTCAAAAAATCCGTCAAATGGTATAAAGAAATATCTGCTCGCTTACTGATATAATTCAGATATTGATCAGTAATACGAGCCAAAGAGACACGCGTAATATCTACTTCCTCTTTTTCTATTAAGTCCAAAAGAAGATCCAATGGACCTTCAAATTGTTCTGTTTTTACCTGATATGTCATGGCAGTATTATACCACAATCTTAAAAATTGTGAATTATGTGCCGTATATTGTATAAATATGTCTAAAATGGTACTGTAAAAATATAAAATGGTTGTTTAAAAAACCAATAACGATCAACCCTAAGGAGGAGATGATGAATGAGTCATGCGTATTTTCAATAGGAATCAATGTTATTGTAGCGAGTTTTACACCCGAACTAAACCGCCTTCTGCATATCGCGCAGCCCGAAGCATCTGACAAAAAATGGGAAGATTGGTTTTCATTCTTACATAATCACCATGGCTATATCATTACATGTCACGATGATACACAAAATGAGCTCGCTGGAGTAATAGTCATAACACCCGTCAAAACATCAGAAGTGCATTTATATCATATGCACCTTCTCTCAGTGAATACGATATATACAGAAAATACACAAAAAATGATTCGGGAAAGCCTTATGTCTGTATGTGCCGATATCCTCAAAAAAGTAAACTGGGATCATATTCCATTCACGGAATATCAAAAGGACATTTTTGAATTAGACATGCAAGAAGCCTTGCAAACACTCACAGAAAAATGTGGCAAAACGAAAGCATTGTACGAAGTGACATCTATCATTCATGCGCTTGCGACAGGTGTACATTTTGAAAGAGAACACATCAACACAGTTGTGCAAAAAACAGAAGTCCTACTACGTGAAGTTGTCGGACCCGATTGCATCGCAACACTACGTGAGATTGTATACGGAGCACATGATCGTGCCTCTCTTCTCCAAAGATAAAAACCGCGGTGCTGTGATACTTATCACAGCACTTTTTATATATATTTTCTTCCCTTTAATTTTTCTGGCAAAAACTCTTGTGCGACATTTTCCTCTGCTGTCGCTTGTGGTGTGTATTTATAGTTTTTACCGTACTGTAGATCCTTCATGAGTTTTGTTGGAGCATTACGCAAGTGCAATGGAATTGAAACATTACCAAATGTCTGCACATCCCGCATCACATGCTGATATCCTTCATACAGTGCAATACTTTTTTTGCTCTTTGCCATGTATACCACAGCTTGTGCAAGATTGACACCACATTCTGGCATACCGATAAAACGACACGCGTCATATACAGCAACTGCTTGTGGTAACGCAAATGAATTAGCAAGTCCGATGTCTTCTGATGCAAATCGCACAATACGACGTGCAATATAAAGAGGATCCTCCCCACCGGTCAGCATTCGACCTAGATAATAGAGCGCTGCATCAGCATCACCTCCACGCATAGATTTATGTAATGCGGAAATAAGATTGAAATGTTCTTCACCTTTTTTGTCATAAAGTAAATTGATTTTTTGTATCGCCTGTTCAATATACTTTTTTGTGATTACACATTTCTTCGGATTCTCACCATATGTAAGCTGTACTGCAAGCTCCAATGCATTAAGCATTGTTCGTGCATCACCGTTAGACAACATGCATAAATATCCACGATCCTCAGTCGTCATGGTAATCTTTTTGATATTAAAAAGCTCTTCCGATCTTTCGATCACACGCGAAATGATCTTTTGCAAAGACTCTTCTGATAATGATTCCAAGACAAAAACACGTGCCCGTGATAACAATGCTCCATTGACCTCAAAACTCGGATTCTCTGTCGTTGCCCCAATAAATATAATGGTACCGTCTTCTACGCTTGGCAAAAATGCATCTTGCTGTGCTTTATTGAAACGATGGACTTCATCGATAAAAAGAATTGTACGTGTCCCGAGTCGTGCATAGCTCCCCGCTTTTTCGATTGCAGCACGCACATCCTTTACACCGGCATTGATTGCTGACAGTTGCACAAAATGTGCTGATGTCTCTCGTGCAATAATGCGTGCAAGCGTCGTTTTCCCTGTACCTGGCGGGCCCCAGAGAATCATAGATGGGATTTGATCTCTCGCAATAAGCGCATATAAAACATTACCCTCGCCCACCAAATGATCCTGCCCAAAAAAATCCACAATCGTTTGTGGTCGCATGCGCTCCGCTAATGGCTTATAATTATGATCCATATTTTTTATTATGACACATGTTCTTATGATATATCAAATAGATGCCTATAATCCTTGTCAATTGACGCATATCACCGTATAGTAAAAGCACATAATATCTTTTCCTTTATGAAACAAACTCTTATCACAATTGATGATGTATTCAGGGCTTTTAAAACGCCCCCTAGTTCAGAGGGGCGCAAATTGATCATCCAATCTTTTGAATTTGCCAATGCTGCACACAAAGATCAGATACGTGCTAGTGGCATGCCGTATATCCATCATTGTCTATCTACGGCAAGGATCCTTGCAACAATCGGGATGGACACACGAACGATTGCCGCTGGCATCATGCATGATGTACCAGAAGACACAGGCGAAACACTAGTTACGATCTCAAAAAAATTCGGACCAGATATTGCACAAATGATCGAAGGAATTACGAAACTCGGTCGCATCAAACTTCGCGGAACTAAGGAGGAATACAAATTAGAAAATTGGCGTCGTATGTTCTTAGCGATGGGATCCGATATTCGCACAGTAATCATCAAACTCGCTGATCGTTTGCACAACATGCAAACACTAGAATATTTACGTCCAGACAAACAACAACGTATCGCGCGTGAAACAATGGAAATATTCGTGCCAATCGCAAATCGATTAGGTATCGGGGAGATTCGAGGTGAATTGACAGATCTTTGTTTCATGTACTTACACCCCGATGAATATAAAAGCACAAAAATCATCAGCAATACAAAAGTCAAAGAAAAAGAACTCTATGTACAAAAAGCAATCGAGGAAATCAAGAGAGAATTAAAAAGCGAAAGTATCACAATTTCTGATATTCATGGCCGTGCAAAAAACATCTACAGCCTTTATCTGAAACTCTTGAAATATGATATGGATATCAATCGTATTTATGATTTAATCGCTGTACGCATAATCGTTTCTGACATTGCTGCATGTTATGAAACACTTGGCATCGTTCATAAAAAATATCATCCAATGATCGGCCGAATCAAAGATTATATTTCTCTCCCAAAGCCAAATGGCTATCAATCGATCCATACCACTGTATTTGGACCAGATGGTCGTGTACTCGAGATCCAGATTCGTACGCAGAAGATGCATGATGAGGCAGAATTCGGTATCGCTGCACATTGGCTCTATGAATCCCGCAAGAACAGAGGCTGGAAAAATTATTTCCTCCCACAAAAAGACACCATATCAAAGAAAGAGGTGGAATGGGTCCAGCAATTACAGGATTGGCAGAAAGATCTCGGCAACAATCCTGAGGAGTTTATCGAGGGATTGCGCGTCGATTTTCTCAAAAATCATATTTTTGCATTCACTCCACATGGTGATATCATCGAGCTCCCCGAAGGCGCCACAATCGTAGATTTCGCATACATGATCCACACTGATGTCGGTAATACAGCAACTGGTGCGCGTGTCGACGGCAAGATGACGTCTCTCGACTCCATCGTACGCAATGGTCAGATCATCGAAATCATCAAAGACAAAAACCGAAAAAAGCCAAATACTGATTGGCTCGATTTCGTCAAAACATCAAACGCAAAAGGTTCCATTCGCCGCGCAATCAAACGCACGCAAAAAGAGCAAGAGTAATTACACTCAAAGAATAGTAAAATTTAGCATAAAATCAAACTGACTGAAATTTGATTTTTTGTACAATGAAAAAAATTTAACAAAAAAGACTATGCAGCATCTGATTCAACAATTCAAAGATCATGTTATACAAGCATCTCACAATCCAAATTTTGTACACCATAAATGGTTTGTGAAATATCACTTAGAAATTGTCGAAAAAATCTCCATAGAACTGTGTGATATTTATAAAAAAGCAGATAGAGACCTCGTAATGACTCTCGTATGGCTTCATGACTATGGTAAAATTTTAAACTTTGACAATCAACACAATGAAACGCTGACTAGTGGAAAAACAAAATTATTATCTTTAGGATTACCCATACAATTTGTTGACAAAGCGATGTCATATATAGAATTGATTGATAAAAAAATTGCAATCGAACGCGCGCCAATTGAAGTAAAAATTATATCTTCAGCAGATGGTGCCGCTCATTTAATCGGTCCATTTTTTTCATTGTGGTGGTATGAAAATGCTTCAAAAGATTTCCAAGATTTAATGAATGATAACATCATTAAAGCGACGAAAGACTGGGATAAGAAAATTGTTCTGCCTGAAGTTAAAAAAGCATTTCAAAAAAGACACACTCTACTGCTGGAACATAGCGGTCAATTTCCGTCTCATTTTTTAAAATAATCTTGTGTACCTATTTTGTAATGAAAGGATTATCCTTATGCAGCATCCATCTCTACTGAACTAAATTTTAATTTATACACAGATGAAAGCAACTTTATTTATGGCAACATCAGCAAATGGTTTTGTGGCACGAAAAAATGGGGACGAGGATTTCTTACCAAAAGAAAACTGGGGCCAACTACTCGGATTCACTAATAAATATGGCCATCTGATTTGGGGGAGCAAAACATTTGAGACTGTTAGATCCTGGGGTGACGATTACTTGGACAGCTTGAAAGACGTATCTCTCATTATCGTTTCTAAAAAAAATAACGCATTTACTGAAAAAAACGTTACCATGTGCCAATCACCTCAAGAAGCGTTGAAAATCGTCGAAAACAGAAATTATTCAAAAGCACTTCTTTCTGGTGGCCCATCATTAAACACATCTTTTATCAAATTACATTTAGTAGATGAAATCATAATAAACTACAATGCCACGATTTTAGCGACTGGCATCCCACTGTTTAATAATGATGATTTCGAAATAAATATGACAATAAAAAATATAAAAGAAATATCACCGAACATTGTTCAAATACATTATTCTGTAATTGATTTAACATCATAAGTAATAAAAAATATGGATGACACGTTATTTGCAGCATCAAATCTCCTGTGGTTCATTCCCCTCGTAATGTGGGAAGTTATATGGAAAGGCATCGCTTTGTGGAAATCGGGAAAAAATGATCAACTTGGTTGGTTCATCGCTATTTTCATACTCAACACAGCGGGAATTTTACCAATCATATATATGATGTTTTTTCAAAAAAAATCCTAAATATTTTTTTGCACATTAGCACAATATCATATATCCTATACACATAATCAGATTAAATAATGAAAAATTCATATGGAAACAATAAAACCATTACCTTCACACACACCAGACCGAGAAAAAGAAATAGAAAAAGGAGAGCTTATAGAAATTAGTGTAAAAAATTCATCAGATGATGGATGTGATGTCATAGCAATTGGTGACACCACAGTAAAAATTCCAGGTGCTGATGAGAAAATCACAAAAAAAGTTTTATCAGTGGCTGAAAAAGTTGCAGAAAGAGTTGCATCACTGTCCAAAGCTCAAATGATGGAAATCAACGCCGACCTCTGTGGACACGACACTTTCAAATGCGCTCTATTCGACAATGCATCAAACAAGGAGGAAATATTGATCTCAACTGAAGTTGCAAATTACTTTCGTACTTACATGAAATACCAACGAAATGAAGATATGTATTTTGGAGCTCAAAGTGAAAATTAATATAATATTGCATCAAAAGAATTTACTAAAAACAGAATGTGAATAAACATTCTGTTTTTATTGATTTTCAAGATAATTATTAAACGAGTTTTAGCCGTGAAAGAATATTTTTTAATTCTTCTTCAGAAAAATATGAGACGGTAATATTGCCTCCATTCGTACTTTCACTCACGCGCACTCGTGTGCCAAAATATCGTGTCAACTGATCTTCTAATCGTCTCGCATGTGGCGTTTTATCTTTTGAGTGACGTGCATGTTTTGTATTACTGACGAGATGTGCTTGATCTTCCGCTTGACGCACTGTGAGACTTTGCGCGATGATCATATGATATAAGGCAAGCTGTTTTTGTGGCAAAGTGACGCTGAGGATTACTTTTGCATGACCCTCTGTGATATCTCCATTGATAAGACTCTTCTGAATCTCGATCGGTAATGAGATGAGTCGTATGCGATTTGCGACAGATGGTCGACTCTTCCCCGAGCGCACGGCGATTTCATCTTGTGACAAACCAAATTCATCTGCGAGACGGATGTATGTTTTTGCTTCTTCGATCACATTAAGATCATGACGTTGGATATTTTCAATAAGTGCTAGCTCTAGTTTTTTTTGCTCACCATAATCGATATCCTTTTTTACCACAACAGGCACAGTTTTTAAACCAGCTTTTTTTGATGCCCGCAATCGCCTTTCTCCGGCAATGAGCTCATAATGATCACCTTTATGGATCACGATAAGTGGTTGTAATATACCATGCGTTTTGATCGACTCGGACAGTTCATCCAATTTTACCTCATCAAAATACATGCGTGGTTGTTGTGAATTTGGTCGTACCATGCCCACCGGTACTTCTTCGACAAAATCACGATCATTATTTTTTTCATCTATCGTGACTTGTGGAGCAGTGCCAGTCAGAGGTTGTATCAAAGGGCGACGATCACTTGCTGATACAATGTGATTGCTCTTTTGTGATGCCGAATCATCTGTTACAATTTTTTGTGGAATAAGTGAAGATAATCCTCGTCCCAAACCGTGCCTTTGAACCATAATTTATTTTTCTAATGCAATTATTTCTTTTGCTAAAGCCTTATATGCCTTTGCACCTTTATTAAAGTTATCAAACAGTGTAATCGATTGACCAAAGCTCGGTGCTTCTGCAAGACGTACACTTCGTGGAATGATGCTATCAAACACATGTCCCGGAAAATGCAATCGCATCTCTCGCACAACTTGTCGTGCAAGACGATTGCGCCGATCATACATTGTGATTACCGCTCCGAGAATTGCCAGTTGTGGCTGTAAATTATTTTGTATAAGTCCAATCGTCTCCAATAACTGCCCCAACCCTTCCAATGCGTAGTACTCGGCTTGGACAGGAATAATGAGACTATCTGATGCAACGAGTCCATTGATCGTCAATATACCAAGACTCGGTGGTGAATCAATAATAATATAATCATAATCAGTACGAATCGGTCGCAATACATCGTATAGACGAAACTCACGATTTTCCACATCTACCAATTCAATATTCGCACCTGCGAGATCTGATGTCGCTGGTATGAGATGCATGCCATCCATGCCCGTACCGATGATTGCGTCGCGCACATTACCACCGATTACCATCGTAGAATATAAACTATGTTCTACAGTTTGCAGATCAACGCCGAGTCCTGATGATGCATTGCCCTGCGGATCCAAATCCACTAAAAGCACAAATTTTCCCATATCTGCGAGATAACTTGCTGTATTTACCGCGCTTGTTGTCTTCCCCACTCCACCTTTTTGATTTATAAATGCAATAATTTGAGCCATGATGGTCTTTTCCTTAATAATTCATTGTGTATCATCTACTCTTGATAATATATTACAATTATACTATAATATCACAAGTACTCCAAAATTAAGACGATCAGACATGAGTAGAAAAGTAGACACATTAACCATTCCGTCTACTTTATGAACTTTGCACTTTCTACTTTATAAACTATATAATGCCCGGATGGCGGAATTGGTAGACGCGCTGGACTCAAAATCCAGTAATGGCAACATTGTGAGAGTTCGAGTCTCTCTCTGGGCACATAGTGAAAAAATTTTATACGCGAACATATAAAGGTGTCGGGAAAATGACAATTTTTCCGTTGGAGGAAACCTGCTTGCCGTTAGGTGAGGTATTGAAAGCCGTGAGTTTCAAAGGAGTGTAACGACGTTCAAGTCTCTCTGGACACACAATGAAAAAACAAGGAATTTATTTTCCTTGTTTTTTTTAAAAATGCACTTAAAAATGGAATTGGAGCACAGGAAATTGACAAATTTTGTTTTATGTGTTATAATAGAAAATTGTTCTTTTTATAACAATAATTAACAAGTGGTCAATCAACTAAAAAACTCAACGTGAAATTTTAAAGGAGAAACACCGTGGATCAAAAGAAAATAATGGAATTCCTCAACGAAGCCGCAAATCCCACCTGCACAAAAGAACGGCGAAATAACATTTCTTGCGAACTCAGTATCGCTTTAACGCATGGAGCAACTTACAGCGCTCTTTTCGAAAAAGTCTACAAAGACATTGTTTACTCCCGACCCGATTTGCTCCCAAATCTTTTTCCTTTCTTTGCAATCATCTGCGGAAATCTCAAAGAAAATGGAATTTCTTATGTAGATTGGAGCCTCATCCCAAAGAAGTAGTGCTTCAAAAAATCCAGTAAACTACTATACTAGCCCTGCGCAAACAGCATATCTGTTTCCAGGGTTATTTTTTTTAATGTTCACCTTCTTTGATCGACTAGTCCACCCATATATTTCGCTTTATAAAGCGCCTGTCCGTCGGTATTCACAATAATTTCCTCACCAAAAAAATTATCAATCTCCCCATCAAAAACATTTTTATACACCAAATCACCCTGACTATATTCCGCTGGTCCACGAAATGGTCTATCTTCTGGCATGTGTATAAGTGCCCCTTGCAATACCTTATATACTGCAGCAATGTCAATCACTGTATCGGTGACCCAACCATAATACACCATGATATAGACTGGCTCGTTTTGATAAAATACGACCTCTCTTCCACCATATGGCTCTCCACCAAAATAATTATCCTGATATCGCCAATCACTCTCCTCAAAAATCATTGTCGTAGATTTGTCAGACGCAACGATTTTTGTTGCACTATCCCCTGCTGCATATGTTGATTTTTTTGCTTTGACGAGAAATGTGCAAAGCTCTTTGAGATCGATCATATTTTTAATTATAATTATTTAAACAGATTTTTCATTTCATCAACGAACGGACCGAGTTCATCAATCGATAGGTCTTTTTTTGTCTTCGGATCTCTATGAAACAAATGATATTCCGGCAAATAATCCATATCTCCTTCTGCACGTGGCATAATATGAAAATGAAAATGTTCAACCATTTGCCCCGCATAACCACCTTCATTGAATCCATAATTAACACCCACTGGCTCAAAATATTCACAATATTTTTGAGAAACCAACTGCACAGCAGAAATAAGATCAACCAGTTCATCTTTGGTCAATTCACGAATGTTCGTGACGTGTCTTTTGGGTACCACGACACACTGCCCTTTATTTGCAGGACGAATATTATAGAATACGCGGATATGTTCACTCTCATAAAATGATTGTGCACCTATCACTTTTTGATCACAAAACGGACAAGTCATATATTTAGGTTAAGTGAGTGAGTAAAATTTTATATAATGTCGGCAGCATATCTGTAGTTTACGTCAAAAACAGAGTTTTTGAAAGGAAATTACTGATATGCTGAAGTTATGCGATGTCGCGAAGCGAATCGCATAACAAAGCGAAGCTGCCGACATTATGCAAAAGAGCGAAG
>JBBQZC010000013.1:0-30548 GCA_038208115.1 Candidatus Moraniibacteriota bacterium
GGGAAAAATCAAGATCTGTATGTTACAAAAGCGCTTGCAGCAATAGAAAAAGCTAAAGCAATTGATGTAAATAACTCAGAAGTATATCGCGTAGAAGGGTATGTTTATGAAATTAAGCCTGATTATGACCAATCATTGGCAGCATATAATAAATCAATTGAGCTTGACAGGAGTAATATATTTTCGTATGCGGGGAGAGGGCATCTCTATCGTATTTTTGGTAAGATGGATGAGGCTATTGTGGATTTCAATAAGGCGGCTGAATTGGATCAGAAAAAAGAATACGCATTTACATATTCCAATTTATGTAATTTGCAATATTCTCACGGTAACATAGAAGAAGCAATTAAAAATTGTAAAATTGTCACTACGAAGGAAAGTATCGATCCATTATTTCAATCAGAGGCTTATCAAATAATGGCAATGATATTCATGAATAGTCGAGACTATGTTCAAGCAAAAAATTATTTGTTAAAAGCGAAAACATTGACACCGAATGATTCAAATCTCTATGTGACTTTTGCAAGAATTGATCTGCTTGAAAAAAATTATACAGGTTCCGAAGCATCCGCACGCAAGGTAATCGAGCTTTCATCGACAAAATCAATGGGATATCTCGCACTCTCGCATGCTTTGTATATGCAAGAGAAATACGATGCATCAATTCAAGCAGCTCAGAAAGGAATAACTTTGGTCAAGGATGATGTGTCATTACTGGTGGCTGCTAAATCTGGAGTGGAAGGAGACTTAAATTATTCTATCGCAAATAATTATAGACAAATGGGAGATAGTGTGAAACAAGGTGAATACGAAAAAAAAGGAAGTGCTTTATTTAATCAATCATTAAAATAAAATGTTTATGAAAAGGATTATAATATTTGCATGTAGCATTGTTTTGGCGAGTGTATTTACCACGACAGTCGACGCTTCACCGCAATGTCCGAGCAATCTTTCTCCAAATCAACAATCAAGTGATCCTTCGTGCTTTGTGCAATCATCGAGTTCATATTATGTCACAGATGGAACGGATAATTATCATTGTGGCCCAGTATATGTGAAACCTGCGGATTTCGGTGATTACTATTGTTATGCATGTACGAAGAACGGGTCTGAATATAGCAGGGATTGCAGTGGGCCGTGGCATGGGTATTGGTGCTCTAATAGTCACGGAGGCTTGCCAGGCTCATCAAACTGGAGCGACTCTTATGGGCATTGGGAAACGGTGACAACAAATACATGCTATTATATCAGCGGTTTGACAGGATGGTCAGTGTGCAGTGGGGGTGCACAGGTGGCTATTGCTCCAGTCACATGGTCGTCAAAATCAGGAACGGATTGTGCAAATGCTTCGCTGACGCGACCATGCGGTGCATGTGGTCCAGCAAACGGTGTAGAATCTGGCGTAGCTCCGAGTGCGGGACTTTGCGCAATTGGTACAGCGAGCCCTGTTCCACCGACGCTCAGTGGCAATACATGGATATGGCAGTGCAAAGGACTCGATAATAATGCCACATCAGATGATGTATCATGCAGTGCTCCACGCAAAGAAAATGGTGCATGTAACTCAACATGTGCAGGTCCATACACATGGGATGCCACAGGATATCGTGGGAGTTACTGTAGTACGGGTACACCATCTTCAACTCCGGCATTTCCAGGATACGGACAAACAGTCACATGGGGTTGCGCAGGGATTGGCACAGGCACATCCACATCGCCGACAGCATGTAGTGCAACACGCGGGACACCACCACCATGCGCATGCAACAGTAGTGCTGCACGGTCAGATTATCCATTCACAACAGCAGCCCCGACAACACCACTATGCACAGCAGGCACACCAACACCTTCGACAATCAGTTTCGACAATAACGTATATGGAGCAGCAAGTAACAAGTCATGGACATGTAGTAATACACCGTCCACAATTTGCTCTGGTGTAGCACCAACGTGTAATGCACAAAGAGTTTTACCACCACCATGTGCATGTGGATCAGCAAATAACACAACAAGTGCTAATACACCAAATACAAACCTTTGTGGTCTCGGTGATAAAACAACAGATGTAACAGGTGATAGTGTTTGGAACTGGACATGTGGCGCTACAACTAATGTGTGTCAACCACAAGCAACATGTCAGGCAAAATGTGTGGATATCGATCTCGATGTCCCAACTAATTTGTATCTCAAGAAGGATGATAACACTATTAATGCATATATCACAATCACAGGAAAAGAGCATACACGAGGAAGTATTGATTGCAAGATAAATGGTGCAAGTGCAAACTTTGTATCAGAATCAAGTAAAAGTGATGTCATATATATTCCATTCATAGGACCGAAAATGAAAGTTACTGCTCTTTGCACAATAGATGTAAAATGTGGTTCAGGTGCAAATAGTACACGCCAAACATTCGAAAAAACAAAGCTTGTACAAGGGCTGTGTACTGCACGATCATGTAGTAGCCAAGGAAGTTGTCAGGCAACGCCTAAAGTTGCTTCTTCGGTATCAGATTGTACAAGCTCATGTAATTCTGATGCAGATTGTAGTACGGGACGCGTGATCGAGACGAGGCCGTAAATCGTTTTTCTCCATACAGTGTTACTAAATTGCAATAAAAAATCTCACATAAAGATCATGTGAGATTTTTTAACTTCTTTTTTTCTTGACTGATACATATTCCATTGGAGCTTTTTTTATTTGTGATTATTCTGTATAGTGAAGAGAGTGAATTTTTATATGTAATAAACAGTATATGGGATTGCAGATCGGAATCGTCGGATTGCCAAACGTCGGGAAATCGACATTATTTAAAGCTTTGACGCAAAAACAAGTGGATATCAGTAATTATCCGTTTTGTACCATTGAACCAAATGTGGGTGTGGTGACAGTGCCAGATGAACGATTACAAAAATTGGCAGATTTGACAGGATGTACCAAGCTCGTGCCGACGATTATCGAATTTGTCGATATCGCAGGACTCGTGAAAGGTGCTTCACTTGGCGAAGGATTAGGCAATAAGTTTTTGGCAAATATCCGTCAGGTAGATGCAATCGTGCAGGTGGTGCGCGTTTTCGTCAATGACACGATCACACATGTGCACGATATTGTCGATCCTGAGCGTGATATCGAGATCATCGAGATGGAGCTCATGCTCGCAGATATGGTGACAGTGGATAAAACAGTTGTGCGATTAGAGAAACTCGCTCGCGGTGGTGATAAAGATGCAACTTCACAAAAAGATGTGGTACAGAAAATCAAGGATGCATTGGATAGTGGAAAATTGGCACGTAGTGTGGAGATCGATATGTCGCATGAGCCGACAAAAAAGATTATACAAGAAATGAGTCTCCTTACGATGAAGCCAATCATGTATATATATAATGTATCTGATCTCGATGCAACACTTAATCCGAAGCTACTCGCACGACCGCATGTTGCACTCGACATAAAGATCGAGGAAGAATTGATGGACATGAGCAAAGAAGAGGCAGAGGAGCTCGGTATGATATCACATTTACATGATCTCATCACAGAAGGTTTTGTCCTTTTAGGACTACAGACATTTCTAACTACAGGACAAATAGAGACGCGAGCATGGACGATCAAAAAAGGCTCGACAGCCCCAGAGGCAGGCGCGGCAATCCATAATGATTTCAAAGATCGCTTTATCCGTGCAGATGTGGTGAACTGGGAAAAACTGATCGAAGCAGGGAGTTGGAGTGCAGCACGTGACACAGGTGTACTCCGTACTGTGGGCAAGGATTACATCATGCAGGATGGGGATGTGGTGGAATTTAAGGTGTAGATTAGTTGGCAGCTAGTTGTTGAGGAGTGAATAACAAAAGTGAAATTTGAATTTTTTTGTTACTATTTGTGCTGGATTAAAAAATGACAAATTGTAGAAAAAATATATAAATGAACGTACTTCTTCTGATTAATAGTAAAATATATGTACGAACAAAAATTATATAGGATTTTAGAAGAATTGGGCATCGGGTATGAAAAATTCGAGCATCCAGCGTTTGGGACGGTGGAGGCGTCGGGGAGTTTTTATCGTGAGCATGATATGGGTGTGGATTGTAAGAATATTTTTTTGCAAAATCGTCGCGGGAAAAAACAGTATCTCGTCATTTTACAATCACAAAAAAATCTCGATATCCCTCATCTTGCTGAATTTTTGGGTGAACATCGTAAGATGGGTTTTGCTTCAGAAGAGCGATTGCAAAACTATCTTGGACTTACGCCAGGATCTGTGACGCCATTTGGGCTCATCCATGAGAATGCAAAAGAGATTGGTGTCGTAGTTGATAAGGAAATCTTTGAAAGTGATTTCGTGCATTTTCATCCGTTTCGCAATACAGCGTCATTAAAGATTGCTACAGAAGATTTTTTGAAATTTTTGCATCATTCTACAAATGAGGTACAATTATATAATACACAAGTATAATTTCTTGTGATTATGGCTGATGTGATGTATTTTCTCACTGTTTGGAGGCATTGCGTTGTTTAACAATAATATCATGGAGGGACAGAGATTATGGCGTGTGCTGATTTTGGACGACAGAGAAGGGTCAGAGAAAAGTGTCTCAATTACATAATAGGTGCAGCACTTATTTTTTCAGTAGTAGCTGTGATAGTCTGGTTATGTGGGGTGGGTAGTCTTTTTTGGCAAGGGGAATCTTCTATAGCTTTAGTTTTGCTCATATTGCCACCTCTGATCTTATGGGCAATTATCGGAGCTGGACAGGAGTGGACTCTATAAAAATGACGATGAATCATATGGTAAAACTTTGCGGAAATGGATCAACTGATCCATTTCCTTTTTTGTTTTATATACAAAATGTTGTATAGTAATAGTGAAAGAAGTTTATCATTAAATAATCACAATGATCCAAAAAGAGAAATACATACTTCGAAGAAAAGTTTTTAAATTCATGGGTGCGAGCTTTGATATATTTGATGTACATAATAACGTAGTACTACATGCTGCACAAAAAGCATTTAAATTGAAAGAAGATATTCGCCTCTATACAAATAAAGAAAAAACAGAGGAAGTTTTATTGATCCAAGCACGTGCAATTTTGGATTTCTCGGCAGCGTACGATGTCGTGGATAGTAAGACGGGAGAAAGAATTGGTACGCTCAAGCGAAAGGGTTGGAATGCTTTTGTGCGTGATGAATGGACGATTATGGATAAAAATGAGCAGGAGGTCGGTATTTGTATAGAAGATTCGATGGCAATGGCACTTGTGCGCCGATTACTTATGAGTTTGATTCCACAAAATTATGATATGATGATTCGTGGTGTGAAGATGGTGGATATTAGGCAACGATTTAATCCTTTTATTTATAAACTGGAAATCGATCTGACAATGTGGCAGGTTGAGGATATCGACTTGCGTTTAGGTGTTGCAGCAGCTGTCCTCATAGCAGCTATTGAAGGTCGCCAAAATTAAGCAGTTTATCTTGAATCGTATATATACGTAAAAGTTGTAAGGGTGTAGCCTTACAACTTTTTTTGTTGCGCATAATAATTGATATTCATTATATTTTTTGAAATTATATCATGATAGATATCCATGCTGTATAAATCTCAAATGTCTTATAAAGATGAATGGGCGTATATTATTGACAAAGTTTATGGTTTCGGTACAATGGATAGAGGATTAGCACTCTCATCATTAGATTGCTAACTCATTATATTATGTAATCAAATAATCCATTAATAAAAACAATATGGCAAAGCAAGTAGAATTTGGTGCTGATGCACGTAAAAGAGTGGTGGCTGGTATCGATAAAGTGGCTAATGCAGTCAAGATCACAATTGGTCCCAAAGGACGCAATGTGATCCTCGATAAAGGATTTGGTGCACCGACTGTGACCAATGATGGTGTGTCAATCGCAAAAGAAATCGAGTTAGAGGATAAGTTCGAAAATATCGGAGCAAACCTCATCAAAGAAGTGGCTGATAAAACCAATGATGCTGCAGGAGATGGTACGACTACGTCCACGATCATGATGCAGGCAATCGTGATGGAAGGTTTGAAATTTGTAGAGACGGGTATCAATCCGATTGGTATTCGCAAAGGACTCGAGGCTGCAAAAAATGATGTTGTTGCGATCTTACAAAAGAATTCAAAAAAAGTATCCAATAAAGAGGAAATCGCACAAGTGGCGACAATCAGTGCAGAAAATGCAGAAATGGGACAGATGATCGCTGATGTGATGGATCAGGTGGGTAAAGATGGTGTGATCACAGTAGAAGAATCACAAACAGTAGGACTCTCACATGATATTGTGGAGGGTATGCAATTTGATAGAGGATATGTCTCACCATACATGATCACTGATGCAGAATCACGTAAATCAGAGATCAAAAATCCAGCTGTGATCATTACGGATAAAAAGATCTCGGCAATTTCTGATATTTTGCCATTGCTTGAAAAAATTGCTCAAAGCGGAAAGAAAGACATTGTAATTATCTGTGAAGATCTCGAAGGAGAAGCTTTGGCGACTCTCGTGGTGAATAAACTTCGTGGCACATTGAATGTGCTTGCTGTTAAATCTCCAGAATATGGTGATACACGTAAAGAGGTATTAGAAGACATCGCAATCGTCACAGGAGCGACAGTGATCACAGAAGGAAAAGGCATGACAATGGAAAATGTCGGACTTGAAGTATTGGGTAGTGCGGCAAAAATAGTTGCAACGAAAGATGCAACAACTATTGTGGATGGCAAAGGCACCAAAAAAGCGATCAAGACACGTGCTGAGGAAATCGCACGACAAATGGTAGCTGAAAAGTCAAAATATGAAAAAGAAAAAATGCAAAAACGCATCGCAAAACTTTCTGGTGGTGTTGCTGTTATTCGTGCAGGTGCTGTCACAGAGACAGAGATGGGATATGTTCGTCATAAATTAGAAGACGCGCTCGCAGCAACAAAGGCTGCTGTCGAAGAAGGTGTGGTGGCAGGTGGTGGAACTGCTCTTGTCAAAGCAGCAATGGCACTTAAAGTAGATGAAACACAAAACAGCGAATTTCGTGCAGGTTATAAGGCTTTGCTCAATGCGCTATCGGCACCACTCAAACAAATTGCGACAAATGCTGGTGAGCGTGATGCCGCAGTTGTCCTCAATACAATCAAAGAAAGCAAAGGAAAAAATTATGGTTATAATGCTGCGTTGGATCATTTTGAAGAAGATATGATCAAATCTGGCATCATTGATCCTCTCAAGGTGACGCGTACGGCGATCGAGAATGCAGTGTCTGTCGCTTCGATGCTTCTTACGACGGAAGTGGTGATCACGGATAAACCAGAAGAACATGGTCACGCATCATCGGGTATGGGTGGTGGTATGCCAGGCATGGGTGGTATGGGTGGTATGATGTAATATCACAATGAGACTTCTGGATTTGTTGATTGATAAAACGTCGAAGTCTTGTGATAAAATAGCCATGCATGAGATAAAAATGCACATGAATGATTCATGTGCATTTTTTGTTTTATTTTTTCTTTTTTTGGTGGTATAATATATGAAGATACAAAAATCAAAAAATATGAAAATAGAAAATTCACACGTACGTGATTATCTTATTGAAAATAACATTATTGATCAGTCAGTACTTGATCCGTTTTTTGCGCAAGCAGAAAAGGACAATGTGCAACTCAGTGAGCTTTTAGTGGAACAAAATATTTTGGATCGTGTACAATCTGCAAAAATCCAAGCGGCTATTTTAGGATATCCTTTTGTCGACCTTACAAAGGAAAATATACTTGGTCAAATATTGAGTATTATTCCAGAACAAGTTGCTAAAAAATCTCAGGTGATTGCATTTGAAAAGAGTGGCAACACATTGAAAGTTGCGATGCTTGATCCAGAAAATTTACAGATCATTGATTTTTTGAAAAAGAAAACCGAGTTGGAAATCATGCCGTATTTGACTACAGAAGATAGTTTTCGTACGGTGATCAAGCAATATAACAAGAGTCTTAAAGCGGAATTTGGTGATATCATCCCAAGTGATGAGGTCCGATCAGGATCTGATGATGAAGATCTCGTAAAGATTGCAGAAGATTTACCAATTGTGCGTATTGTGGATACACTCCTCAAGCATGCAATATTGGATGGCGCATCGGATATTCATATTGAGCCACAAGAAAAAGATGTAATCGTACGGTATCGCGTAGATGGTATTTTGCGTCAAGCGATGACACTTCCAAAAAATGCATTATCAGGTATTGTTGCGCGTATTAAAGTGCTATCAAATTTGAAGTTGGATGAACATCGATTGCCGCAAGATGGACGATTCAAAATCGAGAAAGAAGATTATAAGATTTCTTTTCGTGTAAGTATTCTCCCGATATTTGATGGAGAAAAAATCGTTATGCGCCTCCTCAATGAAACGTCACATGGATTGACTTTGGAAAAGATGGGCATGTATGGCGAAGGTCTCGAAGCAGTGCATCGTGAAATTCAAAAACCAAACGGTATGATCCTCGTAACTGGGCCAACTGGATCTGGTAAAACAACGACATTATATACAGTAGTGGATATATTAAATTCTCCAGATGTGAATATTTCTACAGTAGAGGATCCTGTGGAATATCGTATGGAAGGCATAAACCAGACACAAGTACTCGCAAAGATTGGCATGACATTTGCTGCTGCACTCAGAGCGCTCTTACGTCAGGATCCTGATATTATCATGGTAGGAGAGATCCGAGATAAAGAAACACTTGAAATCGCAATTCATGCTGCGATGACTGGACATCTCGTCTTGTCTACATTACATACAAACTCAGCAGCAGGTGCTATTCCACGTATGGTAGATATGGGCGTGGAGCCATTTCTCATCGCATCGACGACAAACATTGTGATCGCACAACGTCTCGTGCGACGATTGTGTGTAGAATGTCGCAAACCATACAAATTAGATGCAAAGGAAGTAGAAGTATTGGGAAAGAGTTATGATCTCGATGCAATTCTCGCGACACTCTATCGTACAGGTGGATTGAAAAATGGTACAAAACTTACTGATATCGAATTATACCGACCAAATGGATGTTCAATGTGTAATGGGACAGGATATAAAGGACGTAGTGGTATTTATGAAGTTTTTGAGATTACAGATGCGATCGAAAAATTGATCACACAAAATGCAACGTCTGAAGTGATGGAGAAGAAGGCGCGTGAAGATGGTATGATGACCATGGTAGAAGATGGTTTTTATAAGATTACACAAGGAGCAACGAGTATCGAAGAAGTAATGCGTGTTACACGAGAATAATATAATATATGTCAAAATATCTTTATACAGCAAAAAGCATAGAAGGAAAGCCAAAGTCAGGCGAGATTGATGCAAAAAATGAACGAGATCTCGCGATGCAACTGCGCGCAGATGGTTTTATCGTGACATCGATCGAGCGACAGGAAGATGCAAATCATAAACCACACATCAGATTTCTTGATCGTCTCCAAGGAGTGAGTTTAAAAGAAAAACTTTTTTTTACAAGAAATTTGAGTGTGATGATTTCCTCTGGACTCACGATTGCACGTGCATTATCGAACTTGGCCGTACAAACAACAAACAAACATTTTAAAGCCGTTTTGGAAAATGTCTATAAAGATGTCCAGAAAGGACTCACTCTTAGTGACGCATTAGCAAAATATCCAGCGATCTTTAGCGATCTTTTTGTGAATATGATCCGCGTGGGTGAGATTGGTGGAACATTGGATGAATCATTGAATATTGTTACGATCCAAATGGAGAAAGAGCATGAATTGAAATCAAAGATTCGTGGAGCGATGATTTATCCTGCAGTAATCATTTTTGCTATGGCTATTGTGGGTGTGATCATGCTTACATATATTCTCCCACAAATCTTAGGTGTGTTTGGTGATATGGAGGTTGAGCTTCCAGCACCAACACGATTTATTATCGCATTGAGTGATGTTTTGCAAAATCATGGATTTCTTATTATCGTAGGGCTTGTTGGTATAGGGATATTCATAAAGGTTTTTTCGTCAACAGATATTGGCAAAAAATCAGTGAGTTTTGCATTGCTCAAAATGCCGATTTTAAAAAATATCGTGATCAAAGTGAATTGTGCACGGTTTGCTCGTATCTATAGTTCACTCCTGCATAGTGGTGTGTCTGTGATAGATTCATTAAATATTGTGGCAAACACATTGACAAATACATTTTTCAAAGAAGCCGTTATGGAAGGACGTAATAAAATCCAGCGCGGTATCGAACTTTCTTCTGTCATCGAAGAATATCCGGTAATTTTCCCCGTTATAGTAGCACAGATGATCCGTGTCGGTGAAGAAACAGGTAAGACAGAGGATATGATGGTCAAGCTGGCAGAATTTTATGAGGAAGAAGTAAATCAGATTACAAAAAATCTTTCATCAATTATTGAGCCTGTTTTGATGCTTGTGATTGGTAGTGCTGTAGGATTTTTTGCAGTTGCAATGTTGCAACCGATGTATAGTGTTTTGGAAAATATTTAAAAATGACGCATATGATATTTAGACATAAAAAAGGTTTTACACTTATAGAAGGATTAGTAGCACTTATGATTTTTTGTATTTTAGTTGTGACGTTCTATAAAATTTTTACACAGACCACATTGCATATGGCGGATGGTAAGCAACGTCGTGCAGCGGTATCACTTGCTAATGAACGCATGGAACATTATCGCAATCTCGCATATGCCAATGTGGGTACGACAACAAATGCACCTTTCGGGAGTATCGTTGCAGATGAAAATGTTGTAATTAATGAGATGGGATTTCGTATTGTCACATCGGTATTTTATGTAGATGATCCTTTGGATGGAAGGGGATCGAATAGTACGGATGTGATTCCAAATGATTATAAACGTGTAGGTGTTTCAATAATCTGGGATAAATGCGTAGATGCGTCGTATTCACGAGGTATCGCAGAATACGGCAATGAATGTTCTGGTAAGCGCGTGCACCTCATTTCACAATTTGTGCCTCCTGGTGGATTGGAGACAATTGAATCTGGTGGAATTCTATCAATCAATGTTTTAGATGAGAATGCAAATGCAATTGCAAATGCAGATATTACGATTGTGGAAGGTGCACATACTACGGAAGTAAAGACGGATGCAACGGGTAATTTTATGTATATTGGTGCGCCGGCATGTGCAGATTGTTATAAAATCACAGTAAAAAAGGATGGATATGGGACAATCTCAACTAAGGTGTCACCAGCTATTCAAATGACAACAGCTGGCGATGTGTCGTATTATCCACGGTATATCAATCAAAGTGTTACTGATGGAGACATGACGAGTGTGGCTTTTATTATCAAATCTGTCGCGAATCTCACGGTGAAAACAGAAGATCCGTTAGGTGATGCTGTGGGAAATGTCGATTTTTCTGTGAGAGGTGGTCGTGTTTTGGGCACAAATTTAAATGCGAATCCATCTTATACCGATCCTGACATCTACAATCTCGATGATGATACACTTGTGAGTAATGCAAGTGGTGATACAACAATTCGTACAGATACGAACGATAGTGGAACGATTACGAGTGATGATGATACAAACCCGGGATTATTTTCATTTAATCTAGATGAACCTGGCTATACGTTTTGGAAGATGACTCCTGGTGTGGAAACCAATCCAAAGAATATCACTGTTGATGCTGGGACTACTGTTGCAGCAAAAATGATCGTTGTAAAAAATGATTATACGAGTATTCTCGTGCGCGTAGTTGATGCTGAGGGTGTGCCCGTCAATGATGCGAGTGTATATATGTATGATGATAATGAACCTCCAATATATGATATTATGCAAAAAACAGATATGTACGGGTATACGTATTTCCCAACAAGAGATGTAAATGAACCACATAATATTATACCATTGGAAGATAATGCGTCGTATGAGATAACTGTCATCGCTGCCGGTTTTAAAGATGAGGTTGTCACGGTGGAAACAACAAAAGATAAGATTAAAAAGCCTGACGATATAATATTGACAAAAATTTAGTTTTTATATGAGAAATTTTCATGGTGTGACATTTGTAGAGACCATTGTAGTGATTGGCATTATGTCTGTAGTAATGCTTGGCTCCAGTCTTTTTTTCATTCGCGTGTGGCGCATGCATCAATTTACCTATGAAATAGGAATTGCCTCGTTTGTGTCGAGTCGTGGCATCGAGCAAATGACACAAGATATACGAACAGCACGACCAGCAGAAAACGGTGCATTTCCGATTGTCCTAGCAGATAGGCATGAAATCACTTTTTATATGGATTATGATGATGACGGTGTAGCAGAGCGTATACATTATTTTATAGATAACCAAAAACTGAAAATGGGCGTGCGTGAACCGAATTTGGCTGTTGTGCCACCGACATATGCGAATGGCGATGAGATAATCAAGGAAGCTGCAAGTTATATCGTCAATCAATCAACTGGTTATCCGACATTTGAATATTATGGTGACACTGGCGCGATATATAAGTATAGTGATATCACGGGAAAAGCTCTCGCGACACCTGCTGATCCAAGTGCTGTAAAGATGGTAAAAATTCTCCTTTTTGTCAATCCAGATCCTCTCAAAGCACCAAATAATGTGCGTATCCAATCATTTGCAGTTATACGTAATCTTGCAGATTTTAATAAGATTCCAACATAATAAAAAAATATGAAAAAGCTTTATACTCGCATACATCATGGATCCGCTCTTATTTATGTGCTGATGATGGTCTCTGCAGCAAGTGTCCTTTTTGCAGGGACAATTCAGTTTGTAACGTCTCATGTACGTTATAATGTTTCTCTCGAACCAGATGAGCAGGCATTTCATGTGGCGGAAGCGGGTGTATTTTTTTATCGTTGGTATCTCGCACACAATATCGAAGGCAAAACTTCGAGTCAAGTGCAGGATTTTTGGGATGGTAATCCATTGGGTATGGATGATAATGGTGATGGAGATTGTGATGATCCAGATACGGTAGATGGTGATGGTGACGGAACAGAGGCGTATGTGGCTAATTATGAGGGCATCGGTCAATATAAAATTTGCATCACACCACCGCAAACATATTCGACGGTACTACATATTCAGTCAGAGGGCACTGCGACATCAGGAGGGGTTACAAAAAAACGCATAATTCGCGCGCGACAACGGAAACCATCATGGAGTGAATTTGCAATTCTTGCTAATGCGGATACGCGTTTGAGTTCAGGAACAGTTGTATATGGTCCGATACATGTGAATGGGGGTTTCCAATTTGATGGTGTCGCGCATAATATTGTTACGAGCTCAAAAACGACGTATATAGATCCGGATACAGGGCAGACAAGGCCAGGTGTGTGGACCAGTTGGAGTAGTGGATATAATTCTACACTAGGATCATATGTTTTTCGAGCAGGAAAAAGATATCCGACGCCAGTGCAGGATTTTAATAGTATTACATCAAATTTTAATGAAATGCGAGATATTGCAATTGTGGATGACATGTTTTTTGATAATTCAAAAGAGGGACGCTACATTGTTTTGAAAACGGATGCGACACATCCTACGCAGGGGACAATGGAGGTGCGTAGGGTGGAGAGCTATAATAGTGATTTTACGCCAACATTTGCACAAACATGCACAATCACACAAGAATGGCAAAAAGTTGGTAAAAAGTGGAAATGGGTCGATGTGACCACATGTGTAGATGAAGCACCAATAATCAAAAATATTGGAGTGGCTGCAGGCGGTGATCCATATGCTGGGATTGTATATGTGCAAGATAATGTGTGGATAGAAGGCACCCTTCCAGAGGGCGTAAAATTGACGATTGCTGCGCATGATTCGGGATCGGTTAACCCACGCATATTTATCGGTATGGCTGATATTGATTATAAAAAACGAGATAGTGATTGTGTTTTAGGGTTGTCGGCTGAAGGAAACATAGAATTGGTGCGTTATAGTGAAGGTCAACATACAGCGCCGAGTGGAAGTGATCTAGAAACGCTAAATATCGATGCAGTGCTTTTATCACAGTATGGTCGTGTAGGTCGTAATAACTGGAGTGATTGCAAAGATACGATCACACTGTATGGCGCAATCGCAACGAATACACGTATGAACTTTGGCTATATCGGTACAGTCTGGTGTGATGGAGCAAATAGGCCTCTCGGATTTCAAAATCGTAATTTGTTTTTTGATGGAAATCTTTTATATAGTCCGCCGCCGATGTTCCCTACTGGGAGTACATATGCAGTGGATCTATGGGAGGAGGTAAAATAGGCACGTCATGCAAAAGTGTGATATCATTTATGTGTAGAAAATAAAAAAATACAATGTCAATTTTAAACAAAAAAATCATTGATCCGACGCCACCGTACTTTGGTCTGGATATCAGTGAATTATCAGTCAAGGTATTACAGATGGCACATCATGGAAAGCATGATAGTGTATATGGTTTTGCGTCTGAAAATTTGGCACAAGGGACAATCGTCGCTGGAGAAGTCGTCAATAAAAAAAATATGATTGGTGCCATCAAACGTGCATGTACAAAAGCTGGTATTACGACAAAAAATGTCATCTGTTCTTTGCCAGAATCAAAATCATTTTTGCGTATTGTGACATTACCCAAAATGACAGATATCGAAGTAATGGAGGCAATCAAATGGGAAATCGAAGCGGTGATTCCATTGTCAATCGATCAAGTATATTATGATTGGCAGATACTTCATCAAAAATTGACAAAAAACGAAAAACAGATGGACGTGATCATTGTCGCTGTGTCAAAGAAATATATCAATGATTTTATCGATTTATTACATGAAGCAAGACTCTCTGCGTATGGTTTTGAATTGGAGCCAGTAGCAAAAGCAACGAGTTTACTCAAAAATGATGAAAAAGGTGTGACGACAATGATCATCGATATCGGGGATAAAAACACAAGCTTTGTGATTACGGTGGATAATATTCCTGTGTTCACGTCTAGCATCCCACTTTCTGCAGAGTCAATGACAAAAGCGATCGAACAAACGTTTGGTATCACATATAGGGAGGCAGAAAATATAAAGATCGCATATGGGATTGGGTCGGTATTAAAAAATGATCATTTGTTTCAAGCAGTGAAATCTGTATTGGAGAATTTTGTAGTTGAAGCACAAAAATCTATTGATTTTTATCTTTCAGGCATGACATATTCAAAAGCGGTTGACCGTATCATTATGTGTGGTGGCGGTGCTAAGACGATCGGACTTGCACCGTATCTTTCCAGACGTTTGGGTTATAATATTGAGCTAGGAAATCCATGGGTTAACCTGAAGTTTAAAAGTGTGCCCCCAATCAATCGTGAGGAAGCAGTGCAGTATGCAACTGTAATCGGTTTAGCTACAAAGCAATTATAAATATATGAAAATTCGTTTTAATCTATTACCAGAGCAACAGAAAAAACATTTGCATATGCAAAAACTGTTTCGCATGATCATTGAACAAGAAATATACATCTTGATCGTTTTTGGTATTGCGATTATGAGTTTATTTGCGATCTATTTTATATTAAAATCTGAAGTCGGGTTATTACAAGATGTAGAGAAAACACTGATAGATCAAAACGGATATCAGGATATCATTGATATTCACGGTGAGTTCAAAAAAGTACATCAAATTCTTAAGAGTGAGCAAAAGACACTCGATGATCATTTGAATTGGTCACATGTACTTATCATGCTCAGTGAAAATATCGATGAAAGCATAATTGTTGATGATATCACGACTGCAGACAATCAAATTTCTCTCCATGCAGTGGCACAAACTCGTGAAGATGTCGTACGACTCAAAGAACGATTTAGAGAGGTTGGACAAAATGATATAAAGTGCTTTGCGGATGTGGTAGTGCCAGAGTCAGATCTTGCTGTACCAAAAAATGTGAAATTTACGATGACGTTTATTGTTAATTTGGATTGCTTGAAATAATATGATGAAATTTATCAAAAAATATTATATTCAGACAAGTGTTGTCTTTTTGCTGTTTTGTGGAGCGATCGGCACCATCGTAGAGTCATATGGAATTTTTATGATGATCAAGACACAGTCTGTTGCTCTCAAACAAACCCAGATGGATCGGGAGTTAGCATCGGAATATTTGCAAAATATATTAACATTCAAAAAAGATGCCCAATATATTCATGATAATGAGTCAATCCTGACAGTTCTGTTGCCGGATAATGATGATGAAAAGGTGCAATTATTTGCAATCCTAGAGCAGCTAGCTGCTGATACAGGAAATAAAAATGTTACACTTTCTGTAAGTAAAACTGATGCAAAAGTGGAGGCGAAGGCAGTCGAAAAAAATGAAAAAAAGGTAAAAATACAACCACAATCTGAAAAATATATTTTGATGACAATGTCTCTTACGGGAAATTATAGTGATCTCATTGCATTTGTGCAGAAGATAGAAAATATGGATTATATCTCTGATGTGCTTTCGATCAAAATAGTAAAAACCACAGATACGTTACCAATTCAGAATAATGCAAATATCGATGAAGATGTGCCTGAAATTGAGATGAGAAAAGACTTGATCAAATCAGAAATAGTTGTTGCATTTTATTTACAAGAGGTTAGCAAATAATAATAGTTTTATGTTCGGAATTTATGGACGTGATACATTTAATAAACCAAAAAGTAATATTGCAATATTCTTTACTTTTATTCATGACCGGTGGTTAAAGATTTTTCCATTTTTTTTATTCTTTATTCTCGTTATAGTGATGATTATTGTGGGAAATGTGTGGTATAAATATGTTTATACTAAAGAGTTGACGGGTGAAGAAAAAACCACTTATGTCAATCAAAAGAAAAGCGAAGTCACATTTAATCAAAAGCAATTCGATATCATAAAAGAGAGAGTTCAAAAAAGAAAGGAAAGGTTTTCTGCTGAGAAGCAAGATTACCAAGATATTTTTTATAAGTAAAAAAAATTTCTATCGTATACAAGAAAAACTACAGAATGTCTGTAGTTTTCGTTTGTGTTCTGGAGAGGACTTGAACCTCTAACCTCCTGGGCCGAAACCAGACGCTCTATCCAATTGAGCTACCAAAACAGATATTATACATCACTCAGTATGTGTCAAAAAACGTCTTTAGTCAAGAGCATCTCAAAATAAAAAGCTATAAATGTGATGATTATAAAGTCATATGTCTATGCAAAAACCACAGTAAGACCTAGTCATGAAAAAATATCATCCAATACCTCTTGTGAAGATACATATGTAAATGGTATGTAAAAAAGTGAATGGATAGTGAAAGACTGGTTGTGCAAAATACGTATTGTGTTAATATAATATGTAGTAACAATTAATTAAATCATAGTGTGTTGCATAGTGACTCTATGAAGCACATGATAAATAAATATATGGCAGAAGTCACAATTTATTCCACGCCGACATGTGGATATTGCACTCTGGCAAAAGATTTTTTGCAAGAAAAAGGTGTAGAATACAAAGAAATCGATGTGTCAGTAGATCAACAAAAAGCGCAGGAAATGGTAGAAAAAACAGGGCAAATGGGTGTGCCAGTGATTATTATCAATAAGGACGGACAAGAAGAAATTTTGGTTGGTTTTGATCAAGTGCAGTTATCGAATCTTTTAGGTGTATAATTTGTCTTTGAATTTATAAGCGACAAGTATATTCTTGTCGCTTATTATGTGAAGATAAAAATTAGCGATTTCAAAAATAATGTACGAAACAATTATTATAGGAGGCGGTCCTGCAGCAGTAGCTGCTGGTGTCTATGCTGCGCGTAAACAGATCAAAACTGCACTCTTTGCCAATCAAATCGGTGGTCAATCAGTTGTGTCTGATGGAATTGAGAATTGGATTGGTGAGTCACTTATCAGCGGTCCGGATCTTGCGATCAAGCTCAAAAAGCATCTCGAAGCACAAAAGAATAGTATTGATCTTTTTGTGGGGAGAAATGTCGATCAAGTCATCAAACAAGATGATAATACTTTTGATGTCATATCTGCCGGAGTAACATATCATACAAAATCAGTCATCGTGTGTTCGGGTGGGCGTCATCGTAGGATGGAAGTCCCAGGTGAAAAAGAATTTGAAGGTAGAGGTGTTGCATTTTGCGCAACATGTGATGCGCCGTTTTTTCGTGGTAAGGATGTAGCTGTCGTAGGTGGTGGAAATAGCGGATTGGAAGCAGTGGTAGATCTTTTGGCATACGCAAATAAAGTATATCTCATTGCTCGCAAAGAAAATAAAGATGAGCTTCGCGGAGATCCTGTGACACAGGAAAAAGTATTTTCATCGGATAAAGTGGAAGTGGTCTACGGGTCTGATGCAGTGGAGGTGTTGGGTGACAAAATGGTGACAGGATTGCGATATAAAAAATGTGCAACAAATGACGTACATGAAATCTCTGTCGGAGGAATCTTTGTGGAAATCGGTTCTGTGCCAAATAGCGAGATCGTAGGTGACATCGTCGATAAGGATCAATGGAATAATATTATCGTGAATACGCAAACACAAGAGACAAGTTGCCCGGGTGTGTATGCAGCAGGAGATGTGACCAATACGATTTATCGACAAAATAATATTGCAGTCGGTGATGCAATCAAAGCACTCCTTTCTGCGCATGAATATCTCAAGAAGAATTACGGAGGAGAAGAGAAAACCTGTATATAAACGTATACTACTCGCTACTGACTAATATGCTAATAACTAAAGACATGACGTTATTCGCTTTAAAAATTTTTTACTTTTAACTTAATAACTAAGTTTATGACAATCTATCTTGGTGCGGATCATGCGGGATTTCAATTGAAAGAACAGATTAAAAAATTTTTGATGGAAAATACGTATGATGTCGTAGACCTCGGTGCTGAAGTTTTTAATGCACAAGACGATTATCCAGACTTTATTACACCAGTTGCACAGGCTGTTGCACAAGATGCAAAGGAGGATGTCAAAAAATTTGGCATCGTTTTTGGCGGGTCAGGACAAGGCGAAATGATGGCAGTAAATCGTATCAAAGGTGCACGATGTGCTCTGTATTATGGTGGGACGGATAATATTGTCACTCTGTCGCGTGAACATAATAATGCAAATGTATTATCACTCGGTGCACGTTTTATCTCACTTGATGAAGCAAAGGAGTCTGTGAATAAGTTTTTATCCACAGATTTCTCTCGTGATGAGAGGCATTTGCGCCGTCTTATAAAGTTTTAAAAAAGTGATGATTATAATAACGTGAGAATAGCCGTTCATGGAGGATGTGCAGTCGAAGGGGATTTTGATTATGGAGGAGCTAGAATGATTGTATACGTGCATGCGAACGTTGATGCTGATTGTTCATAAGATTGCATGATCGAGACGCGGTCATGAGTTCATAAATTTGCGTATTTAGAAAATAAAACCGCATATTGTGACTGTGAGGTTTTATAATGTGAAGGATAAAAAAATGTTTGTAATATTATTTCGTAATAAATAGTGTTAATAATTATGTAAAATTCTCAAAAAAATACGTAATTTTTTTTGACTTTCATAATCAAACCTGATAGCATTGGTGCAGGTTTTTGTTCGTTTTCAATTGAAAGAGTGGCGCAATGATGCAAAAATTTGATGGAGGACTCGATGGAAAACTATTCACGTATTGATGAAGCTGTTTTATCGTCTTGTGGCAAAGGTGAACAAGCCTTATATGCTACGACAATAGGTGTTGTGGGTGTGTCAGAGTATTTGCAACAGCAGATAGTGGCACTCTCCGGACATTTTGTTTTCACTGCTGGTGGACATGGAGATGTGTATATCAATTTTCGTGATTTATTCACGGCAATCCAGATACGGCCGATTGCTATGCAAATGGCATATGAATGTCGCAAAGAGAATATCGAAGCGATTGTCGGAACGCCGTATGGTGCCGACATACTCGCAACTCTCATCGCACACTATTGGACGATCTTTACAGAAAAAAATTTAGATATTTTGAAGCTTGTGAAAGATGGTGATGCGTATGCGTGGTATAAAGATCATGGCATACGAGCTATTGGAAAAAAGATTATGCAAGTGGAGGATGTGATTAATTCTTCGAAAAGTGTGCGAGACACTGCGGACTTTATTCTGCAATCAAATGGAATTTTATATGGAGTGATTGCTGGGTGTAATCGATTGAGTGTCAAAAATCCCGGTCTTGAGGCTTTGGTCAATAAGTATCAGTTGCAGTTTGCACAGGCCTTGTTGGAAATCGAAGCGGTAAATTACGAAATGGATGCGACACGAGATCCTAGGGATCAATGTCCACTGTGTAAGATGGGTATGCCAATAGATCTGCGCGTCGGACACAGTAAGAAATTTTTGGAGCAGATCAGGAATAGCTATCCCGACCTTTACAAACAATTGGCATAATTCAAAATTCAAACAGAATAAGGAGAATGACTATGGCAGGAATGGAAGTTGTGGTTGGACCAAAGATAGCTGGAAAAGAGCATTTTGCAGATCGAGTAATTGAGCAAATCAAAGAACGAAAATCGTACTTGATTGTAGGACTTGATCCTCAACTGCGATATTTTCCGCCGCATCTTTTGCGGTGGGCTGCGAATGAGTTTCGTTCAGAACATCCATTTCGTGCGGTTGAAGAGGTGATTGTTGCCTTTAATATGGCAATTATCAATGGAACTGCGGAATTTGCTCTGGGCTTCAAGCCACAGATGGCATTTTATGAAAAATATGGCCATTATGGTATGCAGGCTTTCGAGCGCACTACGGCGTACATCGAAACTCTTGATATGATCTGTATTGAAGACGCCAAACGGGAAGATGGCGGTGATACGGCTCAGGCATATGCAGATGGACATTTGGGACAAGTTGATGTTATCAGTGAAGAAGGTGCTCTTGTGCAACATCCATCGATTTATAACATCGATGCGATCACGATTACGCCATGGATTGGGGAACCGAATTTTGAACCCTTCAAAGATGTTGCGACGCGTGAGGGCAAAGGAATTTTTGTTGTAGATAAAACATCCTTCAGTCCTGAAGCTGAACTCCAACAATTGATGACTTCAGATGATGTGCGGGCATGGATTGTTTTAGCGCAACAAGTGCGTGATCTCGGTGCGGATGCAAAAGGTTCTTATGGTTACTCAAATATTGGTGTGGTGATGGGTGCGACATATCCTGAAGATGCCACTATTATGCGTGATGTAATTCCTGATGCTTTCAAACTTGTTCCTGGATTCGGTGCGCAAAAAGGTAGTGCGCTTGGTGCTGTGGCATCAATCAATCCTGATGGGTTTGGTATTGTCGTGAATAATTCACGTGCTACGAACTATGCGTATCTTCCAAAGTTTAGCAATGAGTTTGCGTGCGAAGCGCAATATTTTGCTAATGCAGCTGCACATGCAAGTTTACAGGCACGCGACGCGCTCAACGATGCGGTAAAGATACGCATCGGACATCTGCCGTTTTAATATCAATTCTTTTGCGAGTGAGAGGTGGTACATGGTACAAAATCATCAAATTAAGGAAGAAAAGAAAAACAAGAAACCTGACATACCTGACGCGTGCAAGAAATGTAAGAAAGAACAATGCTTACAAGAAGGATGTGAGCACATCGAAGCATATCAAGCATACTTGCGAAATGCGAGTGAACAATTGTAGGTTTTAAATAAACGAGCGAGTCGGTCATAGTTGGATACTGTGACCGTTTTTTTTTAGCCTAAACGTACTATAAGATTATAAAAAAAATATAAATTTTTTTAAATTTCGCATGTAGAATAGATGTAGTATACAAATGTTGCAGAGATAATATTTGTATGATACAATTTAATCTCGAAGTGAAAATAGATACATAAATTAGCATAAAAAAGTGTCAGAATTATACTGATTTAGTGCAGTGTGTACAATCTGTGAATAACGTATAAATAGCAAAAAGAAAAAAGACTTGACAAAAATTTTAGCTCTGCTATAGTAATCATTACTGCTCTGAGGACAATAAATACGTCCGTAGAAAGAGCAAATATTGACGAGAATATATGCATGAGAATATCTCGTTTTTTGTTTGTTTGAAACATGAAAAAAAATTGTGCGGAAACATGGTGAAAAAATTACTTGTTTCCGCAGAATGTGAACTTTCACAACTGTATATAATTTTTTGAATGACTACGTGCACGTTGCGGAACGAGCAGGTGGTTATATCAGGAGAAAGCAACATAATAGGTTAAGCAATTTCATTTGACACAAAGATCAAATGAACAACACAAACACTCATTTTTTGTTGGATACTATCGAGACTGATAATTAGGTTTTTCTTAATTGTCAATTCTTTATAGATTTAATGAAATAAAAGAAAGAGGTTACGAAGGGCGTATAGTGGATGCCTTGGCTGAGACGAGCGATGAAGGGCGTAGTTGGGTGCGAAAAGCTTCGGGGAGTTACCAAACAAACTGTGATCCGGAGATGTCCGAATGGGGAAACCCACTCACTTTTATAGTGAGTACTTATAACTGAATACATAGGTTATAAGAGTAAACCCTGGGAATTGAAACATCTTAGTACCAGGAGGAAAATAAATCAATATGAGATTCCGTCAGTAGTGGCGAGCGAAAGCGGAGTATGTCTAAACCGTTACTTTTATAGAAACGGGGTTGCGAGGTAAGCGGACTCGCTTAGAGCGGGGCCAATAATTTTTACTTAGTAGAACACTCTGGAAAGTGTGACCATAGAAGGTAAAAGTCCTGTAAATGAAAAGTAAAAATAATAGGTGAGTTTATTCTCAAGTAGGGCGGGGCCGGAGAAACCCCGTCTGAATCCGGGAGCACTAACTTCCAAGACTAAATATTGTCTCAGACCGATAGTGAACTAGTACCGTGAGGGAAAGGTGAAAAGTATCCCGTAGAGGGAGGTGAAATAGAACTGAAACTATATGCCAACAAAGAGTTGGAGTCCGCCTTCGGGTGGATGACAGCGTGCTTTTTGTAGAACGACCCAGCGAGTTAGTTTTCTGTGGCTTGCATAAGTTACTCTGTAACAGATGCATAGTGAAAGCGAGCCGTAACAGGCGAATATGTCATAGGAACTAGACCCGAAACCGGGCGAGCTACGCATGAGCAGGGTGAACACACTGTAAAAAGTGTGGGAGGCCCGAACCCACTGACTGTGCAACATCAGGGGATGACTTGTGCGTAGAGGAGAAATTCCAATCGAGCTCGGCAATAGCTGGTTCTCTCCGAAATAGCTTTAGGGCTAGCGTCGTCTAATTAATCATGGGAGGTAGAGCTACTGGATGAGTTCCCGCCGCAAGGTAGGGCACTCAACCAAACTCCGAATGCTCATGATCGTATGACGGCAGTCAGAAATACGGGGCTAAGCTCGTATTTCAAAAGGGAAAAAGCCCAGATCGCAATCTAAGGTCCCAAAATTTATACTCAGTGGAAAAGGAAGTGAGATTTCTCAGACACCTAGGAGGTTGGCTTAGAAGCAGCCATCCTTTAAAGAAAGCGTAATAGCTCACTAGTTTAGAGATTTCGCGCCGAAAATGTAACGGGGCTCAAGTATAATACCGAAGATGCGAATTTGTAGACATTAGTCTATAAGTGGTAGGAGAGCGTTCCTTGTGTGCAGAAGCCGGATGGGTGACCACCGGTGGAACGCAGGGAAGTGAGAATGCTGGGATGAGTAACCGCAATGTGCGTGAGATCCGCACACATCGAAAATCTAAGGTTTCCTGGGCAATGTCAATCACCCCAGGGTTAGTCGGGCCTAAGGCGAGGCCGAAAGGCGTAGTCGATGGACAACAGGTTAATATTCCTGTACTAAGTGTATATGCGATGGAGTGACGTATTTTTGTAGCTACTGCGTCTTATTGGATTGACGTGGACGTATTGAGGATGTATGGTAGGCAAATCCGCCATACACTAAATCCGAGATATGGACAGACGTCTCTCTTCGGAGAGATTAATAGTAGTGAGCAAGGTACCTGGAAAAGCTTCTAAGCTTCAGTATACACATACCCGTACCGTAAACCGACACAGGTAGATAGGGCGAGTAGCCTAAGATGAATGAGTGAGACCTGGTTAAGGAACTCGGCAAAAAAGCTAGACGTACGTTCGCTAGATGTCTTCCCAACTGTACTTGTACAGTTGGGCGAAGCTAAAGTGCCCATTCGACTGTTTACCAAAAACACAACTCTCTGCTAACTCGTAAGAGGATGTATAGGGGGTGACACCTGACCAGTGCCGGAACGTTAACGGGAGAAGTTTACGCGGATCCCCGAAGCGCCGGTGAACGTCGGCGATAACTATAATCGTCCTAAGGTAGCGAAATTCCTTGTCGGGTAAATTCCGACCCGCATGAAAGGTGTAACGAGATGGGAACTGTCTCAACCAGGTGCTCGGTGAAATTGCAATGGGGGTAAAGATGCCCCCTACCTACAGATAGACGAAAAGACCCCGTGGAGCTTTACTACAGCTTGGCATTGAATTAGAGTTTTAGTTGCCGAGAATAGGTGGGAGACTTTGAAGCTGCTCTTTAGGGAGTGGTGGAGTCAACAGTGGAATACCACCCTGCTGAAGTTTTGATTCTAACCTTGCACCGTTAGGTGTATTTTACAGAGTGTAAATTAAGGTACAATGATCAACAGGCGAGTAGTGAAGCCCTTCGTAAAACAAAGCATCTTTATGATGTTTTGCACGGAGGGATCTTTGACGTGGAAAAGTTTCACATCGAGGAATTCACTAACGCTTATGGATTTGTTATATCCATAAGACTCGTCTGATGATAAAAAGTACTAAATTTACTTCTCGTATAGAATATAGCTACCGGTGCAGGAACAGTGCCTGGTGGGTAGTTTGACTGGGGCGGTCGCCTCCTAAAATGTAACGGAGGCGTTTACAAAGGTTGGTTAGGTCCGGATGGACATCGGACTGATAGTGCAAACGCATAAACCAGCTTTACTGAAAGACAAGCAAGTCGCTCAGTTACGAAAGTAGAAGTTAGTGAACCGACCATCACTTGTAGGAGTGTGGAAGATCATCGGATAAAAGTTACCCCGGGGATAACAGGCTTATCACTCCCAAGAGTTCACATCGACGGAGTGGTTTGGCACCTCGATGTCGGCTCATCTCATCCTGGGGCTGGAGAAGGTCCCAAGGGTATGGCTGTTCGCCATTTAAAGAGGTACGCGAGCTGGGTTCAAACCGTCGTGAGACAGGTTGGTCTCTATCTTCTGTAGGCGTGTGTGCTTGAAGGATGTCTTTCCTAGTACGAGAGGACCGGAAAGAACAGACCTCTGGTGTATCGGCTGTCTTGCCAAAGGCAGTGTCGAGTAGCTATGTTTGGTGTGGATAACCGCTGAAAGCATCTAAGCGGGAAGCCCAGCCTAAGATAAGGCACAGATATCCTGGAAGATTACCAGGTTGATAGGTTTCAGGTAGAAGCGCTGTGAAGCGTTAAGCCAAGGAATACTAATATATCATTAACTCTCTTTCTTTTATTTTTTTGTCTATAATTGAGTTGACAATTAAGAGAAACGTAAGTGTTGATGTTTAATCTACACACATTGTTTTTCTCCTGATCTACCTTGCCATAGTATTTATGCGATGGCGAGTTTGCTTCGGACATAGTTTCACACTGAAATTATGCCAAAGTAATTCAAAAAATGTAATAACACTTTGAATATAGTGTTTCCAGTGTCTTTAGCGATAGGGCCACACCTGATCCCATTTCGAACTCAGCAGTTAAGCCTATCAGCGCTGATGGTATCTCTTTTGAGGGAGAGTAAGCCGATGCTGGGAACAATGTATTTAAAGTGTTTTTATTTTAGATGACTTTTGAAGTCGTCTTTTTCGTTTCCGATTATTTTCATATTCCATGTAAAATTATTTCAGAATCTATTGTTATATAATTTTGATAAATGTGTTACAATTGCAGCAATTAGGGTTACCTTTCGGTTTTAGATCTCATGTGCTATGGTGGGATGATTTCTTAAATCATCACTATCACCAACATGAGAAGAAACACAATAGAGGAAACCATTCATATGAAGGAAAACATCTTAAAAAGATATATAAGCAGATCGATAAACAGAAAAGCAACAGCAAAGCTGTTGCATATGCACGCAAATGCAGTTTCTAGATTAACTGCACGATACAAAAAAGAAGGAAAAACTGCATTACTACCAAAAAAACCAGGACCAAAGAGTAATACTCCAACACACAACAAAACACCCACATGGATCGAAAACCGAATCATACATATCGCACTAAAAAATCCGCATGACGGTCCACAACCGTTGGCAGATAAGCTGTACGACACATACAACATCACAATTCATGCATCAACCATATACAGAATATTAAAAAGAGAAAAAATCAGATACACACATGAATACAAGAGATGGGTAAAAGAAAAACCAAAGCTCTATTGCCTTGATACACCAGGCAGAGAATTGCAAATGGATGCATGTTATCCGTTCGGCAGACAAAGAAAACTCGCAAGCTTTGATGCTATAGATGATTGCTCACGATACACAATTGCAAAAATATATACACATGAAGATGCAAAAAGTGCCATAGATTTTGTAAAACACATCATACCCAGAGTGCCATTCACAATACAAAAAATACGTGTAGATAACAGATACGGCAAAGAATTCAAAACATTCTGTGAATCCATAGGTATAGAGGTTATAGAAAATGATCCCTATTGTCCACAGCAAAATGGTAAAATAGAAAGATATCATAGAACCATGAAAAAAGAATTCTTTCACAGATATATCTCATTTCATGATCCCATAGAAACAATCGAATACAAATATCAGCAATGGCTCCACTATTACAATACACAAAGAAGACATGGTGGGTATGGTATGAATAGAATGATGCCTGTTCAAAAGATTGCATCTACATTGTTTTTATCATTAAGTAATATTAATACAGTAATTCCTCAAAAAGTAACCTTGACTATGCAACAGTACAAAATTTTGATAAATGGTTTATTTTTGATATACTGATATATGTAAAACAAAAAATAATATTTCTTCATGCAAAATTTCTATCAAGAACATCGTAGTGATCGCTCAGTCCAGTTAATTGCCTTTATTGGATTTTTGTTTGGTTTATCGATCTCGCTTTTGGCGTATGTGATGTCTTCGTACTTCAAGGATGTTACAGGATCTGATAATGTAAGTATCTACTATATCATTAGTTTTGTCGTTTTTCTTCCGTTTCTTTTTAGCTTACAGTGGATCATAGAAGGATTTGGACGTGCGCGAACATTGATGGCACTTCTTATTGCACAGATTGAAGTCCTTTTTATTCTGCAGTTTTTTCCTATTTCAATGTCTGGAGCGATATTGTTTATGGGGTATTCGATCTTAAATAGTATGATCGCTGTTGTGATTGATGTGGTCTTGGAAGCATATTCATCCAATGGTATGACTGGGCGATTGCGCGGATTGTATTTATCTGTGTGGAATCTCGGTATTTTAGCAGGACCTCTTTTATCGATGTATATATTGGAGAACTATGGTTTTTCGATGATATTTACTATTGAAGTGTTACTATATGTTGTTATGTTTCTTGCAGTTTTTCTCGCGCTTAATAATATACAAGGTCATGTGAAAAGACAAAATTATTCACTTAAAAAGACACTTAATGCATTTCGAGGCAATGCAAATCTGTGGCGTATTTATTGGATTTCACTTACATTACGTTTCTTTTACGCAGGTACGACAATCTATTTACCTTTATATTTACATGAAATTGGCCTGTCTTTGATGGAGATTGGTTTAATTTTTACTGTGATGCTGATACCTTTTATTTTGATCGAATATCCTGCGGGTATTCTTGCTGATACAAAATACGGTGAAAAGGAAATGCTCTGCATCGGACTTGTGATCATGGCCGCCGCTATCGCTGTAATGTATTTTGTAAATGGTAGTGGGCAGTTTACTTTTTGGATGACTGTTTTACTTGTTTCTCGTATCGGAGCGGCTCTCGTCGAGTCGATGGAGGATTCATATTTTTATAAGCAGATTACGGAGAATGATGTTGCTCTTATTAATTTCTTTCGTTCTACACGTGCAATTGCATATATAGTTTGTGCGGCTCTTGGTGGATTATCGATGATGTTTTTTGATATCCGTAGCATATTTGTCCTCATGTTTATTATGATGGTTGTGGGGCTGTATCCCGCATTGACACTTTGCGATACAAAACCGTGTGTCAAGTGAGTATTTTGTATAATGATAAAGTAAATCGTTTTTTCAAAAAAAATATAGGGTTCAATATTTGATAAACTCTCTATTGAAGGAAACTGATTCAATACTGATTAAAATAGATGTGAAAAAATTAATCTGCATGTACTACTTCTGTGACGAATGAAATGACGGAATGTTTCGTGTAGTGAGTAGAAATTTTGAAATGAGGGATGTGTCTTTGCATAATATTTATTGCGATAAATATTAGGGGTATGGTATAATATGCGTGCTTAGTATAAATGAATAATTTAGATATGTATTTTTATGAATAAAAAAATTATAATTGGATTGGTTACTGGAATTTTTGCTATACCGCTTATTGTATTAGGTGCGACAGACGGTACATATAATATTACAGTGGATAATATTGGTTTTGCTGGTGGTGAATTAAGTGGTGATGGCGCATACCAGCTTACAGATACGATTGGAGAACCGATTGTTGGCGTAGGGGCAAGTGCGGATTATCAGACACAGGCAGGACTGTGGTATATGCTCAATAATACACTTAGTTTTGTATTAGATTCTAATACTGAGGATCTGGGTACTGTGATTGCTGGTATACCAAATATGGGTTCTACTGTGGCGACGGTGACGACAGATGCATGGGGTGGATACGATTTGCTTATTAGTCAAAATCATGATTTATTGCACGCGGAAGATAATACGACGACGATTGATGCATACGCAGGGACGATTGCAGTGCCGACAGTATGGTCTGGTGTAGGATTGGGATTTGCAGTGACTGGTGGATCTGGTGTGGAGGCAAAATGGGGCACAAATCCAAATTTCAAATATGCTGGCATTCCAAATGCAAACGCTATTGTCCATGAAAAAATGGGTTATACGAGCGGTGGTGATGCTACAACGATCGGTTATAAGATCGATGTGCCGAGTACACAGAAGGCTGGATCGTATAATAATGTCTTGACGTATACTGTTATCACACACTTATAAATTGAGAGATGTTCACAAAAACAAAAATAAAAAAATATGCATAGAATATATGATAAAAATTTTAGAGTAAAAGGGATGATGAAGAGCTTACTATTTATGGTGTGTGTTTTGATTTTATGGGGAACGGCGACCTCGGTTCATGCTATAACTTTGGCAAATAATAGAGTGCATGAGACAGTTATACAATCAAATGGTAAGATCATTATCGGTGGAGAATTTACCGCATATACAGGAGTATCACGTGGACGTGTGGCGCGATTAAATTCTGATGGTACATTAGATACGAGTTTTGACTCTGCTGCTGGGGCAAATAACATCGTTCGTGCAGTTGCCGTTCAGTCTGATGGTAAAGTGATTATTGGTGGAGATTTTACATCGTATAATGGGACGGCGGTAAATTATATTGCACGTATTAACGTGGATGGCACACTTGATACATCCTACGCTGCAAGTATCAGCAGTGCTGTTTATTCTCTTGCGATGCAATCCAATGACAAAGTCATTGCTGGTGGAACAAATTATTTACGACGTTTCAATACTGATGGCACACTTAACGCATCAGGCACGCCTGATTATGGTGTTGTTTATGCTATTGCAATTCAATCAGATGGAAAGATTTTGATCGGTGGGAGTTTTACTACGTATAATTATACAGGTTCATCAATGCGGATAGGTCGTGTCAATGCTGATTTTTCACAAGACAGTAGCTTTTTTGGAAGTGCGTTTAACACTGTATATGAAATTGCTGTCCAGTCTGATGGTAAAGTCATCATTGGTGGCAGTTTTGTGCAGTATGGAGGGCCGAGTGCTTATCGTATAGCTCGGTTGGATGCGGATGGCTCATTGGATACAAGTTTTGTTACGGGGACAGGTGCGAGTGGCGTCATCGGATCTATTGCTATTCAACCAGATGGCAAGGTTATTATTGGAGGTGATTTTTCTACGTATAATGGAACGAGTAGAAATGGTACAGCACGGCTTAATGCTAATGGATCACTGGATGCGAGTTATATTTCTGCTCCAGGAATTACTTCATATGGC
This sequence comes from Candidatus Moraniibacteriota bacterium, assembly GCA_038208115.1. GTDB lineage: Bacteria > Patescibacteriota > Minisyncoccia > Moranbacterales. Next base: position 30,260 of record JBBQZC010000013.1, read on the forward strand.
ACAAATACTGTGGAAATACAGTCAAACGGGAGGGTGATGTTTGGTGGTTTTTTCTGGAATAGTCCAGAAGGGAATTATGGGTATTTTGTATGTTTTAATGCAGATGGATCCTATGATAATACCTGTGGAGTTGCGATTACGATAAATCCTCCATCCACCCCATCATCAACGCCACCCCCATCAAATATCTCAGACACTACAGCCACAGGTAACGGAGAAGTCACAGATACAGGAGGCGAAGATCCAGAAAGAGAAATTGAATGGGGCACACTATCTGGTGTGTATACTC
>JBBQZC010000014.1:0-30126 GCA_038208115.1 Candidatus Moraniibacteriota bacterium
ATTTCTGGCGAGGCACTTTTTTCCTCTCGAGATAAATATGATTCTGGCACAGGATGGCCATCATTTGTAAAACCGATTGAAGCAAATGATGTGGTATTGCATGAAGATAAAAAACTATTTTCAACACGTACCGAAGTGCGATCACGTTATGCAGATTCGCATATTGGTCATGTGTTTGATGATGGCCCAGGAGATCGTGGTGGGAAAAGATATTGCATGAACTCTGCCGCTCTTCTCTTTGTCCCTAAAGAAGATATGCAATCGAAGGGCTATGAAAAATATTTGTATTTGTTTGAATAATGTTTAATATGTTTGAAAGAAGATATGTAACTTATTCAGCATTGCCTTAATCAAAATATTATGGATACTTTGTTACAATCGATCGTGCGGATTTTATACCGTCATGTATTGATTCGATAAAGATCTATGCAGATTAGCCATTGCCGATTGGATGTGGACAAACCATATCACAACCATCGACAGTGGCCTCTGCTTTATTTTTTTACAATCAAAATGAGGAAAAAAAATTTTTGATGTAGACATAGATTTTGGATGGACGAGCGCATTATTTAGGCATATTGTCGGAGAACGTGGACAAATATATAGCATAGAAATCGTTCCAAAATTAGTAATTTTTGGCAATGACATATTTTCCGATATTATGAAAAAAATGTAAAAATCACACAGACAGTTCATGGACAAATATGGGAGTTTCACACATGTGTCGCATGATCGAATTCTCGTATTAGCTGCAATACAATAAATATCACAGGATTTGATTAAATAACGTAATGATGAGGGTGCAATGGTAATTCCTGCGAAAAATGAAATTATTGTTGTGAAAAAAAACATTCAATGATTACGAGATGCAGTAATATTATGGATTTATTCTTTTTTCCACTTATAGCGTAAATCTCAGCGTGGCAAAAATGTGTAATTTTTTCAAAAAATATTGACAATTAAAAAAAGTCACGGTAATATTAAGTATGTTGAAAAATAAAGAACAAAAAACCGCAGACGGTAGCACATTTATTGCGCTGTCGTTAGTTTTTGAAATAGGATATATGATAGCTATTCCAGCTGTTGGGTTTTCTTTTGGCGGGAGATATTTGGACATCCGCTTCGAGACTTCACCATTATTTCTTTTACTTGGTATTGGGGTTGCGCTTCTACTCTCATCATATATGGTGTATGGAAAAGTAAAGCAACTGCAGTAGGATTTTATGGTTTTTATTCAGATCTCATGTAATTGATGATGATTTACACACAAATTTTATGGATATAGATATTTCATTAGTGCCAGAAGTATTGACAAATATTGCAGGATTTCCGATTACAAATACTTTTTTTATGACAATAATCGTGAGTATTCTGATAATTGTGGGTTCATATATTTTGAATCGTCGCATGAGCGTTGTGCCACGGGGATTTCAAAACGTTGTGGAGATGGTTCTCGAAGCATTGCTCAATCTTGTTGATAGTGTCACTGGTGATCGTGTGCAAAGTAAGAAATTTTTTCCGATTGTTGCCACGATTTTTATTTTTGTTATCTTATCCAACTGGATTGGACTATTACCAGGTATGGGAACATTTGGTGTGAATCAGATACATGGAGATGAGAACGTGCTAGTATCGCTGATTCGTAGTCCGAGTGCTGACCTTAATCTCACTGTTACACTTGCGCTTTTTGCAGTTATCGCTGCCCAGGTTTTTGGTGTGCGGGCTGTTGGATTGAAAGGATATTTGGGTAAGTTTTTTGTGAGCCCTCTCAAAAAACCATATGGCATTGGAACATTTGTGGGTATTTTAGAGATTATTTCTGAATTTGCAAAAGTTATTTCATTTTCTTTTCGTCTCTTTGGTAATGTATTTGCAGGAGAGGTGTTGTTGCTTGTAATGTTGTCATTGGTTTCACCGCTTGTGCCTGTGCCATTTATGCTCCTGGAGGTTTTTGTTGGATTTATACAAGCGCTGGTATTTGCGATGTTGACATTGGTATTTTTCAAGATGGCCACCGAGGCACATCATTAGTATTTAGTTAGTTAAATAGTTATTTAATTGGGTCGGTGTTGACCTAAATAAGTAACTTTGTAACTAAGTAAAGTAAGATAATATGGCAATTGAAGAAACAAAGGCAGTTATTGAAGGTGCGCTCAATAATGTGGAATCAGCAAAGGCACTTGGAGCAGCGTTGGCAATTGGTCTTGGTGCGATCGGTCCCGGTATCGGTATCGGTATTCTTGCTTCAAAAGCATTGGAAGCAATTGGACGAAATCCAGAAGCAGAAGCAAAGATTAAGACAAACATGATCTTGGCGATTGCATTTACTGAGGCGATCGCAATCTATGCATTGGTTATCGCTTTGATTATCCTTTTTGTATAAAAATCTAAGTGGATACATACAGCAGGTAGGAGAAATTCTATCTGTTGTAGTGTGGTCATTTGATTAATATTAGAAAATTATTATATGGGTGAATTGTTATCTAGTCTTGGATTAAACGTAAAACTGTTTATTCCACAAGTAATAAATTTTTGTATTGTGCTTTTTGTGCTATATCGTTTCGCGTATAAACCTGTTTTGAAGATGTTGGATGAGCGGACAGAGAAGATTGAGAGCGGTCTCGCAGCTGCAGAAAAATCGCAAAAAAAATTAGAAGATATCGTGCAGAAAGAAAAAGAAATAATTCTTGAAGCGAAAAAACAAGCAAAAGAAATTATTGAAAAAGCGCAGGTGCACGCACAAGTGCAACGTGAGGAGTTGATTTCTGTTGCAAGAGAGGAATCATATAAAATGACGTCAAAAGCAGAAAAAAGTATCGAAGATCAAAAAAATAAAATGGTAAATGAAGCAAAGGGAGAAATTGCAGAACTTGTATCGATTGCTGTGGAAAGGATTATTGATGAAAAAATGGATCAGAAGATTGATGCAAGAATTATTTCGGATGTTATTAATACGAAGTAGTTTATGAAAATATCAGCAAAACAATATGCTCAAACGGTGTATGAGCTCACAAAGGGAAAAAATCAGCAAGAAATGCAAAGTATTATTGCACAGTTTATAAAATTACTCAAAAAGAATGGACATGTAAAGATGGGTGCTCAGATTACAGCACGATTTGTAGATGTGCATAATGCAGAAAATGGAATTATCACTGCAAAAATAACGAGTGCATATATTCTCAGTGATGCGCAAAAAACGCATATTATGAAGTTTGTACAAAAACGATTTGGCGTGAGTAATGTAGAATTATATTATGTTGTGGATCAGGCTATCAAGGGTGGTATGGTGATACGAGTCGGTGATGAGGTGATTGATGCGAGTGTTCTGGGACGATTAAAAAATATGAAGAAGTCATTGATGAATAACTAGTTAAATCGTAAATTATAAATCTATAAAAATATGAGTAAAGACTATATTATTGAGCAGCTGAAAAAGCAGATTACACAGGCTGCGATGGATGCGCAATCTGAAAAAGTTGGTACAGTGCTTGAAGTACGTGACGGTATCGTTCGTATGGACGGATTGTCTGATGTGATGGCATCTGAAATGATTACTTTTGCAGATGGCACTGTGGGTGTCGCTTTGAATCTTGAAGAAGATCAAGTTGGGGCGATGGTATTGGGCGATTTTAAAGGGATTAAGGAAGGTGATGAAGTGCGTTCAACTGGTAAAATTCTTTCTATCCCAGTTTCAGAACAAATTATTGGTCGTGTCATAAACCCATTAGGCAAAGCAATTGACGGGAAAGAGGAAATTAAAGCAGATACATTATGTCCGATCGAAAAACTTGCACCAGGTGTTATTCAACGAAAATCTGTACATCAGCCAGTTCAAACCGGTATTAAAGCAATCGATGCAATGATCCCAATTGGTCGTGGGCAACGTGAACTTATTATTGGAGATCGTCAGGTGGGTAAAACAGCGATTGCAATCGATACAATCATCAATCAAAAAGGCCAAGATATGATTTGTGTGTATGTGGCAATTGGTCAAAAAGAATCAAAAATTGCACGTATAATGAACGAATTGGAAAAACGTGGTGCAATGGAATACACAACGATTGTTGTCGCAGGAGCATCGGACCCTGCAGCGTACTCATTTATTTCTCCTTACGCAGGAGCTGCTATCGCAGAATATTTTATGGCACAGGGCAAGGATGTTTTAGTAGTATATGATGACCTATCTAAACATGCATGGGCATATCGTCAAATTTCACTTATCTTGAAGCGACCGCCAGGACGAGAGGCATATCCTGGAGATATTTTCTATTTGCATTCACGCTTATTGGAACGTAGTGCTAAAATGGATGAAAAATATGGTGGAGGATCGATTACAGCTCTGCCAATTATTGAAACACAAGCAGGTGATGTAAGCGCATATATTCCGACAAATGTAATTTCTATTACAGACGGTCAAATCTATTTGGAAGCAGATCTTTTTAATAAAGGTATTCGTCCAGCTTTGAATGTGGGTCTCTCGGTATCACGTGTCGGTTCTAGTGCACAAACAAAAGCGATGAAAAAGGTATCAGGAAAATTACGATTGGATCTTGCACAATTTCGCGAGTTGGAGGCATTTGCACAGTTTGGATCAGATCTTGATGCGCATACACGAGCACGTATTGAGAGAGGTCGTCGAACTGTAGAGCTACTGAAACAGGACCAATATTCTCCAATGCCTTTTGAAGAGCAGGCTTCGGTACTTTTTGCACTGACCAATGGATTTGTGGATAATATTGATGTGAATAAGATGCTCGCCTGGGAAAACGGTTTTTGTCAGTATTTGCGCACACAACAAAAAGAAATATTACAAGATATTGTGACAGGTAAAGAATTGACAGATGATATTACTGCACGATTAGAGCAAGCAATTAAAGATTTTAACGAAACTTTTGTAGAATAAATATGTTAAATTCCAAAGAGATTCGACGACGAATCAAATCAGTCAATAATACGGGAAAGATCACTCGTGCAATGGAGATGGTTTCTGCTGCAAAGATGCGTAAATCAACGGATCGTGTTTTGCAAATTCGAGCATATGCACATGCGGCGTGGAGTGTTTTGACAAACCTTGCACGATCGTTTGATCAATATAATCATGGTTTATTGGAAGTGCGAGAAGTAAAAAACGTATTGATTGTTGCAATTACTTCAAACCGAGGTCTGTGTGGCTCCTTCAATGCACAAATCATGAAGAAAATCAGGGAGGAGATTGCTTCTCCGGCGAGTTTAAAAATAAACCGCATTGGCACAAGGACGATTCAATCACATGTTGCTGATGCTGATCTCAAAATTGATTTTATCACTGTAGGACGAAAAGGTGAATCACTAGTAAGGAAACTTGGCAAAGAAATAATTGCATCTTTTCCAGATTTGACATATCTTCCAGGCATTGAGCAAGTGCGTCCATTGGCAAAGATAGTCATGGATGATTATCTGAATAAAAAATATGACAAAGTAGTAGTGGCATATACAGATTATGTATCAACCGTTGTACAGCAATCAAAAATTCGACAATTATTACCAATATCAAAAGTGGACCTCGAAAAACAAATTGCAGAAATGGACCATCTTGCAAAAGAATACGGCATGAAAAAACCACTTACAGAATATAAAGTAGAGCCAAGTCCACAGGATGTCCTGACTCATATCTTCCCTCGACTAATCGAAATGCAGTTATATCATACGATACTCGAATCGAATGCATCCAAAGAATCAGCGCGCATGGTTGCCATGAAAAATGCAACTGATGCAGCTAAGGAGATGAGCGCAGATTTGACGCTTGCATATAATCAGATCCGTCAAATGAAAATTACACAAGAAATTGCTGAGATTTCTGCTGGTCGTGCTGCATTGGAATAATAGAGGAGGACACCATAAAGTTCGACATAATAAAAAATACATCATCTCACATTGTTGAGAGATTTCGATTGATCAGTGAGACGCTGGTCACACGAGATCTCTCGACAAACTCGAGATGATAGCTGGTCCATAAAGCTATTTAAAAAAGAAAACCACCGCAATTCACCGAAGAATTGAAGTGGTATAAATCATTGTCATGTCTTGTAGACTACCAATGCGACTGTGCTTGATGAGTAGTTTGATGTCGACATTTTGATGTCAACAAAATTTTCTATTGGGATAGTCTCCAAAAACAGACTTATTTCTTTTTCGAGATCAGCAGCACTTCCGCAAAATCCTTTGACTTTGATTTTTTTTGCATCGGAATTTTCCATTGTCAATATCTTGGATTACCATTCAGAACTTAAGAATATTTGAGTTTTGATCGTGATTTTCAAAACGGATACTATAAAGCGTGTATGTTTTAAGTATCATGTGTAGTGTAAATTTTTAAACTATTAAATCGCAAATTTATGAATAAAGGTAAGATTATACAAATAATTGGACCAGTCGTTGATGTGGAATTTACGGGAAAATTGCCACGGATTTACAATGCGCTGGAAGTTATCGTGGATGATAAAACTTCAGTGATATTAGAGACACATCAACATCTTGGTGCGAGTAAGGTACGTGCTGTGGCGATGGCATCTACGGATGGTCTCAAGAGACAAATGGAAGTGAAAGACACTGGCGCACCAATCTCGGTACCAGTAGGTCCGGGTGTTTTAGGTCGTATGTTCAACTTGCTCGGAGAAACAATCGATGGTATAGACGAGCCTGTAAAAGCAGAAGAGAGACATCCGATTCATCGTGATTCACCAAAGTTTTCCGAGCAGTCTACGGAAGCAGAAATATTGGAGACGGGTATCAAAGTCATTGACCTGATTTGTCCATTTATAAAAGGTGGTAAAATCGGATTATTTGGTGGAGCAGGTGTGGGAAAGACTGTGCTCATCCAAGAGCTTATTCGTAATATTGCACAAGAGCATGGTGGATATTCAATTTTTGCAGGTGTAGGAGAACGTACACGTGAAGGGAACGATCTTTATCATGAGATGAAAGACTCTGGTGTATTGAATAAAACAGCACTTGTATTTGGTCAAATGAACGAACCGCCAGGAGCACGTCAACGTGTTGCACTTTCAGCGTTAACTATGGCAGAATATTTCCGTGACCGTGAAGGTCGTGACACACTGTTATTTGTCGATAATATTTTTCGATTCACACAAGCAGGTTCAGAAGTGTCCGCACTTCTTGGACGTATTCCATCCGCAGTAGGATATCAGCCAACACTAGCTGAGGAGATGGGACAATTGCAGGAACGTATTACATCAACAAAAGACGGATCAGTAACTTCAGTGCAGGCTGTATATGTGCCAGCAGATGATCTTACTGACCCTGCACCAGCGACGACTTTTGGACATCTTGATTCAACAGTTGCGCTTTCGCGACCTCTCACTGAGCTTGGTATTTATCCAGCAGTTGATCCACTTGATTCAAATTCGATTATTCTTGATCCACATATCGTCGGCAAAGAGCACTATGCGGTAGCACGTGGTGTGCAGAAAGTACTGCAAAGATATAAAGATTTGCAAGATATTATTGCAATCCTTGGTATGGAGGAATTGGCAGATGAGGATAAAGTAACTGTTATGCGTGCTCGTAAAATTCAGAAATATCTTTCACAGCCGTTTTTCGTAGCAGAACAATTTACTGGAGCAGAAGGAAAATATGTGAAGATCAAAGACACTGTGCGTGGATTTAAAATGATTCTTGATGGAGATTTGGATGATGTACCAGAACAAGATTTCTATATGAAGGGATCAATTGATGAAGTGAAGAAAGATAAATAGTTTTAATGTGAGTTATTATGTCACTGATCAAACTAAAAATTATAACACCAGAAAGGATTGTATTTGAAGGTGAAGTGGATCAAGTTACCTTGCCAGTAAGTGATGGTGAAGTGACTATTTTGCCAAAACACCGATCATATATTGCTTCTTTAAAAGTCGGTGAGATTATTACTAAAAAAGGGTCCGAGGAGGATAATATTGCCGTAGCAGGAGGTTTTATTGAATTTGTAGATAATCAATTGATTGTACTTGCTGATGAAGCGCTTCGTGCAGAGGAAATTGATATTGAGAAGGCGGAGGAGGCGCGTAAACGAGCAGAAGACATTAAAAATCATGTTATCCGTACGGATGATATGGAGTATGCGCGTGTTGCTGCTGCACTTGAACTAGAATTGTCAAAGATTAAGATCAGGAAAAAATATCTTGCGCGCAGAGGTTTATAGATTAATAATTTCTGTTCCCAAGAATATGATAATTTTAAAAGACATGGATTTGTACGCCATGTCTTTTATTTATCGTCAAAGTATATTTACTATAAGTCAGGGAGGATGCGCAGAGCATCATTAAATCGATTGAGAAAACTGAACGTACCAATTACTGCAGTAATTTCTACAATTTCCTCATCTGTAAAAGTTTTTTGCATACGTTCTATTAGTTCAGGTGCAATGTTGTATGCATGCTCCGTCGTTGCACGTGCGTATTCAATTGCAATCTTTTCCTTTTCATCAGTAGAATGATCGATATTTTTCAAATCATCTTCTGAAATATTGAACTCAATAAGTTTAAGTTTTGTTGCTCCGACACAAAAAGCACATTTGTTAATGTCGGAAACGACATACGCCACCTTCCATTTTAACACGCTTGATACGGGTGCATTATCCATCACGGACTTAAAAAGAGAGAAAAAACCGATCATTGTATCTTCACAATTACCCATTACCTGGAGCCATTTTGGAACTTTTCCTGTTTTTTGGATAAAATCATCAAATATTGTGCGTGCGTCACCATGTAATTCTTCACATGAAACACATCGGACAATAGGTTTTGTAGTTGTCATAGCATTTTTTTATGTATTATATCTGTAAGTATAGCACAATGACCGAAACTTGACAAAAAATCAAATATTTGGTAGAATACCCTGAAATATAGAAATGTCGTATTACAATGTAATTATATTAAAAATGCCGAAATTATGAGCAAAGAAATGCGCAATGACAATCAAAAAATCAATTTTCTTGATATTTTTAATAGTATCTTAGAGCCTTTGCCAGAGCGATCACGTGAAATCGTTGCAAAGCGTTTTGGTGTGTCAGAAAAAAAACCAATGACACTTCAAGCGATTGGTAATGATTATACTATTACACGAGAGCGTGTTCGTCAGATCGTTCAGTCAGGTCTAAAGGCGTTGTATGATAAAAATAAAAAATCAGAAATTGATGATGTAAAGGAAGCATTAATCAGCTTTATGGACGTGCATCACGGCATTGTCACAGAAAGTGTGATCATCGAAGAATTTGGTCAGAATCACTTTCCGACACAGGGTGCCGTTCGGTATTTTATTGAAGGAATAAAGGATCTGACATATGTAAATTCTAAAAAATATCCCGTTATAGATGGCGTGATTGTTCATGCTGATTTTGATTTGAATAAGTGGCATGCTGTACACAAAACTGCACATGGAACGTTGCGTAAAAAAAATTATATTCATACTATTGAGCAATTATTCTCTGCTATTCAGGATATACATGGAGACATTGATCAGAATATGCTTGCAAAGTTTTTAGTTGTTTCTCGTGAAATTGGAAAAAACCCTTTTAATAAATGGGGACTTATTGAATGGGATGATATTTCACCACGCGGTGTGCGAGAAAAAGCACTTCTTATTATGAAAGAAAAAAAACAACCGATGCATTTTCGAGAGATTGCACAAGCGATTGATGACCATGGCTTAGGCAAACGTGGGCGCAAGTCTCATCCACAGACAGTACATAATGAGTTGATTCGTGATAAAAATTTTGTTTTAGTGGGACGCGGTGTATATACATTAAACTCGCAAAATTATGTTGGTGGCACAGTAAAAGATGTGATTGAAGATTTGCTCAAAAAATCTTCAACGCCATTAACTTCAGAAGAAGTTATTGAACGTGTTTTAAAAATGCGTCATGTAAAACCATCAACAATCAAAGTAAACTTGAATGCAATTGCAAAAAAACTTAATAAAAAATACACCCTAGATAGTACGGGTAAATAGTGGTATAATATTTGTGTGTGGTTCATGGTACATAAAGTACATAACCGTTGATTGAAGCAAATATTTTCATGATCGATTTTTTATTGCAAATGATATCCGTTTTTCAAATGACCTGGTACATTGTTGTACCAGTGACTTTTTATTTAATTTTTCAAAGTCTGTGGGGTCGGTATGTGTGTATCATAGATTTTTATGGAAAGCAAAATGAGGTTTTATTGGAACTTATCCCACCTCGAGATATTGAAAAAAGTCCAAAGATCATGGAACGATTTTTTGATAGCATCGCGGCCACAGATGCTGGTGTAAATATGATCAATAAATATTGTCATTGCGCACAAAACCCTTTTTTTAGTCTTGAAATTGTTGGCACTGAAGGCATGGCACATTTTTATATTCGCACACCACGCGCATTGCGCAATCTCATTGAGGGTTCACTATATGCACAATATCCAGGACTCGAAATCATGGAAGCAGAAGATTATGTTTTTAAAATTCCCCGTGTGATACCTAATGAAGAGTGGACACTTAAGGGATTTGAATTAAACTTGTTAAAAGCAGATGCATATCCAATCAAAACATATCAATATTTTGAAGAAGATGTTACAGGTAAAATGATTGATCCGTTGGCAAGTATGATGGAAGCGATCACAAATCTCGGTCCTGGTCAGCATATGTGGCTACAATATGTTATTCAAGCTGATCGTCCAGATTGGTTCGCGAACTGGGGAAAAGGTACAGTACTGGATTTTTTGGGGAAAACGCCAAAGCCGACAGGATTTTTTGATCGATTGATGCATGATCTCAAAGATGTTATGAGTCATATATTTACGGGTTGGCTCATGGCCTCAGAATTTACACCATTTGGCGAAGCAAAAAAAGATGAGCAGCCATTGGAGTTTCGTCTTACGCCAGGAGAAAAACAGACGCTAAAATCACTGGAGGAAAATATAGCAAAAGCAATGTTTCATGTGAATATGCGACTTATTGTTGTTGGGAGGAAAGATTTTTTTAGTGCGACAAACCTCGGAGGAGCTATGTCATCGATCAAACAATTTGCGGACAATCATACAAATCAGTTTGTGCCAGTTGACCGTTCTAAGGTATATGCGGATTATGTGATGACAAAGAGTCGTGAAGCATATCGCATGCGGAAATTACTCGAGAAATATCGCGACCGTGATGATGGAGGATATCCATTTCATCTCAGCACAGAGGAATTGGCGACGATATTCCATCTGCCAGATATGTCCGTGATGGCACCAAGTGTGCGACGTACAGATTCTCGACGTGGTGGTGCCCCGAGCAATTTACCGTTACAATAATATTATAAAAATATTTCATAACATATGACTGAAATAACAGCATTTGCAGAAACAAATTTTCGAAACAAAAGAGCGGCTTTTGGCATCAAGACAGATGATCGTCGACGGCACATGTATGCCATTGGGAAAACGGGTATGGGTAAGACAAATATGTTGGAAAATCTTGCTGTTCAAGATATTCTCAATGGACATGGCGTCTGTTTTATCGATCCGCATGGAGATACAGCTGAAAAATTGATTAGCATGATTCCACCAGATCGAATCAATGATGTAATTTATTTTAATCCTGCTGATCAAAATTTTCCAATATCGTTTAATGTAATGGAAGAAGTCGCACCAGAATTTCGTCCTCTGGTTGCGTCAGGAATGATAGGTGTTTTTCAGAAATTGTGGGCAGATTCGTGGGGGCCGCGATTGGAATATATTTTGCGCAATGCAATTCTTGCATTATTGGAATATCCGGGTAGTACATTGCTTGGTGTCATGCGTATATTGGTTGATAAATCATATCGTACGCGTGTTGTAAATCATATTCAAGATCCTGTTGTAAGAGCTTTTTGGGTGGACGAATTTCCGAAATGGAATGATCGTGTTTTGCAAGAAGTGATTTCACCGATTCAAAATAAGGTTGGACAATTTATTACGAATCCCATTATCCGTAATATCGTTGGTCAGACTAAGTCAGCATTTGATGTGCGATCAATCATGGATGAAAGAAAAATCCTCATTCTTAATCTTTCTAAAGGCCGTATTGGGGAGGATAATAGCGCACTTATCGGAGCAATGCTCATCACGAAAATACAACTTGCTGCGATGGCTCGGGTAGATATGGAAGAGTCAGAGCGTAAAGATTTTTATTTATATGTTGATGAGTTTCAAAATTTCTCGACAGAATCATTTGCAAATATTTTGTCTGAGGCGCGTAAATATCGCCTAAGTCTCATATTGGCAAATCAGTACATTACGCAGTTGGAAGAAGTGGTGAGAGATGCGATTTTTGGGAACGTTGGAACTCTCGTGTCTTTTCGTGTGGGTGCAGCGGATGCAGAATATTTGGAAAAAGAATTTGAGCCAATTTTTACGATGAATGATATTGTGAATTTACCAAAATTTAATATTTATTTGAAATTGATGATTGATGGTATCGCTGGAGATGCATTCAGTGCGACGACTTTACCACCGATTGAGCGACGATTTGAAGATAGTACGGAAAAAGTCATCAAAGTGTCTCGTGAACGTTATGCACAAGACAAACAGACAGTAGAAGAAAAGATTGCACGCTGGAGCGGTATGCTTATGGCACCATCACAAAAAACGGAGAGTATTTCTGTGCCTATGGAAAGAAAAATTCCAGAGAAAAAAGACTTTGTTAGAAAAGTTGTCGAGAAGAAAGAATTTGTCAAAAAAGATGAAATACAAAAAACAGCGTTTAAGGCAGACCAAGAATTAGACAATGTTGTGCAAAAAGAAATATTTAGTGCAACGTGTGCTTCATGTGATCTTGATATACAAATACCTTTTAAACCAGATGGGAAACGCCCAGTCTTTTGCAAGGAGTGTTTTAAAGATCATCAGCGAGTCGTTGCAAAAGTGCAACAAGTGCCTAAAATCTATAAACCCAAAGAAAAAACCGACAACAATCCAGAACCTGAAAAAAAAACGACTGAAGAAGATATAGTGATTACATCTCAAGAAAAATCGATTAGTTTGTCACATTTGCAACACGTTGCACCGAAAAAATTTGTGCACTCCTCGAAAAAACCGCAGATAGATCTTTCGTCTGTACGGAATTTGATCAATAAAACTCGAAAAGAATAATAGTCTAGTGATTAAACCGAATTATAAAACACTTCTCAATGAAGTGTTTTAGATTTCGTAATTAAGTATGAATTACTTGAAATACTTCTTTAACTATCGTATGATAGTAAAAGGGTAATATGTCATGAAAATGCTATGTTTATAGATACACAAGGGATGTCAGACGCAGATAAAACAAAAAAAAGACGACAGCTTCTTATGGAACAAATGCAATATCAATCTGATTTAAAGAAAACTGAGCGTAAACAAAATGACTTAAAGGATGAGATGCGACGACTTGAACAAGAAAGAAATCGTACGGAAGTGTATATTAACGAAAATAAAGAAGAAACACAACAAAATATTGTTAAGGCGGATTTTTATACGGAAGAATTGCGACGTATTAAAAAGCAAATAATAGAATTAGGATAATCAAAAAAATTATGACAAAAAAAATATACGATGATATACAAAAATTCTTGCAAGAGAATGATAAAAGACTATCAACTGGATTGGAAAGTGATTTGAGAGAATGTGACAGAGCGTTGCAGGTATTGCAAGAGCATGATGATGTGAGAGATCGGTTGAAAAGCGCAGCTGGTCAGGATATTGCATATATGTATGACGCGCATGTAAAAGATGTATTAAAAAATTTATTATGAAAGCAGCAGAATTGCGAAGAAAATATCTTGAATTTTTTCAATCTAAAGGGCACGCTATTATTACTTCTTCTTCATTGGTGCCGGAGAATGATCCAACAACACTCTTTATAAACTCGGGCATGCACCCACTTGTTCCATATTTGATGGGTGAAAAGCATCCTTCTGGGACGAGACTGGTAGATGCACAAAAATGTATTCGAACAGGTGATATTGATGAAGTGGGAGATAAAACACACCATACTTTTTTTGAAATGTTAGGAAATTGGTCTTTGGGTGATTATTTCAAAAAAAATGCTATTGAATGGAGTTGGGAATTCCTTACTTCTCCTGAGTGGCTCGGACTTGAGAAAGAGAGAATGGCATGTTCTGTCTTTGAGGGAGATGAAAATGCATCTTTTGATCAGGAGTCTTTTGATGTTTGGCTAAGTCTTAAAATGCCAGAAAAGAAGATTGCAAAATTACCGAAAGGAAATAATTGGTGGGGTCCAGCAGGAATCACTGGTCCATGTGGACCGGATAGTGAAATGTTTTACTGGGTAGGTGATATTGATAAAGTGCCAGAAAGTTTCAATGATGACAATAATTTGTGGGTTGAAATATGGAATGATGTTTTCATGGAATTCAACAAAGATGAGAATGGTAATTATAAAAAACTTTCTGCACAAAATGTAGACACTGGTATGGGACTAGAAAGAGTTTTAGCAGCTCTTAATGGATTTGAAGATAATTATCGCACGGAGCTTTTTTGGCCAATCATTCAAAAGATTGAGAAATTGTCACATCTTGCATACGGAGACAAATCAGACGATTCATATATCACAGACGGACAGCAACGTTGGGTTGATACGAGAAAGTCTTTTCGTATTATCGCTGATCATATTAAGGCAAGTGTATTTATCATTGCTGATGGTGTGGAACCATCAAATACAGAAAGAGGTTATATTCTTCGTCGCCTGATCCGCCGAGCAATCCGCCAAGGACATTTAATGGGCATCAAAGATAATTTTATCGTGGAAGTTGCTGAGATTGTACAAGAAATATATACAGATGTTTATCCAGAAGTTTTGCAGGAAAGAGTATTGATGGAATTACAAAAAGAAGAAGAAAAATTTAGAAAGACTTTGGAGAATGGATTGAAAGAGCTGGAAAAATACATGAGTAATCCAGAGGGAAATTATTTAACAAAAAAAGTTAGTGATGAAATACTGCGAGCAAGTGTGTATCCTAATGATGATACAGCTAGTATGATGTTTAATCTATATCAAACATATGGTTTTCCGATTGAGATGGTTTTTGAAGAATTGAAGAAAGAAGGTTTGGATTTTGATAATGAAAAAAGAATTCAAATTGAAAATAAATTTAATGATCTGTTGAAAAAACATCAAGAGCTGTCTCGCACAGCTTCAGTAGGAATGTTTAAAGGAGGATTAGCTGACAATAAAGAAGAGACAACCCAGCTTCATACAACTGCTCACTTAATGTTGGCTGGCTTGCGAAAAGTTCTTGGTGATCACATACATCAAAAAGGATCCAATATCAATGGTGAGAGATTGCGATTTGATTTTTCACATGGAGAAAAAATGACGGATGAGCAAAAAAAAGCAGTTGAAGAATATGTAAATCAAGCAATCCAGTCTAAAACACCAGTTAAAATGACGGAAATGAGTGTGCAAGGGGCAAAAGAAGGTGGCGCAGAAGGCGCATTTGCAAATAAATATGGTGAAGTTGTCAAAGTGTATAAAATCGATGGTTTTTCCAATGAAATCTGCGGTGGTCCACATGTCGAAAATACTGGAGATATTAAAGGTATATTCAAGATCAAAAAAGAAGAATCATCTAGTGCTGGCGTGAGACGAATCAAAGCTGTAATCGAATAAAAATTATTGGAGTGCAAAAATAAAGACTGTCCGGGGAAGGGCAGTTTTTGTATTTGTGTATAATGTGTGGATAAGTTGGTCATTTTTGGATGTGCGTTATTATTTAAAGTGTTGACGATTATATGCATAGTGGTGTAAAATGTCATAGAAGGATATAAAAGTGGTGAAAAGTGGTGAAATTCAAAATATGCATATATGTTTATTGGAGAGTACACACATACTGTAGATGTAAAAAATCGATTGGCACTACCATCAAAGTTTCGCAAGGAACTTGGAGCGACAGTTGTAGTGACGAGAGGATTAGATCAATGCCTCTTTATATATCCGTTGTCTGTGTGGAAAGAATTAGCACAAAAACTCGGTACGATGCCAATTGGTGAATCTGCAACGCGATCATTTGTACGTCTTATGCTCGCAGGAGCGACTGATGTGCAGTCTGATTCACAGGGACGCGTATTGATACCGGATTATCTGAAGTCATATGCATCTCTCTCAAAGGATGTAGTAATCGCTGGGCTGTATAACCGCTTGGAAATATGGGATGTGAAGAAATGGGAACAGTATAAAGAAGTTGCAGAAAAAAATACCGATCACATAGCAGAAAATTTGGGAAAGCTCGGGATGTATTAGCATGTTAAATGATGGTGATTTAGAGAAATGATATGGAAAGATCAAAACATGTACCAGTGATGATGACAGAGGCAATTGAAATGATGAATTTGCGACCCGGGATGGTAGTAGTAGACGCAACACTCGGTGGAGGCGGATACACACAAGAAATTTACAAGCAAATTATGCCAGGGGGAACATTGATTGCTTGCGATCAGGATGTACATGCAATTGAACGATTTAAAAAACACAATCCGGAAATTGCAAAAAATATCCATATAGTTCATTCAAATTATTCTCATATAAGAAAAATTTTAAAAGATCATCAAATAGATAGTGTGGATGCGATCGTTGCAGATTTGGGTTTATCCTCAGATCAAATCGAAGAAACTGATAGGGGATTCAGTTTCACGAGTGATGCAGCGATCGACATGCGCATGGATCAAAGTCAGGAACTGAGTGCTTATAATGTGATAAACAATTATGAGCGAGATGAATTGGCTCGTGTGATTTACATATATGGTGATGAGAAGTTTTCACGAAGAATTGCAGATGTAATATGTCAGAGTCGACCTGTTACATCAGGGAAACAATTGGCGAGTGTGATTGCATCAGCTATCCCAGAAAGAATGCGTCGTAAGTCAAAGACACATCCCGCAACGAAAACATTTCAAGCAATCCGTATCGCAGTAAATGATGAATTCGAACATTTGAAAATTTTTCTTACAGAGGGAATAGACGTGTTACAGAAAGATGGAAAATTTATTGTAGTGTCTTTTCATTCTGGTGAAGATCGATTGGTAAAAAACATATTTCGGGCAAATGCTAGGGGATGTATTTGCTCGCTAGATATGCCAGTATGCCGATGTGGGCACAGTCCAATCGTGTCTGTGATTACAAAGAAAATTTTGACACCATCCAGTGAAGAGATCGAGAGCAATCCGCGTGCGCGAAGTGCGAAGCTGCGTGCAGTGCGGAAATTATAAAATAAAACAAAAATAAGAAACGTGTGAGGGGGGCACGTTGGTTTCAACCAGCATGCCATATTGCAATATCGCAAAACGTCGATCATATTGTGTATATCGTCGTGGAGCGCAAAAACAGAAAATACAACATCATACCACAGCACAGGGATTTGGTTCTGTTGGTGTTTTCCTTTTTGTGTGTATTATTTTGACCGGTATTTTGTATATTTTTAGTATAAATGAAGTTACGATTAAGGGGGAAACTATTTATCAAGCAGAAAAAGAGATTAAAGAATTATCGCGAGATAATGAACAATTGATAATTCAAGAAGCCCAATTACGTTCTCTCGAAAGTATTGAGAATATCGTAAAAGAAAAGGGCATGCAAGAAATATCTGACCCAGTATATATTGATAAAGAGCTTTATGTTGCATTGGATCACGCAATGTAATGAAAAATAAAAAATACACAACAACAAAGAATACATCTGTGAAAGATAGAAAAAGTTTTTCTCGCACGTCGGTTGTATTTATAACGCTGATTTTTCTTATTGCTATCATTATTGGTAGATTGTTATTCATTCAAGTGTATGCAAATCAAAAATATACAAATCTCGCTTTTCGACAGCATACAGTCGAAAAAAATATCATATCATCGCGTGGAGAAATCTTTCTTAAAAATAAAGATGATATATATCCAATCGGTGTAAACCGTGAATATTTTATGGCATATGTTTCTCCGCGTGATGTGCCAGATGATAAAATCGATACCGTTGCACGAATGATAGCGGATGCACTAGACGTGGATTATGCGACAGTTATTCAAAAACTTGCAAAAAGAGAGGACGTCCATGAGGAGTTGAAGCATAAACTTATAAAAGAAGATAAGGAACGAGTAGAAAAAATGAATATCGCAGGTTTGAATTTTTTACCGGAATATTTTCGCTTTTATCCGGGAGGGATGCTGGCTTCTCATATAGTGGGATTTGTAGGATCTGATGGTGAAAAATATGTGGGACGTTATGGGATTGAGGCATCTTTTGATGATGAGCTAAGAGGAAATGATGGAAAAGTTATTCAAGAACGTGATGCGAGAGGTGGGTGGCTTACAAATACAGATCGAGTCATTTCTGATAAAAAAGATGGTACCGATCTTTATCTTACGATAGATTATACAGTGCAATATGAAATAGAAAGAATATTAAAAAATGCTTTAGAAAGTTTTGATGCAAAAAGTGGTTCAATTATTGTGATGGAACCAAAAACAGGTAAAATCATAGCGCTTGCAAATGATCCGACATTTGCACCAAATATGTACAATGAAGTGGAGGATGTGGCTGTATTTCGTAATCACGCAATTTCTGATGAATATGAATGTGGGTCTGTCTTTAAACCTATCACTATGGCAATGGGTCTTGATGATAAAAAAGTGACAGCTGATTCGACATATGTTGATACAGGTTCTGTGAAGGCTGCGGAGTATACAATTAAAAACTCAGAAGATAAGGTATATGGACTTCGAACAATGACGCAAGTTTTAGAAGAATCAATTAACACAGGGGTAATCTATGTCGAGCAAAAAATAGGAAATGCAAAATTCAAAGACTATTTAGAACGATTTGGATTTGGTGCAATATCAGGTTTAGAGTTGCCAGCTGAAGCAGATGGGGATACACGAAATTTGAGTCATGTAAAAAGAGATGTTGAATATTATACGGCCTCATTTGGACAGGGTATTACAGTTACACCACTCCAAATTGCAACGGCTTATGGTGCATTGGCAAACGGTGGATTTATCATGAAACCACAAATTATTGAAAAAAAAGTGCATTCAAATGGCGAAGAAGAAATTATAGAACCATATATGGTGCATCGTGTAATCAGTGAAGATGCATCAAGACAGATTGGAGAAATGTTGCGAAGCGTGGTGGTCAATGGGCACGGAAAGCGTGCAGATGTCCCAGGATATCTCATTGGTGGAAAAACAGGAACAGCACAAGTTGCTAAAATCGGTGAAAAGGGGTATGATGATTCACTGACTGTAGGAACATTTGCAGGATATGGTCCGATCAATGATCCGCGATTTGTGATTGTTGTGCGAATTGATGATCCAAAGACAGTTGTATGGGCAGAATCAAGTGCAGCACCAACATTTGGAGCAGTAATGAAATATTTATTGGACTATTATAATGTGCCACCAACAGAAGTAATTCCTGCAGTAAATAAATAAAAGTACATGATAGATAAACCGGTAAAAAATCGTATATTTGAAAGAGTGCTTCGCTTGATGGCAAAAGTTGTTTTGTTGCGTCAAAAACCATTCATTATCGGTATTACAGGTTCTGTTGGTAAGACAACTGCGAAAGATATGATTACGCATATTTTATCAGCTCAAAAAACAGTATGGTCCACAAGGCGGAATTATAATAATGAGATTGGTGTGCCATTAACGATTTTAGGAATTAATAGAGATGTAAATTCTTTTGCAGGTGTTCTCTTTATTATATATCGATGGATTTATGCAGTACTGACAACGGAATATCCTGAAATATTGGTGATTGAAATGGGGGTTGATCGTCCGTATGATATGGATTATCTTATGGGTTTTGTGAAGCCAGATATAGCAGTCTTAACGGCAATATCATATGCACATAGTGAATTTTTTGATTCAATAAAAGAAATCATAGATGAAAAACAAAAACTCATTATACTGATGAAGTCTGGAGGGACAGCAGTTATAAACTATGATGATAAAAATGTCCGAACTGTCATGCAAAAAACAAATAACCATATTATCTCATATGGCACAATGGAGAATGCAGATGTCACTGCAACTGATATTGAGTTATGCTTCCGCCAGTGCCATACAACAGGATTATCGTTTAAGTTAAATTATAAAGGTAAGATGATTCCTGTTCGGCTACATAATATATGTGCACGACATATGGTGTATGCGACACTAGCTGCTCTTGCTGTTGCAGATGTATTGCATATCAACATAATTGAGGCAGTAAATGATATCGCGGACGTAATTACATCACCAGGTCGCATGAGATTATTAGAAGGAAAAAATGATGTGCTTGTAATTGATGATACGTATAATGCATCACCAAAAGCCATGCAAGCAGCTATTGACACGCTCGGAAGTGCCCCCGCGCATCGGAAAATTGCAGTGCTTGGTGATATGCGCGAATTAGGAAAATGTTCTGTGAAGGAACATCAAAAAGTAGCAAAATATGTACGAGATAATGATATAAATGTGATCTTTTATGTGGGAAATGAAATGCATCACGCATACATTATTTCACGTGATGAGCACAAAGAATGTTATCATTTTATTGATGTAACTGAGGCAATTGATACGGTATCTTCTTATGTGGAGCAAGGTGATATTGTCTTGGTGAAAGGATCTCGTGGAATTCATATGGAGAAAATCGTTCGTGCAATTGTACATGATCCGTCACAGGCATTGTAACTATTGATTTTTGCTATAATATTTGATATACTGAATTCTGTAGTTTTTATAGGGCCCCATCGTCTAGCGGCTAGGACGCCAGGTTCTCATCCTGGAAACCGGAGTTCGATTCTCCGTGGGGTCACAAAATGTGTAGAATATGTGAAGTAACTTGCTTTTTTTTAGAAAAGCATATATACTCATATGTACATGTGAAAACGCGTTGGAATTGCGTTTTTTGTTAGTATTTGTTTATTTATTCATATTATGTCGCAAGATAATCTTATCAAGCTCGTATCACAAGGTGATGAAGAAGGCGTTGGAAAAGGTCATACTATTTGGTCTCATAAAAATACCAAAAAACTTCGTGGTATCAAGATAGAAGTAAAAAAATTCAATCCGATTGCAAAAAAACATACTGTATATCGTGAAAAGAAATAAATTATTTGTTTAATCATACGAAAATTATGTCTCGCATATGTGAAATAACAGGCAAAGGCACTGCAACAGGAAACAATGTTTCTCACTCACAACGTAAAACACGGAGAACATTCATGATCAATCTACAAAAGAGAACTTTGGTCAATCCAGCTACTGGTGGCAAGATGTCAGTCCGTTTATCTACAACCGCACTTCGTACTTTGAAGAAATGGCAAAAAGAAGGTAAAAAATACGATCTGCGTGAACTTGTCAAATACTAAAATTTTTAAAACACTGCAGTTGGCAGTGTTTTTTGATATTATGGTATTATAAAAATCTTAAAAATATTGTTTATAATAAAAAGATATGTATAATATAATCATATAGTAAATAATAATAAGATATATGCAAAAAAACATTTTTGTGGTAACAATTCTTTTTGGAGCAGTTTTCATGCTTGGTGCATGTGGCACAAAAAAACCAGAAAACAATAATCCAGAAGTTGGTGCAGGTAAGGAAACGCAAAAAACCTCACCAGTTGAAGAAGTGCAGGGCGATGATAGTATTACTGGGAGTATCAAGGATCTCCTTGGTATGGGCAAAGCTCTTAAGTGTACATGGGAAGGTGAAAAAGGTATGAATGGTGAAACATATGTGGATGGAAAGAGAATGTATAGCATTATGAAAAATACTCCTGCTGGACCTAATGGAGAAATGGGAGATTCATTTGTAATCAATGATGAAAAATGGATGTATACATGGTCATCGTTATCAACTGATGGTATGAAGATCGCTATACCAGCAGAAGATGAGATGAAAAATATTGAAAAGATGGGTGAAGATGTAAATGTGCCAAAAAGTATTGAAAAACCAGCAAGTAAAGATGCTGTGGATATGAACAAGGATTATAAATACTCCTGTAAACCATGGATTGTTGAACAAGCTATATTCACACCACCAACAAATATTAATTTTGTAGATATGGAGGCAATGATGAAGCAATTTGCTCCATCAACAAAGGGTGAGCCAAATATGGCGGGTGTGTGCAATATGCTTTCAGGTGAAGATAAAATCGCGTGTGAGTCACAATTGCAATAGAAATTGAAAAAAATTAACTATAAAAGCGTCCTTTTGACGCTTTTTGCAAAAGTGTCAATTAGCTTGTATGATGTTATTGTAAATACAAATCATGTAATATTATGAAATGCAAAGGTGGTATTAAATTTTTCCTTCTATTTGTGATTGTGGTAGTGCTTGTTGTTTCATCAGTTTTTTTTAGCTACGATTCACAAGAGTTAAAAGAAAACGTCCAAACAAAAGCACAAGAGGCAATTGAAACAGGAAGCGAAAAGGTCGTTAATAAAGTTATGGAAGAGGGTCGCGTTGCAGTGGGTGAGAAGCTGAAAGAAACGGGAGAAAAAATGCTTGTTGTAGAAAATAATCAGCCAGGTGTTTTTAAAAAATACGATGGATCAATCGAGGGAAATTATCAATATACGGTTTTATTTTTTACTGCAGAGTGGTGTCCGAGTTGCGTTGTCGCACAAAAGAATATTGAAGACCTCAAATCGTCAATCCCGACCGATGTGGAAATTATTGCTGTGGATTATGATCAAAATACAGAATTGCGTGATAAGTATGCTGTAAATAAACAACATACGTTTGTCCTTCTTGATCGTGAAAATTCTATGGTGTCACAGTGGGATAATAGTGCTAGTATAAGTGAAATAATTGAACATATAAAATAAAATACTATGGATGTATACCAAAAATCTCTTGAATTGCACAAAAAAAATCATGGAAAGATCATGATACAATCAAAAATTGCACTTGATAATAAAGAAGATCTTGCTCTTGCTTATTCGCCGGGTGTCGCTGCGGTATCCCGTGCTATTGGTGAGAATAAAAAGCTTGCGTGGGATCTTACGATTAAACGAAACATGATTGCCGTAGTTTCTGATGGAAGTGCTATATTGGGACTTGGAAATCTGGGTCCAGAAGCAGCAATTCCAGTTATGGAAGGGAAGGCGGCATTATTCAAAAAATTTGCAGATGTTGATGCATTTCCAATTTGCCTTACAACACAAGATACAGAGGAGATTATCGAAACAGTAAAGCGCATTGCACCAGTTTTTGGCGGAATCAATCTTGAAGATATCAGTGCACCACGATGTTTTGAAATTGAGATGCGATTGCAAATAGAATTGGATATACCTGTTATGCACGATGATCAGCATGGTACGGCTGTTGTCGTTTTGGCGGGACTCATTAATGCGATGAAAATTCGTGGTAGCAAAAAAGAAGAGGTTCACGTCGTGATGAATGGTGTAGGTGCAGCCGGCGTTGCTATTGCAAAAATCATTATGGATTGGGGAGTCAAAAACATTTTATTATGTGATCGTGGGGGTATCATTACATCAAATAGAGTCGATCTTAACCCAGAAAAAATGAAACTCGCACAAATTACTAATCCAGAAAAGATCTCTGGTACAATGGAAGATGCTTTGCGCGGTGCTGATATCTTTATTGGAGTATCGGTTGGTAACTTATTGACGAGCGAACATGTAAAGATGATGGCAAAAGATCCGATTATTTTTGCACTTGCGAATCCAGAGCCGGAAATTTCTCCTAGTGTTGCAAAGGAGGCTGGTGCATTAGTTGTCGCGACTGGAAGAAGCGACTATCCAAACCAAGTAAATAATGTGCTGGCATTTCCAGGCATCTTTCGCGGGGCATTGGATCATAATATTACACAATTCACGAATCATATGTTTGTTAAGGCTGCACATGCGATTGCTGCATGCGTAAAAGAACCATCGGCTGATATGATTATCCCAGACCCATTTGATCCAGAAGTACCGTTAGCTGTGGCAAAAGTGATAATATAAATGGAAAAAATATGATAAAGAAATACAAAAAAAGAATTCTCATAGCAATAGTCGTTTTATTTGTAGCATTTTTTGTGTGGCAAAGATATTTCAAGACAAAAACAAATGATGCAAATGAATCAACAGTAGTCAAAAGGGAAACTGTTATAGAATCAGTGAGTGATAGTGGTAAAATGCAGCCAGTAACTTTTGCGAATTTGTCATTTGAGGTACCAACAACGATCGCATGGGTTGGTGCCGAGATTGGTGATCATGTTCAAAAAGATCAAATATTGATCAAAATTGATCGTAATCAGTTGAGTGCTCAGATTTTTGCTGCAAAATTAGATGTCGAAAAGGCAATAGCACAAGAACAATTGGCAAGGCGAAAATGGGATGATTATAAACCCGAAGAAAGAGAGCAATTTATTATGGGCACAGAACATGCGCGCGCACTATTATCCGCGACGCAATCACAATGGAAAAAAACAGAGCTAGTCTCTCCAATTGAGGGTATTGTCACACAACAAGATGCACGAGTTGCTGAAATTGCATCTGGAACGGTCATTCGTATTATCGATCCAAACAAAATGCAAATCGAAGCGTTGATGTCAGAATCAGATATTACATATCTACACTTAGATCAAAAGGCACGCATCACATTTGATGCATTTAATGATGAAGTTTTCGATGCTCGTATTACGCAAATTGATCCAGAATCAACTGTTTTGCAAGACGTGACGTATTATCGTACGATACTTACTTTGGAAAAACCTGACGAACGAATGCGATCGGGCATGAGCGTGGATGTGGATATCATCATTCAGCAAAAAGAAAATGTTTTAACGGTTCCACTGCGATTTGTGCGCTCTGATGATATGGGAGATTATGTGTTTATAAAAAAAGGAGAAGTATTTGAAAAGCAATATGTTTCCACGGGTGTAGAAGGTGATAATGGAAATGTGGAAATTTTGAAAGGATTGGTTGAGGGACAAGAAATATTTGCGATTTATGAAAAGAAGAATGGTTAATCAAAATTTAAAAAAAGACATACTCATTTCTTGTCAGCATCTCGGCAAAGAATATGACATGGGAGAAACAAAAACATGTGCATTAAAAGATGTGTCATGTGATGTTCGTGCAGGAGAATTTGTTTCAATCATGGGCCCAAGTGGATCAGGTAAATCAACGCTTATGCACGTACTCAGTTTACTTGAGCCACCGACATGTGGAA
This sequence comes from Candidatus Moraniibacteriota bacterium, assembly GCA_038208115.1. GTDB lineage: Bacteria > Patescibacteriota > Minisyncoccia > Moranbacterales. The sequence continues at coordinate 25,212 of JBBQZC010000014.1, forward strand.
CGTATTTATTTCGTGGACAAGATGCTTTAGTATTTGATGATGAGAAGTTAGCGCGCATTCGTAATCAACAAATTGGTTTTGTATTTCAATCCTTTAATCTTCTTTCTCGCGTGAGTGTGTATGAAAATGTGGAGCTCCCACTTTTGTATGATATTTATCATGAAGAAGCAGAAGAAAAAAAATCTTTTTTAAGCTCTTTGCGAGGCGCGGGTAAAAAACAAGATCGTGTCACATTGGCGCTGGAAAGTGTCGGCATGAGTCATCGAATCGAACATATGCCACATCAATTATCGGGTGGAGAAAAACAGCGCGTTGCGATTGCACGTGCTCTCGTGAATAGTCCAGATATTATATTTGCTGATGAGCCAACAGGTAATCTAGACTCACGTTCAGGGACTCAGGTTTTGCGCATTTTGCAAAATTTACATAAAAAGGGTCATACAATCATTCTCGTGACACATGAAAGAGCAACTGCGGAGCATGCAGAGCGCATATTGCGCATTGTTGATGGGTCTGTTGTGGAGGATGAGCGAGTGATTAACAGACGATTTGCAGAGGAAGCAGCGCTTGTAAAATAAATATTGTAGAAGGTATGATCAGACAGTTATTATTATCGCTTCGTATTACAGCACAAAACTTTTTTGTTGCAAAACTCCGTACGTCATTAACCATCCTGGGCATCGTTGTAGGCATTGCTTCCGTTTTAATTGTGCTCAGTATTGGTGCGAGCGCACAAGATCTTATATTAGGGCAGATTCGAGCTATGGGATCAAATTTGATCGGTATTCTGCCAGGTGCATCAAAAACTGACGGTCCACCAGCAAGTGCTTTTGGGATTATTACAACAACTCTCACCAATGATGATCTTGACGCATTGCGGAAAAAAAGTAATGTACCACATGCAGTTGCTTTTTCTGGTTATGTCACAGGATCTGGATCAGTGACATATCGATCATATGCAAAACAAAATACTTTTCAAGGCGTATCGGCGGATATGATTAATGTGGAAAGTAATACAGTTGCAGAAGGTCAGTTTTTTTCTGCTGCGGATGATGAACAACATGAACACGTAGTCGTTCTCGGGGCAACAATTGCGGAGGATCTATTTGATCAAGAAAGTCCCTTGGGAAAAAAAATTACAATTTCTGATCAATCATTTCGTGTAATCGGTGTGTTGGAAAAAAAAGGATCATCGCTTATCTCGAATTTTGATGAGATAATCTATATGCCACTGCATACAGCACAAAAAAATATTCTTGGCATTGATTATTTAAATTTTATTCGACTTCGTGTTGATGCAGAAGAAAACATGAGTCGTACAGAGGATGATATTGATACATTACTTCGATCTCGCCATGGTATTGCAGATGATGAGGAAGGTGATTATTCCATAAGAAACATGGCATCTGCACTTACACTGATTAATGATATTACAAATGTAATGAAATATTTTCTTGTTGCTGTAGCAGCAATTTCACTTGTTGTGGGAGGCATTGGTGTGATGAATATCATGTTTATTGCATTGTCTCAGCGTATCAAAGAGATCGGATTACGTAAGGCAGTGGGTGCACGTGGCAAAGACATCATTATACAATTCCTTTTTGAATCAATGACGATTGCTTTTATTGGGGGATGCGTGGGTTTCTTTTGCGGACTTTTGACGATTTATGGAATTGCGTATATTGCAACTGCACAAGGATATGCATGGCATATATTTTTATCGTGGAATATGGTAACGATGTCTCTTGTGATTGCAACATTTCTCGGTTTTATATTTGGTGCATATCCGGCGTGGAAGGCATCAAAGATCAGCCCTATGGAAGCACTACGTTATGAATGATTATATTTTTTTATGAATTTTTTAGCACTCATTACTATTTCGATTAAAAGCTTATTCTCCCACACAGGGAGGACAATTTTGACGCTTCTCGGTATCATTGTAAGTGTTTTTGCGATTATGAGCGTTGTGACGATGGGTGCATCATTACAACGGTATGTATCTGAGGAGATTGAAGCATTTGGTACGGATACGATTCAAGTCGAGACATCTATACCGGAGAAATCTCATGTGTCAGCCGACAATGCATCATCTATGGCTATGGGTATACAGATTACATCATTGACAGAAGATGATGCAAAAGCACTCATGCTTCTCCCTGATGTTATCGCATATAATACAGGACTAATCGGTCAGGCACGTGCAAAATATAATGGCGAGACGCGATATGTTACTTTGCTTGGCTCAACGGAAAGTGCGCCAGTTGTGGATCCTACGGTGGAAATTGCACATGGTCGTTTTTTTACAAAAGAAGAACAAGAATCATCAGAAAATGTCATTGTATTGGGTTCAGCTGTTGCTAAGGATATATTCGGTGATGCAGAAGGTGATGAAATAATCGGTCGGAGGGTTTCACTTAATGATCAGAGATATCGTGTTCTGGGTATATTGAAAGAGCGAGGTGCGTCATTTGGTTTTTCCTTTGATGATATGGTATATATACCGATTTCTACATTACAAAAAAAGATTCTAAATATTGATTATCTAAATTTTATTACATTCAAAGCTGCTGATGTAAAAAAAATAGATCAAACAGCAGAAAATATGCGTGTATTATTACGATCACGACATGATATTGATAACCCTGATGCCGATGATTTTGCAGTGACTACGATTATCGAGGCACAAGACTTGTTTGATACGATCTTAGGTGGTGTGAATATTCTGCTTTTAGCACTTGCGTCGATCTCTCTTGTGGTAGGGGGTATTGGGATTATGAATATAATGCTTGTATCAATCGAGGAGCGTCGTACTGAGATTGGATTACGAAAAGCGCTTGGCGCACGTCGGGTGGACATTATGCGTCAATTTCTGATCGAATCAGTGATTATTGCATGTGCTGGATCACTGATTGGTATTGTTTTCACAACGGGCGTACTGTCCATTTTGTTTGCTTTGATCCAAAAGATGGGATTTGATAGTATACCGTTTTTTATACCCTCACGTGCGATTTTAACTGCTTTAATATTTTCTGTCACAGCTGGAGTATTATTTGGTGTGTATCCTGCGAGACGAGCATCGCAAATCAGTCCAATCCAGGCAATTTCATCAAGTTAATTATCAGGTTTTCATTTTCGGTATAAATAAAACAAAAAACCATCCGATTTAAAAACGAATGGTTTTTTGCTGAAGATTACTTTTTGCGACCCGTGAGCATAGCGGTGAGACCGGCGCCGATTGCTGCGCCGATTGCTGCAGTAGCTGCAGCTGCCTTGCCTGGATTTTGTTTGATATAGGTTGCTGCTTTTTTCTCAAGTGAAATCAACTCCTTCTTAATTTTTTTGATTTCTCTTTCAGCCATTTTTTGGATTTTGTCCGTCTCTTTTTTTGCAATTTTTTTGACACTTACTTTCTTCACGACTTTTTTTGTTGCCATAGTTTTATTTAATGATTTAACGTATCTGTATTATAACACACATATAAAAAAATCAATATATGCAATGTATATTCTGTGGCTGCTTTCACTATTTTCCCAAAAAAGATATAATTGCAATATAATAGATTTTAGGTTTTAAAAAAAATGGAGAAAGCCCCATGATTTTGATTACAATTGGAATGTCCCAAAGTGCTTATATCAGGTGCATTAAAATCTTGTAGTATAGAAAGTTATCCACACCTATCTATTTGCGTAAACTTCATAATTCTCATATAATAAAAACATAGAGAAACTTTTCAAAATAAAAACAAAAGAATGAAAAACACACAACTAAAAAACTCAAATTTCTCAAGAAGCAGGTTATTTAGACTTGGTTCTTTTTTATTAGTCCAAAATGTCAAAAATGATGTATGCCAAGAAGCCTTTGAATTGTAAGATATTATAGATGAGATTTCTTTGATAAGATTGTTACAGAAATGAATATGAACCCTGGGTTACTAAAATTCAAAGGCGTAGTGGTATGTTTACAAAAAATAAGTAATAAATAAATAATTATATAATACAAAAACAAAAGTATGAAAAAACTAATGAACATCACAAAAAGCATAATGTGGATAATAGCTATCCTAGCTATATTTGGAATACAAAATAATGTGCAAGCAGCTGCTGGGGACAAGGACTTGAGCTTCCTTGAAGGGTATGCACAGGCAAATAGCACTGTCTGGACCACCGCCATCCAATCCGACGGCAAGATTGTGATTGGAGGAGAATTCACCACCTACAACGGCACCGCCAGAAACTACATCGCTCGGCTCAACACCAACGGAACTTTGGACACCACCTTCAATCCTGGCACGGGGGCAAATAGCATTGTCCGGACCACCGCCATCCAATCCGACGGCAAGATTGTGATTGGAGGATATTTCACTATATATCAAGATCGTCCCGCAGCATATATCACGCGTCTTGAAGGAAGTGATATAAGTCTCTCAACACTCACAACATCTGCAGTCACAAACATCACCACAACCACAGCCATCGGCAACGCCACCATCACAGCCACCGGAGGAAACAATCCTACTCGCCAAATCGAATGGGGCACAGTCTCTGGAACCTACACCAACTCCTGCTCAGCCGGCACAGGAGGAGCAGGTTCTTATTCTTGCAATCTCACTAGTCTCACTCCTAACACCCAATATTTCTTCAGAGCAACAGCCACCAACACAGCTGGCACAGCCCATGGAGAAGAAACAACCTTCACAACTCTCGCAGCAAACCCAACAGTCACAACGCAGCCAATTTCAGAAATCCTCCCAACACAAGCTACAGCCAACGCAACAATCACAGATAGCGGTGCAAACAATCCAGAAAGACTCATCCAATTTACTACAACAAGCAATAACTATACAAACCCACAAGAATGCACAGCAAACTCAGGCGGTGTCGGACAATACTCCTGTCAATTAACAAACCTCACCCCA
>JBBQZC010000015.1:0-29508 GCA_038208115.1 Candidatus Moraniibacteriota bacterium
ACGAAAATCTGTTTTTCTGGAGAAAATGATTTTTCGTTTTGCCTCGGCTGTTTTCCCGCCCGCAGGAGGGGTCTGGGGAGGAATGCGGACGGGTTTCGGATTCGCCAAATTATTTTTTCGCCAATCAAGCCGATAAACCACAAAACTTTTAAACCAATCTAATGTCTATCTATTTTTAACGTTGCCTTGTTATCAACTGAAATCTTAACTTCACCACCGATAGGAAAGGTAATCATTGGAGTGGTATGACCAAAATCTACATTAGCGATGACTGGTACATTATCTAACTCTTTTTTCGTTTTGACAATGGTCGTTAGCAAATCTTTGGTCATACCACTTCCTTTTTGAAAACGACCAATCACAATTCCTTTTACACCGTTGAAATCTTGTTGGTTGATTAAAGATTGTAATTGATTTTCAAATGCGCGAAAATTTTCTTTTTCGTTATCTTCTATAAATAATATACTCTCGCTTAAGTCTGGGGCGAACTCGGTGCCTTGTAAATATTTGAAAGTAAGCAAATTTCCGCCGAGAATTTTCCCTCTCGCTTCGCCTTGATTGATTTTCCAATAGCCTTCATTTTTAATTTCCTCGGTGTCCCACCGTTTATCACAAAAATTCTGCGACGGCTCAACTTCAAAAAATTCATCGGAAAATAGACACTTTTTGAAATAGTCCATTGTATATTCGATAGCATTAGACGCTCCGAAAAGAGTGAAATGCGGTCCGGAATATGTGACTAAACCAGTTTTGTGATAAATAGCATTAGCAAGAGCTGTAATATCAGATAGCCCGCATAAAATTTTAGGGTTGTTTTTTATTAGGTCGTAATCAACATATTTCAAAAGTTGATTTGAAGTTGAACCGCCCAAAACAGTCAAAATAGCTTTTACATTTTTGTCAGCAAAAGCATCGTGTAAGTCCTCAATGCGATGCTCAATAGTGGTAGATTCAAACTCGTTTACTTCGCTAACATATTTACCAAAACTCACCTTAAGACCCATTACCTCTAATCTTTTTATCGCTAAAAGTTTCTTTTCTTCGTTAAAAGAAGGCTTGAAACTTTTGGCCGGAGCTATCACTCTTACTTCGTCTCCTGCTAGTAGCTTTTTGGGGTATATTGCTATAATGCTAGTTTTCATAAATTAATTATAGTTTTTCTTATAAACTTTTACAAATCTTATTCCACCATATCCAATAAGTAGACATCCAACCACCAAATTTAATATTTGAATTAGTAATATTGGGATGCCTTCTTTAATTAAGGAAAATAAAATTACGGATGTTCCCATAAACAAAAAGGTCGCAAGTCCTGTTCCAAAACCGAAGATGAGCAATTCTTTTTTTATGTAATTATATTCAAGTGCTTTTGCTGTAAATATGCTAGTGAAGAAAACGATTGTCAGAGGACTAGAAATGGTAAGAAGAAAAACGGAAACAAAACTCGAAAATAGATTTGTTGAGTTAGTATCTATGACGGTTGATATTGCACCGCCAATAATTCCTTTAATAATAACGACTCCAAAAATTATTAGCACGATTGAGCTGATAATTCCGAATATTTTTTTAATCTTTTTATTTTCTAAAAGTTTTCCAATACCAAAAATCGCTAATGTTATATAGAAATAATCAACAATTGTGACTGCCAAAACTCCAACTAAACCGTCAAAAAACGATCTTTGAAGTGCTAAGTTGATAATGAAAAAGAAAACAGGCCCGATTGCGAGCTGAAGAACTAACCCCGTAGCTAATCCATTTCTAAAAATTTTCATATCTTATTTCAAGAGTTCATCAACAGAAACACTAAGTGCGCGAGCAAGTTTTTCTACAACAGCAATGGTGACATTTTTCTTGCCACCCTCAATCGCGCTCATGTAGCTTCTATCCATTTCTATTGCTCGACAAATGTCGCCTTGCGACATTTTACGGCGAAGCCGTATGCGCTTTATGTTTTGACCTAATGTTTTGGAAATTTGAGCCATATTTATATTAACATGTTATCAGCTATTGCGCTTTTGCTCAATATGGAGTTATAATTCCATATATGAATATTGATTGGCGAAAAAATAATTTGGCGAATCCGAAACCCGTCCGCATTCCTCCCCAGACCCCTCCTGCGGGCGGGAAAACAGCCGAGGCAAAACGAAAAATCATTTTCTCCAGAAAAACAGATTTTCGTTTTGCCGAGTCCGCATTGAAGCCCCACGCACTGCCCGAATACTTGGAGGGCAGAACCCCGAAAGAAAAACACCCTTTCCTTTTTCAAAAGAAATTCCACCCCCGCCAAATCAGAAATGCAAGGAGTGTTTTTTCTTTCGGGGTTGCTGGCGTACTCGCCAGCGCGTGGGGCTTCCTCCGAGCGTACAGGACAGTTTCAAGCCACCACGCACGCGGAGCGTGCGAAGTCATCGATTTTGGAAATAGGTGCGAGCTTGGTACAATAGAGACACAAAAAGATAAAACAAAGTGATTTTTAGTCAAGATTACTTTGTTTTGTTTTTATGAGCACATGAAATCAATGAGAAATCGTTCATTATAAAAATCAACCAAAAAAGAGGTTTGCCATGAACAAAAAACCTGCATCAGTAAAAATCGCCTTGGGGAAAGCCATTACATACAAACAAAGACCCACCATTCCCAACGATTTGGCAAGTCAATTTCCACAATACACCCACTGCGAGATACGATCCTATTACCAGTATTATATGACCAAAATCAACAGAGGTAATCCGAAATCATTCAGACGCTTCAGAGGCTTTATATTCATATTTCTGGTCGATCGAGAGGGCAATCCAAATCGAAAACCCCTCCGCGTCATACACAAAGACAGAATGAAAGAGAAGGTATTTGTTTCATATGTCAAATGCCTAACCGAGAATGTTGGTTCTGCATTTATGAAAACCGCTCATTAAAGAATGGCCCTCTCACGTAGTGTGTGAGAGGGTTTTTATTATAACTTTTTTTCTGTCGCTTTTTTAATACTTTCTTCTAAGCTCTCATCAAATAATGTCGTACGATTTCTCCCGTTCTTTTTTGACGCATACATCGCACGATCAGCATATTCTACAATATCATTTAAATAAACATCGCTATCCTCAGATTCTTCTCTCGATATTTGATCTGTTCCAATGCATCCAATACTCACTGTTTTTTTTAATCCAATATTATTTCCTTCCTCATCCATAACATCAATCACAGCACTCTCAACAGCAGATCTAATTCGTTCTGCTAAAATCAATGCGGATCGTGAATCAGTGTTTGGCATAAATATGACAAACTCCTCACCCCCAAACCGATACACAATATCAGAATCACGCACAGTCACCTTCATAATCTGTGAGATTTTTTTTAATGCATCATCACCAGCTGAGTGACCATACATATCATTTACATTTTTAAAATGATCGTAATCAATCATCAAAAAAGAACTACTATTTCCCATTCGTTTTTCAAGTGCAAGATATTTTTTTGCTTCAGCCAGAAAAGCATTCTTGTTTGGTAACTGCGTCAAATCATCAATCCACTTTTCTTTTTCTGCTTCCATTTTTTCCAATGATTTTGTAGAATTACGATTTGCGATGCGATCAGCTAAAACACCACTTATACCATCAGCCAATAATTCTTGTCGCTCCACATCTTCTTCCGTTGCAAGATTCTTTATTGAATCTTCATATGGATTATCTGTCGTACCTAATTTCTCAACCCTAGATCTCATTATCTCCATTTTGTCTTGTGTTATTTCATTTTTAGGATTTTTTGGTACGTGTAGTTCTTTAAACGACATATTTCCTTCCATAACAATATTATTATTAAAACCTCATTATGAATGTATTATACTATAGAAAAATATAGCATACACTTTTTATGCTTTACAAACCCTTCATTTATACCTTTTTTAGAAATCCCAACTGCCATTCATACTGCTTGATTGTGTATAATTTACGACTGTCGACTCAAAGAAGTTTCCTTTGTCACTATTTGTATCTTGTAATCGATCAAGGTGTTTATATGGATTTTGAATTGCATCTGCATATACTGGGGCAATGCCAAGTAATTCAAGTCTTTGATTTGCAAGCCACTTCGTATAATCCTCTGTAGTTCTTTTATTCATACCAGGCATTTTATTTCCCAAAATATGTGTTCCCCACAAGATCTCTTGTTCTACTGCCGTTTTCATCATCTTCACGATCAATGCCTCATCATAAATATCTGGAAACTCAACTTTAATCTCTTTGATGAGATGTGCAAAAAGTGTTACATGCGTCAATTCATCTCGACGAATATATGAAATCATACGACCTGTCGCAAGCATCTTCATCTGATCTACTAATGTATCAAAAAACGCAAATCCATTATAAAAATATATTGACTCAAGAAGATAGTTTGCTACAATGCCACGGAAAAAACTCTGATCCGTTGGCTTGTCAATAAAATCTTGATAGATCTGTCCGATATATTTATTGCGACTCAATAATATTTTATCATCACGCCAAAAATAGTAGATTCCATCGCGATCTCTGGAATCGACAACTGTTTCAAGAATTGTTGCATACGATTGTGAATGGATAGCTTCTTGATATGCCTGGATTGATAAAATGAGATTGACCTCTGGTGACGTCACATAGTCAGAAAAATTTGGTAAATTCACTGTCTGAATCGAATCCAAAAAGATGAGAAACGACAATATACCTTTATAGGCTCGCTGTTCTTCCTCACTAAGCGTTGTATGGAACATGCGTGCATCATCTTTAAGTCCCGACACTTTTTCCGGCACCCAAAAATTACCAACCATTACTTGATAAAGTGCTTTTGCCCACTGATATTTTGTCGTATTCAATTGAAATAAACCTGTCGTCTGACCCTTTATGATTGACCGTTTTTCTATATCATCATTGCCTTGTGGATTGAAAATGAGATTGCGTTGAAAATTATTTTTCATATATATTTAGTATGTAATTATTAAATAGTACTTTCTTTACAATGTCATTACAAAGTTATAATATGTCATCCTAAACTTGTTTCAGGATCTCCACTTAAAATGTTGCAGAAAGATCTTTCCAATCAGAATTACATTGTGAAATCAAATTTTTTTTCCATTTCTTGTGCCAATTTTTTAATTGCTTTTCTCTCTGCAGGGCACTCATTACACTTTCAGTTTGTTCAAAATAAACTAACTTATCAACATTATATTTTTTCGTAAAACCTTCAACCAACTTGTTTTTATGCTCATAAACTCTTCTTTGTAAATTATTTGTCACACCGATATACAAATATACAAAACTGTATTGTTTTTATTTGTAAGAATATATACAAAATACTGATTCATAATAGCATGACTTACATACTAGAGATCCTGAAACAAGTTCAGGATGACATAATTTTTGTCTATTATCTACTTACTACTCACCACTAAATACTCATTAATATACTATATATTACCCACTACAGCTTACACATACATTCTCACTTTTTTGCACCTCCCCAGATAAACTGCGAACATAATACACTGTTTTAATTTTCTTTTGCCATGCATACATATAATAATCATACAATTGCTTCGGACTTGTGCGTGCAGGATCAATCATCCACTCAAAACTGATTGACTGATCTACCCACTGATAGATCACACTCATCATATCGATCACATCAGTCATATTCATTGATACATACTCTTTATAATACCAGTAGTTCTCTTTGTTGAGCTGTGGTGCTACACGGACCGTCGGTGCGGAAAGATTTGTCTCGACAAAGTATCGTTTATAGATCGGCAAAAGCGCTGCTGTTGTACCTACTACGCCAGCAGTAGATGTGTTTGGCGCAGGTGCTGTATGGTATCCAAAACGTAACCCTGTTTTTTTCATATCCGCAAAAAGCGTTTTCCATTTTTCCGCACGTTTTGTATTTTTGATATACCATATCTGTTTACGTCCGAGCAAGATACCTTTGCTATACTCACTGCCCGGGAAAAGTTCATACGCACCACGTTCAGATGCGAGATCGGCAGATGCACGATATGTATGATATGTATATTTTTCAAAAAGGGTATTAACCACCTCACGTGCCTTTTCAGTTTCATACGCGATCTTGCGTGTCGCGAGATATTCTGCTAAACCCAAAAATCCTAATCCCACACTGCGATATCGCATTGCTGTACGCTCTGCTTCTTTGATCGGATAATAATTCAACGTAATCACGTTATCTAACACACGCATCACTGATGATACCACATCGGCGATGACCTTTTCTTCATAAACTTTTGCTACATTGATCGATGCAAGATTACACACGACGAAGTCACCAGGCTCATAGCGGATCACGATCTTTCCATCTTCGATCGTTTCTTCGATAAATTTTGTCGGTGATGTATTCTGACAAATTTCGGTACATAACTGCGTACTATAGATATTTCCTGCATGCTTATTAGGATTAACAGCATTGATCGTGTCACGAAAAAATGTATATGGCATCCCAGTCTCTACTGTTGCTTTGAGAAATTTTTTGAAAAGATCTTTTGCTTTCACTGTTTTTTTGAGCACAAAATGTTCTTTTTCTAATTTTTCATAAAAAGTATCAAACTCTTTGCCAAAATAATCTTGTAATTTTTTGCCATATTTTTTATTGATTTCATATGGATCAAATAACGTCCATTCTCCATCTTCTTGCACGCGTCGCATGAAAATATCTGGCACTGAAATCGCAGGAAAAATATCAAATGCTTTTGATCGAATATCTCCTGTTTCTGTTTGTAAATCAAGAAAATCATAAATATCCATATGCCATACATCGAGCGTTACAGAGATTGCTCCGAGACGTGAGCCCAACTGATTGACTGCAATCGCTGTATCATTCACGATCTTGATCCATGGATTTACTCCGCCAGATGCACCATACACACCACGGATTGCGCTACCGCGTGCGCGAATGTTTCCCCAATATACGCCCACACCCCCTCCAAATTTCGAGATTTGTGCCATATTTTCAAAGCTATGATAAATCGCTCGTAGATCATCATCCACATTGATTTTGAAACAGCTTGAAAGTTGATGATAATTTGTGCGTGCATTGAGAAGTGTGGGAGTTGGCAATGAAATGCGCTGTTGTGAGCAATGCTGATACAATGTAAAAGCGAATTTTAAACGGTTTTCATCTTTCTCTGGAATTGCCAAAAAAAGTGCAACGGACATATACATTTCTTGTGGCAACTCTCGCACCACACCGTTTGGATTCAATAAATACCGCTTATCCAGTGAAAGCACAGTTGTATATTCATATGATTTGTCTGTATCTTCTGACAATAATGCCCCTGCCTTCAAGATATCTTCTTCTGAATAATATTTGTAGAAATCTTTGTAATACAAGCCTTCTTTGACATACACATCAAAGAGATTTTTATATGATTGTGGCGTGTAAAGTTCTTTCATCGACATTTTGCGATTACGCATTGCTTTTTTGTAAAGATTACTTACAAAAACGCGTGCAGCAACATGTTGCCAATAAGTGTTTTCCACACTTACGAGATCAATGCATGTCTTAACGATTAATTTATGTATGTCTGCTGTTTTGATATCTTCGACAATATTTTTTTTAAATGCTTCAATAAATTCTTTGAATTTACATGCACGTTTATATCCAATCGTTGCACGATCAAAGACTTTTTTGATTTTATCCATATCAAAAAGCTCTCGTTTTCCGTTATCCTTGATCACTTTAAGTGTCTGTTGTTCAAATTGTTCCTTTAAAAGTAATTCTTTTTTTTCTCGATCATCACTATGTTCCGCACGATACAAAATATATGCTTTTACAACTTCATATTTATTGATCCGCACGAGATGACGTTCTACGATATCTTGCACTTCCTCTACTGTCACAACTGACTCACAGACTTCCCCATCGTATGCATATTCGAGCTCTTGTATGATTTCATCAGTCAATTTTGCAATGAATGATTTGTCTCGCTCACCTACTTCATTACAGGCTTTCTCGATTGCACGTTCGATGCGTGTTCGATCAAAATCGACGATTTCTTGATTTCTTTTTTCGATCTTCGTTATTGTCATATTTTTGTATTTACGGGTCAAAAGAAGGGATAACTATCTCACAAAAAACGCATGCGACAGATACCCCCTATGTGCCTCTAAAAAGTATATGACTAAATCTTACCTACCAAACTTATACCAGGTTTAAGGGTTTTTTGACCAGGCGTCCATCTTGCTGGACATACTTGCCCTTTATTAATCTCTACAAACTGTGCTGCTTGGATTTTGCGAACAAGTTCATCAGCATTACGTCCAATGCTATTGTCATGCACTTCCATCGCCTTCAGGATTCCTCGAGAGTTGATGATAAATGTGCCACGCAGTGCCAATCCTTCTTTTTCTATATACACACCAAAATCACGCGTTAATTGTCCCGTCGGATCTGCAGCCATTGGAAAATTTACTTTTTTGATTGCTTCTGATGTATCATGCCATGCCTTGTGTGTAAAAACAGTATCTGTAGAAATACTGATCACCTCTACACCCATCTTTTTGAGCGTACTATACACATCAGCGATATCCTCAAGTTCTGTAGGACAGACAAAAGTAAAGTCTGCTGGATAGAAAAATAATACAATCCACTTATCTTTATACAATGCAGATAATGTCGTTTTTTTAAACTTATTACCCTGATAGTATTCAAATTCTCGGTCTATCACTTTTTCACCGATCACTGGATGATTATTAACACATGAGTCTACATAGATCATGTCGGCATCTTCATATTGTTCTTTCATATATTTTTTATTACTCGTTATATTGGGTCTTTATTGTATCATCGTTGCAATGAACGTCAATACCACTATTGGTGTTTTAAAATATACAAAAACCACAATATATTGTGCTTATATTGATTTTATAGCATATTTTTATAAATAGCAAACATCTGAAATTGCATATAAGCTATCCTTAATTTTCAGTCAAAGAAATGAGTTTTTGCAAATGATCTCGCCTTAAGAAGTCCATATCATCTCTTTCACATACAATCACTCTCGAAGGAATATCGAAATTATTTTCAAAAAAATCTTGATGTGATTTATTGACTGGTAAAACCTGTTTTATAATATATTCTTCGATCTGATCAAACTCTCTTCCGCCCAATGTGATAAATTTTCTTATAGTGGATTCTTGCACTTTTAAAAAGATGATTATATCCGGCCATCATAGAATTTCACGATCAAAGTCTGCGATATCACGGAGTAATTCTGCTTCAAAATTAATTTCCAAAACATCAAGGTATAATTGCCAACTCAACCAAAAATTATCAAATATTGCATATCGATTATTTTTTTTGGATTTGATAGCTTCCCTGTATTTGTGCACCAATTGATTTCTAAACCACAAACTTCTCTCAAGTGGGCGAATATTTTTTGCCAAATCCTCTAAAATTCGTGCAGGAAAGGTATTTGTATCCTCAATAAATAAGTCGGCACCGTAGTGGTCGGCAAGAATTTTTGCAAGAAAACTTTTGCCACTTCGTGGTGATCCGACTACTGCAATGATTTTTCCCTTTGAATCATCCATGAGATTATTTATATGAGTTATTTTTTGATACAAAATAGCTCTGTCGCATTCTTCGTCGTTGCAATTAGCACTTCTTTAATACTGATTTTTTTTACTTCAGCTATTTTTTGAGCAACATAATACACATCTTGCGGTTCACAGCGATTTTCGCGTGGCAATGGTCGCGGTGGCAAATATGGACAATCTGTCTCAATCAATAAGTCGTTTAGATCAGTATTTCGGAGCAATTTGTCATATGATTCTCCATAAGTCGCGATACCATTCACACCAATCTTATACCCTAATGTAATGAACTTTTCTGCATTTTTCCAGCTACCAACATAGCTATGAATCACACCCTTTTTTTCTACAGGATGTTTTGCAAGTATGTCATAAAGATCATCATATCCGTCCCAGCAATGCACTACAATTGGTTTTTGCACTTCATTACATATATCGATAAATTTTTTCAATACATCTTTCTGCTTTTCTTTGATTGCCTCAATATCATCACCTTCCTCGAAATGATGATAATCGAGTCCTACTTCACCGATTGCCACAACCTTATTATCTTGTGCGAGGTTATGATAAAAATCATGATCAAAGCTTTCTACAAACTGCTCTTCTGTCTCGCAATTATGTGCACTGAATAGATGCAAAGGATGTAGCCCCACTGTCGCAAAAATATGTGTATACATATGCGCAAGATCAACTGCTTGCTGTGATGATCGTTGATTTGTGCCAACGGTAATCGCACACTGCATACCTGCATCAATCATCCGATTGATCACCAACACACGATCATGATCAAATTGCGGATCATGGACATGTGCATGCGAATCGATCATCGGAATTCTTTCTTCATTTATCATATTTTTTCATGAATTAACTTTTTGCAACAATAAATCACTATATGAAACTGCGATTAAATCCTCCTCCATGATGCCAAATAAATCAAGATAAAATTGACATTGTGCCAATAGTTGCTCCTTACTCATGCTCCCATCACTATCTATCGCCTCGATCTCGACAAACGTACCCAAGCTTTCTACAACATCAATATGGAATTTTACATTATCAATGAAATAAATTTCTCTTTTTTTGTCCACAACTACCAGAATATCACATGCTTTCGCGAGAATAGTTTTGAGAGATGATTGCGGATCCGTCTTAAAGATCGTAATATCCGATTGTTTGGGCCCTGCAGTATTTTGCCTATTATACTGTATGAGCTGATTTTCAATGTTTCCCTCACGTAATTTCAGTCTTCCATTGTTTACCCGAAAATACGTATCAATTTGATGATCAACACCCTTAAAATCAGCATTTTTTGACTGTAATATTTTTCTCACAGATTCGTGATCAAGAGATCTTGCTTTGATCTCTATATTAATATGCTCCATAAAAAACGTTTCTCAATGATTATCTATAAAATTTGTTAATCCACATTTTTTTGAAAAATGACACGGTCAATGTCGATAAAATAAATCCGATGACTGGCACAATTGCATTGATAAACGGCGTTGACACATGCACGATATATAAAAATATAACGACAATCGCATACGTCAAAACGACGATCACAGATTTTCTCGTCCAGCTCGTCTCCCACAATTTATCAATTTCGACTCTCTGATTGCGTTTTTTGATCTCTTCAACAACACTCTCCAATTCTTCAATGGATGACATATGATTTTTACTTTATTAATTGATAAACAATTGCATTAACTGAATCATATCATATAGATATTTTTCTTCTCAATGTTTGTACAAATGATTTAGTGCCATAATTATTTGAGCATAATCCAATTCATTTCAAAAATGCTCTTTAACGTCTTATAAATGCCCTCAGACTCAACAATTAGCCCCAAGTCATCTTTAAACGACATAATACCTACAAAACGACCTCCATACAAAGTAATATCAACATACATCGGATAATTCTCTTTAGAGCAAAAACGTATTTGTCGGAGATGCTCCACATCCATTTCCTTTAATTCTTCAGCATATGTGAGATCGGGCGCGATCGTTCTTTGCCAGATTTTATTTTCCACTCTTTTTATCACATAATAGCTCCACAGCCAGTCTACATCAAAATGTGTCAAAATATCCTCTGTCGTCCATACAAGCATTTCTTGATCATGGTATCTCAATGTATCTTTATAAATTTCTCTTATACCCTCTCTCCCTTCGTAATAGCGGATTTTTGGCTTTTTTTCAATATCATTGGTTATTGAAAGCAATCCGGGCATGATTTTTTCAAAAATACGCTTTTTTTCTTCAAGGCTTTCTCCGATTTTTTTTGGATTTAAGGCATAATAAAGTATTTTTTTGCCACTTTTGGACATTTCGATATAACCTTTTTCTTTAAGGGTATCAATCACATAATAAACCGTCGTTCTTTTGACTCCTGATTTTTTGGCAATTTGTTCAATATTTGCCTCACCTAACTCTAAAAGCGCGAGATAAACATCCGCTTCTTTTTCATCAAAATTCAATTTTTTAAGCTCTTTTTTATACATTATATAATTTTGTCGATAAAATAGTTGATAATTAAAGTATATCAGAAAAAGCAATTTTGTCAATAAAATAGAGGTTTATTTCGTTTTGACATAAATATTATTTTATAATATTGACACTATTTGACATGATTATTGACAATTGACCAAAAAACTGGTATTATATGTTGTTACGATGAAATTGGGTTACAAAGCTCAATCGTAATAACAGTTCTTTCACATACAAACTCAAAAACAGTCGGACACTTCATTGATAACCGACGCTAAAGGCAGTAAGCTGGCCAGTGTTCATGTGAACACGAATAAGCTGACGGTTTTTGAGACAAACTTATTGGAGGCAACTATGTCAAATTTTGCTTACAAATTTACTGCTATCGATAACGAAAATCAGGAGTTCAATTTTTGTTCGTACGATATATCCGATATCAAAGGATTCAAAACTATCGGTGACGTTTTGGACAAAGCTGGCGATTTTTTGAATGAAAACCCAAATTCATTCATATTTGAACTAGATTTATTGGCTATGATAAAAAAGGAGATTTTTACAAGGGAAACAACCGTTGTCTACACGGGAAAAAGAAGTGGGGATGGTTTGATTTGGGACGCTAAAGATAATCTACTCTTTGATCCCCACGCTCGTTGTCCGATGTATCATGCACTGTTACATGTTAGAGGAGAATAATGATTCACAAACAAGAAAGATTAACGTATCTTTCTTACCTTCTCTATACCGAGTTTCTGGAAGTTTCTCGAAAAAAACTTCCTTCTTATCAAGATCATAAATAATTGTGATTTTGCAGGAACATGTTCTTTGAAATAATAAACTCAAAAACAGTCGGACACTTCATTGATAACCGACGCTAAAGGCAGTAAGCTGGCCAGTGTTCATGTGAACACGAATAAGCTGACGGTTTTTGAGACAATTTATGGAGATATTATGAAAATTTATAATGTTGTTGGTCTTTCTATATTAGGTCCTATTTGTCCAAATTCAACTATTGGGAAATTTCCAGTTAATTGGGAAATTGAAATAATTTCTCCCGAGCATGACTATGAAATGTGTGACGACAAAATGGTTCAGATTTGCATTATGCTTTCCACTCAATTCAAGGATAATGGAAAGCCAATAATACAAATTGCTAAAGTACAACGACAAGGAGATACCATATCATTTCTAGTTCACTTAGGTCCTGCTCATGAAGCCAATGCATTTTTCAGCAACATAAAAAGAGAGGCTTCTATACTGTTGACAACTAACGCTTGTTTTCCATAAATATCTTCGAGTTTCGGATGTTCTCTAAAAAACATCCCCCTTATCAAAATCATAAATAATTGTGGTTTTGTAAGAAGTATGTAATTACTAATTTAAAAATGAGATGTATGAATAATATTAATGATAATAATAAGTGGTACTCTGAAGAATATGGATTTTTCGGAGAGCTTTATATTGAGGGTGACAACTCACAAGAAGGATATTTAACCGACAAAAAACTTACTATTGCCGAAAGAACGCAAAATGATGTTGACGGTGTTGAAAATCTTTTAAAATTAAAAGGGGTAGAAAAAATTCTTGACGTGCCGTGCGGATATGGCAGGCACAGCATAGAGCTTGCCAAAAGAGGTTACAACGTAACTGGCATCGATATAAATTCAATTCATCTGAAACGAGCACAAAAAGATATCAAAAAAAATGGATTAAAAGTCAATTTGATCAAAAAAGATATGGCCAGTATTGATTACCATACCAAATTCGATGTGATTATAAACATGTGCTATTCATTTGGTTTTTACGAAACCGATGGAGAAAACCTGAATGCGCTTAAAAAGTTTTACAGAGCCCTAAAACCAAATGGAAAATTTCTCATGGAGACAGATGTAAACATACCTTATGTAAATGCTGGTAAGTTTAAAGAATCAGAAACGAGAAGTCTCTTCTCGGGAAATAAATTAGAAATTATTGAAAAATTTGATAAAAACACACGTCGCATGAATGGCTCTTGGACGATCATAAAATCTGATGGAACAAGAATTTGTAGAAATTATTCTGTACGAGTTTATGAAAAAGAAGAATTTATCAAAATGTGCCTGGAAGCAGGATTTAAAAAATGCACTGCCTATGCCAATTGGAAGGGGGCCTCCTATAAAAATGATAAACAATTGATTATATTTGTCGCTGAAAAATAATAATGTTGTTATTCAAAAACCACCCAAAACTATTTAAATAGTTTTGGGTGGTTTTTAATATGTTTTATAGATGATTTCGCTTTAATTTTTTTTAACGAATGACATGCCCTTATACTATTCATTGATAAACAATCGCACCAATTGAATCATATCATATGGATATTTTTCTTCTAAATTTTTGTAAACAGGACTTAATTTTTCTGTATTACATTTTTGAAAAGCCGCTTTGATCTCATCAAAGATTTTTTTTGATGGTTTGAGATACGTGATATCAATTTTTTTATCAGCATTAATCAGTTTTTCGATGTGAGACAAAATTGTTTTTTCTGTCAATCCACGACTTGTGGCAATTTTTGCAATTGACATGTTACGCAATAACAATGCTTTCGTTTCTTGATATGTTCCCTCTTTGATATTTATAGGTTCAATTTTCTTTTTTTTCCGACGATCATGTACAAATTCTTTTATCTCGATGTTGTTTTCTTTAACATGCTCATTGATTGCATGCAGAAAAATGTCACCAAAATTTTTGAGCTTTTGTTCACCAACACCAGTGATCTGCAGAAAACTCTTTTCATCAATGGGTAAATAATGTGCCATCTCACGAAGTGCTACGTCAGAGAAAATTACAAATGGTGGCACACTTCGATCAGTCGCAAGCTCTTTACGCAGAGTACGTAATTTTTCAAATAAATTCATATCATACTCCAGATTATCTTTGCCTTCAAAGGTTCTTTCGAGCATACTCTCCTTCGGCTTTGGTAAAAACAATTTTTCTTTACTACTAAGAAATTTTTTACCTTTACTAGTCAATTCTAAAATAGGATATTCACCACTCGCCTTTTGTAAAATTCGGACGCCAATAAGTGAGCGCATAATCTCTCGTAATTCATCAATCGAATAATCATCCACAATACCGTAAACCGAAAGTGCTTCATGACCACGTTCTCGAATTTGTTTCGTGTTTTTTCCCCTGAGGATATCAGCAATATATCCTGCACCAAAACGGGAGTCTGTACGGATGATCGCAGATAATATCTTTTGTGTAACGATGGTTGCATCAAAAACCTCTTTATCCGAGAGACAGCCATCACAACCTCCACAGTTATCTTTGTCATATTTTTCTCCAAAATATGAAAGAAGATGTCGTCTGCGGCAAGAATTAAGTTCAGCATATTCCATCACTTCCTGCAGTTTTTGCTCAGTCTGCTTGCGTATATTTTCATCTGCAATATCGTTCAAAAAATACTGATGTTTTCGTGCATCAGCATATGTATAGAACATCACACACTCCCCAGGCAACCCATCACGACCTGCACGACCAATTTCCTGATAATATCCCTCCAGTGATTTAGGAAAAGTATAATGTACAACTAATCGCACATTTGATTTATCAATGCCCATCCCAAAAGCGATTGTCGCGACAATAATATTTACTTCATCTTTGATGAATGCTTCTTGTGCTTTTTTCCGATTATCCGGCTCCAATCCTGCATGATACGCTGATGCGGAAAAGCCTTCTTTGCGAAGATTCTCCGCTATTTTTTCTGTATCTTTACGTGAAAAACAATAAATAATAATTGACTCATTTCTGCGATGTTTTAGTAATTGTAAAAGTTTTTCAAACGCATTCTTTTTTTCAACCACACGAAAAAACAAATTTTCTCGATTGAAACTTGAAATAAATACATTTGATTCCTCAAATCCCAGTTGATTCAAAATATCCTGTCGGACTTTTTCTGTTGCAGTTGCCGTTAACGCAATGACTGGTACACCAGGAAATATGTCTTTCAGTTTTTTCAAATTGCGATATTCTGGTCGAAAATCATGTCCCCATTCTGAGATACAATGCGCCTCATCAACTGCAATAAGACAGGGCTGTAGTTTTTTCAAAAAAATATCAAATCCATTGGAAGAGATGCGTTCTGGTGCGATATACAGAATTTTTACCTTTCCAGATAGCACGTCTTTTTGAATTCTTTGCAATTCATTCAGTGATAACGAAGAGTTGAGAAATTCTGCTGCAACACCATTGGCTCGAAGTGCATCCACTTGATCTTTCATCAGCGCGATGAGTGGAGAAATCACAAGTGTTACTCCAGGCAATTTCAAAGCAGGTAGCTGATAGCAAAGTGACTTCCCACCGCCTGTTGGCATCAAAACAAACGTATCCTTACCTGCCAAAACATTTTCGATAATTTCTTTTTGCAAAGGCCGAAATTCATCAAATCCAAAGTATTTTTTGAGAATCGTGTGCATATATAATTATGTTAATTTAATGCTTAGTTATTGAGATTATAACAAAATAATCTTTTTAGCAAGTTTGTTTTTTGGCTTCTCCGCGCAACCTTCCCTCAGCTGTAATCTTCGTAAAAACACAAAACCGCTCTTTGATCACTTACGTGAGAGCGGTTTATATGTTTTCGATTTGCTTTGTCCCCAAAGGGTCGTCGTCTTTCATCGGTTTACGATAATAAATTAGCTTGTGCTTCTAATCGATTTTTAGTTTTTTCATCCACATGAAAATAATACGTACTAATCACAGTTCCCACAGCACATCCAAGTGCATACAGGAAAACCAATTGCCAATTGCTGATATCATCTACAATTTTTTGTAGTACATAATACCATATCAGTATATTTACCATCGTTACCATCCACACTCACTATAATATATCTCGTCATTAACTGCGCGAATTGCCTGCACAATATATGAAATTGTATTTTCTGGAAGCTGATCAATATCACACCACGCCAGATCATCGCACTTATGTGGCTCACAATTTTTGATTTTTCCCTGCCATTCTGTCGTCACAAAATACAAATCCATCCGCTCATTATCTTGCCCTGCATTTCTGCACATCGCATGCACCATTTCCAGGTTCTCTGGCTGTACGATGATACCAGCTTCTTCTTTCGCTTCACGCGCAACACATTGTGTAAACGTTTCCCCACTTTCCACATGTCCTGCAATCAAACTATATTTACCATCCTCATACCCCGTTTGAAATCGTCGCGATAATAAGATCTTTCCTTGCCACACAGGAATCAAATACGCTGCAGGAACAATTTTGTGTCGCAATGTTTTACCAGCCTCGTGCACTAACGTGTTATTTTTTTGATATACCCATTTCATTTTTTTGTTTTTATATTAATTATGTAGTCACTCTCCACTGCAATACAAAAATCACCTCTCGATATGAAAAATTGTAGTAATCTTAATTATACATCCAAAGCAGTTTTTTGTGCATTATTCTTTATTTCCAAACAAAATCAGGTCAAAAGAAATTACGTCATCAACAATGTGTATACCTACTTTCGAAAAAAATACTTCAGATCCATACTTCACATTCCATCTTGTTCTATCAATATCAAAATGTGCATTGAAAATCATCTTTCCTTCACTGTCATGTATAAAAGCATTAAATTCAATTTCTTTTGTTATGTCCTTAATCGTAAGCAATGCCTTTATGCGATAATTAGGCATGCTCCCTATTGCATTTAGTTTATCAATTTCTTCAAAAACCAACTTCGCTTCTGGATATTTATCCACTGCAAAGAAATCATCGCTCTTCAGATGATTGATCAAATAGTTTTTATACGTTTCATCCAAATCTATATTTGAAATACTGTTCATATCCAGTATTAGTTCTCCACCTTTCAAAACACCATTTGTAAAAATACATTTTCCCGACTTTACCAAAATTCTACCAATGTGTTTTTTTCCAATTTTCCGACCAATCCATTCCACCGTGCTCATTTGTGTATCCACAAGAAATCCGCCTTCAAGTTTTTCAATTTCTACACCCTTTTCAACAGTATCATCATATTTTCTCATTTTTTCTAGACCACCATCAAGTACAGTGATATTACTATACCCAGCCCCTATAAGTAAATTGTATGCTCGATCTACCTCCCCCGTGTCATTATTCCAACCATAAATACAAATTGGCAGGTCTTTATCAGGGTATTCACTGTTCATTTTATCTAAAAATGCCACCTCATAAACACAAACGTTTTTAGCCCCTTTTATGTGCTCCTCCTCGTAAGAAGAATTAGAGAGCAAATCTATTAAAACAGTTTTATCAGGCACAGTATCCACCTTTTTCATAATTATGTCTTTCATATAATTGTCATTAATTCTTTAATTATCCCCTTATACTCTGTAATACAGATACTAAGCTAAAAAAAATTCATTTCACAAAAATACAAGCCGCTGAAGAAATTATGGTTTTGATTTATTCTTTCCACGTAGTAGGTTTGTCATATTTCCCTTCAAGACTTCTCCACGTCAATTCAAAAATTTCCTTTACCGCTGCAGTGAACTTTGGTGATTCTATAATCAAAGTTTCTATGCTTTCATAAAGGAAAATTCTGACAAATTGATTATCACACGCTTCGATGGATACTTTGGCACTATACATGCTTTCCGGTAAAAACTTCGCGGTGATCGTATGCATGTCTTTATTGATAAATTTGTCAAAAGATTTCAATAGTGGCGTATCTACAGTTACTCCACGCACTTTGGTATTATTTTTTTCTTTGTATTCATTCCATTTTAGAAAGAAATCATTTACCTCGGGCGTTGCATCTTCATTTGAAGCAAAAAAGCCGACTATTTCCTTATTATGCAAATCTTTTTCCTTA
This sequence comes from Candidatus Moraniibacteriota bacterium, assembly GCA_038208115.1. Taxonomy (GTDB): domain Bacteria; phylum Patescibacteriota; class Minisyncoccia; order Moranbacterales. The sequence goes on from JBBQZC010000015.1 coordinate 18,890, forward strand.
TATTTATAAGCTTGGCGTAAACCTTCAACTCCTTCAAAATACATGATACTTGGTTTTTCTGTAATATTTTTTTGATATGAGCGCAACTCTGGTAATATTTTTTTTGCCGCATTCAATCTCTCTTCGTGTTCTTCGATAAAAGTCTCTGCTGATCTTGCGATATATTGCTTCTTTTCTTCTCCTGGAATATGAATGAGCAATCCTTTTTCAACAAGCTCTTCTGCGATCACATATGCAGTCGGTCGCTTAATACCTGATTTTTTGGCAATCTGATACGGTGTTGCAGAACCCAATTGCAAAAGCGCTAGATAGACCAGAACTTCCTTTGTGGATAATCCCAGATCTTTTAGTGGTTGAATTAAATGCTCCATATACTTTGGTAAATTATATTACAAAAACTATTTCATCATCAGACAGATTGTTCGCTGAACAATCCGGGAAAGCGGTGATGGCATAAAATGGGAGTTGGTCCATCTTGACGACTTCTACGTAGATCATATTTGTAGGTCTCAATTCAATTCCAGAAATAGTATCAACCATTTCTTCATTTTCACCTTGGCACTTGCTTCTAGGGACATTTTTTACTCTTTCGAGTGCGACAGGATTTAGGGATTTTTTCGGAAAAGCGTTCATCATCCCTACTTCTGATGGATAGTCAATCACAAATGATGCAGTGTCTCTTTTTTCTCCCTGAATCCAACTTAGCTGATTGTTTCTTTCTGCTTCTAGTATCTTGGTATATATCAAGCACAATAATTTATTAGGGTTTTCAATGCCGGATATGTTGCTGGAAAATTTTGTTCCAAGTGTGCTTAGGGCATGCTCAATTTCATCTGTTGCAATGGTTGACTCAAGAAATGTCTGCTGGGGGTAGTCATAGTACCAATAGGGCTTATTTTCTAGTGTTTTTTTATAAGAATTATCAACAGAACTAAAATGGCGTAAAAGGTGAAATTCGTTGGTTGGGTTGATGATGGATGTGCTGGTGGTCATATTTTTTTATCTATTAGAAGCCTTGATTAGAGATGTGCCCAATTGACTAAGAATTCATCGACAGTTTTCAATTTACCTTGCTCTCTCAATGGTATCCTTAATAAATTCTTCTTTGGCCTTGGTATATGATGGCCTGTCATCAGTAAATTTTTTAGCTAGCTCAAGTTTAAGATTTGAATATTCCATACGTGCCGTTTCGTTGTTTCTTAAATAGTCACGAAAGAGAATTGCATCTTTCCACCCATTCTCGCTGTTCGCACCTACGATACTCAGGTGATGAGTTCTGCATTCCTCGGGACCTTTGGCGAAGAAGTGGCGGTCGGGAAATTTGTGCATGTAGAAATATCCGAGATTAGTCAGAGGGCCAATGAATTTTTCTATATGGGTATTGTCTAGAGACGAGACGGCTAGTCGGATGTCTATAATCGGCTTAGCGGGAACATCTGTAATGGCAGTACTACCGACATGTTCGATGCCAACTATCAGACTACCCAAAGTTTTGATTAATAATTCTTTTTCGATTTCAAAAAGCCTAGCCCATTGCCCATGGGCTTTTGTTAGTTTTACGGTTCCGCGTTTTAGTCCGAGCATACAGGGTAAAGTTAAAATAAATTTATTTTCTAAATATCCATCCTTCAGGAGGTTGAACCTCCACGGGTAAACTAATTTAATTTTGCGTTAGATAATCACACGTCTCTTTTATTTTGGAAATAAATTTATCCTCAGTATTAATACAGGGCAAATCGTATTTTTTAGTTTCTTTAGTAAAATATTTTCCGTATTCGCTTATCGATTGGGAGGCAATGGCCAGGGTTTTATCGCTCTTGGCATTGTCGACCAGCCAATCATGATGTTGACTACCTTTGTTTTTCAGCAATCCTTGATAGATCTTTTCCGCATCTGTTTTTACCAAATAGATGATACGTACATTTTTGTTATCCTTGTAGTTCTTAATCAGGCTTGGCAATAGGTGGAGGCCTTCGATGATGTAGTCCATCTTACAAAGCAACATATAGTCGATCAATGATTTGGTGCTTATCCAGATGGATTTCGTTTCTACCAGATCGGCTTTGAAGATTTCAGCATGGGAATATTTTCGATAGTATGCATCGATTTTGTTAGCATCAAACATCTTTTCAAAAGGGAAGCGCTTGTCTTTCTCAGCGCCCGCATATTGCGCCCACAACATCGGACGGATATTGTCAGTGGAAAGATAGCCAATGTTCAGTTTTTTGGCCAACAATCTGGATAGGGTGCTTTTCCCGGCTCTAGGCGAACCGCTGATGAGATAGATCATATTGTTTACATAAATATTAGTTGAATATATCCATTCTAGCACTAAATAGGTAAATAGTCAATATTATTGACAAATAGTTAGGGGATACACCCCATTTAGTTAAATTTAGCTTATAATTAGGTAAAATAATGCTATTTTATGACAAACCTTTTAAAATATTATAGACACAATTATTGACGTTTTGCCATTTTCCTGCTATACTGCGTAGTCATGATGAGAACAGAGAAAGGATAGTCATCAAGACAACAGTTCATTAAAATTTATCACCTCGCCCACTACGGGCAAAAACCTTCCACAAAGGAGAAATACCATGAGTAATGTAATAAGAAGACGAACCCTTAATGATGTATTGTCGATTTCCTATAATGATGTGGGTAAAGGCAGCCAAAGAGTAATTGAGCTTCGCATTTGTGGCAAAGAAGGAGAGCTCCACTGCTTGCGTCTGGACGGAACTGAGGATAGGACTCTCTGTCCATGTTGCATGTTGCCGACGACCCATACCGGCATAGTATACATGATCGAGCGATCTGGTATTGAGACTCTCATATGGCCAGGACCTTATGGTCATGATGTGTCAAAACAGATCTACATCCTTGAATTAATTGAGGAAGTCAAAGGTGAGAGTTATTCAGGTTATTCAAAATTTAGAATAAGGAGGTGATAAATAAGTTCAAGGGCAAGGAGATGATTCAATCTTCTTGCCCCTTCAATCAAGATTACAAATGGTTTGTGGTTTTGTAGAAGAATTTCTTTAAATAATATACGCTCACTATCGAGCGTCAACTTTTTTATCCAAGGAGAGAGAAATGAGAGAAAAACTGTTGAAGGCAATAGAAGAGAAACGGAAAAAGATTAGCAACCAAATTGCACAGCTAAATAAAGTGTATTTGGTCAGCAAATGGACTACTTATCGTGACTACTCATCTGATTACCACGGTATATGGGGAATTTTTTTAGAGGAAAGAGTTGCAGATCAGGCGGTCTGGTGGTTGTACTATTATGAAAACGATGGTGAATACCATGTGGAAGATCAATCGGTGATGTAGAAGAAGTTGGCTATTCACGGTCCCAAGGTCAACGCCGATAACGACTACCATACGCTTGATCCACGCACGGATTCACTTGGAGAAACATTGTAAAAACAATGTTTCTCCTCTCAATTAAGATTTTGAAATTAGTTCAAAATTTTATAGAGAATAGTTCTTTAAAATAGCAAATGATTTCAGACCACTTTCGGTCAAAACCTTTTCGAAAGGAGAATTGTTATGATAAATCAAAAACAAAGAGAGAAATTGCATGCTGTCCAAATGGTGAATGCTTGTCTGGCATCTGAGCTAAAAGAATTTGCAATAGGAAATCGTACAATATGTCTGTCTATGGATCTATTTGCAAGCTTAGCTGACGCATGCATAATTGATCTTAGTATCGGAGAAGATCTTCGCCGTCTCGCGGTTGATGTAATGAGCGGAAAAATGGGCGAGGGAAAGGATAAGGACGAGAAGCTTTTTCAGGAGATCATAAAAATAAGAAAAAAACATGGTCTAATGTTTTAAGTTCAAGGGCAAGGGAGATTAACACATCTTTCTTGCCCCTTCAATCAAAATTGCAAAAATGATTTGTGGTTTTGTAGAAGAATGTTCATTGAAACTAGAATTTTTTGAGGCTGATTTCGGGCAACAAATCCCAAATGAGCTCAAACATCAAGCGCAAGGTTTTGTGGATTTCGGCTCCTTCGACAATGAGAGCGATTTCTTCCTTGGCAGAGATGAGGGCCAGCTTTTGATGACCATAGAGGTTGATTTCGATAGAAAAGGGATATTTCTTGGGATCAATCAGTTTGGTCGAACGGCGTTGCTCAAGGTCACGAGAAACATATTCTCGCACCAGGGCTTCGGTGCTCGGCAAGATGGCTCTGGCATAGATTTGTTTGGCCACCCTTCTTTTCAGATAGTCTTCTGTCCACTCTTTGCCTAAAACATTGACCACATCATAGGAACCGAAGATGAGAATTTCTTTGGAATGGCGCAGAGTGTCTTCATAGGCTTCGCGCAAGCCCTCCTTGCCTTCATAGAAACGGATTTTAGGCTTGATGCCTCGGGTGTTGTGAATCGATTGCAATTGGGGAAGGATCTCGGAAAACAATCTTTCTTGGTGTTTGAGATTCCTTTGGATTTTTTCCGGATCTTCACCGACAAACAGATGTTTCTTTCCAACAGTGGTTTTGGAAATCAACCCATCACTAGAAAGATCGAGGAGAATATCATAGCAAGTAGTGCGTTTCACAGAGGCTTTCTTGGAAATTTCAATCACGCTGGCACTGCCCAATTCCAACGCCGCCAGATAGACATCCGCTTTTTTCCCGGCCAGGCCGAATTGTTGCAAGGCTTGTTTGGTTTCCATAGTGTTTTTAGAGGCTATTTTAGATAATGTCGATGTTTTTCGTCAACATTTATAGTATAGCATAGCTCCATAATATGTCAATATTTGGCTTATATAAAGGATAATTCATTTTTAGACGTAATCTCAACTTTCCTGACTTGACGTCTATCTTTGACAATTTGACAAATTTGCGTTATACTGCGTAGTCATGATGAGAACAGAAAAAAGATAGTCATCACGACAATAGTTCATTAAAATCACCTCACTCAAGAGTTAAAATTTTTGAAAGGAGAAACGCCATGAAAGTTTACCAAATTAGCAAAACCCGCAGAATTATAACTTTTGATGATTCAGCGGAAAAAAACATTGTTAATAACCCTGAAACCCCAGATAGCATGTTGCTAAAAATGGCATGTGGATGGGAACGAGTTTCAGAAAAAACAGCGCTATTTGCCAAAAAAGAATTGGCACAGCGCATAAAAAATGAAATAAGGAGGTGATTAAGTTCATGGGCAAGGTGATAACAACTCCTTGCCCCTTCAATCAAAATTGCAAAAATGATTTGTGATTTTGTAGAAGAAGTTTTTTATAAAATATTTGACAGACGGCTCATACGGTAGCCGGCTTGGGATGGGTATTCGCTTTATTGCGAAGTAATGACCGTAGATTTCCCCATCTATAATTCAAGCGAAAATTTCTCGGAGCGAATCTTGCACGCACGCGCAACGTGTAGATGGCACTCGAGTGAGAAATTAATCTGTCAATAATATCAACCGGAGAAAAATTATAAACTTAATTTTTCTCCTCTCAATCAAAATTGCAATTCATTTGTAATTTTGTAGAAGAAGAGTTCATTTAAAAAACATGGACACTGCATCTACCCCACTTTTTTTGGTGGGTGAAGAGGATGTAGTGCAACGTCAGAGCGACCATGTGGCGTGTAGAGCCAAACTCTGAATTCCTGCTTGGGGAATTGTATCCCAGATCCGGTGATAGGGGGTGCGCCGGTGTGTTGAGCAGAACTCAACAGAAGCAATCAATAATTTTATACGTGCATGTCACTTATAAAATGATCGGTTGCACACTACCCGAAATAGATCAAGCCAATCTATTCGGGCGTTGGGATAATCTCATTATCTCAATGTTATGCTCAGAAGCCTGACTACACAGGTGGAGAGTGAAGTTTTCGGGCAAGAATGATTAATATATCTTTCTTGCCCCTTCAATCAAGATTACAAATTGTTTGTAATTTTGTAGAAGAATAATTCTTTCACAAATATATGGGGTACTAGTAATGAAAATATTAGTCATAGAAGATACAATTGAGCAAATTGCAATTGTTAAAAATCTGCTCCAAGAAAAAGGCTATCAGTATCTGATCGCCCAAAACCTCGCGGAAGCGCAGTTTGCCATCCACACAGGAAATTTTGACAGCGTGCTGACTGATTTGCATTTTCCCGAAAAGGAAAACGTAGACGGAACACCGCCATGTGGATTTGCTGTTTTGGTTTTGTGCACTGAGAAATCGTTACCAGTCGTTGTCGTCAGCGACATTGATCATCACTTTGCGGCATATGCCAAAATCGTGGTGAGCGGTATCGCCAAACTGCATCCAAAAGGAGCAGTCCCCTTTGTCATGGATCATAAAAATTGGTCTCACGGCCTACAACTATTGGAGGAACTGTCATGAAGATTCTCGCGATTTTAGGAGGAGTGATGGGATCAGGTGATCTAGCAACTGCGTACGCTCAAGTTATCCCTAAGCTCTTACAATTGGGTCTGGAGAATAAGAGAACACTTTTTGCAGATCATGAAATACGCGTTGTTTTGGCGGAAGAAGCAATCAACGCATATTTTGAAGAACTTCCTGAAAGGATTATGTTTGTCGGGACATATGCGGAACTCGATGGAGAAATACCTGCATTTATCCTGGCATGCAGACTACTCACGCGAGGAATGGACAAGAGGAAATTCTTGTTCACAAACCCTCTCCGTGTGCCACCATTCCACACGGAAGAAAACTTCTTTACCATAATCGATGCCGATAAAATGGCGGAATGGTTCGAGTTATAGATGTACAGGCAAGAGGATTTAACTAATCCACTTGCCTCTTTTTTTTGTACTACACTTTTATTCTCTCAAAAAGAATTATACGTTCGCGAGTTTTGAGTGCATGTAAGATTTTTTCCGCTGACTGTGGCATGAATGGTTTTAAGCTATGTGCAATATATGCAAGATCTGCAAGAAGGTCTTGCATGATATGTGCATATGCCTCCATATCAGTTTTTGCGATTTCCCATGGCTTTGTATCTTCGATCTTTTTATTTGCTGTGCGAACGAGTTCCATGATCGATTCCAATTCACCATTAAACTCCATTTTTTCAAAACGTTCTATAGATTTCTCGTTGAATTCATATATGATACTCTCCACATCAAAATCGCTATTTTCTCCAAGTTTGATAATACGAGCTGTGAGATTACCCACTCCATTCGCGAGATCAGCATTGTACTTTGCATTCATTTTATCCCATGAAATATCATTATCTTCACCAAAATTACCTTTCGTGAGCAATAAGTAGCGTGTGCCATCTACACCATATTTTTCTACCATCTCTTTTGGTGCGATCACATTACCCAAAGATTTGCTCATCTTCTGTCCGTCCACACCAATAAACCCATTGATAAATATCTGTTTGCTAGTTGGTAAATCTGCTGCCATAAGCATCGCTTGCCACATTGCACTTTGCTGACGGAGATTATCTTTACCTGCAATTTGCACTGCATTTGGTGCTTCGATCGTTCCCCAAAATTTTTCTAAGGTCTTAACATCTTCTGGCCATCCTACTGTGGAAACATAATTAGTCAGCGCATCAAACCACACATACATCACATGCTCATCATCTCCTGGCACAGCGATACCCCACGGCATTTTCGACGCAAGACGTGAAATCGAAAAATCCTGCAAACCACCTGCGACAAATGACACAATCTCATTCAATCTTTTCTGCGGTACAACAAACTTTTGATTATTTTTATATAGTGCAAGTAATTTTTCTTGAAAAGCACTAAATTTAAAAAAATAATTCTCTTCTTCAATTATTTCCAATTTTTTCCCTGGATGCCACTGACACTCTCCATCTACGAGTTCACTATCTGTTTTTTCCAATTCACATCCCACACAATATTTCACACTATACTGCTTCTTATAAATATACCCATTGGCATCTACGCGTCGCCACATCTCCTGAGCTGCCACTTTATGATGTACATCTGTCGTGCGGATAAAATGCGTATAACTGAGATCAAGTAATTCTTTGAGTTCATCAAACTTTGCTGCATATTCATCCACATATACTTGTGCATCTTTATCTTCCTCTATTGCTTTTTGCCAGATCTTGATGCCATGTTCATCTGTGCCAGTATTGAACACAATATCCTCGCCACGCAATCTCTCAAAGCGCGCACGGGCATCTGCGTATACAATCTCACTCGCAAAACCCACATGTGGTGCTGCATTTACATAGGGCAATGTCGTGGTGATATAAAAAGCGTGATTCATAATATAAAAAGTAATGTTACACATTCAGCATAAAGGAAATATTCCGTTCACGCAAACTTGACAAAACACTTATTTTCTGATATAATACAATACTTTCCTTAAAAATAAAATATATCAAAATACTCATTATATTTCAATAAACAATTTTGTATCCAGAAGGAGAATATCATGTCACAAAAACTTTTTTTGTTTCCAACACAGGAAATCGTAATGACCATACTCAATGCTGTCAACAAAGAATATGCATTGTATGAAAAATTACTGCAATATGCGAGCATTTTGAAGGATAATAATTTTCCGGATATTTGCCATATATTAAAGGAGTATTTGCCCGGAGACTCTAAATGGATTGCCCGTGCGATGCTTCGCTCGGGAGCACAAACACCTGAAGCCGCATATTATATGAATCAGGCAATGTGCTTTGACAAGGAGATTTTGGAAATCTCTTTGGATGTGTACGGAAAAAATCCTCGCTTTCGAGCACAACTTCAAAGAGAGATTAATCCGATATTTGCAAGGCGCATTTCGGAATCATTGAAAAATCGCGGGATGCAATTCTAATTATCGAATAATCATCCTCAAGCGGTTCAACTTTAATAGTTGCGCCGTTTTTTATTTGTATACGCATTGCTCTGTTTTGTTATAAATAATTGAAATCACTATTCTCGCACATTCACATAAAACAATATTTGTCATAATATCAAAAATTATTAATTCATAATTATTGTCTTGCATACGTCATCAAATTACTGAAAATAGAGTTTTACACAAATAAAAATCCGCAAAACTTACTAAGTTTTGCGGATTCTTGTGATTGCCTGTTGTATGAACATCATACTTTCTTGCGTTGGTCTGTGCATAATTCTACACGATTACGACCACGATCTTTCGCACGATACAGTACTTTGTCTGCAAGTATAATCACTTCATCAATCTGCATTGCGCTGTTACCTGGCACAAAACACACACCAATACTGGCTGTAACGGAAATTTTTCTATCACAATAAATCGTTTCCGTTGAGGCAATTGCTGTTCGATATCGCTGAGCAAGTTTTTCTATGTCACTAATATTGATATTGAAAACAAGCACAAGAAATTCTTCTCCACCATATCGAATCACAAAATCACCATCTCGTGTGATGTGTTGCAACATCTTAGCAACGTTTTGCAACACCGCATCACCTGCAGGATGACCATAAAGATCATTAACTTTCTTGAAATAATCAACATCAACCATAAGCGCGCCCCACGATCTCTGATCACGCATTTCATTTGCAATGATTTTTGGTGCAATTTTTTCAAGAAATGCTCTATTAAAAACCTTTGTCAGTGGGTCTTTTGTGCTAAAATCTTTTATTTCTTCCAATTGTGCTTTCAAAGATTTGATTTCTTCCTCTTGATAAGAAATCTTTTTAACTAATTCAGAATACTGCCGTCCTTGCATTTTTGATAAATTCGCCAAAAATTCTTCTGATGACAAATCTGGTTTATGTCCACTAATCGAGACCACATCTCCGAGATAATCTTTTGTTCCCATTTACAGCCTCCACTATGATGAATTTTGTATATATATGTATATATGTATTGATAAGGAACTCCATAAAAAACGTGGAATTATTACCTGAAACGTCTTTGTTAAATTATATCACATAAAAGAAATGAATTATATATAAAAAAGCAATTTTCAATTAAAATGGGCGTTCTGAGTTGATTTAGAATTCATTAAATTATATATGATAGATTAAACTCGCATAAAAATATTCGTCCTCCAAAACTGCACCGTTTTTTTATTTGTATACACATCGTGCTATAATAGAGGATATTAAAATCTAAAAAATGATTTATGAAATCTACCAAAAAAAATGATGAACTTGTAGAAAGCTCTCTTTCATCACCCGTGATGGCCGCAATCTCTGAACTCACTACGTCACTCCTCAAACTTGCACAGGAGCGCATCATAGAGCGCGTCGAAGAAACTGTGAATCGCATTACACATAATATCATAGTGACATTTACGATCATTTTTGTCGGACTAATTGGATTTGTTTTTATTCTAACGGGTTCTTCTCTCTGGCTCGGCTCTATTACTGGACTCGGCACATGGTTTGGATTACTGATTGTCGGTGTCATCCTCTTTGTACTTTCACTCGTTGTAGGCCTTGCACGTAAAAAATAATATTAAAATTATGGCTATAGAACCTCATGTGCAAAAAGTTGAAATTACTCAACCAGCACAAGAAACAATATCTCAACCCACCACCTCCAACTACCTAAACCTCGAAAATCAAACAAGCTTTAATCGTCTCCCGCATGAAAGTCGCGATATCATTGATCGTGCATATGATGGCCTCTACAACGTCCCTGGCGTGAATCATATCGTTGCCAAGTGTG
>JBBQZC010000016.1:0-28715 GCA_038208115.1 Candidatus Moraniibacteriota bacterium
TTATTGATTATCTTATTTGGTACAATACACGAAGAGTACACCACGCTTTCAAAAACAAACTTTCTCCGATACAATTCATATTATCAGAAGGATTTAATCTTAATTTGCCTCAAGAGTGCAAAGTAGGGTGGACGCATACACTGGTTGTCATATTTACTCTGGTAGTGGTATAATAATGGCACCAGATGGGAGGCTTTTGCCTTGTAATCATTTTTGTGATAATCCACTAGGAGAGCTTGGAAAGGATTTTGAAAATGCGGCAGAATATTTGCAGTTTCGAAAAAAATCCGAAATAATAGATTTTTACAAAATGCTTGCGAGCTATCCGCATGAAAAGTGTCAATCTTGTGGATATTGGCAAGAGTGTGGAGCTGGATGTCGTATAAATTGGTTGTATCAAGGTGCTGATCAACTAATAAAAATTTAGAAGCTAGAAAAGGAGGTGATTTAAATGAAGGCTACGGATCTTTTGAAAGCTCTGTATAAGGGTGCGGCTATTGTTTCCGAAGTCAAAATTACTGGTTTGAAATTGACCAATAATTATGACGATTGCGATTGCGATTGTGGTTGCGGTGGTGGCGGCAACTGTTCTCCTTAAAATCAGTTCTCTGCGGGGTGATGAATATCATCCCGCTCTTTATTTTCTAATCTTAAATACAATGTTTTTTTATAATAAAAAATTTGATGAGGATAATTGGGATCGGCTTATAAAAAATGGAAAAAAATATGGGCATCAATTTCCAAGTAGTTATCTTATTTCTGATAGCGATATTGTACGCGCTAAAGAGAGGGTTGTTGAATACCAGCTTTTATGGGATAAATATGATGATATATTTCGAGATAAAATTCCAATTATTTACAAGCACAATTTTCCACGGAATTGTACATTTTTTGTTAATACATCCCCTTATTCTTCATTTAATGTTGAAAAGAAATATCTTTCAATTTCGATGATGCGAGAAGAAAATAGGTTTATTCCAACAATGATTCATGAGGCTAGTCATTTTTTATTTCAAAAATATTACATAGAATTTTGTTATTCTATAGGTTGTTCATACGAAGAAATTGATAAAATCAAAGAATTTATCACAATTATTACTAATGATGTTTTTTCACCAATGCAAGATGTTGGATGGAATGATCATGAAAAATACAGAAAGGAGGCTCTTAAGATTTGGAAAGACAGAAGAAATCTAAAGGATGTTATACAACATTTAAAAAACATGCTAGATAAAAATATTAAATAACTTGTATTGTGAAGATTTCGTTTTTGTAAATTGGGCCAGTGGGAATCTCATGTGTAATCTTTGGTCACACTTTAAAAATCTACGGTTATTATTTTTTCCTTCAACGGAAAACCATGTGTTTTCCGATCCTTTTCCACTTCGAATTCTATCAATAGACAAAAAAACGAGAACATCATACAGACATTCTCGTTTTTTGTTAGTTGGGCCGGAAGGATTCGAACCTACGCATCACGGGACCAGAACCCGTTGCCTTACCGCTTGGCTACGGCCCATTGGTTTACTTTATGCATTATACACTATTTTATGATATTGACAATTGATGTTTTCTGGGATAGGATAATATGAAATAGTTATTTTAAATACTGCAAAAACCATTAATGAGCGAGGTGCGGAATGCCACTACATAAAATTCAAATGATCTTGAAAAATGCTGAAACGGAGAAAACATTTTTTGCACGAGTCCAGAAGTATCATTCAGTTTTTTCTCCTGAATATAAAATGATCGAGCGTGCATACGATAATGCACTTGTCGCTTTTTCAGGAGTGCATCGTGAGGCTGGTGAGCCGTATTTTACGCATGTGCGTGCTGTCGCCATCATTCTTATGGATTATTTGCATATCTATGAGCGTATGGATTTGACGATTGCTCCGCATTTGCTTATTGTGGCGGCATTATTGCATGATAACCCAGAGGATCGTCCAGACGTTTGGCCACTTAGTCGCGTTGAACGTGATTATAATACGCAGGTTGCTTTATTATTAGATTATGTGTCCAAAAGACCAAAATCCGTTTTCGATGGAAATGAAGAAAAACAACTCTTGTTTTATCATCGCCGTTTTATTACAGCACCTGTGGAAGTTTTCTTGATCAAACTTGCTGATCGATTGCATAACCAGCTTACTCTGTGGTCATGTGATGGATCGAAGATTCGGAGAAAAATCATTGAAACGTTCGACATCTACCTTCCTTTGGCACGAAAATGGGGTATTTTGGTTCATGAATTGGAAGCAACGACAGAAAATTTTGAAGAACGCATTGAAGAACACTTGCAGAAATGTTCAATTTAGTAACGCCTACGGCAGCGAGAGTAATCTAGCTGCTTTTTTTATGAGTGTAGTATAATGAATTATATGGAAAATATCGAAGGATTTTATAATATCAATAAGCCGTATGGCATCAGTTCACAGCGAGCTGTGCAAGTCGTGAAGTATTGGGCACGCAAAAAAACGGGTAATAAAAAAATTCGTGTAGGACACGGTGGCACATTGGATCCATTGGCGACGGGTGTTTTAGTGGTTGCAATCGGACGAGATTTTACCAAGAAGATCGATGATGTCGTAAAAAGTGAAAAAGAGTATGTTGCACAGATTACACTTGGCATGGAGAGTGTAACTGATGATGCTGAGGGCGACAAAACAATTATCGATCAAGAGAATAAACCATCCTACGAAGAGATAGGTGCATGCCTCAAAACATTTATCGGAGATGTGGCACAAATTCCACCTGCATATAGTGCAATCAAGATTAGCGGGCAAGAAGCATATAAGCGTGTGCGACGGGGTGAAGTTGTGGAGATGCAATCACGTATTGTGCATATCGATACAATCGATATAATATCATATACATACCCACAATTAATTGTGCGTGTCACATGTGGTAAAGGCACCTATATTCGCTCGCTCGCACGAGACATTGGGAGATATATAAAAGTGGGTGCATATTTATCAGGACTGCAGAGAACTCAGGTAGGAGAGTTTCACCTGGAACAGTCTCACAATCTTGATGAATTTAATACACAGCTGCCTGAGCAAATCAAAATTGCTATTCATGCAAAGGAACTAGAAAAAAAACGAATTGATGGCACAACAGTATATCTCTATAACGTTTTGCGTCGACTACATACATATGCACGTAATGTAAAATTAGATTTATACTATAGTGGTGAAAGGAATCCGCAATTCACTATTTCAAAACGAGCTAAGTATATAAATCATAAAATTCTGGAAATACCTCTCTGGACACAGACAATATTTGCATATCATTTGTGGCGTGATCGTTGCGATGTCTTGTGGATGCCGTTACAAAACTTACCACGTATACGTCGAAAGAAAATGTCTACAGTTGTCACGATTCACGATCTTGCATTTAAATATTTCCCTGAGACATATACTTTTATGGATTGTTTCAAGTTGAATTTGCTTACAGATTATGCTGTAAAAAATTGCACTTCCATTATTGCCGTATCACATGCGACAAAGAAAGATCTTTTGCATTTTTATCCACACATTAATCCTCATAAGATTCATGTAATACATCATGGATTTGATGTGACACTATGGCACGGTCGATGTGATCAAAAAAAGTGTGATGATCTTTTGGTGCAATATGGTGTAAATGACAATCGATATATTGTACATATCGGTGCGATACAGCCACGCAAAAATCTCATTACACTCATAAAGGCATTTGAAATTCTCAAAAATAAATTTCCAAAATTACAACTGGTTTTGATCGGTGGTAATGGGTGGAAATCATCCGAGACATTGTTATGTGCTTCACAGAGTACATATGCACACGACATTATTATTACTGGAAATATTGATTTTGCCTCAGTGCGCACACTGATGCATCATGCATCAGTATTTGCATTACCATCATTATATGAGGGATTTGGAATGCCTGCTTTGGAGGCAATGGCAAGTGACATTCCTGTTGTTGCAGCAAATAACTCAAGTTTGCCAGAAGTATTGGGCGATGCAGCATTGTACTTTGATGCATATGATATAAAAGCGTGTGCTACACAAATCGCAAAAATTATTTCAGACAGTACTGTCAAAGAGCAATTATTAAAAAATGCACGACAACAGATTAAAAAGTTTTCATGGGATGTATGCACAAAGAAAACATTGCATGTGTTGCAAACTTCATGTGCTCTTGAGGCTATCGATAAGAATTGATTCTGTAATGAAAAAAAGAATAAATGCAAAAAGAATCATCACACTTCCATAAAGGATTCCAAAACGAAAACATGCAATACTCACAAATATCATAAAAAAAAGATACGCACATAATCGCAAAAACAGATTTTGTGAGGAAGAAGCAAATGTAATTTTTTGTTGTTTTGCAATATATGTCAGTAAAAAAATCAATATACACATCGCACCATAAAGCCATAATGGTGAAATATAGCGACTGAGGATGCCAGGGAGGATCGTGTCACCGATGATAAATGCTGAGATCACAAATAGTGGAATAATGGATAGATCGAGAATCAATGCATATGTAAATGGCTGTTGGAGAATTTTATTTTTCATTGGGGTCAATGTAATATTTATATAATTCTTTTTTGATTGATGTAACTCGCTGAGAAAATGATTGATTTGTAGGTGCTGTAGAAAGTGTGATATGTGACGATGTGATATCGACTTGTGGCACGTCAATCACAAATTGAAATGTGTTACCATAAAATGTCGCAATTTTTGTAAGTGGTATTTTGCATGTATAGGTATTTTGCATGAGTAATTTGCGAGTCACAGTACATGTATCATATGTGTCACGAGAGAGTTCTTGGACTGTGATTGCATGTTGTCGCGTTTGTGCTGTTGCCTCAATTTTATGGAGTTGATTTTGATCGTAGATATACAGACGTTTCGCATCCTCTGCATAAAAAAGTGTGCCAAAGGGATGGGTGCTCTTGAGGTCAAACAGACGGGCTTTTTTATGTAAGTTGAGTTCTTCGCTCGTTGTGTCACGGACATTATCATAATTATAACCAAAGGCACTAAAGACGAACTCGTCTTGGATGGGTCGTTTAGTTTCACCATCAACTACAAATATGCCATCAGCAGATTTGATCAATGTGCTAGATGCAAACCCTTTATAAATATCTTTAGTATTAGAAGTATTTGCTATGAGACTATTGTTGTCGGGTAATATGGTGTGGACTTTAAAAAGATATGAGTCAAAAACATTTTTACTAAATAGTGGAATAAGTGTGTCATTTTCTTTCACAAAATAGTGATCAGTATACTCATACGTATTTATCTGATTCGTATATTGTTCTGTGCCCATCGGAGCAAAAAAAGCACTGTATGATTTACGCAAGGAAATCGTAGTATTTTGCGATAAAGGGGCTGCATCTTTGGGAAGTGTGAATGTCACTGTTGCATGCGTGAATTCCCCTGATGCTGATACATCAAATGCTGTGCCACGCTCAGTGACATAGGGACGGGAAATTGTATTCGCTAAAGAGTCAATTGCAGAGCGATATTTGAAGGAGTACGTGGGAAATATCAATTCTTTTACAAAGAGATATCCACCGACAATCATGCATATGATAAGAATAATACGAAATGCTAGTCGTAAACTCTCTTGTTTTTGTGTCAGCAATAGTGATTTTTGAGATTTGTTATTCATAGCGATCATTTGAGTTCATAAATATAACCGTGAACAGTATAGTTTTCTTTTTGTGGAAAAAATTGAGGGACTGATTTGCTGGAAGTTGTAGATAGTTGTGACGTGTTGATGGAATACGGCATAGTTGGGTAGATGCGATCGCCAATGACATCTGTATAAAGAGTTTTATTTTTGTCTGGTATGATGAGAAATACGCGATTGAATTTTTTTGTATCAAGCTTTGCGAGATCATGTGGATTGAAGATGTAGGCTGCATGTTTGTGCTCACGTGTGCGTAGTGGATTGGTGATCATGGACCAGCCATCTCCTGTAGCATTTTGATCTATGAGGATCAGATCCTCATCAGAAAAGTTTTGCGCAAGTGTGTGTGTTTGAGACTGGAGTGTGTCATTTTCTGCATAAAAAATAAATGTATAAAAAGCTGGGATATTCATCAAAAATAGAGCTGTGATCGATCCATAAACAAATATTTTTTTGGAGGCAGAATTTATGTGAATAAATGAAAGTGCATATACACTGGTAAAAATTGTTGCTGGGAGAAGTGCAAAGACAAATCGTCGTAACATCCATGGATGGTCACTTGTGATCTGAGGGGAAACGTAATACATAAAAAGTGGAAAAGTAATGCTTATCAGGAAAAGACATGCACGATATTTTTTGACACGAATTGATAATGCGCATACAAATGCAGTTATTAAAAATGGTCCTATTAATCCATATAGTGCATAAATATTTATATAGTAGAGTAACTTGTCAGCATAGGATGTGACAATTGACTGTGATGATTGTGTCGCATCAAAAAGTGCATGTAGCATGGCGATAATGAAAGGATAGTTCATAATACACACAATAATTGCAATGGCGCATAATACTGTGAGCGGAAAAATGAGATGCCACCACAGATCACGCATGATAAACGCACGAGTCGTGTGATTGTGCAGTATGAAAAAAAATATAATACCAAAAAACCAGATACCTTCAATGCGTGTGAACAACAAAAGAGATAATCCAAGAAAAAGCATGATATATATTTTACGATCATGAGTTTTTTTGAATATAAGATAAAGAGCGACACTACTCCAGAGGATGGCATTTGCAAAATTTTCACTCAGCGTAAATTTGGCAAACCATCCTAATGAAAAAGAAGATAATAATAATCCGAGAAAAATGAGTGTAAATCGCTGATTCATAAATAATCGTGCAATAAATGTCAGGGAGATGATTGTAATAAAAAGCAGTATGCTGTTGGCAAGTATAAATCCGTAGATACCGAAAATACCGTAAAATCCGCCGAGAAATGCAATATACGGAATAGGAAATTGTGTAAGCACGCCACCATCTGGGACATAATAAAATCCAGGAAAATTCAAAGCTTTCCCACGACCATATAAAGCAAAAAAGGCATCACTTTCAGCAGAATGACTGATCAGATTGTGATGTTGTGCAAGTTGCATCGATGCTTCGGCGAGTGATCCTTGATCGCGCCCAGAAAAAATCGTTGGTACAGTATAAAACGCAATGATTGCGGTAAAAATGAATCCGATTAGGCCGTAAAGGATGAATGAACGAGATGGTTTGGCGATGGCGATAATCTGGTATTTAAAAAGGACACCACAAATAAGTATCCATGAGATCCATATGCCGATTGGATAAAATATACCCATAAGAGATGCAAAAAAAGCAATCCATGCATAAACTACAAGCATTGTGACCATACTTACAAATAGACTGCCATTTTCCTTTTTTTGTTCAATCATACTATACTGTATTATATAGAGTATATAGTTCGTTGACAAATTCAAACATGAAAAATCGAGTCCAATCCTACATATATAAGGAGATGCGTTATGATAGCAAAATTTTTGGTGCGGTGTGATTTTTTTATACTACAGCGTGTCTGTGAGCCATTTTTGGAAAGGATTATAAAGTGTTCACAAAGAGATGTCTTTATTCTTGCACGCAGATGGTATATTTTTTCGTACGGTGTGATATGTGCATACGCTGTATATATGGTCATATGTACAGCGCATCTGGAATTGGGAATTGTATTTTGCATCATTGCAGCATCACGCGTTTTGATGATGTCGAGATTATTGTGGAAATGGTTTGCACGATACGGATATAGTGATCGCATACGTCACCCCTATGATCGTGAGATAGCCAAAATACTATATCACATATACGGAGGTGCGGACAATCCGTTGAAATTTGCTTTGGCGTATAAGCGCATACAAACATTGATCGCAGTCGTGATCGGGGGTGCTGTAGTCGTATCGCATGTAGGTACGCCTTCATTTGTTATTGTTTGGGGTGCATTTTTACTGTTTTTTGTTGGGCATATGATTTGGCTGTATATACGATCATGTACGATGAGGCAGGATAACCACTTTGTGCAAGTATCGCAACGGTACTATTTATAAAATGGATAATTCCACGTCAGCTGTGTCTGTCGTGGAATTTTTTTATGTGTGTGAATGCGTAAATATGGAAAATGTGATAATATATGAATAGATAAAAACAGAAATCAAAAAACATGAATCAAAAAAACTTTACAAATTGGTATTATCGATTGGGACTTCAACAGATGATTGCGATTGGAAAACGCATATCTATTTTCATTCCGCGATTTTTTGCTTTTACCTTGTTGACGCAAACACTTTTTTCACCATGGCATCGAGACGTGTCTCTCAAGAACTGGCGAGGCTTTAATCCACTGCGATCATTTGAGCGTATCTCATGGAATATTTTTTCACGTATTATCGGTGCGTGCGTGCGATCATGCGTTCTTATCACAGGAGTTATATTATGGGTGGTTTTATTTTTTGGAAGCATTATCGGCATTGTGGTATATGTTTTTGCGCCAGTGATTTTACTTGTGTTGCCATTTTTATTTATGTCGTCTTTCATGGTGTATGTAATTGGTTTTTTTGTTGTAACGCTAGGCATTGTGGCTCTGGCATATCATACATATCGTGTGGGAGGGCATCTATCTTATAAACTCATGGATATGCATACTCTGCATCAGCAGGCATGGTTTTATCGTGTCTATGAACGCATTGGCGTTGCACAATCCGACATTCCGTACGATATTTTAGGTGATTTTCACGCATTTGAGCAGTATCTTGTAAAACACGATGTGACTGTAAAAGAGTTTGAATCGATCATCGCCTGGGAAATCGAAAAACAAAAGGAGCGAGAGGAGGCACAGTTGTTCTTTTCTGAAATAAAAATGCGCAACATTCGACCATTTGGACTCAATTGGCATTTTGGTTATACGGTTCATCTCGATCGATATGTAGAGGATCTCGTCGTGTATGATCGTAGTGAATATGCAAACAGCCCTTTCTCTGGGTATGAGCAGGAGATGAAAATGTTGGAAATCGTACTTTCGCGTCCACAAGAAAACAATGTGATCATCACAGGTCAAGCAGGAATTGGTCGACATATGATTGTACATGAGCTCGCGAGACGTATTCGTACAGGATATTATGATGGCACATTTATGCAACATATGCGTATATTGCAATGTGATTTTACAAGTGTCATAGCACAAGCAAAGAGCATAGGTGACGATCCAGAATTTGTGATCCATAATTTGTTTCATGAAGCAGCCTATGCAGGAAATGTAATATTTGTCATAGATAATTTTGATCAATACATGCATACAGACACCAATCGTGGATTTTCATTCATTACCATTATTGATGAATATGCATCACTCCCATCATTTTGCATGATTGGTATTACGACAGAAGATGCTTTCCATGAAACTGTCGATGCACATCATGTGACGATGCGACATTTTGATATAATTCCAATCCATGAAATGGATGAGGAATGTGCGATGAAAATCCTCTTTGCAAAATTTTATGGTAAGGAACATACACCATTTACATATCAGGCGCTCAGACAAGTGATTGCTGATGCAGAAAGATATGTAAATACAGCACCTTTGCCGATGCGTGCGATCAGTCTCGCTACTGAAGTCTTGTTGTATTGGCAAAATCACAGTAGTGGTTTCATCACAGCACAGACAGTGGATGCATTCATCAATGAAAAAACTGGTATACCGGTCGGAAATATTGATACGGAGGAACAAGAAAAATTATTATCTTTGGAAGATCTTTTCCATCAAAGAATCGTAGGACAAGACGGTGCCGTGCAAGCAGTCGCATCGTCAGTCCGACGCATGCGTTCAGGAATGGTGCGCCCGAACAAACCAGCCGGAAGCTTTCTTTTCCTCGGTCCGACAGGCGTCGGTAAAACGGAGATGGCAAAAACGGTATCACAACAATATTTTGGCTCGAGTGAAAAGGTGGTCCGTATCGACATGAGTGAATATCAAGGTGTGAATGCAGTGGATCGCTTGATCGGCTCGAAAGAATTAAATCAACAAGGTGCATTTGTATCTGCAGTGCGAGAACATCCATATGCTGTGCTCCTATTGGATGAAATCGAAAAAGCAAATCCTCTCGTGCTCGATCTCTTTTTACAAGTGCTTGATGAGGGTTTTTTGCATGATGCCTTCGGACGCAAGGTCTCCTTTACATCAATGATCATTATTGCCACATCTAATGCAGGTTCACTGATAATCAAAAAAATGATCGAGATGGGCATCAATCCAAAAGATGCAGAAAAAAAAGTAATTGATGCAGTGATAGAAGGTGGATTCTTTCGAGCAGAATTTATCAATCGATTTGATGACGTGGTAATCTTTGAACCTCTGAGGGGAGAGATGGTGCAGAGCGTTGCTGTGATGCTTTTAGAACAATTTGCACATCGCGTTGGAGAGGAACAACATATCACATTAGCTTTTGATCCAGAAGTGGCAAATCATATTATTGAGAAAGGATATAATCCGATTTTCGGTGCGCGATCACTTGCGCATTTTATCGATGATGCGATCAGTGATGCTTTGGCCAAAAAATTGATTATGGGAAATATCCATCGAGGGGAAACGGTTCGATTTGGCATTGCAGATATGGATTCCGTACAATAGAATGTGATCTTTACATGAAAGTAGTTATAGTGACTGGCGAGAGCTTTTTACGTTGTGGCAAATGTGAAAGTTTGTCATCTTGACTGTAGTAACACTGTCATTCTAATCTCGTTTCAGAATCTCAAAACTTTGCTCATTTAGATGAAAAAATGTACAATAAAAGTGTTCAGTAACACGTTAAGTAACACGATTTATGCCAAGTAAAAAACTCGTAGATAAAAATGTCCGTAAGCTCACCCGTATGGGCAGAGCAGGGAGTAGTATCGGTCTCACAATCCCCAAAGAACTGGCGACAGAATTAGGTTGGCGCGAAAGACAAAAAGTCATAGTCAGAAAATCAGGGTCTAAATTAATTATTGAGGATTGGAAGCCTGCTGGCCAATAGATAGGGAATCGTACTTTTTGCCCTCTGTACGTCAAAAATGTAAAATGTACATATGAAAAGCACGTTAAGGGTATAATATATCAGATATTATGGTAACAAAAAAACAATTGGCAATTTATCAAGCAAAAAACGGGGCAATTCAATTACGCAGTGATGCGACACATGACACAATATGGGCAACGCAAAAGCAGATGTCCGACGTTTTTGATGTGGAAATTCCAACAATAAATGAACATATCAAGAATATTTTTAAAACAGGTGAATTAGGTAAAAAAGCAACTATGAGGAAATTCCTAATAGTTCAAAAAGAGGGAAAAAGAGATGTATCTCGTGATGTTGAACACTATAACCTGGATATGATTATTTCTGTGGGATATCGCGTGAATTCTAAAACTGCAACACGTTTTCGCAAATGGGCAACGACAACACTGCGGTCATATATCACAGAAGGTTTTGTGATTGATCCACAGAGAGTTGAAAAAAATTATGATAGTTTTCTCACGGCAGTAGAGTACGTGCAAAAATTGTTACCAAAAGGCAGTGTGATTGATACAGATGATATCTTGGAGCTCATTAAGACATTTGCAGATACGTGGTTTTCTCTGGAATCTTATGATAAAGACATATTGCCACAAAAAGGTGTAACCAAAAAAATCGTTAAAGTACAATCAGATGATCTCTACAGTGCAATCGCGACGTTTAAAGATGAGCTCATTACACAAAAAAGTGCAACAGAATTATTTGCGCAAGAACGATCACCACAAAGTATCGAGGGCATCTTGGGAAATGTCCTCCAAAAGGCATTTGATAAGGATCTATACCCAAGTATTGAAAGTAAAGCAGCACATCTTTTGTACTTTATGGTAAAAAATCATCCATTCACTGATGGAAACAAACGCACAGGTGCATTTACATTCATCTGGTTTTTGCGACGTTCAGGTATACGATTTACGCATAAGATTACACCACAGGCACTTACAACGATTACACTACTCGTCGCCGAATCAAATCCAAAAGATAAAGAACGCATCGTTGGTCTCATTATTCTATTACTTAATGAAAAATAATTTATCATTCCTTTAAATCTATTAATTAATAGAAGATAATTTTGTTTTTTTGCCCTTTCTGATCAAAAAGTGTAGAATAAGAGTGTTGATTGTAAAAATGTTATATGGCTATAAAAAAATCTCAATTGTACAGCTCAATTTGGAAGAGCTGTGATGAACTGCGTGGCGGAATGGACGCGTCGCAGTACAAAGACTATGTGCTGGTTTTGTTGTTTATAAAATATATTTCGGATAAATATGCGGGAATGGAGTTTGCACCAATTACTGTGCCAAAAGGTTCTAGCTTTAAGGATATGGTGGCACTCAAGGGCAAGGCTACTATTGGTGATGATATTAACAAAAAGATTATAGCTCCAATTGCTGAGGCTAATAACCTTTCTGAAATGCCTGACTTTAACAATCCGGATAAATTGGGCAGTGATAAGGATATGGTTAAGAGGTTGAGTAAATTGATTGATATATTTAACAATCCACTCCTTGATTTTAGTAAGAATAAGGCTGAGGGAGATGATATTTTGGGTGATGCTTATGAGTATTTGATGCGACACTTTGCAGTTGATAGTGGCAAGAGTAAGGGGCAGTTCTATACTCCGGCGGAAGTTAGTCGCATCATCGCCAAGACTATAGGAATAGCCACAACCACAAACAGTACGCCAACAGTTTATGATCCGGCTTGTGGTTCTGGTTCTTTGCTTTTGAAAGTGGCTGACGAAACAGATAAGAAAGTACAGCTCAATGGACAAGAAGAGATCAATGCCACCGCATCCTTAGCGAGGATGAACATGATACTGCACAACAACCCGACGGCGATTATAAAACGAGAAAACACACTATCAACCCCTCTTTTCAAGGATGGTGAACAATTGAAGACTTTCGACTACGTGGTAGCGAATCCACCTTTTTCGTTCAAGTCCTGGGGGACTGGCGTCAACGACCCAGATACGTATGGTCGTTTTAAGGATTTTGGTACACCACCAGACAAGAATGGTGACTATGCTTTTTTATTGCACATCATTCGTTCATTAAAGTCAACTGGTAAAGGTGCTTGTATTTTACCGCACGGTGTACTCTTTCGTGGTAATGCTGAGGCTGAGATTCGGGCCAACATCATTCGCCGTGGTTATATTAAGGGAATTATTAGTTTACCGGCTAATCTTTTTTATGGCACCGGCATTCCAGCTTGTATAATATTACTTGATAAAGAAAATGCCGACAACCGTAAAGGTATATTTATGATTGATGCCAGTAAGGGATTTATGAAAGACGGTAGCAAAAACCGTTTGCGCGATCAGGATATACATAGGATTGTTGATGTATATAATCGACAGTTGGAGGTTCCAAAATTTTCCAGAATGATTAGCGTTGATGAAGTGGAAAAAAACGAATACAATTTGAACATTCCACGTTATATTGACAGCCAAGAGTCGGAAGATATGCAGGACATTGAAGCGCACCTCAGGGGTGATATTCCAGTGCAAGATGTGGATGATTTGCAGAAGTATTGGGATGTTTATCCAACGCTCAAGGCCTCACTTTTTGGAGAGAGAAAAGGACGGGATACTACGCTATCAAAGTTGTGCAAGAAGAAATTAAAAATACAATATTTTCTCATCCAGAATTTACCAAGTATGCCAAGACCATGGAGGTTACTTTTGAAAACTGGAAAGCGAGGAATGTAAAAATTTTTAAGGAGCTTGAAATTGGTGCTAAGCCAAAGGAGGTTATTCATGAGGCGTCCGAAGATATTTTGGCGACTTTTAGCAAAACTAGTCTCATTGATAAGTATGATATTTATCAGCATCTCATGTCCTATTGGGCTGATACTATGCAGGATGATATGTATTTGATTGCGGTGGACGGCTGGAAGGCAGAGCTTGCTCCCGTCGAAGGTAAAAAAGGTGAAACAGAATGCGATTTGGTACCGAAGTATTTAGTTATAAATCGTTATTTTGCAACCGAGAAAAAAGAACTAGAAAAATTGCAAGCAGAGCTTGATAGCACTATCCAGGAAATTATAGACTTAATCGAAGAAAATAGCGAAGATGATGGTTGCTTTGCTGATTTTGAAAAGGTGAATAAGGGGAGTGTTAATGCCAGACTAAAAGAAGTAAAAGGAAGTAAGGAAGATGAAGATGAAAAGAGGATTTTGGAAAGTTATTTAGCACTGCAAGAAAAAGAATCTGAGGCGAAGAAGAAAATTAAAGTTGCCGAGAAAGCTCTTGATGCCAAGGTAGTTGCTAAATATAAAACTTTGACCGTTGATGAGATAAAAGTTTTGGTTGTTGATGATAAGTGGATGACGACAATCGAACAGGGAGTAAAGAGTGAGATGGATAGGATAAGCCAAAGATTGGCAAGGCGAATTAAGGATTTGGCTGAGCGATATGAAAAACCGTTACCAATTTTAATAAAAAATACTGATGTCTTGTCAGAGAAAGTAGACGAGCATCTTAAAAAAATGGGATTTATATGGTAACTGAAACAATAATTAAAAAAGGGTATAAACAAACAAAAGTAGGTGTTATTCCTAAAGATTGGACTATTAAAGAGTTAGGGAGCGTGGCGGACGTTATTGGAGGGGGCACGCCCAGTACTTCTATATCTAAATATTGGAATGGAAATATTAACTGGTTTACACCAACAGAAGTTGGACATAATAAGTATGTTTTTCAAAGTAAAAGAAAACTTACAAAAGACGGGCTGAAGAATAGCTCGGCACAAATGTTAAAAATTGGTACTATTTTACTTACTAGTCGTGCAGGAATTGGTGATATGGCAATATTGAAGCGTGAGGCATGTACAAACCAAGGATTTCAGTCATTATTAACTACTAAAGAAACAGATAATGAATTTTTATATTACCTGGTTTCGTCAAAAAAAAGTTTATTGCTAGAAAAAGCAAGCGGAAGCACTTTTTTAGAGATCAGTCCAAATAATGTTAGGCAGATTTTAATTCCAATGCCATCAGTGAAAGAAGAACAAACCGCCATCGCTACCGTTCTCTCCGACACTGATGTCTTGATTGAAAATTTGGAGAAATTGATTGCTAAAAAGAAAGCTATAAAGCAGGGGGCGATGCAACAACTTCTCACCGGTAAAAAAAGACTGCCGGGGTTTAGTGGGGAGTGGGAGGAGAAGAAGCTCAAAAGTGTTGCAGAAATGTCATCAGGGGGCACACCTTTGTCAATTAACAGCGCTTATTACGGGGGAAAAATCCCCTGGGTTGTTATTGCTGATATGACTAAGATTAAAAAATATCTTTTTAATACTGAGAAATGTATTACAGAGATTGGACTGGGTAGTAGTTCGGCAAAACTATTTAGAAAAGGCGTACTTCTTTTTGCTATGTATGCCTCAATAGGTAAGTGTGCGATAGCTAAAGTAGATGTAACATGCAATCAAGCAATTCTTGGTATTAACACTAAAGATATTAACACTGAGTATTTATATTATTATTTGGCATCAAATGAACAAAAATTTTTACAAATGGGTCAAGCAGGTACTCAAAATAATCTGAATAAAGAAATTGTTGAAAATTTAGCTATTCCATGCCCCCCAAAGGAAGAACAGGATGCCATTGCTATTTTTTTATCTGATATGGATGTGGATATAGAGAAGCAAGAAAGAAAATTAGAAAAATACACCATGCTCAAGCAGGGTATGATGCAACAATTATTAACGGGTAAAATTCGCTTACCGATAAAATAAAAATATGGAAAAAAACAATCAAAGCGTCGGGCAGATTGAACGTGCCACTCAGAACCGGGTGGTAGATTTGTTCCGCAACCGGCTCAAATATGGGTATCTTGGAAATCTTGAAGATGAACTTGATAATAGCAACATTGACGAAAAGGAAGTCAGGAAATATTTAAGTAGCCGAGGCTATAGCGATGTTTTGATTGCACGCGCTTTGGATAAGCTGCGCACTACTGCTAATAACTATAGCGAAAACTTATATACTAATAATAAGAATGTTTATAATCTCTTGCGTTATGGCGCCAAAGTCGTTGAGAATGTTGGGGAAAATAATCAAGATGTTTTTTTTATTGACTGGGAAAAGCCAGAAAAGAATAACTTTGCCATAGCTGAAGAAGTGACAATCCTTGGGAACCGGGAAAAGCGACCGGATATTGTTATCTATGTGAATGGTATTGCCCTGGGTGTGCTTGAACTGAAACGAAGCACAGTGTCTATTGGTGACGGCATACGTCAAAACATTGCTAACCAACAAAAGGAATTTATAGAGTCATTTTTTTCTACCATTCAGTTTGTGTTTGCTGGAAACGACTCAGAAGGTTTGCGCTATGGCACCATCGGCACCCCCGAGAAATATTTTTTGAGATGGAAAGAAGATGAGAACGACAGCAGTATGCTCCAACTAGATAAGTATCTGCTAAAACTTTGTGACAAAAAAAGACTCCTGGAACTTGTCTATGATTTTATATTGTTTGATGGTGGAATAAAGAAACTACCTCGGCCTAATCAATTTTTTGGAATTAAAGCAGCCCAGGATTCAGTCCGCAAAAAAGAGGGCGGTATCATTTGGCACACTCAAGGAAGTGGAAAGAGTTTGATAATGGTGTGGCTCGCTAAATGGATTCTTGAAAACAATCCAAACGCTCGCGTAGTTATTTTAACCGACCGAATTGAACTTGATAAACAGATCAAAAGGGTCTTTGAGGAAGCTGGAGAAAAAGATATCGAAAGGGCAACTAGTGGCAAGGACTTGATGGAGAAACTAAACAATCCCTTGCCTCGCTTACTATGCTCCTTGATTCACAAATTTGGCGCAAGAAATGTTGATAATTTTGATGAGTATATTGAGGAGCTAAAAAATGGACCAACTAACACCGTCGGAGAATTGTTTGTGTTTGTGGACGAATGTCATCGCAGTGAATCTGGCACAATGCACACAGCCATGAGAGCGATATTAAAGAATGCAGTTTTTATCGGTTTCACTGGTACACCCCTTCTTAAAAAAGACAAAAAAACAACTCAGCAGGTTTTTGGTAAATACATCCATACTTATAAATTTGATGAAGCAGTAGAAGACGGCGTGGTTTTGGATTTGATGTATGAAGCGCGTGATATTGATACTAAACTTTCTTCACCTGAAAAAGTAGACACTTGGTTTGAAACCAAGACCAAAGGGCTAAATGATTTTCAAAAACATGCGCTTAAAAGAGAGTGGGGGAGGATGAGGGTAGTCTTGAGCTCCAAGCCAAGGATGGATAAAATTGTACAGGATATAGTTTTTGATTTTAGTACCAAACCACGACTTAACTCACAGTTTGGCAACGCTATCCTTGTGGCCGGTAGCATCTACGAGGCCACTCGTTTTTATGAACTATTTCAAAACACTTCGCTTAAAGGCCGGTGTGCTCTAATAACTTCCTATAACCCTTCAACTAATGATATTAACAAGGAGGACATTGGTGAGAATACAGAAACGGCTAAGCAGTATGTCTATAAAATCTACCAAGAGATATTAAAAGAGGTAGCGGCTGAACCAAACAAAAGTAAATCAGAAACTTACGAAGACAAAGCCAAAGAGAAATTTATCAAAGAACCGGCAAACATGAAGTTGCTTGTCGTGGTTGATAAACTTTTAGTTGGTTTTGATGCCCCACCATGCACGTATTTGTATATTGATAAAAAGATGCAAGACCACGGATTATTTCAGGCTATTTGTCGAGTCAATCGTTTGGATAGTGAGGATAAAGATTTTGGATATATTGTTGATTACAAAGATTTATTTCCAAAATTGGAAGGAGCTTATTCGGTTTATACATCTGAACTTGATACTGAAGACTTGGACGGTGGCGAGATTGGCGTTACCTTGAAAGACCGTCTAAGAAAAGGTAAAGAGAGATTGGATGATGCTCTGGAGGCCATCGCATTGGTATGTGAACCAGTAAAACCACCCAAAGATAACTTGGCATATATTCAATACTTCTGTGGGAATCCAGAAAACGAGCAGGAATTGAAAGATAGTGAAATGAAAAGAAACGCACTGTATAAACAAACCGTGGCTGTGATACGCGCTTATGCCAATATTTCAGACGAAATGATTGAAGCTGGTTATGGTGATGAGGATATTCAGAGTATAAAATCTAAAGTTGATAAATATATCAAACTTCGCGAAGAGATTCGTATGGCTAGTGGCGAGAAACTTGATTTGAAAGCCTATGAAGCTGATATGCGTCATTTAATCGATACCTATATTCAAGCAGATGATAGTGTCAGAATTGATCCTTTTGGAAATCAGTCGCTTTTGGATATTATCATCAACAGCGGATTATCTGATGCAATAAAGTCATTACCAGATGGTATCCGAAGTAACAAAGAAGCAGTAGCAGAAACCATCGTAAACAACGTAAGAGCAAAAATAATAAAAGACCATTTGATTGATCCAATATATTTTGAAGAAATGTCTAAATTGCTTGCTGAGATAGTAAGAGAGAGAAAAGAAAATGCGATAAGCTATGAAGAATACTTGAAGAAAATTGCTGAGATGGCGAAACTAGTAGCTAGAGTTATACGTGACGATCTACCACCTGAATTAACAACATATGCGCGAAGATCATTGTATAATAATCTCGGACATGATGTAAATTTAGCTTGCATGGTCAACGATGCTGTGATGGCTAATAGACGT
Source organism: Candidatus Moraniibacteriota bacterium (assembly GCA_038208115.1). Classification (GTDB taxonomy): domain Bacteria; phylum Patescibacteriota; class Minisyncoccia; order Moranbacterales. Next base: position 18,774 of record JBBQZC010000016.1, read on the forward strand.
GCGGATTGGCGTGGTAATGTTCCCGCTGAAAATGAAATTAAGCACGCTATATTTAATATCCTTAACGACACAACGGAAGTTGAAAGGATATTCCAAATAATTAAGCAACAAAATGAGTACTAGAAAAGATTTGATTGAGCTTGGTGATATTGGTTTCGTTGTAATCCGTAAAAATATTAAGAATGTCCATTTGAGCGTCCATCCGCCATTAGGGAGAGTAACTGTTTCCGCACCTACCGGCATGGATTTGGAAACTATCAGGCTGTTTAGTATCGCAAAATTGGGTTGGATTAGAAAACAACAAGCTAAACTAATTGCTCAAAAGAGAGAAGCGCCACGGGATTATGTTACTCGTGAAAGCCATTATTATTTAGGAGAAAGATATTTATTAAAAGTTGTTGTTGAGAACGAGACGCAGAGAGTTGTATTGAAACACAGTACTATCGAGTTGCATGTGAGACCAAAGGCAACAAAGATGCAAAAAGAAGCGATCTTGCAAGCTTGGTACAGGGCAAAATTAAAAGAGATTGTAGCACCCTGTATTCAAAAGCTAGAAAAGAAGATGAACGTAAAAGTTTCGGAGGTGTCTATCCGGTCAATGAAGACTAAGTGGGGGACATGTAATATCAATACGCAAAGGATTTGGCTCAATACTGAGCTAGCCAAAAAGCCAGTTGAGTGTATTGAATATGTTCTAGTTCACGAAATGGTTCATTTGCTGGAGCGCAATCACAACGATAACTTCATCTCCTACATGGATAAATATCTTCCCAAATGGAAACATCTCCGAGAAGAGCTTAATCGATCGGCGTTGGGGCATGTGGAGTGGACGTATTAATGATTGATTATCGAAGTATTTTAAGTTAACCATATTATGCAAAAATGGAATTAAATGAGAAAGAAAAAATAGTACAAAAAGAGACAATTAATTTTATCAAATCACACAAAAAAGAATTGATAGAAGAATTTATTTTGAGCAAAAAACCGTTGCCATTGGATTTGTTTTCATATTTCATGGCAGGGTCGCCTGGTGCTGGTAAGACTGAATTTTCACAGAGATACATGCCGGCAATTATTGATGAATGTAATGGGTACATTGTTGATAATCTGGATCAGATTGGTTTTGATGTGACGGAATATAAGTCATTGTTTGTGCGCATCGATGCTGATGAAATACGAGAGTTTTTTCCGCAATACCGAAAGGTACGTGTAGATGAATGTTTAAAAGGAAATGCGCATGTTGTACAATCTGCAGTAAATAGAGCATTGGATATTTTGCGAGATTACTGTTTCAAAAATGATATTTCTTTTTTGCACGATGGCACATTTGCCAATTTTGATACCATGCGACGCATGGTAGAAAAATCATTGCGCAAAAAACGAAATGTGCAGATATTTTATATTTATTTGGATCCATTGGTTGCATGGGAATTTACTAGGGCGAGAGAGGCTATTGAGGGGAGAAATATTATAAAAGAGAAATTTGTTAATCAATTCTTTGATTCACGTACTAATGTAGATAAAATCAAGGAAGAATTTGGATCTCAAGTTAAGGTAAATTGTGTTATTAAAAATGGTAAAAATATGAAAAATGTGATTACGCGTCAAAATGTGCCAAGTATTGACAAATTCATGAAAAATCATTATAGTAAGAATTCGATTACGAAATATTCACGAGAAGATTTACTAAAATTAATTATTGATGTAGTATAAATATATGTGGGGCATTTTTTCAAAAAGGAAACAAGAGCAAAAAGCGAGAGAAATTATCTTGAAGTACTTTTTTAATTCTGCAAATCAAAAGAAAGCTATGGAGAAAGCCGCAAGAGAGTCGGTTAATGATCAAGAGAAGCTTCTCCAAAAATATCAGAACATGAAAGCAAAATCTTGTTAGAAATGTAAGAGCCGCGCCACAAGTGCGGTTTTAATTTTGCAAATATTATGATTACAAAATTTATAGAAACATTTTTTGAGTTATCTTCAAAAACATTGCGTCGTTTTGTTGTAGTGATTTTTTTTGGCATTGTTCTGATTTCATCAAATTTCTTTCCACACCAATATGCATATTATTCTAAGAAAATAGTTAACTATTTAGTGCAAGAAAAAAAGGAGGAAGTGCAGCCAATGTTGGATGTCATTATTCAAAATTTACAACATACATATAATAAAAATAGTCAATAATATACGAATGAAATCATTTATATTTTTACAAATGAGGCAATGCCTGGATCAATTAAATCGATCGGACAAATGATATTGAACGTCACATGAAGGAAAAAGAAACTCACAATATGACGATTTGGCAAATTATATTCAATCATCTTAAATCAATCATTCATAAAAAAAATTATGGCAAAAAAAACAGCAAATGACAAATTTATAGATTTCTATACGGGTTGTATGTTAATTGTCGCATTTTATTTATTTTTAAAACAGGAAATTTTTAATCTTGGCGTATTTATAACTCTTGCATCATTAGGATTGATTGCAGTTGTTTTGTTTAAACGAAAAAGTAAACGTACATTTTTTGAAAGTAAAAATTCTTTGGAAAAAATTAGATCGCTTACGCCAGTACAATTTGAAAATTATATTTGTCATATATTTGATAAGTTGGGATTCACGACTGAGCGCGTAGGTGGCCCAAATGACGGTGGTATCGATGTGATTGCTACAAAAAATGGCGTGAAACATTATATTCAATGTAAAAAATTTATCTCAAGTCAAGTGACTGTTGGTGCAATGCGTGATTTTTATGGAGCAGTTGTAGATAAACTCACAGGGGCAAAAGCCTATTTCATCACAACAAATGTATTCACGCTTGAAGCAGAAAAATTTGTTGAAGGTAAACCAATTGAGCTGATCGATGGAAATAAATTAATGGAATATGTACGTTTGTCTGGTATAAAAAGTGATTTAACTATGGATAACGTCGTATCTAATAATGTTGAGAGTTGCCCAAAATGTGGTGCACAATTAGTATTACGCACTGCTAGAAAAGGTGTACATACTGGTAATAGCTTTTATGGATGCACAAATTATCCAAAGTGTAGATTTATCAAAAATGTTCAGTAACGTGTTCAGTAACACTTTGAGTAGTAAAAAATAAACCCACCAGCAGACGATTTGCTTTGGGTTTTTTCTGTGTTTAGCTCAAAAATCGTGTGGATTGGAGAGAGTACGCTATCTAAAATATATTTGACAATAAGTTATTTTTGTGCTAAAGTATTTTGTTATTGTTCATTAATTTAATAGAAGTTGAATTTGAATCTCAAGAAGAGGAGAATCTCACATGTCAAAAATTGTCGATCTCGGAAATCCTGATGGTGTCAATTGTGCAGTAAGTACTGTCGGTGCAACGGTTATGTCATGTACATATCAAAATACATCTATGATCTACCCTCTGCATTTGAGGGCAGATGGGAAAAATCGTGGTGGTGTACCAATTTGTTTTCCATATTTTGGTCCGCCTCATCCGGACTATGATAATGATATGGTACAACATGGATGGTTGCGTGATCAAGCGTTTTCAATAACTCTTTCGTGTCTTCCGTATAGCGTGTTAATGGAAGGATTGAGATGTCCTGTCGGCATAACGAGTTATCCGTGGTCTCTCGCGTACCATGTATTTCAAATCGTACATGATCGCATGTTGCAAACGCATCTTACATTTCGTAAGATTTGTGATCCTGCTTACGGAAAAGCCCCTGTCAATCCGGGATTTCATCACTATTTTCCTAATGACGGGAAAACGGAAGTGCTGATTGGTGATAGATGCTACACGCAATTTTCAGCGGACGCAAAATGTGTCATCCTAAAACCGGATGATGTGATCATTATAAATACTGGAAAGCTGAGTATATACATGATCTTGGCAGGATTTAATTACGAGACATGCGTATATCTCTGGAGTGATGATCCACAGAAGTATTTTTGTGTCGAGCCAGTGCTTATGCCGAGAGAGAAATTTGAAACTGAAGAGGGATATTATTTGGCAGACGATGAAGTAAAAGAAATGTCTGTGACATTGAGAGTTCTATAAGTTAGCGTTAGTAACTGATTATTTTATGTAATATAAAATGATCAGTTTTTTTATATCTTCAAGTGATTGTCATTCTCAAAAAAGTGTGCTATTTTGATGAAAGGAAGAACTAATTTTTGTATTATTAGAGGGAAATTGTGAAGATTTTAATGATCGCTCCGACGCCATTTTTTTCGCATCGAGGAACGCATATCCGTATTTTAGAAGAAGCGCGAGCATTAGAGCGTCTCGGACATACTGTGGCAATCGTAACATATCATATTGGCGATAATATCACTGATCATATACAGACAAACATTGACGTACGTCGGATTCGCAGATGGCTTTTTTGGTATAAAAAGACGGAGGCGGGGGCGGATTGGCAGAAGATGATCTTGAATATTTTTCTTATCAAAAAAACACTGTATATGATGCGGACTTTTCATCCGGATGTCATTCACGGACATTTGCATGAAGGCGTTTTGATCGGATGGCTGATGCAGAAAATCTATTTTTGGAAGAAGGTGCCGTTTGTTGCTGATTTTCATGGAAGCTTGGTGGGAGAGATGCGATCACACGGATATCTGAGCATGCCACCACTTGGGACCATTTTCCGTGCGATAGAGAGATGGATCAATGGTATGGGTGATCATGCAATAGTGAGTAGCGAGGAAAACGTATCTGTGATCAAAAAATCTTGTCAGGATCATGACGTCGATCATATCGGTGATGGTGTGGATGTCTCGACATATCATGGATTATTAGATAAGAGTATTTTACGCAAAAAATATAATATTCCAGTAGACGCGTTCGTAGTGGTATATACTGGTGCATTGATTCATAACAAAGGTATTCAAAATATATTAGATGCAATCGCTGATGCGCATACTCGCATGAATGATGTGCATTTTGTTATAGGAGGATATCCAGATCTGTGGGTGCGAGATTTTATCAGTGAACGAGGATTAGGTGATTGCGTGACGATTATTTCTCCTCTCAATTATTTTATATTACCTGAGATCAATGCATTGGCAGATGTGGCAATTGACCCCAAAGATGCTGAAGTGCGACAGGCAAGTGGTAAGATTTTGCAGTATATGGCAGCACATCTCGGTATTATCTGTGCAGATCGCCCTACAAATCATCAATATCTACGGGATATCAGTGCACAATTTTTGCCAGTGATCAATCCAGAAGCAATTACGTGTGCAATTCAAAGATTTTATGATGATCGTGCGTACTTATTATATACCGCAGAATGTGCATACGCTGACAGCGATAGATTTGATTGGCTACAGATTGGCAAAAAAATTGAGCAAATATATCACACATTAATTCAATCACGATAATATGAGGGTAATGAAAGATGATATAAGTGAAAAAACAACTGGCAAAAAGATTTTGTCATTTATCCGATCTTTTTTGATTATGTTCTGCAAAATCATTTTTGATTTTGGGATTATTGTTCTTGTTGCTTTTCTTGTCATATTTCTCTATGTATATTATACGACTGTACAGCCAGATGCATTGGTACAGCGAGCGATTTCGGAGACATCGATTATCTATGATAGTTCTGGTGAACATGAGTTGTATCGCATGTATGGCGAGGAAAATCGGAAGGTGATTGCACATGATGATATACCGGATTTCATTCGTCGAGCGACAATAGCCGCGGAAGACGATAATTTTTATAATCATATTGGTGTCGATCCATATGGCATCGTGCGTGCATTGCAAAAGAATTTTCAAGCGGGGAGTGCTGCACAAGGAGGGAGTACAATCACACAACAGCTGGTGCGTAATACATTCTTGACGAGAGATAAAACGATCAAAAGAAAATTTTATGAGATCGTACTGGCGATCAAGATGGAGCGACATTATAGCAAGGATGAAATATTGGATTTCTATCTCAATGAAATCCCATATGGATCAAATGCATATGGTGTGCAAGCGGCAGCAGAAAATTATTTTGCAAAAAGTGCACGAGATTTGACATTGGATGAAGCTGCTCTTTTGGCATCGTTACCTAAGGCTACAACATACTATTCACCTTATGGTAAAAATACTGCAGCACTGATTACACGACAACATGCGATTATCAAGCGTATTGGGGAATTGAAGCTTTATGATAAAGCAACGATTGATGAAGCAATGCAAACAGATACTCTCGCGAAATTAAAAGATTTTCATGAAGAAATTGAAGCGCCACATTTCGTGTTTTATATTCGGGAACAATTAGAACAAATGTATGGTATAGATGTTGTGCGTCGCGGTGGACTGAAGGTGTACACAACTCTGGACTATGATATGCAAAAACGTGCAGAGGAAGATGTATCTGCATATGCAAGTAAATTACCAGCTTTCAAGGCATCAAATGCAGCGATGGTTGCAGTAAAACCTGCGACGGGTGATGTCCTCGCAATGGTGGGAAGTTTGGATTATTTTGATAAAGAAAACGATGGAGAGGTAAATGTCGCGCTGAGTTTGCGTCAGCCAGGCTCATCGTTCAAGCCAATCGTCTATGCGGCGGGATTTGATAAGGGATATCAGCCAGAGACATTGCTGTATGATGTGCCGACGAGTTTTGGTCCGGATGGAAGTGGTAAGGAGTATATGCCGCAAAATTACGATGGTGGTCATCATGGTCTAGTGAATGTGCGTAAGGCATTGTGTGGTTCACTTAATATTCCAGCAGTGAAGATGTTATATTTGGTGGGTGTTGATAATGCAATCGATTTTGCTGAAACTTTAGGCATCACGACATTGACGGATCGTAAACGATATGGATTATCGCTTGTTTTGGGTGGTGGAGAAGTGAAACTTCTGGAAGAGACAGGCGCTTTTGCTGTATTTGCCAATGATGGCGTGCGAGCTCCTGTGCATGGGATCAATCGTGTAATAGATGCATCTGGCAAAGAAATCAGTAGTGCGCCAGTAGCGGAACGTGTGATCAATGAAGAAGTCGCACGCAAAATCAATAGTGTGCTCTCTGATAATGATGCACGTGCATTTATATTTGGTGCACGAAGTCCTGTATATATCAAAGATAAAAAAGTAGCAGCTAAAACGGGAACAACACAAGATTATCGTGATGCATGGACTGTCGGATATACGCCTGATATCGCAGTAGGCGTGTGGGTGGGCAATAATGATGGGGCACTTATGAAGGGTGGCAGTGATGGTGTTTTCGTTGCAGCGCCACTGTGGCATACTTTTATGGAACGTGAACTACAATCTTTTCCAAATTCAGAGTTTATACCATATCAAGAGATCAAATCAAGCATCCCGATGGTCACAGGTAATCGTCCCGAAGGCATCTCTGAAGGCGGGGAAATGACATATATCAACAAGGATACCGGTAAGCGTATATCTGCAGAAAAAGCGAGAAAGATGGATAAAAGTAAATTAGAAGAAAAATATACTTCGGGTTATGGTGGACATAGTATTCTATATTATATCAATAAAGATAATCCTCTTGATGAATCAGCAAAACCAAATTTTGCAGATCCGATGATTTCATTGTGGGATAAGGGTGTGAGTGGCGGATATGATAAAGTAGATGAAAATAAAAATTAATCACACTAATAAACAATGAAAAAACGGACATCGAAAAAATTCTTGTGCGAAGGGCATAAGAGTCCGATTTGTAATTTAAAATGGTGACAAATCTATATGAGAAAAAACGATACATGGCATGATTTCATTGCGGTAGTATGAGTTGAATATGTATTTATCAAAAAGGAAAAACAATAGTTTAGATAGTTTGCGTCATTTATGGAGGATATGCTATAATTTAAAAAGAACAAAAATCAAAAAAAGCTCCCGTTAAATAGGTGTAAAAATTTTAATGGGGAAAAAATAAAAATATGTTTAAGGTCAGCATAAATGTAAAAAATGTAACGTGGGTTTTAATAGTCTTTACACTATTTGGAATGAGCCAAAAAGCTTTCGCTTTTAATTGTGGAACAGAAACTGTTTCTTATGAAGGTCATGACTACACCACTATTCAAATCGGAAATCAATGTTGGTTCAAAGAAAATGTGAATGTGGGAACAAGGATAGATGGCACATCACTGCCATCGAATAATTCATTGATTGAAAAATGGTGCTATGGTAATAATGATACAAATTGTACCAATCAAGGAGGACTCTATACGTGGGCAGAAGCAAATGGACTAGCAGCAACTTGCAACACGACAAGTTGCACTCCACCTGCTAATAATCAAGGGATTTGTCCGACAGATTGGCATATCCCGACCCATGATGAATATACTACTTTAGAAAGAGCAGTGTGCACCTCTGGAACGTGTGCCACTGATTTTCCGTATGACACTACCACATTTGCTTGGAGCGGTACTGATGAGGGTACAAAACTTAAAAGTGGGGGCAGCTCTAATTGGAATGGTTTGCCAGCCGGTGTTCGAAATCGTGATGGTTCGTTCGACAAGCAGGATTTTTTTGCCATTTTGTGGTCTGCATCTGAAGGTTCTGCCTCAGCTGGGTGGATCCGGTTTCTCAACTCTGTCGATTCGACAGTCGGCCGCTATTATGATGCTAAATCGTTCGGTTTCTCTGTTCGTTGCGTCCAAAACATCACAGCTCCAGAAGTCTCCACCAACACAACGTCAAACATATCCAGTACTCTCGCCACTGGCAACGGAAATATCACAGCAACAGGAGGAGAAAATCCTACTCGAACTATCACTTGGGGCACAGTAAGTGGCACTTATCCTAATTCTTGTACTGCTGGAACTGGAGGAGTCGGAGCATTTAGTTGCGCAATGACTAATCTCACGCCAAACACAACATACTATGTCAGAGCAACAGCCACAAACTCATCTGGAACTAGTAATGGCTCTGAATTTACATTTACAACTGAGGCGTTACCATTTGAAAGTTGTGGTGATGCAGTTGCCTATGGGGGCAAAAATTACACCACTGTTCAAATCGGAAATCAATGCTGGTTTCAAGAAAATGTGAATGTGGGAACCAGGATAGATGGTACATCAATGCCATCGAATAATTCATTGATTGAAAAATGGTGTTATGACGATACTGAATCGAATTGCACCAATCAAGGAGGGCTTTATTCTTGGGCGGAAGCCAATGGACTGGCAACAACTTGCAACACGACAAGTTGCACCCCGCCTGCTAATAATCAAGGTATTTGTCCGACAGATTGGCATATCCCGACTCATGATGAGTACACTGCTTTAGAAAGAGCAGTGTGTACCTCTGGAACGTGTGCCACTGATTTTCCGTATGACACTACCACAACCGGTTGGCGAGGGACTGATGAAGGCACAAAACTCAAAATTGGTGGCATTTCCAATTGGAATGGTTTGCTAGCCGGCTACCGCTATACCGATGGCTCGTTCTTCAATCAGGGTTCGTTCGCGCTCTTGTGGTCTGCCTCCGAGAGTTCCTCCACGAATGGGTGGAGTCGGGTCTTGGATTCCGGCAACGCGACAGTCTACCGCTATGACTACTCCAAGGCGGCCGGTTTCTCTGTTCGTTGCGTCCAGAACGCCATAACTCCAACAGTCGGAACTAATTCATCTTCAAGTATCTCCGCCACTCTAGCCACTGGCAACGCCAACGTCACCGCTACCGGCGGAGAAAATCCCACCCGCTACATCGAATGGGGAACCACTTCCGGAACCTATCCCAATTCTTGCAGCGCTGGCACTGGAAGCACCGGAGCATACTCATGTTCTATGACCGGACTTTCACCTAACACTACATACTATGCCAGAGCTAAGGCTACCAATTCAGGCGGAACTAGTTATGGAACAGAAACATCTTTCACAACAGCAACACTTCCAGTTATCACAATCACAAATCCAAATACTGCTCCACAACAATCGAAAATCATTACGGCTAGTGCAAACAAAGGCACACTCACACAATCAATCACAACAGGA
>JBBQZC010000017.1:0-28177 GCA_038208115.1 Candidatus Moraniibacteriota bacterium
CGTATCATTCCTGTATCATCTGATACATTTCCACGCCTCGCAAAACGACCATCATCTTCAGTTCTTAAAGTTACCAAAATTCCGCCCATGCGTCATTATCGCGATGCCCTGCGTGAATATCTAAATGAGCAAAAATAAAAAAATAAAATTATTAAATGCGATGTCAAATGCAATATGTTAACGAAACGAAAATTATATTACCATATGGAGTCGGCACTTCGGATGTTTTGATTGCAGCGGTGAAACAACTGATGCAATGATATTTGGTACGAAACAGCCCAATCACGTAATGTGATTGGGCTGTTATATTTTTTTATAACGCAATAGAGTATTGAAAGAATTTAGTTGGGTCGGTAGGATTCGAACTAATTTAAGTGTATTAAATATCATAATAGTATTCAATGGAAACATTGACAAGTAAGTAAAATTATGATACAATTTTTCGTTGGATTACAATGATTGTCCAATACAACTAGTTATATTAAAAGATTAGCAAACAAGGAGAACGGTCATGATAGGAGATATATTTTCAGGAGAAGTAGTGGCAGAAGTTGATCTCACCAGAAATGTCTTCGACAATGCATGGGATCGACGAGAATGGGGTGTGGGGATCCTGGAAAGCTATGTGAGAAAAATTCACGGAAGTGAAATTATTGCTCATGATAATGGCAATGCATCTGGTCGTTTGACTGGTATCAAGGCGTTTGTGTATCAAGGCGTTAAAGATCTCACATACGCATTGATTGAACCGAAGAACAGATGGAATAAAAAGGTTTTGATTACATGCGCGGAGTCAAATCGAGACGAATGTCACGTTTGTTCGGGAGAAGTTGTTTACCCTACTCAGCAGGAGCAAGGTGGATTTGGTACTACTCTCGGTAATGCTTTTGCCCGGGCTTCCATCGACCCAAATCAACTCAAGGAGCGACTGCCTTCTGAATCGGATATTTTGATCGTAGAGGTCAATCGCCATCCAAAAACGAAGGAGCCATCGGTGGCCCCTCAGTACATGGAGAGTGATCCACTTTTTGATGGGAAAAAAACGATGCGGATATTTCACGTCGTCTCATCCACTGGTGAGCTGAGGGTGGGGCAGAAATGGCGGTGTCAAAAGACGCAGGACAAACCTGTGGAAGCCGGAAAGAAAAAAGGAGAAATCAGCATGATTCATATCAATGTGGAGATGTTGAGAAAAATTGCGTAATATGCGCAAAAAATGCAGTGCGACCTATTCATGAATATGAGTGGGTCGTTTTTTTGTATGTCAAACACATACAACATCAAACGGTATTTGTAATAGGCACATGTCAGTCGAAAGAGATGAATTCTCAAGAATGTGAAGAGCGCTAATGTTACAACGCTCGTCAAATTTGAGGGAGTTGCCAATCAAAAAAATGCTCTCGAGAAGACGATTCAAGAAAAAGAGTCAATGATCCTCGTCTTGAAGGAACAACTCGCTGATACAAAGCAATTGGTCATGGACGGCATGGAAACATATTTTGCCAAGAAAAATGGTGAAGTGATTCCTGCCGAGTAGAATAAATCAAATATTTCAAAGAGCACTTACGCGGTCGATATCGCGAGGTGCTCTTTCTTTTTTTGTCATTCGTGAGATGATATTTATTATAAAAGAGTATCACTGATATTTAGAGTCATCAAAATAAAAACGGGAGGTATTAAAAATCGTTGAGCCGGTAAAATTTGAAGGAAGGCGGTTAATTGTGAAATTGTTGACAATTAAAGATAATATCTGTATTATGAATAGAGCTATCGCTGATAGTTCTTTTTGCTTATAGTGGTAATGGGTTACGATATAAGCAAAAGAGTTGTATAGAAGTCTAATAAATTTAACAGTTAATTATTGTGCCTACAATCAATCAACTTAAACGTCGCCCTCGAACACAGCAGTCGAAGAAAAACACTGCACCGGCGATGACAAATGTGTTTAACACATTGAAAAACCAAGCTGTAAAGTCACAAGGTCCATTTAAACGTGGTGTGTGTCTCAAAGTATCTACAACAACACCAAAGAAACCAAACTCTGCACTGCGTAAAATTGCACGTGTCAAATTGACAAACGGCATGGAAGTTACAGCATACATCGGAGGCGAAGGCCATAATCTCCAAGAGCATTCAATCGTGATGATTCGTGGAGGTCGTGTGAAAGATTTGCCGGGTGTTCGTTATCACATTGTACGTGGTGTACTTGACTGTGCAGGTGTAGACGGACGTAAACGAGGTCGTTCAAAATACGGAGTGAAGAGACCACAAAAACAATAATATTTTTGTGATAAGAAAATCACGTTTTTAGATTAAATGTAAAATTATGCCAAGACGTAAAAGAGTTTATAAAAAGTCATGGCGGCCAGATCCACAATATAATAATATATTGGTAGGTCGCTTTATCGGACAAATCATGCTTGATGGAAAGCGTTCCACAGCGGAAAAGCTAGTGTATGATTCTTTCGACATCATTCATGAGCGCACTAAAAAAGGTGGATTGAATGTTTTTGAACAAGCATTAAAGAACGTTGCGCCTTTGGTTGCGCTAAAATCACGTCGTGTAGGTGGAGCAAATTATCAAGTTCCAGTACCTGTAATGGGTGAACGTCGTCAGACGCTTGCAATGCGATGGATTCGTGAAGCATGTCGCAAGGGTAAAGGAAAGGGATTTGCAGATAAACTTGCTACGGAACTAATCGCAGCAGCAGAAAAAGAAGGACTCGCAATGAAAAAACGTGAAGAAACCCATCGCATGGCTGATGCAAACAAAGCATTTGCTCACTTCGCATAAATTGCATTGTAACTGTTGAATTAAAATAAAAATAAGAATATGGGAAAAATTACACAACGATTTTTAGAAGTGTGGAAAACTGATTTTTTGGCAAAATTTTTTGCTGGTGAATATCGTGATGCTAAGACCACAATATTGTTTTGGATTTTTTCCCAATTACTTATCTCTCTGATTATCACAATACAGATATTTTTTTATTTGTGGAGTGTACGAGCTGATATTCTTCAATTTATTTATGATAAAGTGCCAGAAAATGCGATAGTCTCTATCACAGATGGGCAATTGAGTCTGATGAATATTGATGATCCTTTTTATCGTGAGATCAATGCGGAAAAATCAGAAAACAGCGAGGGAAGTTTAGTATTTATTATTGACACAAAGAAGAGTACATATGACATGAATGCATTAGATGAATACAATGGAGGACTCATTGTGTTGCAAGATCGGTTATATTTGAAAGATGGTAGTAAAATAAACGAATTGTTATTTTCAGAATTACCCAATCTCACGCTTACTACAGAACAAATCACACATTACGTGAAAAAGTATTACGTTTTTCCAGTAGCAACTGTAATAAGCCTTTTATTTTTACTGTTTATCACAATTTTATATACGTGTGGTCGCTTGGTGATGGCATTATGGTGGGCACTCATGCTATTTGTGATAGCATTAATATTCGATATAAAAATATCCTATAACGTTGCGTATAAGGCAGTTTTGAACTTATATTTTGTGCCAGCTTTTGTCGTTCTTATTTTGATGCTGTTCAATATTCATATCTCGATGTTGATGACCGCATTGTTTATTGTTATTTTTATTGCAAATATTCTATGGTATAAGAAAAACAATATGAAAGAAGAGAAAGTCATAACTGATAGTCTTATTGTAAAAGAAGATTCTGTAGAATCGTCCGTAAGTAACTCGACAAAATAATAATCGTGACAAAAAAGCTAAACCGTGATAATCTGGTAAAACAATTTTAGAGTCCAATTAAATTAATTAAAAAAGCATATGGAGAGGAAAACCCCACTAAGTCAATTGAGAAATATCGGGATCATTGCCCATATTGATGCAGGAAAGACAACGACAACAGAACGCATTTTATATTATACGGGTATATCACATAAGATCGGGGAGGTTCATGAGGGGGAGGCAACGATGGATTGGATGGAGCAGGAACGTGAGCGAGGTATTACGATCACGTCAGCTGCAACTACTACGTATTGGAAAGGGCATCAAATCAACATTATTGATACACCAGGACATGTGGACTTCACAGTTGAAGTGGAGCGCTCTATGCGCGTATTGGATGGGGGTGTAGTTGTTTTTGATGGTAAAGAAGGCGTAGAGCCACAATCAGAAACTGTGTGGCGTCAAGCTGATAAATATAAAGTGCCTCGAATTTGTTTTATAAATAAGATTGACAAAGAGGGTGCTGATTTTGATCGTGCATTATTATCTATCCATGAGCGTTTGACACCACATGCTATAGCAGCACAATTACCAGTAGGTGAACGTGGTGGTTTTGAAGGGACAATCGATCTTGTTACAATGAAAAAATATACATTTGCTGGAAAGATGGGTGAGGAAGTAATAGTCGGTGAGTGTCCTGAAGAATTAAAAGCAAAAGCGTTGGAGTGGCGAGAAAAGTTAGTAGAAAAAGCAGCTGAACAAGATGATGCCCTCATGGAAAAATACCTTGGTGGTGAAGAAATTTCAGAAGCAGAATTGAAAGCTGCAATTCGCAAGGGAACAATCGCAACAACACTAATCCCTGTCTTTACAGGTACGGCATTACAAAATAAGGGCGTACAGCCAGTCTTGGATGCAGTGGTAGACTATTTGCCAGCTCCAAATGAAATCCCACCAATCGTGGGAAAGAGTCCTAAAGATGCAAACAAAGAAATCATTCGTGAAACATCTGATAGTGAACCGTTTTCTGCTTTGGCGTTTAAAATTGCTACTGATCCATTTGTCGGGCAATTAGTATTTTTTCGAATTTATTCTGGGTTTTTACAATCAGGCTCCTATGTTGTAAATACAGCAAGTGGTAAAAAAGAGCGTATTGGCCGGATATTACGTATGCACTCAAATAACCGTGAAGAAGTTGAGGCTTTGTATACAGGAGAGATTGGGGCATTGGTAGGATTGAAAAATACGAGGACGGGAGACACGCTTTGCGATCCTGATCATCAAGTGATATTGGAATCAATCGAATTTCCAGAACCAGTGATCTCTATCGCTGTTGAGCCGAAAACAAAAGCAGATCAAGAAAAGATGGGTATGGCGCTTGGCAAACTTGCAGAAGAGGACCCAACATTCAAGGTGCATACTGATGAAGAATCAGGTCAAACAATCATATCAGGTATGGGTGAACTGCATCTCGATATCATCGTAGATCGTATGCGTCGAGAATTTAAGGTAGAGGCAAACATCGGTCAACCACAAGTTTCCTATCGTGAAGCAATTACGCAGACTGCTGAAGCAGAAGGAAAATTTATCAAACAATCAGGTGGCCGTGGTCAGTATGGTCACTGCTGGGTGCGCGTATCACCACGCAAACAAGGTGAAGGTTTTGAGTTTGTTGATGAGATCAAGGGTGGCGTAATTCCACAGGAATATATCAAGCCAGTACAACAAGGTGCATTGGAAGCGATGAATAATGGTGTGATCGCAGGGTATCCAATGGTGGATGTATCTGTTGCACTTTATGATGGGAGCTATCATGATGTTGATTCATCTGAAGCCGCATTTAAAATCGCAGGATCTATGGCTTTCAAAGCTGCTGTGCGGCTTGCAAAACCTGTATTGATGGAACCGATTATGTCTGTACAGATTATCACTCCAGACAACTTCATGGGTGACGTTGTCGGTGATATCAATGCAAAGCGAGGTATGATCAAAGAAATGCGTGATCGAGGAGAGGGTATGGCGATACTCAAAGAGATTGATGCTGAGGCACCACTCTCTGCGATGTTTGGTTATGCTACACAACTTCGTTCGATGTCACAAGGACGTGCTAACTATTCTATGGAATTTAGCCATTATGCTGAAGTGCCAAATAATATTGCACAAGAAATTATGGGTAGTTTAGAGAAAAAATAACTGAATAAAACATCCCGAATTAAAAGCCACGCAAAACGGACTGTTGCGTGGCTTTTTGTTTTTTGGATTATACAGCCAGTGACTTTAGAAATGAATATGAATATAGAAGAAATCTGTTATGACAGCATAATAAAAAGGCGTCGATATAAATATCTTCGCCTTTTCATTTTTTGTATCTAGATTTGAGAAATCTCTTGTCTAGTATTACGCTCGGTTCACATTGACAGCATTAAGACCTTTTGGTCCTTCTGCAACTTCAAATGTTACTTCATCACCTTCTTGTAGATCATTGAATTCAGCTCCTTGAAGTTCGGTTGCATGAAAGAATAAATCTTTCTCTTCACCGTCTTGAGAAATGAATCCAAAACCACGGTCGGTTAGACGAGCAATTTTTCCTTTTTTCATCGTTAGGAATTGCTAATATTTGTTACTTGTTCAAATACAGGATCCTGTTCGACGAAACTCGACTAGTGATCTCTTACAGTTCTGATTTGATTGAATCAATTCTACCACCGTATTAAAGATTTGTCAACCCTTCACAAAATGTGTATAATATAAAGCATAATATGAATAAAAAATGACTTGTATTATACAAGCGTTAATTAATAAGAAATCAGTAATTAATACAATATGAACAATGCAATCGTACAATATTTACAGCAAAACAAGGACGCTTTTTCAAAAGACTCTCTTATTGGAGAATTGCGAAAAGCAGGACATTCTGAAAATGATATCATGGAAGGGATTACTATTGTGTACGGAAATGGATCTCATATCCCTCTCCCGCCGATGGGTGTAAATACAATAAAATATGCAGGATTTTGGATTCGCTTTCTAGCACTTTTTGTGGATGGTATAATTGTTTTTGCAGTATCATTTCCGATTAAGTTATTGTTTAATACGGTCATTAGTGTTGCTGGCGATGGAGATAGCTTTGCTCTCAGTTTTTTGCTAAGCATGATCAGTTTCTTGATTTCTGTAACGTACTACGTAGGACTAACACATAAATATCGGGCAACATGGGGGAAAAAATTGGTTGGTATTGAAGTCAGATCTGATGATAATGTGTCTAGTGCTTCTTTGGGTAGTATCATATTGCGCGAAACAGTTGGAAAATTTGTTTCGGGTATTATTCTCTGTGTTGGATATATTATGGTGGCGTTTACTGATAAAAAACAAGCCGCACATGACATGATCGCAAAAACAGTCGTGGTCTATAAATAGGAAAACAAACAATTAAGACAATTAATCAACATCAACAGAAATTAAACTCTCATTAATATAATATAAGTAATTATTTTCAATATGAATAATACAATCGTACAATATTTACAGCAAAACAAGGTTGCGTACACGCAGGATTCTCTTATCACGCAATTACGAAAATCTGGTCACAATGAAAACGATATCACAGAAGCAATTAGTGCAGTATATGGCAAGGACTCTCAAATTTTGACGCCGTCAGGGAATGTGAATACGATAAAATATGCCGGGTTTTGGATTCGTTTTGTAGCATCTTTTATAGATTGTATTATAGTTGGTGCGATCACATTTCCTATTATGATTGTATTTGGCCTAATGAGTGGTTTTGTAGGAGATGGAACAAGTATTGCATTGAACCTTTTGATTAATGCATTGAGTATTTTAATATCCCTAACATATTATATAGGACTAACTCACAAATATCAGGCGACCTTGGGTAAGAGATTATGTGGACTAGAAGTTCGCTCTGATGATAATGTGACTAAAGCATCTTTAGGGTATATTATTTTACGTGAAACAATCGGAAAATTTGTATCAGGAATCATCTTTTGTATTGGATATATTATGATTGCATTTACGGAAAAAAAACAAGCTGCACATGATATGATCGCTAAAACTGTTGTGGTATATAAAGACCCAGCAAAAAAATCTAACACAGCACTCATAATAATAGTGGGTATTGTCGTTATCGGAGCAGTTCTTTTGATACTTGGTGTCTTTGCATCGATTGTACTTGTCTCATTGAATAGTGCAAGGAATACTGCGCAGAATGCATCGATTAAGGCTGCCGTTTCTGCTACTGTTCCGGGGGCGATATTATGCATGGAAAATGAATTGGATATTTTGTCACCACAAGCAAATTCACCAATTTGTAGTGGTGGTGAAGAAAGTGACTATATGTGGCCAAGCCTCGCAGAAGGCGGGGAATGGGGTGATTTAATCGATGGTGATGTTTCTGATCAGACATTTATGTATACTGTCAGATATGGTGATGATAATACCACTGTTATATGTACAGAGGCAGGATGCGATTTTCCAGTAGAATAAATTGGAATACAAGAGTGGTGCAAAAAACATCAAATACAAATAGATAAAATCCAATAGTAATAGTCTGTATAAAGGCAATAGATTGTCGATGTATTAATTTTCTGGTATAATAATTGTATGTGGACAAAGAAAAGGAAAAAAACAGTATATATTTTTTGGTTTATATTTTCAATTATCATGATTATTGCAATGGTCGGTTTTTTACTGTTGCCATTACTGTATGTGTAATTAACGCATTATACTAAAACATGAGTCAAAATATTCGTACGATTATAACCGCAATTTTATTTATAGGGAGTATCGCTGTTATCGCAGTTACTCTTGTCTTGGTAGTGAAAGAAAAAAAACGAGCTCATGAAATTCAGGATGAGATATCAATATTGCAAGAGGAGAAAAAGCGATTTGAACATGAAAATAGTGAGCTAAGCGATCATATCGCATATCTCAAGTCAGACCATTCGTATGAAAAAGCTGCAAAAAACCTCAATTATAAAAATCCAGGTGAGCACGTTACAATCATTCGTCGTTCTCAAGAAGATGTCCAAAGTAGCATTTCAGAGGGGTCGCCAGAAAACGCTCCAAAACAAACAAAAAAACATTATAATGTTTGGTTTGATTATTTTTTTTAATAAAAGGGTATGAAGGAGAACCATAAAAAACTCGTGATCATAGCAGGAAGCGTTGTGATTATAATATGCATTTTTTTAAGTCTCATAATATTTGTATTTCGTATTGATACTCCAGTAGTAAATTATCTACGACGTGTAGTTCATGCGCCGGCTTTGATAATAGGAGATACAAGGATTTCAATTTCAGATATTGAAGATAATACATCGTCTATTAAACGATTTTACGAAAACCAAGATTTTTCATCCTATGGTATTCGTATTGATTTTAAAACAGATGATGGTAAAAAACGTTTGAAAGTGCAAGAAAAAAAAATGCTTAATAAGCTAGTAGAAGATGTAGCCATCGAACAGTTGGCAAAAAATTGGAAGATTACTTTAAGTGAAGAAGTCGTACAATCTGCAATGGATCGACCAATGGCAGAAATGGGAACACGCGAAAATGTTGAGTCAAATCTTAATAATCTTTATGGATGGACTATTGCGGATTTTGGCAAGAAAGTCGTGCGTGGTCAGTTACTTCGAGAAAAAGTTGCAATAAAATTTGATCAAGAAAACACTGTAACAGAGGCTATGCGGCAAAAAATTACTGCAGCAAAAAAAGAGTTAGATAATGGACGTGATTTTGCGGATATTGCCATGCAATATTCTGAAGGTTCAACAGCAAATGAAGGTGGTGTTATGGGGTGGTTTGCATATAATCAGCTACAAGATGAAATTGGTAAAAAAATATTTACCATGGATAAAGGCACATATTCCGATATTATTGAAACACCAATTGGACTTCATATTGTGCGAATAAATGACGTTGCTGAAGAAAATGATTCTAAAATAGTCCATATTTCGCAAATAATTATCAAAAAAATAACATTTGCTGATTATCTTACACAGCATATTAAAAATATGAAAATTAAGGTTCTTTTATCACAATATCAATGGGATCAAGAGACTGCAATGATTGTTTTTAAGGATCAGGCATTGATAGATTTTGAAAAAAAAATGGATGAAGAAATGAAACAAGTACTTGAGAAACCATTAAATGCTCAGTGAAATAAAAAATAGATGATAAGCGTACATAATAAATGTAATGTTTTATTAAATTGTATAATATATGGCAACAGAAGAAAATATCATTCAAATTGAAGAAAAACAAAAAAAAGTAGTTTCTACAAATAAATTAATTATTTTTTTTGTGATTGGCAGTATGTGCGTAAGTCTTACGGGCAGCTATTTCATGTCGCACTTTCTTATCCAAAAAAAAATTGCGGAATATGATAATAAAAAAGACAGAGAGGTGAAAACAGAAATTGTTCGCTTACATGAAGATGATATCGTATCCGTAGTGGAAAAAGTCTCACCATCAGTTGTGAGTATTGTTGTTTCTAAAGAAATGCCACGATATCAAAAACTATATAATTCGCCGCTAGACCTGTTTTTTGGTCAGCCAAATACTTCGCCACAAGGTCAAAATCAGAATAAAAACGAAAAACAAAAGATTGGTGGTGGTACGGGATTTTTTGTTTCTAAAGATGGTCTCGTTGTTACCAATAGGCATGTGGTAGTGGATACCGATGCGGAATATACTGTAGTGACTTCTGATGGAAAAGAACATTCTGCCACGGTACTTGCACGCGATACCCTATTGGATTTTGCTGTTTTGAAGATAGAAGGAAATGATTTTGTTTCCGTGGAGCTTGCTGATTCAGATGCAATTAAAATTGGACAAACTGTTGTTGCAATAGGAAATTCATTGGGTGAATTTTCTAACTCTGTTAGTCGTGGTATAATTTCTGGTGTACAGAGAAATATAATTGCTGGGGGAGGCAGCGGAGGAACGGAAGAACTGGCAGATATTATTCAAACTGATGCTGCAATTAATTTCGGTAATTCAGGTGGACCACTTCTTGATGTTGAAGGAAAAGTGATAGGTATTAATACTGCGATAGCACAGGGTGCTGAAAATGTGGGATTTGCTTTGCCAATTAATTCTGTAAAACGATTAGTTGATGATGTGCAACGCACAGGCAGTATATCGCGACCATTTATTGGTGTTCGATATGTCGAATTAACACAAGATATCCGTGATGCTTTGAATGTGAAATATGAAAGCGGTGTACTGGTTGTGCGAGGCGAAAAAATTACAGATTTTGCAGTTTCCCCTGGATCTCCAGCTGATAAGGCGGGTATTATGGAAAATGATATTATTCTAGAGATTGATGGAAAGAAAGTCGATAAAAAGAATAGTCTTGCGGTGCTAGTCGCTCAGTATAGTGTGGGAGATAAAATAACGGTCAAAATATGGCACAAGGGTGAAGAAAAGAGCCTACAAGTCATGCTTGAAGACAAAAAAAATACGCAATAGTTTTTGTATAAAGAGCGTTAGATCGTATGAAATATCTTTTAGAAAAAATTGGATGATGGACAACTATCAGAGGTAAAGACAGAGCTGCTATCCTAGAAGCATAATCACAATTATGACATCACATATCGGTTCAGAATCAATATGTAAAATGTAAAAAGCAATAGAGAAACAACAAAAGACATGTGACAAAAAAATGTATTGCAATCATTATGTCCACACTTTTTAAGGATAAATTCCTCACACACGTGAATAATATTATCACATTTGACACATTGACAAATGATATGATTTTGTATATAGTGAATATTCAGTTGGTACTGGAAAAAGAGAGATTAAATAATGAAAAAATAGCGTTGGAAACGATATGGGAAGTAGTAGAATATCAAACCACATACGGTTTTAATCCTTTAAGTGTTGCACGAACACGAAAAGGGGTGATTCAAAAGGAGACTCGTGATTAATTGGCCATAAAAATTGTAGAAGGCTCAATTATTGTAGGGTGCTCTGTTCGGGTGGATATTATTGATAACGAGATCAGCTATTATATAAAATCATTTTCATGATTGCACATTTGCGAAGTATTATTTTTACAATTATTTTTTTGATAGGTATTGAATTATTTATCTTTCTTTCTCATCTTGGTGGAAGTACGGAAATTGTATGGGTCATATTTTATAGTATCCCTGTAATATTTTCTGGATGGAATGTTGGGAAAAATATCATTTATGCGTTCTTACCTTTTGCTGTATCAATGTCATCATTAGGTTTGCTATACTTTATTGATGATATGCGAGAAAAGCAAATATTTGGTATTTTAGTTGCAATGTTATATTATGCTACTTTGCTGGGCATTAAACGTATTAGTAAAAATCCATTTGATATGACTGCACGTAGTTTATTTTCATCTTCTCTTATAGCCACAATATTTTTATTTTATGCTGTGGTTTATGGTTATTATATTAACTTTAGTATTCCACTTTGGATGTTTATTTTGACTAACTTTTTCTTTGTAGCAATGGTGACATTCGTTTCTTTGCGTGCATATTCAAGTGACTATCGCAGGATAATGTTATATAGTATAATAATAGCCTTTGCAATGATGCAGTTAGTGTGGATGGCTAATTTTTGGCCATTTGGATATTTGACAATGGCAACAATTAGCTTGATGTTTTATTATGTGTTGTGGGACCTCGTGCAAATGACGTTTCTGGAAACATTGTCAAAAAGAAGAATTGTTATTACAATTATATATTGTGTAGTGTTAACAATGGCTGTACTTATCACTACACAATGGTTATTAGTTGGTTAGATTTAATGTTATGAAAAAAATTATGAAATATATAGGAATTGTTTTTATCGTTTTTGTTGTTGGTGGCTTTGGAGGCGTGATGTTTGATTATGTGTTTTTTTCAAAAGTTGCATCGAATCCAGCGTGGTCACAAATGCCAATTGTAAAATCATTGGACAATAGATTACAAGTGATCAAAAATACAGAAAAAATTATAGTTGAAAATAGTGAATCAATAGCAGATATTGCTGCACGCGCATCCACATCAGTGGTATATATTGAATCTGTTGGTTTAAATGATGCGATAACCGGTGGTAATGGTGTGGTATTGAGTAGTGATGGAATCGTTGCTACAACAACTGCTGTGGTGCCAATAGGACATAATGTGCAGTATGTAAAATTTGCAGATAACTCAATTTACACAGTATCTAAAATGTATACTGATGAATATACAGGCATTGTCTTTTTGAAAACAGATTCACAGAATCTGGCATCGGTTTCTTTTGCAAATTCTGATGATGCTCAGAATGGCAAACGGCTGATTAGTATTTCCAGATCGTCTGTGGGGAATGAAGCACGCTTTTCTTCGGGCGGATTGATTGGAAGAGCATATGATCTTAGTGTCGGTATCCCAACTACTGATTATTTGCAAGGTGTATTTAATATTGATTTTACAGAGTCTGTTTTAATAAAAAATATTGGTTCGCCACTTGTAGATTATCAAGGTAATATGGTTGGTGTGATATCAAAAAAAGTCGTCACAATTTCAGATGATCAAGACGAATATTATGCAATTGCAGCAAATGATGTATATTCTGCGTTTGAGCGATATTTACAAAATGAGATGGAAAATGATATTAATCATAAACAGTATAAACTTGGAGTAAATTATGCGATGATCAATGGCATACAATCACATGCGAAAGATTTGCCGGTCGATCGAGGTGCATTGATTAGCGTGCCTATTACGCGAGTTGAAATTGCAGCGTTCAACAATACTTTGGCTGCAAAGAGTGGCTTGCGAGGAGGGGACATCATAGTGATGGTCAATAATGAGGAGGTTAATGCAGAAAACAATTTATCTCAGCTTATATTTAAACACAAGATTGATGAGCGAGTGGAATTGAAGGTTTTGCGCAATAATGAAGTTCTTTCGATTGTTATATCAGATAAATAGTGTTTAATATAAGTTGTGAAAAGATCATTATTGACAGAGTTTGTGATGTATAGTATATTGAAATGACGACATGGCACACAAGTACATGCCAGAATGGCTTAGTAATGTAATATATTGATATTTAGAACAATGTTGGCGATAATTAAAACTGGAGGAAAACAGTATAAAATCTCACAAGGTGACAAAATTAAAGTAGAAAAATTAGATGGTGAAATTGGTAGCAAAATCACATTTAATGAGGTTTTATTTTTGGGTGATGAAAAAAGTGTTTCTGTTGGCACCCCTCATGTAGAAAAAGCGACTGTAGAAGGGACTATTCTTCGGCAAGATCGATATGATAAAGTATGGGGAATCAAGCATAAAGCAAAGAAGCGCTATAAAATGAAGTTCGGCCACAGACAAGCATTTACAGAGGTTGAGATCACAAAAATTGCATAATATTAAAATCACTCGACTGATCGAGTGATTTTTTTATATTTTAAATAGTATTCTTACAGTAATTCACGATTGGACAAAGAACTTCGGATTGACATATCATCAGCATATTCAATGTCAGACCCTGTAGCAAGCCCTCGCGCAATACGAAAAACTTTGATATCAAGTGATGAAATGAGTTTATGAATATACATAGCAGTGTAATCGCCTTCAGTGGTAAAATTCGTTGCAAGAATAATATCTGTGAAACAACTTTTTTCTATACGCTTTACGAGTTGTTGTGCGGTAATGTTTTCTATATTGGATTTTTTAATTGTACCACCAAGAACATGATAAAATCCATGAAAAGCCCGGGAGCGTTCAATAGGAATAATATCAAGGGATTCTTCAACAACACAAAGTTGTGTGCTGTCTCGTGTTTTATCCATACAAATCGCACAGAGTTCATTTTGTGCAATATTAAAACAACTTTTGCATGATTTGATATTTTTTATATTGTGCAGATCAGCAATGAATTGTTCAATTTTCTCACTGTCTAGCTTGTAAATGTATAATACAAGTCGTTCTGCCATTTTTGGTCCAATGCCAGGAAGTGCACTAAATTGATTAATCAATTTTTGAAACGAAATCGGGTACATACTATGTGTAAAATTAATGTGAATGAGGTGAGTGATGTTTTTCGAGACTCTTATAGGATGCTGCTTCTTCATGGAAATATAATTGTTTGACACCGACGGGTCCATTGCGATGTTTTGCGATGATAATATCTGCAATGCCCTTGTTTTCTGTATCAGGATTGACGCGATCTTCGCGATAAATAAACATCACGACATCTGCATCTTGCTCAATCGATCCAGACTCACGAAGATCAGAAAGTTTCGGTCGTTGATCAGGGCGTGATTCTACCGCACGAGAAAGCTGTGAGAGGGCAATAATTGGTATGTTGAGTTCTTTTGCAAGTTGTTTAAGTCCACGAGAAATCTCAGAAATTTCCTGCACGCGACTTTCGGTATTGCGGCCCTCCATGAGTTGTAAGTAATCAATAATAATGAGGCCAAGGTTGTGTTCTGCCTGTAAACGACGCGCCATGGTACGCATCTCCATGATATTTGCACTTGATGTATCATCGATGAAAATAGGTGCTTCAGAAAGCTTGCCCATCGCCTCACTGATTTGTGTAAAATCAGTATCCTTGAGGTTTCCTGTACGGAGGCGCCAAAGATCAAGATTGGATTCAGCTGCAATCATACGATCCACAAGCTGATCGGCTGACATCTCAAGTGAAAAAATACCAACAGGAATCTTTGAAATTGTACCTACTTGACGCGCAATATCAAGTGCAAGGGAAGTTTTACCTACGGAAGGACGAGCTGCAAGGATAATGAGATCAGATTTTTGCAATCCAGAAAGGAGTTCGTCGAGATCTGGAAATCCTGTAGGAACGCCGCGCATAGTTCCTTTATTTTTATGTAATTCATCTAATCGATCAAATGCTTCTCCGAGAATCGTTTTAATAGGAGTGAATTCTTGTTTGAGAGATTTCTGTGAAATGCTAAATATTTTTTGTTCTGCATCATCAAGTACTTTTTCGATATCTTCTGCTTCATTGTAACCAAGCTCATTGATTTCAGATGCAACACCGATAAGTCGTCGCAGGATCGCTTTTTTTTGAATAATCTTTGCATAATATGTGATGTTTGATGCACTGGTAACACCGCGAACTAGGGAAGCAATATAACTCGGGCCACCGACAGATTCAATTTTTTTTCGTTCTTCGAGAGCATTGGAAATGCTAAGTACGTCAATCGGATCATTGTGCTCGTATAATTTAAGCATAACATCGTAGATCGTGTTATGAGCATCTTTATAGAAATCTCCGACACCTATTGTGTCAGCAATTTTGGTGATTGCATCTTTATCAATCATAAGTGCACCAAGGACAGCAGATTCTGCTTCTGGTGCAAATGGGGGCATACGTAGTCCAGATTGATCTTGCATAGAATTATTTATCATGTTACAGCGTGTTTCTATTATAGCAGAAGATACTAAATATCGTCTGTATATAACTTGTGCGAATCCTGTGGATGAAAAAATATATTAAAGCGCATATTTTATTTGTCTAAAAGATAGAATCTGATACTATATTAAATAACGGGGTATAGTATAACGGCAGTACGCGTCCATGGGGTGGATGTAACAGCGGTTCAATTCCGCTTACCCTGACAAAAAAGAAAGTCTAATGATGTGACTGTTCACGAGGTGTAAATCGATATGCGGACTCAGGTACGTCAAAAACCGTCAAAATATGGTTTTTGTACGTATCAATCTCTCGTCCCATAAAGACAATGCGTGATGCATCAAATGTTTGCGTAGTAGGAATTAACTGAAAATTGCCAAATGCAATATTGATTACACTAAAATGATCACCGCAATCAACATAGCCTTTGATGCGATAAAAATGTTCTCGCGGAAATTGTGCAAATATTTTCTCTAACTCAGTACTGTCAAATTTTTTTGCGGATGTGATGTTAATGAGATCAATCTCCATTTTTTGATGATTAGCAGAGATGCCCATTTCACTTTCCGTGACATTTTGTGTAGATAAAAAAAGCTTGCTATCAAGTCCAAAAATGATATGAGAATCGATTTTACCATGGTCAGTATTAATTTTGGGCGTGTCAAGATTAATCTCATATAGATCGTCAAGTCGTTTCTCTAAATCACCCTCGTCTAAATCTTCATGTTTGTTTATCAGTATTAGATCGGTATATTTGGCTTGCATCTGTAATGTATAACTTTTCCCCACGTATCCCTGAAAATTAATTGCATCAATCACAGTGATAACCCCATCGACAAATAGTTTCTTATTTTTACGAATTTCCAATACGATTGGCGCAGGTGTGGCGGATCCAGATGTTTCAATGATAATGCGGTCAGGTTTGGTGTCCAATATTTCTGTCAGTGCGAAACCAAGTTGACCAATCATGATGTGACAGATACATCCTTGTAGCATTTCTTTGATTGTTGCGACACCTGCTTCTTTTGCAAGTATTGAATCAACAGAGAGATCACCAACTTCATTTTTTAGCCAAGCAATTTTGTAATCCTTAGGCATGCTTTTTATTACATTTGTGATGATGGTGGTTTTCCCAGCCCCAAGATAACCAGTAAGAATTGTTACAGGAATGGGTGATTCAGGAGAGTTTTGTGCATTTGTCATAAAAAAATTATTATTTGATACTGATATTTTGTTATTATAATACATTATGTGAGAAGAGAGGAGTTTTGATGGATAAATTTGTGTTATTATTTTTGAAAGAGAGGTATTTTGATGTATATCTCTGTAAATGTGTCATGTCACAAAAATTGACAAATAATTAAATTAATGGTATAATACTCAATTAGATATTTACATATTGATATATGAAAAAGACGAATATTATATTGAGTTTTCTGGTATTTATCATTACTTTTGTAATGGTCTATTTTATGATATCAGGTATATTATTTTCGTCTACAAGTCAATCAGAAAATGGCATTGTTGTGTATAATAATGTAAATGAAGATTTCGGTATACCGCGTGAGTGGCAAAAACAATATAATGTAAATGTGAAAAATGCTGTAGATCTGAAAATTGACATTGATGGTGACGGACTTTCTCTTATTGATGAATATGGACATGGCACAGATCCACGAAATGCAGATACAGATAAAGATGGGTATGACGATGGTCGGGAGATTGCAAATGGATATTCACCAATAGGTGATGGTATGATTGATGCTAACAAAAATACATTACCAGATTATTGGGAAATAAAAGAAACTGGCGGATTGATCGTTGATTCAGATGAGGACATAGATAATGACGGTTTATCATATGAGGAAGAGTATGTATTTGGGACAGACCCAAATAAGGTTGACACAGATGAGGACGGTTACCCAGATGGCAGAGAAATTCAAAATGGATATGATCCAGTAATTTTTGGTGATGCGCGAATTGAAGTTGCTGTGGATATCAGAAAGATTAATATTACTGCACCTGTCATTTTATCAGAAAAATCCGATGAAAAATCTTTGTTAAATGATTTAACATATGGTGTCGTACATTATCCAGATACGCCTATGCCAGGGCAGCGTGGTAATACATATATTGCAGGACACAGCAGTAACTATGCGTGGTCCAAAGGTGCATATAATAATATTTTTAGAAATCTTAATGATCTTGAAAAAGGAGATGAAATCACAATAAAGCTTTTATTACATAATAAAAATGAAGTTTTATATCATTACATTGTAAAATCAGTTGAAATTGTGATGCCTGATGATGCACGAATTTTTTCCCAGACACAACAAAAAGAACTCACTTTGACGACGTGTTGGCCTATAGGCTCGAATGCAAAACGAGTAATGATAAAGGCAGAATTTCTAGATGCATAAATTGCAAAGATGTGATAATATGAATATTGTATGAAATATTATCGTGTTATATTGATGCTTGTATTTTTTATTGGAACTGGATTAATTAGTAATCCAGTTTTTGTAGTTGCCAAAGAAACATGTTATGTAGATAAATCTGCTGATGATGATGGCGACGGAGGTAAAGATCATCCATATCAAAAAATTTCAAAGGCTCTCGATAAAGATTGCGTGACGATTAATGTTGCAAAAGGCACCTATGGAGATGATATCACATTAACCTCATCTGTTAGTGTGATTGGTAATAATCGTGATGACGTCATTATTTCTGGAACAGTGACAATGAAAGATGGATCCCGCATAGAGAGTGTTACTATTAAAGAGCTCGGAATAAAGGTGGTAGAAGGTGCTGATGCTACTGTGAATAATACCATAATTACTGAGGCAAATATTGGTATCACTACAGTTGC
This sequence comes from Candidatus Moraniibacteriota bacterium, assembly GCA_038208115.1. Classification (GTDB taxonomy): domain Bacteria; phylum Patescibacteriota; class Minisyncoccia; order Moranbacterales. The sequence goes on from JBBQZC010000017.1 coordinate 18,984, forward strand.
TGGTGATGGTAAATTGATCGTCACTAATACAAATTTTTATAAAAATAATAAGGGTTTATATCTGCAATCTGGTAAAGAAGTGAATATTACAAAATGTGATATTTATGACAATGATGAGGAGGGCATTGATATTCGTTCTAATGTGGAAGGAGATATTTCAGATAATACAATTACAGATAATGGCGAAAGTGGCATTGAGGTTATATTAGGGAAGGCAAATCTCACAATTACTGATAATAAAATCAAAAATAACAAGGCAAGTGGTATTGCAGCGCAATACTATCAGGGGACTGGAAAATCAGGTGCTGTAAAGATAAAAAATAATACGATTGCGGGCAATAGTGATTATGGGATGAATTGTAAAGTGCCAAGTGGAGGTAATCCAGGCAAAGATTTTTGGACCGATACACTAAATATGTCTTCAAATAAAGTTTCAGGCAATAAAGATGGTGAATTTGCACCAAGTTGTAAATTTTCTGAAGAGGTGATATCGGACGCCAGTACGACACAAAAACAGAAAGAACAATTAGCAGAGAATGTGCGACTTGCGCAAGAGCAAAAAGAAGAGGGAGTGCGAAAGCGCTTACAAGAACAAAAAGAAAAAGAATTAGCACAAAATAGTACAGTAGACGACACAAAGGAGCAACAAAACAGAGAAGAGCAGGAGCTTTTACGAAATCAATTACAAAAAGAGAAAGATATACAAAGTGCTATAACACAGAATGTGATTGATATTGAGCAAAAATACACTGAAAATGCACTGTCAAAAAAGAAGGCAGAGGAACGTAGTGCTCTTGTAACGTTTTTTATCGGTCCAAATAAAAAAGAAGTTGATAAAATTAGGAGTAACCTTGTAATATATGCACAAAAAATTGTTGATTCACAAAAGCGTGTAGATCAGATAAAAGAAACATCGATCAAAAATGATGCACAAATGAAAGTTGATGATATGAAAAATAAATTTCAAGAGATGAAACAATTTGTAGAAAATCAAAACAGGGAATTTAGTTTATTCGGTTGGATGTTTAATAAGAAATCATGATCAATATTGTTATCTTTCTAGCTCTGCTTAGCATGTCAGCGTTTTTTTCAGCGACAGAAACGTCTTTTTTTTCACTCACGCCTTCTCGCGTACGACTTATGGTGGAAAAGAAACGATTTGCAGCACATGTGATACGGAATTTGAAACAGCGACCACGGCGATTACTCATAGCTATTTTATTAGGCAATAATGCTGTGAATATTTTTACAGCTTCTTATGCGACTGTGATAGCCTCACGGTATTTTGAATCAGGAGCACTTGGAATTGCGACGGGAGCATCAACTTTCATGATCCTAATGTTTGGTGAGATATTTCCAAAATCATTTGCAATTGCCAAAAAGGAGCGAGTGGCACAGGCAACCGCATGGCCGATGCAAACACTATTTATTATTTTATATCCGTTAGTTCTCGTGATCCATTATATCACCCTATTGATCTATAAAATCATGCGTGTTTCAGAAGCGCATGATCACGTAACAGAAGAAGAAATTCGCGTAATGACACGCATGGGAGTAGAGCATGGTGCTGTACATCATAGAGAGCATACTATGATTGAGAATGTTTTTGCATTTAATGACATAGTGATAAAAGATATCATGACACCTCTATCGCGCATTGAGGCAATTTCAGGTGTTGTATCGATTGAAACGATCGCATATGAAGTGTCGCAGATTGGTCATTCTCGATATCCAGTGCATGATGGCAAAAATGATGGTAATTTCGTCGGGTATATACACACAAATACGATTATGCAGATTCTCAGCTCAGACAATCGCGGACGTCCAGTGTCAGAATTTATGTCACCACTGCATTACATTGATGAAAACACAACAATTGAGCAAGTTTTTCGTCGCATGAACAGAAAATACGTACACATGTTCATCGTGCAAAATGATCAAAAAGATGTTGTCGGGCTCGTAACGCTGGAAGACATCATTGAAGAGCTTGTTGGAGAAATCATTGATGAGACAGATATGTCGACGTAATATACTTCTTTGAACAGATTTTATAATCAGGAAACTTTTATTTTTCACATGTTTGCGGTATGATGCATGTATGATATTTTAATGTAGTTTAATAGATATGGAACGATATAATCATAGGGAAATAGAGCAAAAATGGCGCGACAAGTGGACTGCTGCCAATGTATATAAAACGACAGAAGATTCTGGAAAGAAAAAATTCTATATTTTAGATATGTTTCCGTATCCGTCGGGTGTCGGACTCCATGTTGGTCATCCTAAGGGATATATCGCAACAGATGTGATTTCACGCTTTAAAAAAATGAACAACTATAATGTACTTCATCCAATGGGATGGGATTCTTTTGGGTTGCCTGCAGAACAATATGCGCTCAAAAACAAGGTGCATCCACGAGTTGCTGTGGAGCAAAATATAATGGCATTTAAGAAACAATTGGAAAAAATTTCACTCAATTATGATTGGGAAAGAGAAATTGCGACGACAGACCCATCATTTTATAAATGGACACAATGGGCGTTCCTCCAGATGTTTAAAAAAGGACTCGTGTTTCAATCCAATGAACCGATTAATTGGTGTCCATCATGCATGACAGGTCTCGCCAATGAGGATCTCGAGAATGGCGCATGTGAGCGTTGTGGTACACCAATAGAAAAGAAAAAGATTCCACAATGGGTGATTAAGATTACGAATTATGCAGATCGCTTACTTGCGGATCTCGATAATCTCGAATGGCAAGATCATATTAAGGAGTTGCAACGTAATTGGATTGGACGATCAGAAGGGGCAAAAATTCAATTTAAGATTAAGAATGAAGAGTTAAAAATAGAGGTTTTTACAACGCGTCCTGACACACTCTTTGGCGCAACTTATATGGTATTGGCACCAGAACACGAATTAGTGGAAAAGTTGAAAGTAAAAAGTATAAAAAATACGGAAGAGATCGAAGTATATCAAAAAGAGACGCAAACGAAAACGGAGATCGAGCGAACGGCAGAAGGAAAGGAAAAAACAGGTGTAAAGCTTGAAGGCGTTACGGCGATTAATCCGGCGAATGGTGCAGAAATCCCAATTTATATTGCCGATTATGTGTTGGCTGACTATGGTACAGGTGCCATCATGGCAGTACCTGCGCACGATATGCGTGATTGGGAATTTGCGAAGAAATATAATATTGAGATTAAGGAGGTCGTTCAGTTTTTGCATGTTGATAAAACAAAAAACAGCTCTCCTAGGCAAGATCTGCCATTTATAGAAAGAGATGCAATAATCGCAATTGTAAAACATTGGCAAGAGAATACGTATTTGACGTTGAAATGGAAACAAGTTGATTGGGCAACTTTTATAACCGGAGGGATTGAAGATGGACAAACTGCAGAAGAAGCAGCGCGAATGGAAGTATTAGAAGAAACGGGATATAAAAATTTAAAATTAGTCAAATTTTTAGGTGGCTTACATAGCAAATTTTTTCACAATCCAAAGAACGTGAATCGATTTGCGCATTTTCAGTCATTCTATTTTGAGTTAGAAAATGATGAACAAGATGAAATAAGTCCAGAGGAACAAGAAAAGCACTCTATTGTATGGATGACGAAAGAAGAAATCAAAAAGACAATCAACGAAAGTCAACTGATTGATTTTGAGAGAATTTTTGAAGACAAAATTTTTACGGGTAATGGCATAATGGTCAATTCGGATGAATTTAATGGAATAGATAGTGAAGTGGCTAAAAAAATGATTACAGAGAAAGTCGGCGGTAAGATGACTGTGAATTATAAATTGCGTGACTGGGTTTTTTCCCGTCAGAGATATTGGGGTGAGCCAATCCCACTGATCCATTGTGAGAAATGTGGTGTCGTCGCTGTACCAGAAAATGAATTACCGCTTATGCTCCCAGATGTTGAAAGTTATGAGCCGACTGGCACAGGTGAATCACCGCTTGCTGCAATAGCTGAGTGGGTAAACACAATTTGCCCTGAATGTGGTGGAGACGCAAAGCGTGAGACTAATACGATGCCACAATGGGCAGGATCAAGCTGGTATCATCTCCGTTATATCGACCCAAATAATGAAAATATTCTCATTGATAAAGACAAAGAAAAATATTGGTCACCTGTTGACTTCTATGTCGGTGGTGCAGAGCATGCGACGAGACATCTTATTTATGCGCGATTTTGGCATAAATTTCTCTATGATATTGGTGCCGTTTCATATGATGAACCATATAAAAAATTGCAAACAGTAGGAATCATCCTCGCAGAAGATGGACGTAAGATGTCCAAACGATGGGGCAATGTGGTCAATCCTGATGATGTAATCGAGCGATTTGGTTCGGATACATTCCGGATGTATGAGATGTTTATGGGACCGTTTGACGCATCAGTTGCATGGAGTACAGAGAGCTTGATTGGACCGCGTAAATTCCTCGAGAGACTATGGAAGTTTTTTGGTAGAGGGTTCAGTGATGTGACAGATCCACAGATTGAGAAAGTATTACATCGCACGATTAAAAAAATCACAGAAGATATCGATGCGATGAAGTATAATACAGCAATTGCACAAATGATGATTCTCTTGAACGCAATGGAAAAATTCAAAGCAATGACGGTGAGAGACATGGAAAAATTTCTCTTAATCCTCTCACCATTCTGCCCACATATTGCGCAAGAACTCTGGGCACAGCTGGGTCATGATACATTCATTTTACAAGAACAGTGGCCATCATATGATGTGCAGTATCTCATAGATGATGAAATCACGCTTGTCGTCCAGGTCAATGGCAAGGTGCGTGACACGATCACAGTGAATGCTGCTATTTCAGAAGATGAGGCAAAAACCATAGCGCTTGCAAGTGCGAATGTCCAAAAGCATATTGATGGCAGGGAACCAAAAAAGATTATCTTTGTGAAAGGAAAATTAGTCAGTATTGTTGTGTAATCTTTTAAGCACCTTGAAAAAGGTGCTTAAATTATAAAAAATATAGTAAAAATTATTGAAATATTGGAAAATTGAGCAAATATTCTAATGTAATTTTTATTCTGAGGGCTATTTTTGGTGTTTAAGCATGGTGGAGACAACTTAAGGGTAAAACAAATTATATTGATGTAAAACGATACTTAAAATCAGTAATTTATTTATTTTGGTGGGAAGCTGATGGCTCCAAGAGAATCAGGCTATGACATTTCTGACATGGATAACAATGAAAAGACAAAAAAGTTTGCTTATACATTGGGATGGAAAAAAGTCATTGAGACTATGCGAGAAGTGGAAAAAAATCTTCAAGTTTTGTCCTGCAAGTATAGAATTCATTCTTCTTGTGATTCAAAATGAAAAATGTGATCTCAAAAAAATGATTTTAAAGACTGATCTTACAAAGATCTAAAAGCAGGGCCTAGCTCTTATGGATTCCTCAGCGCAAGTACTTGGTGGATTAATAAAGCGACTTGCAAATCCGCATCCCCGCATTATTAAATATGTGCGTGGTGCAGCGGGTGCAGATAGCATTACTGGCTATATGATAACCTCTAATGCTAAGCTGAAAAGACTAGAGCCAAATTGTACAGTCGCTACTTGGAATGAGGATTCTCCCGAGTGGTTTTTTATATCGAGTAGTGTATAATGAAACAATGTAAAAAATGAAATAATTACATGGTTATATGATCAAAAAATTGTTAGGTGATACTTTTATCAAAAACAATATTATTTTTTTTATTGGCTCATTGATTGCAGCTTTTTTGAACTATCTGTATCATCCGATCATGGTGCGAATGATGAGTGTGAAAGAATTCGGAGAAGTGGAAACTATTATATCAATCACATATTTGATGGGAATTTTTTTGATGATTTGTGGGACTGTGGCAATCAATATTGTTTCCAATCATTTGCATGCCTCATCTACAAAATACATACAATTGCTAGCGCAACTATTTAAATTGGTTTTACCGATTGTATTACTTTATGCAATGGGAATTGTGATTTTCAGTCCGATTCTCATGCACTTTCTGCATTTTGATTCCATTTTACCTTTTTTGCCGCTCGCATTGATCCTATCAGTTGATGTTGTGTCTACATTCTATAATGCATATTTGCGCGGAGCAGAACGATTTTTTGTTGTATCAATTGCAAATATTATTTCTTCCGGTGGAAGGGTAATATTTGGTATTATTCTTGTGTATGCTGGATTGCAGGTATTTGGGGCGATTGGTGCACTTGCTGTGGCTAATCTTGTATCATTGTTGTATGTAATGCATAAAACACGCGGACTGTTTCATTTAGCTTTTGATGAGAAGGCAATTTATACAGCAGAAATCTGTAATGAAATCTCATATAGCGTGCTAATCTTTTTTTCATTAGGATATATAACATTTTTGTATGCCTCTGATGTGCTATTTATAAAATATTATTTTGATCCAGAAACTGCCGGACTCTACAGTGGGATCGTCACAATTGCGCGTATTATCTTTTTTGCAACAGGATCGGTTGCTGGCGTACTGATGCCAACAATCAAGATACGAGCACAAAAAAGAGAAAACAGAACTATTCTAAAAAAAGCGCTCTGTATTACTATATTGATATCCATTGGTATATTAGGTGCGTTTACTCTTTTTCCATCGTGGATTGTTTCTGTAATGCTCGGAGAACGATATGTGGCACTAGCGCATTTATTACCACTGGCAGGAGTGTATGCATTTTCGGTATCACTTGTAAACGTTGTCTATACATATTATATCGCCTTACGAGATCGTCGATTAATTTATATTTCTCTGATTGGCTTGGTTATGACGCTATCCTCGATTTTACTTTATCATCATTCCGCACAAGCAGTTATTGGCGGATATATTTTTGGAACGAGCGTGACGGGTGTGTTGCTCTTGATGTTTAAAATATGTAATTGTTGTGACGCGTGTGATAAATTCCGATAGATCTTTATGCAGCTGTGATAAGTTTGTGAATATAATGAAGGTTTTATATTAGGATAATTATAGAACATATGAAAATACTGTGGTTTACATGGAAAGACCAAACACATCCGTTTGCTGGTGGTGCTGAAGTAGTGACAAGTGAGATTTGTAAACGTTTAGTTGCAGATGGTCATGAGGTCATTATATTGGCAGGCGGATATGGTGAATGTCAAAAAAAGGATATGATTGATGGCTATACAGTGATGCGGATAGGTGGGCGTTTTAGCATTTATTGGGAGGCATATCGTTATTATATGAAACATCTGAAAGGATGGGCAGATGTCGTAATCGAAGAGGCAAATATTGTGCCGTTTTTTACGCAGTTTTATGTTAAAGAAAAAAAACGTTACATGATCTATCATCAGCTAGGTCGCAAAGTATGGTTGTATCAAATATTCTTTCCACTTAATGTGATTGGATATCTCATTGAGCCATTTTATACATTTATTCTGCGAAAAAATACAGTGATCACGGTGTCTAATAGTACTAAAAAAGATTTGCAAAGATTTGGTTTTGACGGATTAAAAATCCACATTATCAGTGAGGGTGTAAATATAAATCGCTTGGAAAAGATTGAAAAAAGCAAGAAAATCAAGAAGCCTGTATTATTAAGTTTTGGTAATGTGCGTGCGATGAAGCGTACGGGTCACATTGTTCGTGCATTTGAAATCGCAAAAAAGAAGATGCCTCATTTGTGTTTAGTTATAGCCGGAGACACACATAATGCTTATGGTAAAAGAATTTTGCGTCGCATTAAGAAATCGCCATATGTAGCAGATATAAAGATATGCGGACAAGTAACGCCAGCACAAAAATCACAACTCATGCGACAAAGTCATATTGTCGCTATAACCTCTATAAAGGAAGGGTGGGGACTCGTAGTAACAGAAGCAAATAGTCAAGGCACGCCTGCCATTGTATATGATGCGGATGGATTGCGTGACAGTGTGCGTCATAATCAAACGGGCATTGTGTGTCAAAAAAATACACCACATAATCTCGCTAAAAATATTGTTGCACTTTTACATCACAAAAAAAAATACAATCAATTGCGAAAAGACGCGTGGATGTGGAGTAAAGAAATCACTTTTGATAAGTGTTATCGGGGATTTATGCGTGTAATAGTATCTAAATAGATTATAAAATCAAATAAGTGATATAATATGAAGTGCCATCTAAAAAATTAGCAGAAAATAATGAATGATAAAGTATCAGTAATCGTGCCAACATATAATTCTGAACAGTATTTAGAAGTGTGCTTGCAATCCATTCTACAACAAAGTCATCCACATATCGAATTGATTGTTGTGGATAATTATTCTATAGATGCTACACAAAAAATTGCTAAGAAATTTACAAAGAAGATTTTTGAATGTGGCCCAGAGCGAAGCGCGCAGAGGAATTATGGGGTATCTCAATCAACGGGATCGTTTGTTATGATCATAGATTCTGATATGAAATTAACGCGAGATGTGATTCGTAATGCATTTTTGCAGAGTAAAAAATATGAACTAAAAGGCGTTGTGATTCCAGAAGAATCATATGGCACTGGGTTTTGGGCACAATGTAAAAAACTTGAAAGGAGTTTTTATATTGGTGTGGATTGGATGGAGGCCGCGCGATTTTATCAACGAATTGTTTATGATGAAATGAATGGGTATGACGAGCGTGTAACCGGTGGAGAAGATTATGATCTGCCACAACGTATCCAAAATAAATACGGATCGACATCAATTGGTAGAATTGATGATCTCATTTACCATGATGAAAAAAAAATGCGCTTATACACTTTGTGTAAAAAAAAATTGTATTATGGACAGCATATGAATAGATATGGTTCTATGCCTGAAAATGTGCGTAATTATAAAAAACAATCAAGTTTATTGCGAAGGTATGGTCTCTTTTTTTCACATCCGGGTAAGTTGTATAAAAATCCACTTATTGGAATAGGTATGCTTATTATGAAAACTTGCGAATTTGGATGTGGATGGTGTGGATTGGTTTCAAGGAAATTTGTGCATAAAGATTATAAGTAATATAGATTTAATTGAATATTTTTATATGCCATCCCCAAAACTCACTGTCGTCATGCCATTTTATAATCGTGAGAGATTCATCGAAGAAACGATCAAAAGTATTCTCGCTCAAACATTCACTGATTTCGAATTCATTGTAATTAACGATGGATCGACTGATGCATCAGTAAATAT
>JBBQZC010000018.1:0-26320 GCA_038208115.1 Candidatus Moraniibacteriota bacterium
CTAATCATATACGTGTATCTTAGGTAATGATTGTACACAGTCAAAATACCTTTAATACCTGTATATTTGCAATGGATGTGATGATAAAATGGCATAGTCCTATGACTTCATAGAGTGCAATATGTATGTGAACTTAGACAATATTATTTTTCTTGATAGTTTTTGTCTTCACAGAGAAATGGTGAACTGGATTTTTCACATTTTATTTCTCTTTGATTTGACTGAAATCCTTCTTGTTCCAAAGTAGTTACTTTTTCTTCCTTTTTAGCGTCATTCACATCATGTAACTCAAGTCGATTTTTGCGAAAGATGCGTGATAATAAACCCATAAAATTTAATTAAATAAAATTATATTATAAACACATGTATCATACATGAATAAATTATTCACGACAAGAATTATTTATTTACAATAATGGCGATAATAACCGCATGAGTGAATTACGAAACTTGATGATGAGACTTATTCTACTGTGATCACCAAATGTGAATCGCGAACAATGATCAAGATCCGCAAAAAAATCATTCTCTAATCGTCGAGTAATATCACGATCAAAAATTATAACATTACTTTCATATGCCAAATGCAAACTACGCATATCCATGTTTGTAGTACCAACAGAACAGATGTTTGAGTCAATCATTACAGTTTTTGCATGTAAAAATCCTGCATTGTAGTGATATATCTTTACACCAGCAAGTAATAATTCTTCAAAATATGTAAAAGCTGCCCAATATGGAATTTTTTTATTATCTGTACCAGTTAACATAATGCGCACATCAACTCCTGATAGTGCAGTAATTTTTAAGGCATCTAGCAGTAATTCGTCAGGAATGAAATATGGTGTTTGAATAAAAAGATTTTTCTCAGCAGACATGATTATAGCAAATAGTGATTGTCTGATGGGTTGCCAATATGAATTAGGCTCCGAAGATATGATTTGAACTGGAATGTTGCCAGATATTTCTTGTTGCGCACGATAAAAATATTTTTCATCAAAAAGTGAAATATTTTGAGCTTCTTCCCAATTGATTGCAAATGTGATTTGTAACGTTAATGCCGCACTTCCTTCTAAACGCATGTGCGTATCACGCCATGCAGAGTAATTTTTGCCACCTGTGATATATTCTTGTCCCATGTTCATGCCTCCCGTATAGCCGACATTTCCGTCTATTATAACGATTTTTCGATGTAGTATGTAGTTAATTGTTGTAATCTTAAATGGCGACAAAGCATTATAAAACGGTACGATTGCTATACCTGCCTTTCGCATTTCATTCAAATATTTCTTATGAAATAAATTTGTTATACATGATCCAATTGGATCGTATAATATTCTCACTTCCACTCCCTCTTTTGCTTTTTGAATCAATAAGGTCTTGATTTCTTGAGTCAAAGGATCTACACGCCATATATAATATTCCATGTGAATGTACTTTTTGGCAGTTTCAATATCTTTTTTTAATGATTCAAATTTTTCTTTTCCAGATTGAAAAATGGAAAGCTTATTATCAAGAGTGAGAAGTGCATCAAAATTGTTTTGTGAAATAGATAATACACGCTCGATATTGTGAGAAAATCCTTTATCTTTTATTTCTTGAAAATGAGCATTTTGCTGACCACGTAGTTTTTTTAAAATGATTTCTGTTTTTTCCTGTAACTCTTTGATGCGATTTTTTTTCTTTGGATTAATCACTTTCCAATTCCTTCCAAAAAAAATATAAATGATAAAACCAATAATGGGAAACAGCAGAAAAATCAAAATCCATGCGAGCGTTGAGCTCGTATCTCGATTTTCCATGATAATAAATATCACAACAACAGTCAGATACAAATAAATCATCAAAACGGCAAATCCAGAAATATTTTCTACTAAAGAGAGAAGTCCATGCATAAACCAAAATCATGTACGTTACATCATCATGCTACATCAAAAACACGATTTTGTCACGATATTTTGAATTTTCAATAGAATGTATTTAATCAAGACAATGTGCTTCTTCAATTGATTCTGGTGCACAGAATTTTTTTGTACATACTAATGATGGGTCTCCCGTTCCAAACTTACATGAATTACAACCATCAAACCAATTTTTACAATTTTCTGGGATTGCATTTCCGTACGTATCGATAGTTCTTTGTGTCGTTACATCTTTTTCAATAACACATTGAATGCTCGCAGAAGGTTCTTCCATGGATAATGTTGCTTCACCTTGATGCGTCCAAAAAGAAACTTCTCCATCTGAATATTTTACGCCGGATCCTGCAGGAACAATTGGTAATGAAATATTTTTATTATTACGTTCAGTGAAAAATAATTGTGCTATTTGGGGTTCTTTATTGTTTAAAAAATCGACTTTCACAATTTCATCCTGACAATTATATGTTATTGCATCCTCGCTTGGCTGATCATTTATTGATGCATTTTCGCTTGTATTTTTCTGACAACCACTTACTATAAGCATAATGCTTACCAATAATACGCTCACATATTTTTTCATATAACTTTGTATCTCACTAATTACAATTCTATTATATTTAATACTATTTTTCAGATAAAAGCAATACATTCATTCATCACTATGTACTAAATCCTCGGTTGCATATCTCCACAATATAATTTTAATGATTCTGAAATGTGAAAATGCTCAGCTATCACAATAAATGCTAATTATTATTGACAAAAATGCTATTTTGATGGATAATAAAGTGTTAATTTATATTCTGTGCTATGATCAAAAAAAGTGAAAAATATGATGTGATTGTTATTGGTGGTGGGCCATCGGGCATGATGTGTGCTGGCCGTGCAGCAGAGTGTGGCGCTCGCGTACTTTTGATTGAAAAAAATACTTCTTTAGGCAATAAGCTCCTCTTAACTGGCGGCGGTCGATGTAATATTACAAATGCCATATTCGACAATGAATTATTTCTTCAAAATTTTCCAGAGACAAAAAAATATCTTCATTCATGTTTTGCGCAATTTACTGTACAGGATACATTTGATTTTTTTGCCATGCATGATCTGCCGCTTATTGTGGAAGCACGTAACCGCGCCTTTCCTCAAACACAAAATGCGCATGATGTTTTGCGTACCCTAATCCGTTATATGAAAAAAGGAGATGTGACAATTAAGTTGGATACACGTATTACAGATGTGCATGAAAACAACGGACGTATTATAGCTGTTCTAGACTCACATAATACTGTGTACCATGCGCAAAAATTTGTAATAGCAACAGGAGGGCTGGCTGCACCCGAAACCGGATCCACAGGTGATGGCATTACCTTTTTACAAAAACTCGGCCATGAAACCACTAATGCTAATCCAAATCTTGTACCACTCACTACAAATGCAAAATGGGTGCACGAATTATCAGGCATCTCGTGGTCTTTCATGAAAATTCGTTTTGTGCAAAATGAAAAAACACAATTACGAAAAACTGGTAAAATATTATTCACACATTTTGGCATCTCTGGACCTCTCATCATAAATTCTGCATTTGAAGTTCAAAAACTACTTAAGAACGGTCCTGTTACTGCGGTTATTGACTTGTTTCCTGATACTGAGGAGCACGATCTTGACCGGAGAATGATCAATCTGTTCGCAAGAAATAAGGACTGTTTATTAAAAAATGTTCTTCCGGAGATGATTTTTAAGAATATTGCACATGCAATTTTACAATTGCCACATCTTGAACTCATGGATCAACCAGTAAAATTTGTCACACGAGACCAAAGAAAGGCTTTGATACATACGATCAAAAATCTCTCATTTCCTATTACTGGCACATGTGGGATGAATAAAGCGATAGTTGCCGACGGTGGCGTAAATCCTTCTCAAGTAAATTTTACACACATGACGTCACGCCTCTATCAAAATCTTTATCTCTTAGGTGATGTGCTACACATTAATCGTCCTTCTGGCGGATTTTCTCTGCAACTCTGTTGGACCACCGGTTATGTTGCTGGAGAACATATCGGCATGAATTTGTAAAAATACCAACATAAAATCACATGTATATTATTTTGTGGTTTTTTGAGCGCACAAAAAGTATTTTATACAGCCGAAGGTTGAGGTGGGCTCACTGATTGCAATTGATATGTTGCTGAACCAAAAGCGAGTATAGGAAAAAATATAATACTCAAAAGCAACATACCAATTGTAAAACCTGCACCTTTGCCAAATACCTTACTAAGCTCGTGGTATATCATAATGATGATCACAAAATTCACAAATGGGATAAACAGGAGTACAATCCACCAAATTGGCTTTTGGACAATCTGGAGAAGCACAATAATATTATAAATTGGAATGATTGATGCCCAACCAGGCTGGCCAGCTTTTGCATAGATTTTCCACATTGAAACGATCATGAGCACAATAACTGAGAACCATACTACAAACGCAATCAAACCAAAACCAGCCATTGCTGCAGCTGCAGCCGGATCAAGGTTGTCCACTGGGACATACGTACCTGTGCTTGTTGTATAATCACTGCTCATATAACCATCTGATGTATATCCATCATCTGATACATCCACAGATGTGTAGTCATCATTCATATCTACTGCAACATCATCTGTTTGCACTGTGACATCATTCATATTGTTCTATTATATTATTACAATTCAATTATATTATACATTATTTTAAATTTCAATAGTATTAAAAATATATACTATTGCCGAAGTTGGTTTACATAGTATATAATAATCTTATTAATCATTAAGTAATAAATCATGGAAAACCACGTTGAACAACCTTTACCAAATCAAAACGTAATCGAACAGCCCAAAAAGAAAAAATCACCATGGCTTTGGATCATAGGTGGATGCTTAGGGGTCTGCCTATTAATCTTCATAACACTTGTCATATTGGGCTGGATGGCTGCACGCAAGATCAAAAATGAAATCAATGAATTCTCTCCGCAAGTCGATCAATTTAAAGAATCAGTTGAAAAAGTCGGCAATATACAAGAGCAAGCTGAAGCAATGTCTCAAGAATTCCAAAATAATTTATCCGAATTAGAAAAATCTCAGACTCAGATTCCTCAGTAAAATAATCTTAAAAAGCCCCATCATCGGGCTTTTTTATGTTATTAGTGGCAAAACGTGGTTTGACAGTGAAAAAAAATAGCATCATTGCGACTACTGCACCCAATGTATCAGCAAGCATATCTTTTTGTGCATCCCAGATATCACCTTGGCTGCCAAGATACGCAATACCTGCTTCAGGATTTGCCAAATCTGCATAAATCCACTCGATAAGCTCATAGCTCATCGCTATTGTTGCGATCGTAAATACAGGATAAGTAAACAATAGAAATTTGTTTGCAACTCCTTTTTTATACCAGAGCCACTCTGCAATCGCATATGCATAAAACCCTACTGAAAAATGTGCCAATCGATCATAGTGGTTTCTCTCAAATCCGAATATATGCGTCACCCAATCAAACGGGACAAGCGCAAAAGTATAATGCCCACCTATGGTGTGAAGAAAAATCAAGACACTCATCATGATATATGCGAGTGAAGAAAAGCGTACACGTGCAAAATATAGTCCAATTATTATTGCAAGGATGATCCATACTGTTAAATTCTCCGCAAACCATGTCATCCGATCAATTGGATGTATTGCAAGAATACCAAAAAGAACAATGTACAAAATAAGTAATACAATGAGTGTGTTTTGCGTTTTTCGTATTTCCATATTTATTTTATTAAACACATTATATACGAATCATATCAAAACATTATGAGTTTGAAAAGAAATTTGTGTCATATGTATAAGAAAAAAAATCATGATACTATTCATGATTTTTTGTCAGAAATGTTATTTAATACCAAGTCTTTTTTTGGCAATCTTATATTGCTTGGAATTCAGATGCCCAGATGCGCGCATCTCTTCAATTTGCTTGAGCATTTCTTCCTTGCTTTCACCTCCAGAACCACCCATTTTTCCGAATGCTTCTGCAAATACCTGCTGACGTTTTTCTGGTGACATTTTCTTGAGTCCTCGAAGTGCCATTTTTTGCATTGTGCCAACCTTCGGCATGCCAGGCATACTACCATCGATCATTTGATCAATCATTTGATCTGTGATCACTGGCATCTTACCTCCGAGCAATTCTTCTGCTTGTTTCATGGCAACAGCAGGATCCACCTTTTTCTTTTTTTTGAATAAATCTGTTATCCCCATAATTTCATATTTAATCCGATTATATACCTTCTTATTTATTTTTAATTTGCATATTATAGATTGTGACAATCAATGCTGATGCGACAAAAATCGAGGAGTATGTTCCGTATGTAATACCGATGAGTAATGCTAATGAAAAATTAAATAAACTCTCTCCACCGAGTGAAACCAACGCAACAAGCACAATTATTACAGTGAGTGATGTATTGATTGATCGTGCCAATGTTTCATTTAATGATCGATTCGTGAGTTCTTCAAAATTTCCGATTGATCGCGATTTGAGGATGTTTTCACGAATACGATCATACACTACGATTGTGTCATTCACACTATACCCAAGAATCGTCAGTAAAGCTGCAATAAATGGTACCTCAATTTTAATGTCTGTAAAATGACCCAATACGGAAAAAACGCCAACTGTAATGAATATATCGTGCGCAAGTGCAACAACAGCCCCGATGCCATAATACCATGATGATACAGGTACAGAAATATTACGAAATGCCCATGCAATATAGAGGAGAATTGCAATGGTTGCAAAAATAATTGCTTTGATCGCATTATTGCGCATTTGTCCAGAGATTACTGATCCTGTAAACTCAATCTTATTCTGCACAGCAGTTTCATCGATGCTCTTGATCGCAGCAATTACCTTTTGATTAAATATCTCTTCTGCTTGTTGATATTGAATTATATAAATTGCATCGCTTTCATGTTGTTCTTTTACAACAACGGTGAGATCCGTAGGACAACCACCTTCAATTTTTTCACACAATACTTCACGTGAAAGATTTTTGTCCAACATAACAGTATACTCCATAAGTGTTCCACCAGTAAAATCTCTACCAAGCTCAAGTCCCCAAAGCGCAATAGCGATGACTGATGCAAAAATACAGATGAGTGAAAATATGTATGTATATTTTCTTTTACTAATAATATTTAACATATGCTATTTCTTCTTATTATTCATTATTAACCACATTCTCTTTTCGAGCCAATTTCCTGAAATATACACGATAATGATCTTCACCAGCACAATCGCTGTAAACATAGAAAGCGTTACACCCAAAACGAGAATGATTGCAAATCCTTTGACAAATCCCGTTGCCATCATCATAAGAATCAGTGACGTCAATATCGTCGAGTAATTCCCATCACGGATTGATGGCCAGGCTCGATTAAACCCCTCTTCTACTGCACGCTTAAGTGGCTTACCACGTGTAATTTCTTCTCTTATGCGTTCAAATATCAACACATTAGCGTCTACAGCCATACCAATTGATAAAATAAGTCCAGCAATACCCGCCAATGTAAGAGTGATTGCTATTGGTGTAAAAACCGATAATTTGATGATTGATACCAATGTCGCAGTATATATGATTAATGATATTGATGCGATAAATCCGTAAAATCGATAATATATAATCATATAGATCATAATGACGATCAAACCAATCATGCCTGCCTTCATGCTTTTTTGTAACGCTACACTACCAAGAGTTGCTTCTACACTTTGTTGTGAAACAAGTTCGATTGGTACAGGGAGAGCACCTTCATTGAGTCGTTGCGACAATTCTTTTGCTTCTAGTGTTGTAAAATTACCCGAAATCACCGCACGACCATCTACAATCTCGGCTTGCACTGTTGGCGCGCTGACGATTTCGCCATCAAGATAAATCGCAACACGTTTCCCTAAATTTCTCTTTGTGATATCAGCAAACAAATCTTTACCCTTTTCATCAAACTGCAACGAAACCTGTGGCTCCGATAAGCCACCCCCACGACTGTTACCACCAAAGTTTAAACTTGAACTTTCAAGAAATTCACCTGTAAGACCAGTTTTTTTATACGGTTCGATTGGTACTTGAATTTTACCGATCAAAATATGTTGCGCTTTGATCTCACGGTCATCACCTTCACCGCGCATTTCAATTTTTTTGATAATATGCCATCCATACTGTGTTTCAATCAATTCCGGGACAATTGATCCGTCTTGCAAAGTATCATTAAAAAGCGCTTCATCAAACTCTTTAATATAAGAGCCTTTTTTGACAAAATCCAAAACACCATCCGTATCTTTTGATCCAGGATCTTGATTAAACTCTTTTGCAAGTGTATCAAAATCCTCACCACTTTTGACACGTTCAAAAACTTGTTCTGCTTGTTTTTTTGCATCCACATTCATTGATGCAAAAGCTTCGTCCATTTTTGCTTGCTCAGCACTCTTTTCTTCTTCTGTCATTTCTTCACGAAATTCGAGGAAAGGTGTTTTTTGAATTACGTTTTTAACATCCTCAGTATCTTTTGCTCCAGGAAATTCTACGATCAAATATGCGTCACTGCCGCGATGTACAAGTTGCACTACCGGCTCACCGACGCCGTATGCATTGACACGACGTTCTACGACTGCTTGCACAGCACTTTCTGCCTCCTTAGTTTGAGCACCTGACACTTTACTCAAATCGAGCTTGTACTCCAAATGCAGACCGCCTTGCAAATCCAATCCGAGATTTACTTTTAATTTCTCATAATATTTTTGTACTTGTTCAGGTAGATGTGGTATTTTAGGCACGCTGATTGCGATTACCAAAATACTAAAAATGATCACGTATATAAATCTTCTTCTTTTGTGTGTATGCATATAAAAAAATAAACCTTCAACAGAGATTACTTATGTATTGTACTATTACTACTTTTAAAAAGCAAACACATTAGCAGAACCCCTGTGACACAATATGTTTTTGTGCTTTTTTCAAGACTTTTTGTGCATTAACATAGGTTAGATTTGATATCGCATCATCATATATCAGCCATGCATACTCTCTGTGCTCGTGGGATAGGTGTACAATAGATGATTCTTCAGTCTGCACCAAATAGAATATCGCTTTTTTATGTATGAAGATACAATTCTTATCATGAGCCCGCTCGAATCGTTCATTTCCTTGTGCAGTATACGTAAAACGTAATGATGCTTCAAAGCCATCTAAAATCATTAATTGTGTTATACCAGTTTCTTCACGTAGCTCTCGTCTCATTGTATCGATATGTGATTCCCCATCTTCCATCTTGCCTCGCGGAAATTCCCAATGACCATTACGATATCGGATAAGTAAATACTGAATTTTATCTCCAACACAACGAAAAACGACCGCACCAATGGATGTCTCCCATGCAATGCAATACGGTGCTAAAAATTGTGGAAATTGTTTACGAATAATCATTTTTTTATTGTAACACTTTTTTGCCTTTTTATAAAATTGTGTACTGTTACATAGTCAAGGTTACTTTTTATAAAATTGATAAATAAATAACCGATTCAGATGCAACTGAATCGGTTTGCAACTTCCAAATCATGATGATAAATATGCTATATCTTCACAATTTTCGGGCGAAAAATTTGGATCAGGACAATACTTACAGCGGATTTTCCATCGTCTCGGCTTAGGTCCTTCCGCTTCATTTTCTTGAATCATATCTTTCTCAAAGGTACATAAGTAATATTGCTCCTTTGAACAAGGAAATGATCTTTCCACCTCTCCTTTCTGTGTTGTTTCGCAATGCATCTGTTTACCATGTTCATCGATACATCCGTGAACACTTCCGCAACCCATTGCTCCACAAACCAGATAAATTTTAGTGATTTTCAATGTTTTTACAGGCTCCATAGTATCACCTTCTTTGATTTTTTGAGGAAAATTACGTTAATATTTTACGAAATGATATTATATTATATATTAGTCTTTGTGTCAATTCTAATATAAAAAACCTCTATTCCTAGAGGTTTTTGCCAATAATCTCATTTTGTCATTATTTTAGAATTTTGCGCTTCAAAGACTCAATTTCAGACTCTTTTTCATACAACTCCCCTTTGTACAACTTATAAAGCAATGGGATCACACCACAATTATCGCAACTCCCCCAACTACACTTACTACCATTTTTTTTACATAGTTCTTGACAAATGGCGATTTCTCTCTCAAAAAATTCTTTTTTCATACTATTTTCCACAACACTTCTTATATTTCTTACCGCTACCACATGGGCAATCATCATTTCTTCCAATCACATGATCACTTTTTGCAGGCTTTTCTATTTTTGGCATTTGTGCAAGAAATTGCTTTTCCTCGTCTTTAACCGCCTGTGCAAATTGTGCAGGATTACTTTCCGCACCAGAAAGTTCCATTTGTCCACTCATTTTTGCCATAGCACTATCCTCTGGACGCACGACTGATGCGCGGTAGATTGTATGCAAAATTGTGTGTCGAATATTTGCAACTAGTTGTGAAAACATATCAAATGCTTCTTTTTTATACTCAATAAGCGGATCTTGCTGTCCATAGCCACGCAATCCGATACCTTGTCTTAAATGATCGATTGCATCTAAATGATCCATCCAGTGCTGATCAATCGTACGAAGTAAAATCGATCGTTCGATAGCACGCATGGCGATGTCTCCATTTTCTTTTTCTTTCTGTCCATATGCCGTCTTTGCCTGTGCATAAATATATTCAATGATCATTGCGATTACCCCTCTATCATCCTTACTATGATCATCAACGAGAGATGTTATTTTTTTTGTTTCTTCAACAGAAAATACAAACATACCACTCACATCTTTGCTGATATTTTCCAATTCCCACATGTGACGTTCACCGGTTGCATGCATGCCGACAATATCCTCGACTTCCTCATGGAGCATGGTCATGATCTCATTTTTTACATTTTGGCTCTCGAGAGTAGTACGACGTTTTTCATAGATAATCTCACGTTGTTTGTTGACTACGTTGTCATAATCCAAAACATGTTTGCGAATATCAAAGTTAAACCCCTCGATTTTAGACTGCGCTCCCTCGATTTGTTTTGATATGATGGCGTTTTGGATTGGCTGATCTTCTGGAAGACCGAGACGCTCCATAATGCTTTTTAACTTATCACCACCAAATCGTCGCATGAGCTCATCATCCAACGAAATATAAAACTGTGTTGTGCCAGGATCACCCTGTCTCCCAGAACGACCACGCAACTGATTATCTATACGGCGAGCTTCATGACGCTCTGTGCCAATAATATACAGTCCACCGAGTTCTTTTACACCATCACCAAGTTTAATATCTGTTCCACGGCCTGCCATATTTGTGGCAATTGTGACCACACCTCTTTTACCAGCATCTGCTATAATTTGAGCTTCTTTTTCATGGAATTTTGCATTGAGAACGCTGTGAGAAATATGTGCTTTTTCAAGTGCGTGACTGAGTGATTCTGATTTCTCAATTGCGACAGTGCCTACCAAAACCGGTTGCCCTTTTTCATTAAGTTCCTTGATCTTTTCAACAATCGCATTAAACTTCCCTCGTTCATTTTTATATACAACATCTGGAAAGTCTTTACGAATCATTTCTTGATTTGTAGGAACCTCCATTACATCAAGCTCATATACTTTTTGAAATTCCTCCGCACTCGTACTCGCAGTACCTGTCATACCAGCTAGCTTGTTATACATACGGAAATAGTTTTGAAATGTCACAGTTGCAAGTGTACGTGACTCTCTCTGTACTGCGACTTTTTCCTTTGCTTCAATTGCCTGATGTAATCCATCGCTATATCGACGACCTTCTTGTGCACGTCCTGTAAATTCATCAATAATGATAACTTCACCATCACGTACCATATAGTCTTTGTCCTTGACAAAAAGAGAATGTGCTTTGAGAGACTGCTCAAGATGATGTACATATTGGATTTTGCCTTGTTCATAGATATTTCCTATACCGAGATTTTTTTCTATCTTTTCTATTCCCTTGTCAGTAATCGCTACAGAACGCATTTTTTCATCAACGATATAATCTTCCTGCACAATCAATTGTGGAACGATATAGGCAAATTGATCATAAAGTTTTGTAGATTCCGTATCTGCAGCTGAGATAATAAGCGGTGTTCGCGCTTCATCAATCAATATTGAGTCTACCTCATCTACAATTGCGTAATGATGTCCTCGTTGTGATAACTGATCCTGCGATTGTGCCATATTATCACGAAGATAATCAAATCCAAATTCATTATTTGTGCCATATGTGACATCGGCATCATACGCTTCTTTTTTAGTAACAGCATTTAAATTTTCCATTTCGATATCCACTTCATTGAGATCTAATGTGCGAGACTTATACAAGAAGCCCCCGTCATGTGTGATGCATGCCGTTTGCAAACCAAGTTTTTCATAGACGGCACCCATCCAATTGCAGTCACGCTTTGCTAAGTAATCATTTACCGTGACTACATGCACGCCTTTTCCACTCAATGCATTAAGATAGATTGGCAATGTTGCTGTTAACGTCTTGCCTTCGCCCGTCCGCATCTCCGCAATCTTTCCTTGGTGAAGAATTATACCTCCAATCAATTGCACATCGTAATGTCTCTGTCCAATTGTTCTTTCTGATGCAAGTCGTGTGAGTGCAAATGCTTCTGGCAGAATATCTTCGATATTTTCACCATTTTTTAAACGTTCTTTAAATTCAGTTGTCTTTGCTTTGATTTCATCATCCGTAAGTTTGTGCATGGCAGATTCGAGTGCATTAATCTGCTCGACAAGGGGATGTAATTTACGTATCTGCTTCTCATTTGATCCAAATATTTTTTGAAAAAGTGACATATTGTTTTTTTTGATAAACTAATAACTTGCTTGTACTATATACAAGCAATTGAATACGCATCAATTCTATCAAAAAACATATATATCGTCAAAGATATCCTCATTATCGCAATC
This sequence comes from Candidatus Moraniibacteriota bacterium, assembly GCA_038208115.1. Classification (GTDB taxonomy): domain Bacteria; phylum Patescibacteriota; class Minisyncoccia; order Moranbacterales. The sequence goes on from JBBQZC010000018.1 coordinate 12,961, forward strand.
ACATGAGTTTCAAACTAGCGCATAAAAATCTGCTTCATCCACATGAAATATTATATTGTTGCATATCAAACACAGAAAGAAATCGTAGATATTTTACATGGTCACATTTTTATAACGATAAATTAATACGGACAATTAATATAACTGAAATTAAAAGACTCCTACTATCAATGTTCTTTATAAATTCTTATATACATCAAAATCCCACACACAATTACAATACATACATAAAAGATTGGGTAGAAAAATTGTGGCGCATCAAATGTGCTTGTCATTACCCGCAATTGCATATTTATCAGACGAAAAACTGAAAATATTATACCAAAAGTGAGAATAGCAATTCCAGAAGTAATTTTTTTATATATTAAACATGCCGCTAAAATACTTCCTAATATCGCAAAAAATGCCTCATACAATTGCGTTGGATGAACTGCTAGTGTACCAAAAATATTTCCAATCTCATGCGAGAGCTGATATTGATGGGCCTGACTCATCATTGGATATTTCACACCCCATGGAAGATCTGTAATCTTTCCAAAACAACATCCATTCAAAAAACAGCCAATTCGAGCAATCGCAATACCCAAACCAAGGAATGGCACAGCTGTATCGCCCAATTTCCAAAAATCAATTTTAAAAATTTTACATATAGACAAACCAGTGAGAATTGCGCTTATTAATCCACCTGAAATTGCAAAACCCTCCATATGCAATGAAAATATATCACCACTTCCTGATAAATAATATTGCAAATTTGTCAATACGTGTAATACACGTGCACCTAAAAAACCGCTAATAGTCATTCCAATGAGTGCAAAAAATACTGGCTTTCTTTCAAATTTTCTATGTATCGCAAAAAGATATGTTCCACAAACTACGACTATTATTGCCAACATATAGAAAAATAAGTACGACAAGACTGTCCATGAAGACATCCCTATGTAAATAGTAAATAATTCTGGATGCATAAATATTATTTTTGAGCATTTGTACTACCCTTGACTTTTACTTCACCACCCGCATAATCAATATTCATCTCACCATTCAGTTTAAAACCTTTATCTGTTTTTTCAGCTTGCATGCGCATTGCACCAGTAGTTTTGTCTTCGTTAAATGGAATTTCAATCACACCATCTTTATAAGTAAATGGCATTGACTTACCTGCATCATCGCCAATAGGCACAAACATTCCTCCGCTTTCGCTTGTCGCCTGTAATTCAAATTTGAGTGGGTTTACTTTTCCCTTTATTTCTTCTAACATCGCAATATCACAACCTTGTTCTCCTCCATTTGCACTTGCTGCTTTATATGCGTCTGATACAATCACGTCTGTAATTGTGATTGAACCATCCCATGTGCCTCCTAAATCTTTTAATGTCGGGTAAGGACTAATGTCAAATCGCGTTTCTAAATATTCTTTATATTTTTTTTGTCCATCTGGTTCAGAAAAATATATGCGTGCACCCATTGCGATGTCAGTTGCGGAAATTTTTGTCGCCATCACCAAGCCTTCCTTATCCGATATTTCAAAACGTTTTGTATCTTGCATCATTTTTTTTGCAAAATGATTTAAAATATCTAACTTGTTTTCATAATCATATCCTTTATCTAATCCCTGTGGACCTAGCGTGGAATCTAATATGTTTGCTTTTTTGAATGCGTCAAAAATCATAGATAGTTTTTTCTCTTCCTTTTGAATGGCATCCTCATTTCTGCTACGATCTTCAAATTGTTTTTGATATGAATTTTTTACGCGAATGCGCAAAAGATTTTGTTCACGCTCGCTTAATTCTGGCATACCACCTTCGGTACGGATTGTATTTTCTTTTGCAATCACCTCAATCTCCAATTGACGTCTCACACCACGCATTTGGTCCCACACACCATTAAAATCACTTTTGTCAACATTATATCCCCAGAAATATCCGTTTGCTCCGTTCTTATATGCTTGATATGCCGCATCCACTTCTACATTTTTCCAGCTATCAATCTGCCCATTTACTACTTCTACAGCAATTTTTCCTGCTGATGTAATGAGAAATTTATCAGCAATATTTTCTCCAATGATTTTTGCTGCCTGTTTGTATTGTCCTTCTGCCGCATAACCAGCTGCTTGTGACACTTTGGCAATATCATCTGCTGATCCAGTTATATTGCCGAGAGCTTCTTTAAATACTGAATCGGGAACGATTTCTGCGATTTTTTCTCCTGCAAGGATAGCAACTTTTTGGCTTGCTCCTTCTACATCACCACTTTTATATAAATCATGGATTTCTTTATATGCCTCCGCCTGTGACACTTTTTCAAAAATTTTTCCTTGAGTTTCTTCACTCGTGATACCCATTTTTGTGAGTGTCATCGTGATGATTTGGTCCGTGATTGCATCAGATGCATCATTTGCGCCAGTACGGATCACATTATCAAGTGCTTGCGAATGGATAAACTGTTCAGTCATTTTTGTTTCATCGGCAATTTTTGGTGCTAAGAGACTGAAATGGTATGTTTCAAATGTCATCGTACCCGCGTCCATGTCAACTGTAATTGGTTTAATATAATCCCAAACTGCTCCGTTGTAATAAGCAACACGCATTTGTCCTGCATCAGTTCCCTCTGGCAACAATGCTTTATCAAATTTGAATGATACTGTCGTTTTATCAAGTAAGCGTACTGGCGAATCACCTGCCATAATTTCGATTGGTGAGCCAATTAATTTTTGATCATCAATATTTGATGGAATTTCTTTAGGCGTTTGAATTGATACTTGTTGTTCTTTTTCAAATGCACCGCCACTGATTTTCACAGAAACATCATTTGCTTCCAATGTTCCTACTGTTACATCAACTGTTGGGCTTGCAGTTGCGGTAATCGGATTTGATATTGCAATTTTATATTCAGGCGCTTTAGTTATAATGTCTTTATTACATCCCAGAAAAACAACACAACTGATCATCAATGATATTAGCAAACTGTTCTTTCTCATATATTACTTATTAATAAATTAACGCTTAAATTATATGCTTATGTTTGTGAAATTTCTCTTGCTTGTATGGTTGCTTCGTTGATTGCTTGTTCTATATCTTCCAATGATGGATTGAGCATATTATCATGTATATTCATCACAATCTTGATCACACGCGGAATATCGAGATAACGACACTTTCCGCTGAGAAATTGACCCACCATGTAATCATTTGCTGCATTCATGGCAGCAGGTAATGTGCCACGATTATGCATCGCATCAAAAGCATAAGATAAACAAGGGAAACGATCAAGATCTGGCTCGTTAAATGTATAAGAGCGATTAAATTGATGACGCTTTACCGCCTCACCCCATCGATCAGGATAACTGAGAGCATATTGGATGGGTAATCGCATATCTGGCTCTGATATCTGCGCCATAATCGAACCATCTGTGTATTCGATCATGGAGTGTATGAGGCTTTCAGGATGGATTACTACACGAATATTCTCTGGTGCTACATCGTAGAGCCACATTGCCTCAATGATCTCAAAACCTTTATTCATCAGGGTTGCACTATCAATGGTAATCTTATGACCCATATTCCATGTTTTGTGTCCAAGTGCATCTTTAATTGTAACATTGTGTAATTCCTCTTTTGTCTTATCTCGCAAAGCACCACCAGAACATGTGATAATCATAGAGAGAATATCTGCTTTTTTTTCACCATTGAGACACTGAAAAAGTGCACTGTGTTCCGAATCGATCGGCATCATATGCACCTTATGTTCCCGCACTTCTCTCATAACAATCTCACCTGCAGCGACTAGTGTTTCTTTATTTGCAAGAGCAATATTTTTACCCGAGCGAATTGCATCTATTGTTGCACGAATAATCGTTAAGCCGACAGTTGCAGAAATGAATGTGTCATATCCATCCATTTGAGCAACGTCCCGGAGCATTTGAGGACCAGTAATCACTTTTACAGAAACTTTTTCTTGCAATTCCTTCGCCTTAGATTCATTTTCCACACAAACAATCTCAGGATGAAATTCATTAATCTGATCATAGAGAAGCCCAATATTATTTGAAGCAGCTAATGCAAAAACTTGTAACTTCTCAGGATATTTTCTTACTACATCAAGTGTCTGTGTACCAATTGAACCCGTACTCCCCATCAATGCAATCTTTTTCATACATGCATGTATTATAAATTAGATCACTATAAATATTTTTTGAGTGTATAAATCCAGTCTGCGTCGATATTACCGTTTGCTGCATCAGATTCTTTTTGTCCAAGTAGCCATGAAAGGTAACCTCTGTCTTTTCGTGCGATATCTGCAACCATCTCTCCTGCGTATTTACCAAAATTTAATCGTTTGATAAGCACTGGCTCACTTGAAATGTGAATCATTTTTTTGATGACTTCGTCATGAGATAAATCTTTATGCATTTTCTCATACATCCGTTCAAAAAGTGCAACCAGCACACGCACATCACCTGAAGCAGTGTGCGCACATGCATCATCCAATTCTATACCGAGATGATATCTGAGATACTGCAATCGATATGCAGGAATATCGCCTTTGATATCAAGTGCCTGCGCGAGCTTGTATGTGTCTATGATTACTCCAACAGTCAATCCTTCGCGAGTCAACATGCTGACATCAAATGTAGCATTGTGTGCCACAAAGACAGTTGCGTCATCTTCCAATATTTTTTTTAAGTCATTAAAAAAATCTGAACCATAAAATTTTTCTTTACCCAAAAGATGCTTGTTAGTAATGTGCGTCACCTCCATCGATCGCACAGTCATCTCTCGCCCAGGATGAAATAATGCTTCTTTCTCTGTGTTATTATATAAATATGCAACCTGTACGAGACGATCTTCTTCCTCCAGGCCTGTTGTTTCAACATCCAAAAAAAGAAGATTTTTTAAATTATCATCATTCATCACAATTTTTAGTAATCGGATTATTTCTTACTGTATTTTAACATTTTGCTACAATAACACAAATATGTCCTTTTTCTATCTCAAAAACAGATGCGCTACGTTATCACCATATTAAAACCCATTTCTTAAGATTTTTATTATACTCATATGTAGATTTTCTAAAATGCGTGTACAAATCAACTCCATCAATTAGCTTAAATTTATGGTCAATCAAAGCATATTCAGCGAGTTTCTGAGACACATATGCTCCGTTATTCTCATCTATTCGCAGTAATAATAGCATTTGAGGACTATCATCAACTTGTTTTTGGACAAAATATATATAAACAACATTATCATCTACAAAAGTTATATCCTCAATATCAAAAGCGTTCTTTGCATTTGTTCGCATTATAATATTGTCTTTATTATGACTTATATATTGCATCATATCCTGTCGAATTGTTCTAATATCGCTATTTGCCTCCTTGCCAATGCATTTAATTTTTTCTACAAATATCGATCTTCTGTCTGAAGCATTATCATATCTTCCATCAATTTCCACTTCTCGATTATCATAAAATATCAATGAAAAGTTTTTACTTGTTGTAAATATGAGATCACGATTTTCATTTTTCATTACACCATTTCGCATATCAGTAGAAATGACACCACTAAATGATGCTTTTTCATCAGATTCAGCAGTTCTTATTTTTTTATTGGCAGGTAATTCCGTCCATGTTCCATTTTCACACTCAGAAGCCATACGTGCAGTGATTTCATCATTTTCTGTATATTTGTCATCATGAATTGCATAAAATAGGAAAAGAGAATACACGCATACACCAAAACACAGTAGAATAAAAACAAATTTAGATATATCTACAAAAATCACATCATATTTTGTTTCGATAGGTATTTTTTTTATTTTATATACGGAATCAACATGTTTCATAATTTTAAGAGAATTGTTTGATATAATTCATTTAATAGTATCACAATATTACTAAAAAAATGTAAGTGGACTATTTTAATCCACTTACACATTTTATTGATTATATCATTCAAAACTACACATACATGTCTTTACGTACAAGTCCTTCTCGCACATGCACCTCACCTTGCTTTTCAAAGTTCTGTCCACCTACTGGCTGACCCTTAACTTTCATATTGTAAATACCATTTTCTGCAAGCAGATAATATCGTCCAATCACATCAGTCACTGCAAAATTCTTTTTTTCATTCGTATCCTTATCATGAAGCGACACAATCGCAAATGAAACAGGTTTTTTTTCATTTGTATTTACAGTTCCATACTTTCTTTTCTTTATGAAGTTATCATAGATAAATAGCGTCGCGTATAACACTAAAAAAACAAAATTCAATACGGATGGATAATGATATGTTATCACTGCTGTTGCTATAAATCCTGCGTAAAATATTGTTAGAAACCCCCATTTGCGGATTGTAGAAAAAAGTCCAGTGTAACTCTTCGCTTTTTGTTGAGCATATACTTGCCAATCTACATCTACAGCATTCATAGCAATATTTGTTATGATAACTTTGTTTTCATCCATTTCAATTTGTTCACCAGTATATGTCTCACCATACAATGGATCTATGTCATGCTCATAATTTTCTTTAAATTTTGCCTTTTGTGGTTGCATTAAGTATGTCCCATTTGTCGTTAAAAAACCAAATCTGCCATGTTGATCCGAGTATGCCGTTTCGACTTCAGTCCCTTGTGCATCTATCAAGACCAATTTCACACCGGGGATAGGCTGTTTTGTCGTCTGTTCAAAGACTGTTCCCCATTTTCTCTCATTCTTTCTCCGAGCCAAGAGGCCTATAAACGGCATAATGAATAAATCTTTTGCTGCCATCGGCATAGTTGCAAAAAGTGGGACTGCACTTGTAGCAAATGCGATCACAGTTCCTGTCACCAGACCTGCAGCTGCTGTTGCATGATATACAACTGGCTCTGGATCATTTATTATTACTTTTTTTGATGGGAGAGGAATGATTGTTTCCGGTTCTTTGCTTGGATCTGATACTTTTTGCGTTGGCACAGGGTCTGATGAGCCCTGTATCACAGGCGCTATTGTTTTTTCTCTTGCTGCAATGCACTGTACCTTTACTGATCCGCTCATACATGACCACGAAATTTGCGATCCTTGCTTTGGGAAGGTAGGTTCTGTGTCATTTTCCCCTACTTTACAGAAATTTCCTTCAAAATCAGTTTCATCAGAACGATATGTTTTATTAGCTGTACCACACTCTGGAGTGATAGTTGATGCAATTGGCTCAGTACAATTCAATTTTTCATTACTTAATAACATGCAGTTCTCTGTTGTAGTCTCGTCAGCATCCACATCAAATTTTCCTGATATATATTTTACTTCACTTGGATTTTCTGCACTAACATACCCATCTGCTTCGCATTTAATGAAATATTTTTTATCGGCCTTTACGTCCTCAAATTTAAACTCTCCACGAGAATTTACACTGTCACTATCAATTTTATCCCCATCTTCATCAAAAAGTGTAACGTCGCCAATATCAACTTGATCATGCGTGTAGGTAATTTCGTTTTGTTCACACGACTTACTATATATTTTAATACGACCTTCTACAGTACCTGTCGGATCGACATATGCCGCCATACTTATACTAAAAATTCCCAATACACCACACAACACAATTATAACAATGGATTTCATAAAATTATTTTATTTTACTCTTTTATACAATCCATATTATACCACTTTTTGTAATACTTACAAAATAGAGAACTTGTTATTCATCATTTGATATTATATACGTTCAGGAAATCCCCATCATATATTTTGAATACACTCTCACACCTACCAATCCATGCGTACTTCTCAAAATCCTCCGACTTTGTAAGAATAATACGTTTAACAGAAAAATCATGCATGTTTTGTATAAATTGTGCACATGCAGTATTATCTCCTGTTTGCATATCTGCAAATTGAGCAATAATTGCAGATTGATAATTATTTTTTTGTGTAAATACATGATTAGCTTCTATATTATCGCCACTAATTACACAGGATCCAAAAAATCCATTGGCTGGATTTGCAATTTTTTTTCCATTCAAAAAATCCATTTTCATATATTGATGCCATGGCAAAAATAAAATATTATTTACATCATTATCACATCCAAACTGCATTCGCACATCATACCATTCATGTGGAAAATCTTGAGGAAGTAATTGACCACGAAAACCCCAATATAGTGTTGGCGTATATAGGAATATAAGCACGATCAATATAATATTCTGCAAATAGATAGCTTGTGCTGTTTTATTATATTGCATCACATGTCGTGCACCTTGTAAAAAGAATAAAACAAAGACAATCACTAGTACAAGTGTCCACTTCTGCGATTCTCGTAACCCAATATAAAACGGGACATGAAGATATAAAAACCATGCAAACGAACCGCATAACCCTTCTGTACCCATGCTTAAAAAATAAGCACCAATACCTACAAATGTCAGAAACCATGTAATATTATTTTTTCTTTCGTGCCATATACCACATATTATGAACATGAGAAATAGAAAAAAAATTGGCTTCCATAGGTATGTGTTTTCTTGTGTAGATTTAAAACGATGTTCTCGTTCGCCCCAATAACCATGCAAAGATAATACATTTGTATAAATTGATGCATATCCGTTATCAACCACATGAAACGCTTTTACATGACTATCATCAAATCGAATGATATCCGATCGATTATTCACAAATATATATCCTACAAACACATTTATATTCATAAATATCACAATACATAAAAGTAGTATTGGCCATATTAATACTCTAGGTGTTTTTTTCTTCTTCCATAAATAAATATAATAAATAATACTTATCATGCAAATCATAAAAATCGCATGTTGTAAAAACATCACTGAGATTGATGCACAGAAAATTGCACAAATCATATCAGATCGCATATTTGTATACCAATATTGCAAAAAAAACGCAATCATAAAAACTATCCCAATCATGCCAAGTATGACAAACCATTGACCATCAACTAATCGTGCATATGTAAAAGGATTTACCATTATAAATACACCTCCGATATATGGGATTAATTTTTTTATTGTGATATTTTCTTCATCAATAACAATCTGCTTTGCGAGAAAATATCCGCCTAATCCTAATAAATACAACATGACACTTAACAAGATTTTCTGAAATAAACCATAATGCATACATGATCCAATACGTATCAAAAGCATTTGCAATATTGAATGTTCCCATATATTTACAGCGCCACTCGCTATACCCCAATCTAGTAAAAAAAGATACCCTGATTTCCATAGGGGAAAAGTAATTATCAAAACTAAGCTTGCAAAAAAAATTGCCGGCTGATAATTTTTAATAAATATTTTATTCTTTATCATGTTCGTATCAAAAATCATTATATTACTTTTTTCGCATGTCCATAAATTGACAATTTGTTTTTTGACGCATGTTTTTTTTATTGACTTTTTCAATACATTGCTCAGATCTTTTTCTCTCTTTACCATAAAAAATCACAATATACCATATCACGCTAATACTTATCAATGTATATGCGAACTCAGTAATCTTTTCTTGTAATTGCTCTCTATACAGATCTTCTAAGAATGGAGGAAAGGCTAAAATGATGTTCACTACAAAACAAATCAATGCAATAATAATAAATAAGTCTCGCATGAATATATCATATCGCTGTATATGTAAATTTTTTACACGCGTCAAAATTCTTTGCAAAAAACCATAATGCAACTTGATCTTCCGTTTTTTATATGACAAAATTTTGTTGTTACTATTCATACGTAAATTCACGAGTTACATGCATCTTTTTTTCGAATAATAAGACGGCTAATTATACAAAGTAACAGAATACTCATAGTACTCAAACTAGCAATAACACCTATATAAAACCATTTCTGTGAAGAAAATTCAATAATAAGTTCTATATCATATGAGCCATCATTATTATACGTACAGCGATTCTCCCGCTCACAGTACTGTTCAATATCTACATACCATCCATTCAAAAATGTCATATATGCAAAATGATGTTCATCTGCGATACGATCGGGATGTGTAAACGGCCATAAACGATTTAATAATCCATCAATTTTATTATTATAAAACTGTGCCTGCCACTTTTCATGATATTGCTCACTCATCACAAGAAAAAATGATTTAGTAGCACCTTTGATGTGTACTATTTTTCTCGATGGACTCACGTCTTCAAAGAGCATTTCTCGCGGATGTGCCAATGTTTTATCGGTAGCACTTACGAGATAGAATTGATCTTCTACATGCGGTAATTGTATGAAACGAAAATTATCATATTTCGTAATCGTCTCTTTTTTTTCATCTGATGAATACCCAAAAATATAGAGAGTCATCTTTTTTGCACCCGCTGGAATTGTTATGCGTTTTGTAAATTCATGCCAAGAATTATCTTTTACAGGGATTTGTTCATCAATGGACGTTTTTGCCTCATCATCAAAACTAATGTTATATCGAATAATTTCACCATTTTCACTTTGATGATCAAAGGCAAATAAATATTCATAATCCACATTAACATTAATATCATTTTGATGTGTGCACGCAATATGTCGCTTTGCACGGAATTCCAAAGCATGATCTCCCTCCGTCGCATGTGACACAATGTTCATGTCAAGTACAGGATTGTGATCATAATTATTACAATCCTCCACAACATCACGCCATGCACCATTCTCAAATGATGCATTATTGATGAGATTGCCATAATTATTTTTATTATCATTAAATTCAAACTCACGCACTGCCACATCACTATCATCAAGGTCAATTTTGATAAAATTGCTATTTGCGTATGCATCATGATTGGAATACTGCAGTGATTCATTATTTATCTTTAAATGTGTCATTGCATCATCATCTTTCTCAAACCGATCCTGATGCACATATAACGTATCGTTTTTCCCACTATTTACCCTTTCATGAATTGCATTTTGCGAGATATCTTCCGAGCGAACTGATACAAACAATTGCTGTATGCCTATCGCAGGAATATTTATGTGCTCATCTGGCAAAATGATATCAAAATCTCTAGACAATACTTCATGCGCAAAGTCATATGTGTTATTCAGATCTGTAGTACCATTGATTGTATAAATCGTATCTAGTGTACGTAAATATGGTTTGAATTGTGTATTTTCAAATAATACCAATTCTTTTGTCCCAATATCGATCTTGTGCAACCCCTGCGCATGCTCCAGAAGATCTACATACCCTTGTCGAACGTGAGGATTATCTCGTCCACCATTTATGTTAAATAAATCATCATCATTTTGCAAATCTTGGACTGGAACAAAAATATATTTAATTGATGATGCGTCAAGTAAATAGTTAAAATAATGAGTGTTAACTAGCTTATTAATGTGATATTGAGTATTTGTATTTTGTTCAGAATCGACGAATTGTTTCCAGCTATTATTAATTACGTTACCCATGTCAACTTTAGAATTCATTGTTGTATAGGAGGCATACCGCGAGAATTGCGGCACACCCATTACGCGAAAAAAAATTTTTTGATCTGAAATATATTTTTGTAAAATATCATAATCATGATGAATGTCCCGACGAATAAACATCGTACCAATTTTCCCATTTAATAGCGGTAATGAATTCACTAAAAATAATCCAGTCAAAATAATAAGCATACTGCCTCGAACAGTGTAATATATTGATTTCTTGTATGTGCGACACTGTTGACATATTGCGTAAAATGTAAAAGATACCAAATATGCATATGCAATTGTAATAAGAATATAAAATTTGGAGGATTCTCTATACATACGAAAACCTGGAATATGCGTATGTAACCATCCATATGCATCTGCAAATGGCTCATGAGACTGTTTGCCCAGAAAAATTCCTAGAAGTGCTATAAAATACATAAATAATGTGATTTTTTGTATTCTATAAGGTTGTTTAGATACAAGCAACAAGCCACTAAAAGCAATAAATGGTATAAGCCAAAAAATAATACTGATTGGTTGCAATTCAAATGGCATAGGTTTTTCCCATGACCACGCTGGTTGCATGCTTGTCACTGCATGACGAAGAGAGCGATATTGATTACCAAAAAGCGGTCGATCAATAATTGCCGAAACTTCAGATGTACCCGCTGTCAGAAGTGGAAATATCCAAAAAAGATTCATAAAAACTACCAAAATTGCTAGCAATATAAAACGCAAAAAAAACAATCGTATATAAAGCAGATACGGAAGAAAAAATATAATCAATATATAAAAAATGCGTGGCTCAATAATGATTGCGATTGTAATCGTCAAAGAAGTAATTGCAAGAGCAAAAACTGATTGCCTCTTTTCGTGAATAAAATAAATCATCACAAACAATAGAAATGGTGCATACGCATACGCACAACCTATCGTCAAATGTGCAGTCTGCAGTGTCAAAAAATAAGTCGCAAATGTATATACAATACTACCAACAAATGCTGCGAGATCATCTGGGATAAAATGACGAATCACATAAAAAGATGCAATTGGCGCGATAATCACCATTGGAAGCAGATACGCAAAAAGCAATCCCCAATAATCCCCATGTGGCAAATACGCCATCAAACCTCGTAAATAGTAAATTGGTGAAAAATATAATTGTGGATCTACAGCGCCAAAATCCAAAACAGATCGCCACACACCGATATGCGCGAGAGAAGTCCACTCCTGCATTGTTTCCGTGCTTGTATGCCACCAATCACCGTAAGAGAAAACACCCACAAAAAACCAGCGAATGTGCGTCACAATACTGAGACTCAACAATAACATTATTAAAATATACCGAGGCATGTGAATATGCAAGAATAATTAATACATAATTTTTTTAACAATTGCCTCACATCTTAACATCATATCTTCTGGAAAAAACAACCACAATACATAAGATACATAAGTTGAACAACAGTCAGCAAAGCTTAATTTTGGCTTATATTTTTTGATCGCATTTTTTTTTATTGAAAATAAGAGATCTCTTTTTTTCTGCACGTACACACCTGTCGCCCCTGAGTGTCTCCGATATTCAAAAAGAAATTCTGGAATATTTATACCAATTTTACCAGTAAACAATAATTTATAAAACAAATCCATATCTTCCACCATATTATACCGTTCATCATACCCATTGACATTCTCCACATCATTTTTTCTATACATAACCGAGGAGTGCAAAAATGGACCGTAGTGAAAAAAAGTTTTTCCAATTTTTTTGTCATCAGAAAGATATGCAATTTGATCCCCTGTTCTCGTACCATGCTCATCAATTACATATGCATGGGTCCCCACGATACTAATTTCTGGATTTTTTTGCATGAATGCATACTGTTTTGCAAAGCGTTCTGCCATATAAACATCATCACTG
>JBBQZC010000019.1:0-25015 GCA_038208115.1 Candidatus Moraniibacteriota bacterium
AACACCTGCAGGAGGTACAATTAACTGTACGTCAGACGAGCGTCTTAAAAAGAATATTGGTAATCTCAGTGGTGGATTAGCAACGCTTATGCAACTCCGACCGACAGAATATAATTGGAAGTATGAAAATGATGGCTCTGTAAAAACAATGGGATTCATTGCACAAGATGTTGAGAAAGTCCTACCACAATTGGTCATTACGGATGCAGAATCAGGTTACAAACAGCTCAGTACAATCGGTATGATCCCAATCATTACACAGGCAGTACAAGAGCAGCAACAGCTCATTCAAAGTAACACAAACGACCTCACTACAAAAGCGACAGCAACATCACTCGCACAACTTCAATCACTCACAGATGATCAATTCACTGCGACATCAGAGATTCTGACACAAACACAGGATGATATATTGGCACTTCAAAAAGACGCAAATACACAAGCTGATATTCTCACCTCTATCCAATTAGATCTTACAGGTATACAAGCAGGTATTGATATGCTTAGTACACTCGGCACAATTGATGCAATGCGTTTTGCAGATCTCATGGCTATTGATCCTGATAGTATTCTTTATGTGGATGCGGAGGGAGATGTGACGATTAATGGCATTACTACGGTTAACAGTCTTATTGCAGAAAATATTGCGACAAAGTCTTTGGAGATTGATAGTAGCCTCAAAAATGCATCATCAATCGGTACGGCAACGATTTGTCCTGCAACGATGATGCTTGCTGATGCCAAGTGTGTTGATGTGCAAGATGGTGAACAAGCGAGTGATGGAACTGAGATCATGATTGAGTCGGATATGATTACGGATGAGAGTCGTGTATTTGTGACATTGCGTGGTGATAGTGCAGCAGATGTGTCTTTGACGGTAGTGTCTGTAATAGATGGACAATGTACTGTTCGTATGTCCAAACCTCAAAACGAGGCAATATCATTTGATTGGTTCGTGGTCGGGGAAAAATAATCACACCTTTTCTATTTCTTTTGAAAAAATCAAAAACTACTTCTCGCTATTTTAGAAAGAAGTAGTTTTTTTGGTTTTGTTCAAACAAAAAAAAGAGGTGAAAAAAATGTATTTGGTGGGGCATGCAATGATTTTTTATGAGTCAATGCTGATATTTCATTATTTTGCTTTACATGGAGTAGTCATAATGCATTATAGTAAGAAGTGTGACTGATATGATAAATGTATAGGTTGTACCAAATGATGCAGTGGAATACATTAAAAATTCGTGGATAAATCGTGCATAGAAACCTCCCTAATGAGTTAAATTTGACATGTTTACCAAAGAAATTTTTTCTTTGACATAGAATTTAATGGTAGTGCAATTAAGAAGATGCCTATTAAGTAAAAATCTGATTACCTAATTTGTGAGGGTGAAAGAGATAATCTCATTTTGTGATGTAATGAATGCAGTATTCGTTTTTTCATCAACCACAAGCGATTTAGCATTTTTAAATTTATCATCAGTGAATGAACCAGTAGATTTTCCGTCTTTTTTATCAAGTTTATACAATATGCCATTTTGTGTATCGATCACCCACAGATATTGTGTGTCTTCTGTTGTATAAAGGAGACTGGCTTTTTGTACAGAAGAATCCTGCATGAAGGTCTCTTGGAGGCCCTGTGTGAATCGAGTGATCTTCCCATCAGAGGAAGTAGTGAAAATACTTTCCCCGATTGCCATTGAGGAATTTGGAGAAAATACAAATGGTTTTTTGAGCCAATCTTTTCCTGTGTCAAATCCATTTTCGATGCGTGTATGTCGAGAAAGAGAATTTTCCTGAAGAATGTACAAGTAGGTCATAAATGTGCCTATTTGTATGATTTTTTTGTGTTCAAATGTGGGGTTTTTTTCTTGAAATATATATGTTGATGAGAGAGGGCTGAATGAATAAAGTTTATCAGTATCAGTGATGAAAAAAATCATATTCAAATCTTCAAGTGCAGTGGCAAAAGCGATGTTACCGGCGTCTGCTGGGACGGGATATTTTTTAGTCTGTCCACCTCCGAGGATTGTGATGGATTTTTTTTCAATACCACAACGAATATCATTGAGCAATATCATGTTTATGATAGCATCTGATTGAAGTAATGATTGTGAGACAAGAGCTTTTGGAGTGACTACAATTGGAGTGGGTTCGGCAGCTGGGGGCTGGGGTGTGCTCTCAACAGTTGTGCGGGGTTGCTCTTTTTGTGGAGTAGTCGACGGCTTTTTGCTGGAGAAGAATGCAAAAACTAGTGGTGTGAAGATCATAAAAGCAATAATGCCGATTGTGATCATTTTGATTTTTGAATCCATTGTGTGCCACAGTTTTGTAATGTGATGTATGTTTGGCAATAATTTAACTACGGGAGCTCGCTGAATTGGGAGATCCGTATCTATATACATTTCTTGATCAGTAAAATGTAGCGTTGTCTTCTGAGTAGGATTTTTAAATTTTAGTGCAATCTCTGAGATTGCTGTGTAGCAGGTATGCCAAAAATCTTTTAGCATTCCTCGTGTGAGTAGAGCATAGCGTCGACTATGTGATAATATTTTATTCAGTGTAACGATGAGATTATTTGGAGATGTATCATCTAGTACGATAGGTGATTCCTCAATAGGTGTATCAGTTAGTGTATCAAAATATGTATTTTCAGAATGTGTAGAAGAATTTATATTAGTGGTGTCAATGATGGGCTCCTCATTTATGTGAGAGGAATTTTTTGTTATAGCAGAAATCTTTTTTGCAAGAGCACGCTTTTGTTTTGCAGACCGCTCCTTAAGTGTGTCAAAAAAATCTTCAGCATTTTCTGAAAAAGATTCAAAAAAAGTTGGTTTTTCTATAAGATCATCAGTGCCCTGCATATGAATGTGACCTGTGCGTGGATCGGTATATTCGCCGAGAGGTTCAGAAGTGAGATCATCGATATTGATAGGTTCCTCAATTGTGAGTGGATCTGAGAGAGGTTTTTCTCCTGCTGAGGAACCAAAAAAATTATGATCTATTTCCGCCTCGGTTTCTAATGGCATGGTAGCTGTACTATTATGTGTATTTTCGTATACATCAATAATCGTTGCAGATGCAATGGCACATTCATTTGTAAGAGCGGTTTCAATGAATTGTATGAAGTTTTTTTGTCCCATGCGAATTGCATTTTTTTGTAGCTCTTCTAGTGACACGAGATCAAATAATTCTTTGGATGTGATGATGATTTTGTCGCCCACGCACAAATCTCCACTGGAAATATCCACGAAAGTTTTAAGTGGATAATCAGATGCTTCTGGGGATGCGAGTCCATCACTGATGTTCATCAACACATTATCTCGAAAAAGAAGAATATGTGCATTTCCGGTAATGCTGAAGTGAATGGATTCATGATCGAGTGCACAGACAGCTCCGTCGATTGTCCCTAGCCATTCGACATTGCCGATATTTGCAAGTTCTTCCAAAGCGCGATTGATGTGATGAAGTGTGGATTCAAATTTTTCTTCTATTGGTTTTTGTGCAGGTGAAAAATAATTTTTTTTAATTTCGGATGCAAGAAAATTTACAATGTTTTCAGAGAGTGGAGAATTATCGCGAACGATAAAGAAGCCTAATAAAGTACCGAGATTCTTTTGAGTAAAGTTAACACTCGTGTAATTGAACTGTTCAATAAAAGCACGACGTTTAGAATTTTTGACAACAAAAATATTCGACACATCAGTGTTGATTAACGTGCTCTTATTTTTCTGCTGTTTATTTTTCTGTATCATAAATCATGAGTATGTTTCAATTATATAATCTTTTGGCATATGTGGAAAGAGGGGGCCGTTTTTGGGTCAACTTGAATTTAAAAGGAATTGATAGTACACTAAGTATTAATAGGGGAGAGGTATGTAATTTTTATTGAGAAAGTGTCATTATGCCAGAGATTTTAGAGCACCTATTTGGATCAAAGTCGCGTTCACGCATGTTGCGTTTTTTTGCTTTGAATCCAGGAAAGGAAGTGACGGTGGTTGAAATGAAAGAACGAATGAATGTGGATGGGCGTCGTATTCGTGCTGATATTAATATGTTGCTTAAAATTGATTTCATCAAACAAGTAACACGAAAAAAAGAAAAAGCTTTTTCTCTCAATGAAACTTTTCCATATTATGTGGAGTTGCGAAATTTGTTCATCAAAGCAAATACATATCCTCAATGCAAAGAGTTAAAAAAAATTGAGGAAGCTGGACGAGTAAAATTAATATTGATTAGCGGTATTTTTTTAAATTACGACAAGGCACGATTGGATATCCTCGTTGTTTGTGATGATCTTAATCGCGTGAAACTAGGTAAGGCTATCGAGGCAGTTGAAGCAGAGATTGGTAGAGAAGTCCGTTACATGGCGATGACGAGTGAAGAGTTGAGTTACCGACTGGATATGATGGATCGTTTTTTAATTGATGTGCTTGGTTCTCCGCATAATACTGTTGTAAATCGTGTGCCAAAGCTTCAGAAGTTTATTCTCAATCTCCGCAAATAATTTATTACTAGTAATACTAAAATATACATGAGTATCGTTTATTTACTTTTGGGTATTATCATTATTTTGGCGATTGTGATTATTGCGATACTTTTTCGTACATATCACAGAAAAGATCAGGGTGATAAGATTGGTGTCGTATCACAGCAAATCAGTGATATGAATACTGCAAGTGAGCGTATGCGTGCGTCTATGGAACATAATCTTGAGCGTATTCATCTGGCAGGTCAAAATCAATTTCGTGAGGCACGAGAAATAATCAGTGAGATTACGAGAAAATCAGATCGTCTTATTGATCAAGTCAATAGACGATTGGGGGATTTAGATAAAACCAATCAACGCATTGTTGATTTTTCTGAACAATTAAAAGACTTGCAAGATATTTTGAGAAATCCAAAACAAAGAGGTGTCTTGGGTGAATTTATTTTGGAACATGTTTTATCAAATGTGATGCCACCAGATACTTTTAAAATGCAGTATGCTTTTGCATCTGGTGAAATCGTAGATGCTGTGATTTTTGTGAAGAATCATATCATTCCAATTGACTCAAAATTTTCTTTGGAAAATTATGAGCGCATCATTAATGCTGGAGCAAATGACAATATTACCGCACTTGAGCTACAATTTAAACAAGATTTAAAGAAGCGTATCGATGAAACATCAAAATATATTCGACCAGACGAGGGGACCACAGAATTCGCATTTATGTTTATTCCTTCAGAAGCAATCTATTATGACTTGCTTGTCAATCGGATCGGTGATATAAATATGATCGAATATGCATTTCGAGACCGACATGTCGTAATTGTTTCGCCTACATCATTTCTTGCATATTTACAAACGGTTTTACATGGATTGAGAGCACTTGACATTGAAGAAAATGCCAAAAATATTAAGCTACGAGTAGAACAATTGAGCAAGCATTGGTCAGCTTTTGAGGTATATATTGAAAAAATGGGCAAGACGCTTCAAACCACTGTAAGCCATTTCAATAGGGCATATAATGAATTAGGAAAGGTTGATCGTGATGTGATGAAAATCACAGGGCGAGAGGAGGCAAATTTTATAGTGGAAAATGTGGATAAACCTGATTTAGAGAAATAATATGACAAGACATATCATAAAGAACAATGTGGAAGATATAAATTACTGGCATAATGCAATTGTACATTGGGTTGCAATCGCTACAATGCTTATCAATGTAGGAGTGTTTGCTATTTTTGCATGGTATGTGCATCCGACGGATGTGCCACTCAGATTGCAATATAATGTTTTTTTTGGCACAAGTCTCCACACTGTGTGGTGGCAAGTTTATGCATTACCAATAATGGGGTTTGTATTTTTTCTCCTTGATCTAATCGTTGGATATGTTATGTATAATGCAAAAGAAAGAATTGCATCGTATTGTGTTTTGTTGGGAGCGCTATTTGCCAACGTTGCATTGCTCATTTCAGCAATTAGTGTTATATTCAATAACTACGTTTTGTAACATCGAACGTTGATATATCAATTAAAAAAAGGAACTATAAAATATGTTCAATTTTCCAAATCCACAAACGAAAGATCCAAAAGAACGTCGTGTACAGAGGTCATTAGAAATTATTCCAGCAATTTTAACTTGGTCTACTCTTATTGGCATGATTGTTTTTTCGTTTATGACGCCGATGTGGATGGCAGTGCTTATTATTGCTTTTGATGTGTATTGGATTCATCGTACGATCTTTATTGCGTATTATTCTGTGAAGGCGTTCAAAAAATTAAAGAGAGGCAGCTCGATTGATTGGTTTGATCGATGTACAAAAATTGGAGAGCCTGAAGAATTCAGCCAGGATATCGCGAAAAGGATCGTGGATGCAAAGGTATTATTGAAAAACACGAAAAATCGCAAAGAGAGAAAGGGATTGAAAAATGATATAAAAGAGTTTGGTGTATTATTGCAGAAATTACATACTATAAATTCTGAAATGGTTATGGATTGGCGTGATATTATCCATGTTGTGATGTTGCCAACAGCAACTGAAGATGCTGCAAATATCGATCCTGCGATTGCATCAATCGCAGAGAGTAAATACCCAAATGAAAAAATCATTATATTGCTCGCAACCGAAGAGCGAGAAAATGAAGAAAAAAGAAAAAAGAAAGTTGATTTTTTAGTTAATAAATACAAAGGTGTGTTTCGTGATTTTATAGTTACGACACATGAAGTTGCGGATGGGGAGATGAAATGTAAAGCATCAAACGCAACATATGCAGCAAAAAAATTACGTTTATATTTGGATGAGCGTCACATTGATTATGAAAGAGTGATTTTTTCTAATTTTGATTGTGAGAGTGTAGTACATCCACAGTTTTTTGCAGCATTGACATACGAATATATCATCGAACCGGAGAGATTGCAACGTGCATACCAACCAATCCCTCTTTATCATAATAATCTATGGGACACTAACGCATTTGTGCGTGTGATCGTCACAAGCTCTTCATTTTGGCATATGTTTCAAAGCACGAGACGAGAAATGGTCACTTTTTCATCACATTCGGAGCCATTTAAAACTCTGGTCAATGTAGACTATTGGCCAGTCAATATGATAAGTGAGGATTCTATTATTTATTGGAAAGGATATAGCTATTACGATGGTAAATATTATGTTCAACCGATTTATTTACCTATTTCGATGGATGCTGTGTTGGCTGATACATATATAGGGACTATTAAAAATCAGTATAAACAAAAAAGACGTTGGGCATATGGGATTGAAAATTTCCCAGTTATTATGCGTGCAATTTGGCCAAATAAGAAAGTGCCTGTAAATGATAAGCTAAAAATTGCATTTGAGATGCTGGAGGGACATCACTCATGGGCAACATCAGCTTTTATTTTGGCTTTCTTGGGATGGCTTCCGCTTATATTAGGTGGTAATGCATTCAATCAAAGTAATGTTGCGCACATGCTACCTTACGTCACCCGTTTTTTAATGATGCTTGCTATGTCAGGATTACTGGTCTCAGTCTCGCTGTCGATGTTTTTGCTACCAGAACGTCCAGCACAATATTCGCGCAAACGATATATTTATATGATATTGCAATGGTTTCTTGTACCAATCATTGCGCCAACTCTTGGGGCAATGCCAGCGATTGACTCACAAACACGTATCCTTTTTAAAAAATATTTTACAGAGTTTTGGGTTACAGATAAGATTATTAAGCCAAAAAAATGACATATGTCAACTCGTTATTTTATGTAAAACCCTTTCTGCTGAGCCTGTCTATTTCTGTAATTTTGTGCTTTTGCATTATAATTATTTCACGCAAATGGAATTGTCGTGATGGACGAAATGGTCAAAAACAGATACATGAAAAAAACATATCACGCTTTGGAGGCATTGCAGTTATCATGGCATTCGTTAGTGCATTATATTTCAATCAATATCTCATTTTTGATAAACTGGTGTGGGCAATGATTATTGGCAGTATATTGATACTCTTTGTAGGGATTTTCGATGATGTGAGACCGTTAAGTTGGAAATCACAATTATTTTTTCAGGTAATGTTAGTGCTTGTTGTCTTTATATTTGGTATACGTATTGAATATATTACAAATCCAATCGGAGGATTATTATGGCTTGTTAATGGTGATTTTATCATGTTGAGTTTTGTATTCATGTTAGTGTGGATGATTTTTATTATGAACGCAATAAATTGGTCCGATGGTATTGATGGTCTTTCGGGTGGCGTTGTGAGTATTTCTGCATTTACCTTGTTTGTCATTTCCTTGCAACCTGAAGTAATGCAACCGCCCATCGCCATCATATCAGTTGTTTTAGCTGGAAGCGTTATGGGATTTTTGATATTTAACTTTCCTCGTGCAAAAATATTCATTGGTTCAAGTGGTGCATTTTTTATGGGTTTTATTTTAGCATTGTCAGCGATTGCTGCCGGGGCTAAGATTGGCACAACGTTATTAGTGCTTGCTGTTCCACTTGTGGATGCATTATGGGTCATTATTTGTCGTGTGAGAGATGGACGATCAATATTTCGTGGTGGTGATCGAGAACACGCGCATTATAAACTTTTGGAGCGCGGGTGGAGTGTTAAGAAAATATTGTTGCTCTATTATAGTGCGACAATTTTATCTGCACTTGCGGCAGTAACAACCCAAGCGATTAATAAGTTGATGGTCTTTGTTGTTTTGTTTTTTGCCCTTGTTACATTTTTTGTTATTCTGTCCTATGACAATAAAAGACCTAAGAATGAATGATAAATTTTTTAGTATAAAAAAATTTGGAATTCTCTTGTTTCTAAGTATTATTTGTGTAGTGGGATTGTTTTTGTTCATTCATAAAAAGGAAAAGATAAATCATCACGCAATGGTTATTATAGAAGATTTATATGTAACAGTTGATATCGCAGACACAGAGATCTCACGTCACAGAGGTCTTGGTGGGCAACGAGACTTATGTGATCATTGTGGTATGTTGTTTCTTTTTGATGAATCCAAAAAACGCTCTTTCTGGATGAAAGATATGTTTTTTGATATTGATATTATATGGATTCAGGATGATCATATTGTTGGTATAGAACGTGCTGTTCCATATAAAGGCAAGGAAAAAGAAGTGGTGGTATCACCTCATTTGGTGAATAAAGTGTTGGAAATGCCTGCGGGCACAGTCGATCGGCATGCTATATATATTGGACAAAAAGTTAAATATGTGGATACGGTATTTTAAAAATAAATTAATGTGTTATAATATCACAATGCACATTGGGATAGCATTCTAAATATATAAGTGTTAATGAGATATGGATGAAATAACAAATAAAAACGCTGGGTCACAAGGGCAGAATATAAGAGTAAATGGAAACATCGCTGTAAATCGTCCAGTGACTCAAGACCCTCTGATGAGGACGCAACAAGCGCGCGTAGGTGTAAATAACATAACATCTCCACAAAAAATGCATAATAATGTGCGGGAAGCACATATGCAAAATCGTCATAAGCAATCGCAAAATTTTTCACACGCAGATAAAACGATAAAAATGTTAGATCGTGTGATTGCAGTATGTGTTTTCATGCTGTTTTTTGGCTTGCCGTTGTTTTTTGTGAATATATCATATCAAGGCATCGGTTTTGAAAAGCAATATTATTTCTATTTATGGACTTTTGTTGGAATTGTGTCGATGATTGCACGCGGTATGATGGGAGGAAAGATAGAGATTCGTCGCACATCACTTGATATTCCAATAGGATTGGTTTGGATTGCATTTTTAATTTCAGCAATTTTTTCTGTAGATAAATACCATAGCGTTTTTGGTTTTTTTGGCAGCCCAATCAATGGATTAATTGGTGTGACAGCGCTCGTGTTTGTGTATTATCTCGTGGTTTCATATATTTCCAAGGAGCGTATCATGATTATGTGGTGGGCGATTATTGCTAGTGGTAGTATTGTGACACTCTGGTCATTTCTCGCAACTATGCGCCTTACAGGGGATAGCTTATTACGATATATTCCAGCAAGTCTTACAGGATCGTTTTCAAGTTTGGCGATATTTTTAGGGATGATGTTACCGATGCTTATTATGTCATTTGCAATTATTAGTGGGGATGTGCGTAGTAGTAAGCGGGCAAAAATAGTAGTAGCATTATTGGCGATTGTGACATTGTTAAATGTTGTGACTTTATCGATTTTATTCGGTTATGTTAAATGGTTTGTCATTATTGCAGCAATTGGATTGCTATTGGTTTTTGTGATCAGTCGGTCAGTGCAAGTATCACAAAAAACCATTATTATAACAATTGGTGTGTTTTTGATCTTGTTTGGTTTCAAAATATGGGGTCAGCCAATCATTATGCGAACAGAAATCCAATCAGAGGCATCAATTCCATATAATTTATCTTTTGCAATAATGAAGGAGGCCATAAAAGATAAACCACTTATTGGAAGCGGACCAGGTACATATGGATATGATTTTTCACTATATCGCCCAAAAGAATTAAATAAGGTTGGACAATATGATATGCGATTTTTTGCAGATCGAGGTGTGTTTTTTGAAAGCGTCTCGACAGTAGGTATCATCGGATTTGTCGCGTTGGCACTTGTCGTATTAACTTATGTCAATACCGTGATTCATGCATTTGTGCGATCAAAAGACGAGGAAATCAAAATTGTATCAATAGGTCTCTTTATTTCATCAATCATCGCATTGCTATATGGACTTTTTTGGTCATTTGATGGGACGATCATCATCTATGGTCTATTGATTGGTGCATTGCTCATCGGTATCCTCCGTGGCAGCTTGGATGCCACTCAGGACAGTAAATTTACATTATCGATGTCTGCATCACCTCAGCACGCACTATCATTTGCATTTCTATCAATTCTCGTTGCAGTTGGTGTGATTTATGGATTTGTAACTCTTGGCAAAATGTTTGTTGCTGATATTTATGCGGGAAATGCGCTCAGGGCACGTGCAAATAGTAATTTTGTTGCATCATCAACATTATTTGAAAGAGCTGTTCGCTTGAATGGTCAAGAAGGAAGATATTATACTGTGATCAGTCAATATGGCTTGGATTTGGCTAATGTAGAATTGGCAAAACCAGAAAGTGAGAGAGATGCAGAAGCAGTGAAGAAATACATTAATGGCGCAACAGGAACTGCATCCGCAGGCAAAGAATTAATGCCAAATGATGTGTTGGCAAATGAGACAAAGGGATTTATTTTGGAAAACAGTGGTGGATATGTGCAGGGCGCATTAGCTATGTCAATGAGTGCATATCAGAGAGCAAGTGAGTTGGAGCCACAAAATCCATATCTGGATATTGCAATCGGCAAACTCAAGCTTGTGGAAGCACAATCTAAAGCTGAAGATGCAGTTGAGGAGAAAAAGGCTTTGATTGCTGAGGCTAGAACACTCTTTGAATTGGCTAAAGAGAAGACAACTTTTGAGTATGAAAGCGCTGGACAGTCTTTGAGTCTTTTTGCACCAGCACACTATTATCTGTCAGTTGTGGATGAGGCACTAGGTAATGTGGATGCATCAATCGAATCAATGACAATGGCTCTACAAGTGACACAGCTGAGCGGAGCAGAAGATGAACAAAAATTATTATCTCGACAGATTAATTATGGATTTAATTTAGCACGATTGTTACAGGTGCGGGGCACAGAAGATGATATGGCAAATGCAGAGAAATTGTTATTGCAGATCATCGGAGTGAATGATCAGGAAATCAATTCACATCTCAATCTCGGTTTGCTATATGAACGCACAAATCGTAAAGACAAAGCTGTTGAAGAGTATAAAAAAATCATGGCAATCTTGCCTGAAACGGATGAAAAAGCACGTGAAAACATTCAAAACTTGATTGACACAGTAGAACAGGGCGGAAGCAATATCGATACAAAGAGTCAAGATGCGGGTGCACAAAAGGAAAGTGCTATTACGGATCAAGGTCAAAAAGAAAAATTAGAAGTGCTTATACTCCAGGGACAGGGTGGGGGCGAGGATGCTACACGAAGCAAGATTCTTTTGACACAAGGCGGATTTGATTCACAAGTGCGTGAAGAAAGTGCTCAATATTCTGGGGTTATCGTGATGTATGATGGCAAGGCTGATCGTGCACAGGTGAAGAAGATAGAGGATGCATTGCGTGTAGAATTCAAAACAGTTAAATCAGAGAGGAATGACGAGGAGGTGGCAAAATATAACAAAAGTGTTGTTGTAACGATTGGATCAACTACGCAGGAGCCGCAAAACAATCAGTAGTAGTAAAAACTGATTTGAAAGATTTAAAAAAAACAACATCTTCTACATGAAAGATGTTGTTTTTTATGTCGGTGTATGTATTTTCGGATGATTGACGAAATTATGATTATTCTATATAATTGGAACATGTTGCGCCGTTAGCTCAGTTGGTAGAGCAGTTGGCTCTTAACCAAACGGTCGGGGGTTCGAATCCCTCACGGCGCACAAAGTAGGTTCATTTTTTATAAAAATGAACTGTACGCCTCGGTAGCTCAGTGGATTAGAGCAGCGGGCTTCTATCCCGTTGGTCGGGGGTTCGAATCCCTCCCGAGGTACTTAGCATTGAGCAAGTATAAAAAAATAACCTTTTTATAAGGTTATTTTTTTTGGATTTTACATACCATTGGCTACTCTGTAATCATCCCATTGTTTTTTTGACCAGTTATCTGGTTTACTATCAAGTTTCGCAACGTCACCAGGGTGCGGATAGTCATTTGGAGATTTGTAATTACTTTTGAAAACATCATCAATGACCACTTCTCCATCCTTATTTGTTACTTTTTGCGTAAAATATGTCTTCATTGCACCGTCAGGTTGTCTGTCTGTGACAAATGGTCCTTCCATTACTACTGTTCTATCGTCTTTTGTGCCATAATATTTGAATATCAGCTCTGTGCCCGCAGTTTCTACTTCAAGGAGGATGTGACCTGGTGTGTTGTTTATGAAGCGCAGATCAGGTTTTGGAACATAGACAGTCGCATCAAAACCAGTCGGTGTATAATAGTGTACGGGATAGGAGTGATTATGTCTTTGAGTGATTTTCATACCAGTAAAAATAGCACCGCGAAAAACAGTTGTTGATACCTGACAAATGCCACCACCAAACTCAGGTTTTGTTTCGTTGTCGCGGATGACTAATTCTTCTTTGTAGCCATGCTCGCCATCTACTGGTCCGAGCACTGTCGTAAATGAAAACTCTTCATTTGGTGCAATGACAAGTCCATCAAAGCGTTTTGCGGCTGTTTGAATATTGTGTATGCGACTTGCTGTGGAACCTTTGAAATTAGATCGCCCTTCACCAATCAATTCGATGATGCCAAGATCATGTGCATTTGCATAAGTTACTTTTGCGGGGACAGTATCATATAAAAGTTCAATGGTTTGATGTGTTTGATCATGCTGAGTTGTTATTTTATCGGCGATCTGTTTGATATTTCTATCCACATCAATATTTATGCCATCAACATGGGGTTGCACTTCTTCGATAGATTGCGTTTCCGGGTTGAAAGCGAGTTTTGCATTAGTCGGGTCAGAGTTGATCTTTCTTGCAATGTCTTCAACGAATGTTTTGATAGAGTTTTCATCAGTTGATATCTGAGAAGATACTTTTGTTGTGTATTTATCTTTTATGAGTTCTGTGAGTAGACATGGTTCCGAAGATGTAAGAGAGCATGAAACGAATTTTTCAATCTCACTTACATATCCTTTTTTTTGTGAGGATATAGTCTTAATGGTAGTAAATTTTTTAATATCTGTTGTTGTGAGAATTTCTTTTTCCTGGCCATTTAGCGTGAATGTGGCAACTGGAATGGGGGATATATTTGCAGAAAAAACAGAGAATGGGCATAATCCTCCAATTATATAAAATATAAAAAAGCCTTTTTTGTACATCAATGTATTGTTATAGTTTCAAAAAGGAGGGCATCAGTAATGCCCTCCACAATATACCATAAAATGCATCCAAACTGCAACTGATGATTAAAATCCACGAACTTGAATTTTCTTTGTTTTTGTGATATCAGCTTTAGGTAGTCGGATGGTCAAAATACCATTTTTCAAGGCAGCATCAATTTTGTCTGCTAAAACGTCCATTGGTAATACCACTGATCGCGAAAAAGTTCCCCAGTAGCATTCGCGATAGTAATATCCATTATCATCCACAATCTCTTCGTTTTTACGTTCGCCTTTAATCGTAATCATATCATTGCTAATTGATACGTCGAGGTCTTCAGGCTTTACGCCTGCTATTGTTGATTTGATCACTATCTCAGTTTCTGTTTGATAGACATCAATTGTTAGCTGTCCTTCTGCATCCTCAGATTGTTCCTCTTGTCCCCAATTGTCATGAGCAGGTTGTTGATCTGTGTTATAAAGGCCAACTTGCATTTGTGTTTCTTCTTCCTCAGCATACACTGGCATGGATATAGGTTGTTGATCGTTCACTATTTGTTGGTCTGTTTCATGTGATCCAGAAAAACGATTAAGGAATGATCTCTTTTCTTTTTGCATAATGTAATTAATTAATTTTTCACCAATATTATATATCTATAGTATAAAATATATTGTGATATGATGCAAGGAAGCTGTGGATAAGTTAGAACATTAAAAATATAATCGAATTTCCAATTGTGTGTATAAGAATGGCACATGCAAGAGCGATGATAGATATGGGTATATTTCTTGGATACTTTCTGAAAACAAATAAAAAGAAGATACTGAGTATTACATGAACACAGAATGGGTATAACACATATAACGATACATTGAAGGAGTTATAATCACGCATGTACAGAAGTATTAATTCAAAGAAGCCGAAGCCAAGTCCGAGTAGTATGCCATGTGTGATTAGTGATGATGTGGTGCTTGATATATAGTGATTTATACGTCCTTTGGTGATACTCATGCGAAGAATTTCTTCGATACTTGCCGCAATGACCATCGATGGGAGAATCATACGCAATGATGCGTGTGTATCATACTGTACGACATAAGACATGTGTAAGAATATTTCACAAATAACGCTAATAAATACTTGTGCAAACAATGCTACACATGCAATAGATATTCCAAGAATAAATGATTCCCATTTACGCATGATGCTTTATGTTTTTATATTATCAAGATATGTAACGATGTCTTGTGCTTGTTTTTTAGCTGTTTTGAGTTTCGTTTCTTCTCCTGCTATGATATCTTTTGGTGCATGTGTGACAAAAGATTCATTGGATAATTTATTTTCAAGTGCAGATATATATTTCTGCATCTTGAGAAGTTCTTTCTCTTTCTTCTCGCGCGCGCGTGTATCTTTGATGAGAGTATTCAATGATAGAATAACTGTTACGCCGTGAGTTGTTGTTTTTGCAATAGTTGATGGCATTGCGATATCTGCGGTTATAAATTCGATTTTTGTAATTCCAGTACGAAGGTTTTTGATAATATGTTCATACGCAGATAGCACTTCTGTTGTTCCGAGTAGACTTTTTCGGTTATCGATCATTATAGAGATTTTTGTATCAGGTGTAATGTTTTGTTCTTGTCGAATTGTACGAATAGTTGAAATTATTTCCATAATCATGTCCGCTGTGGATGTGATATCGGTATGCGTGTCAATATATGGTATATAAAATTGTGCATTTGGATAAGGAGAGATAGCAAGTAGTTTATCTGCGCTATATTGTTGCCAGATTTCTTCTGTTACAAAGGGAATAAAAGGGTGCCACAGTGCAAGAAGATCTTTTAAGAGTATCGGCAAGATGATTTGTTTTGTAGCAGTGTTTGATTCAAATTTGGAAATTTCTATATACCAATCTGCAAAATCATTCCATGTAAAATGGTGCAGTTTTTCGATCGCCTGAGAGAAGCGGTAATTATCTAAATCTTTTCTTACAGAAATGATCACATGATGCATTTTTTGAATGATCATTTTGTCAAAAACTGTCAGATCATCACGTTTGATTTTTTGATCTTGTGTTGTAGTTAGTTTTGATTTGCTCATTATGAATCGACTAATATTCCATAATTTACTTACGAAGTTACGAGCGCCAATCACTTTTTCCTCATAAAATTTTGAATCATTGCCAGGTGCAATACCAGAAAGGAGGCTGAGTCGCAGTGCATCAGTGCCAAATTTTTCTATAATATCTATTGGATCAATATTATTTCCTGCCGATTTTGAAAACTTTTTGCCATTTTCATCGCGGAGCATGCCGTGAATATAGACATCCTTGAACGGTATTTGATCGATTACGTATGTCGACATGAGTATCATGCGTGCCATCCAAAAAAATAGTATCTCATGTCCCATTTGCATCCAATTGCTCGGGTGAAATGTTTTGAAGTCTGGAGTTTCTTCTGGCCAACCAAGTGTAGAAAATGTCCAGAGTCCTGATGAAAACCACGTATCCAATGTATCGGCATCTTGAATGAATGTCGTGGATGTGCAGGATGTGCAGTGTGCCGGCTGTGTCTGTGAGATGAGCATTTCGCCACATGAACAATACCATACAGGGATGCGATGACCCCACCAAATCTGTCGACTGACACACCAATCGCGTAAATTTTCGATCCAATTAAGATAGATTTTTTCAAATTTTTTCGGACAAATTGTAATTTTCTGATTAGGGTCCGCATTATGACCGATTGTCACTGCTTCACGCATGAGATCTTTGAGACTTTTATTTTTGCCAGGAATGGTTTTATTAACGTCAATAAACCATTGCGTCATCGGAATTGCTTCGACAATATCGCCAAAACGATCTGATGTTCCGACGTTTTGCATGATAGCCTCCTCTTTCAGTAAAAGTGTGCTTTCTCGCAACCAAGAAACAAATTTTTCACGTGCCTGTTCTACAGAGAGTCCTGTATATTCTGGACCAGATAACTCAGTCATTGCACCATTTTGATCGATGACTTGGATGAGTTCGATCGGATTTCCTTGAGCCCGCTGGCGTGTATACATATCATAATCGATTGCACTGTGTGCAGGTGTTACGCCGAGTGCGCCTGTGCCAAAAGAGGGATCTACTGAATCATCTGCGATCACCTTGATTTTAAGTGGGTTTTTGGCGCCTACGTTGACTGTAAATGTCTGACCAATATACTTCTGGTACCGTGTATCATTGGGATGTACCGCAACGGCCGTGTCACCAAGTTTTGTCTCTGGACGTGTTGTAGCGATTGGGATTGGGAAATCTTTAGCATAGGTAAATGTATAAAGTTTTGCAGGACGCTCGATATACTCCAGTTCTTCGTCTGAACATGTGGATTGTCCTTTGATGGACCAATTTACAACGCGGTGACCACGATAAATGAGACCATCATCAAACATTTTTTTGAATACAGTAAAAACGGCAATGTTGCGCGCATCGTCGAAAGTGTAGGCAAGACGACTCCAATCGCAGCTTGTTCCCATTTTTTTAATTTGGGACAAGATCGTTTTTTTGGAGTCTTCAGCAAATGCTTTAATCTCGTGTAATAATTTCTCTCGTCCCAACTCTTCACGCGGATGTAAAATACCTTGAGATATAAGAATTTTTTCTACTTTTGCCTGTGTTGCAATGGCCGCATGATCTGTGCCAGGGAGGAGAAGTGTTTTTTTGCCATTCATGCGTTCATATCGTACCATGGTATCCATGATAGAATTTTCCAATGCATGACCGAGGTGCAGTACTCCCGTGACATTTGGTGGAGGCATCATGACTGAAAAGGGTTCACCATCGATATGGTCGGGATTGAAGCAATCAGATTTTTCCCATAAGGCGTAGATCTGATCTTCAGTATCTTGAGGGGAATAATTTTTTGGTAACTCTTTCATAATGATAAAAATAGTAATGTCATAATATTAGCATATCAGCATTACTAATGTTTTTCAAGAAAAAAAGCATTTTCGAAGAATGTGCTGTAAAGGTTATGTATGATATACGATAATTGCTATTTTGACTCAGTTAAAGATTGATGTGCTTGTGCTTGCATTGTTAGCCATGTGGTTGTGAGAGCTTTTTGAGAATCACTGTCCATATATTGATACCGATAATATGCAGCTATGCCTATCATAGCAGCATTATCTACGCAATATGAAAATTGTGGTGTTGAGAATATGATGTTGGGGATTGTGCTTTTTATGCGTGAAGCAAACGCTGCACGCAGTTGTATATTAGCACTTACACCGCCTGCAAGCATTATTGTGGATACGGTATATTCTTCGGCGGCGCGGAGAGTTTTTGTAATAAGGACATTTACTACTGCATTTTGAAATGCATGTGCAACACGATTGATAAAGTCTGATGGAAGTGCGTTAATATCAGTGAGATGGTTTTTTTTGCGATAATCTTTGACGAGATAAAGGACGGCAGTCTTAATACCAGAAAATGAAAAATGATAGTTGCCACTATGTAACATCGGCTCAGGTAATGTAATATCATTTGTAATGTTTTGATCCGCAAATTTTTGTGCATGTTCTGAGATGACTGGTCCCCCAGGATAACCGAGCCCTAATATGCGCGCGACTTTATCAAATGCTTCGCCGACGGCATCATCTTGCGTTTCTCCGATAATCTCATATTGACAATGTCCAGACATGAGGATGAGTTGTGTGTGTCCGCCAGAAACAACGAGTGCGAGAACAGGAAATGTGATTGGGTCAGAGCGATCAATCCAATTGGCGTAGATATGCCCTTCGATATGATGAATGCCAATCAGAGGTTTTTGCCATGCATAAGAGAGCGATTTTGCACAACTTACGCCGGAAAGAAGCGCAGGTATTAATCCTGGATACTGTGTTACTGCGATAAGATTAATATCTTCCTTCGTCATATTAGCTTCTTTTAGAGTTTGTGTGAGTACAGGAATGATATTTTTTGTATGCTCACGTGCTGCGAGATTTGGCACGACACCACCCCATTTT
Organism: Candidatus Moraniibacteriota bacterium; assembly: GCA_038208115.1. Taxonomy (GTDB): domain Bacteria; phylum Patescibacteriota; class Minisyncoccia; order Moranbacterales. The sequence goes on from JBBQZC010000019.1 coordinate 18,930, forward strand.
GCATGGAGAGCAACTTGTGAAGATATTACATTTGACCGAACAGTCAAAATATTATCATTGATTGAAATAATACTACCAGCCGTTTCATCACACGATGTCTCGATGGCGAGTATATTCATAGATTGCTTCATTTGCATAAAATGATACGATTATAGTACTCTTATAGTACGGAGTTTATATATTTTTTGCAATACGCTATGTCAATAAAATCGCATCGCGATACAATAACACAGAGTGATGTGTGGAGTGACAATGATATTGTTGCGCAAGTTCAGAAAGGTAAAACGCACTATTTTGATCACATTATCACACGGTATGATAATAAAATTTTTAGCTATGTGATGGGTTTTATTAAAAATGCTGAAGAATCGCGAGATGTGGTACAAATTGTTTTTATAAAAACTCTCAATCATATTGATTCGTTTGATTGTAATAAAAAATTTTCTTCTTGGATTTATCGCATTGCGCATAATGAAACAATGAATTGGTTTACGAAGCACAATCAACAAAAAACAATTTCGATTGATGACATTAGCAATGCAAAAGATTATAGTGATACAGCGGATGCGTCAGGGACTGCTCTGGAAGAATGGTTTCAAATTGAATTACGTGATGAGCTTTCTGATGCGCTTGGTGAGTTGCCAGATCAGTATGCACAAGTGATCCGTCTCAAGTATTTTGAAGATCGATCTTATAAAGAAATTAGCAAGATCATCGATAAACCAATAAGCAGCGTTGGCACTTTGATTCGGCGTGCTAAAAAAAGATTGCTAGCAATTGTATTGCTATCAGGAAAATATTGATAGATATATTATAGGATGATCCGTGTATACTATGGATCATTTTTTTTGTGGTATAATACAACGACTGAAATCGTTACTTAATAAAAAAATACAAACAAAAACAAAAAACACGAAAGGAGAATGTGTATAAAAATTTATAAACAAGGTGAATAGATCGTTTACAGAAGAGTGGATATCAGATTCAATTACAGGAGGATGGGATGAAACGTTTTTTCCGCATGGCTGCTAATATGCAGGCACAGTCCGCAGAGACAGATAAATATCGCACAATTACAACAGCTATTGGCACACCTTTGGGACCACGTATCACGGTGGAGAAGCATAATGATGTTATATCATTCAATACACTACAGTATCTGGGGGATCTTGGTGTGCCAGAGATTATGCGAGGGTATTTGGATCAACTCGGATCCGGATTGGCGTGCTCGCCATTGATCTTACAGACTGATACAGTACAAAACTGTGAAGATGCAATCTCTGCATTTAAAGGATTTCCAGTTGGATCGTGTCTCATGTTCAATTCTGGTTATCTCGCGGCAAAAAGTGTTATTGAGTTATTGACCAGTCAGAGCTTGATGATCGCGGGTGACGACTTTTTAAGAAATCGACCACCAGTAATTGTGTTTATCGATGCATTCACCCACATCTCGATTCAGCGACCGATTTTACAGTTCAGAAAAGATACGGGACCACAGCAGAAGGTGCGAACAGTCGTGTATCGTCATTTGGATTATGAAGATCTCGAAAAAAAAATGTCGCGATATGCACAAACCGATGCTGATAAGCTTATTGTCACAGACACGGTATTTTCTATGCATGGCGATGCTATCGATATGCGTATGCTCTATGATCTTGCCAAAAAATATGATGCACATATCTTATTAGATACTGCACATAGCGATGGTGTATATGGACAAGAGGGACGCGGTTTTTTGTTTTTGGATGGACTAGAAGATATCGATCGTTCTGTTTTTTTGGAAGTGGGCACATTGAGTAAAGTTTTTGCGTGTGGATTAGGCGGGTATGTCACACTTCCACAAATTGAGGCAGTTCGTTTTGCAAAAAAATCTTTGGAGCCATACATCTTTGCTGCAGGGCTTCCACCGTATATTGCTGCAACTGCGAGGGATGTTATCAATCTCATACGTGGACCATATGGTGAATCAGGGCGGAAGCATTTACATGCTCTTTCTGCACATACTCTCCGTGAATTGAAGAATGCTGATTTCGACACATTGGATTCTAGTACACACATCATACCATTGCGTGTCGGTGATAGATTGTGTGAACCAATGCATGATCGACTTTTGGCGAAAGGTATCTCAGTTGGGAAAGTGTATTTTCCAGCAATAGAAAAGAACCATGCAATTTTACGGATTATTCTGACAGCTCTGCACACAGAAGAAGATGTGCATAGACTTGTGCGCGCTCTGCGAGACGTGCGAGATGAGATAGTTTGATGACATAATCTAATCTTTCGAACACAACGTAAATTTATGATATAATACAATATCAATAATTTACGTTGTTTTTTTATGGTTTACATTATTTTGATTGCATGTATTTTAAGTTTTCTCGTGGGCTTTTTTGTGCTTATTGGAAATCCATTAAATGCAAAAAATTTATCATTTGCTTTTTTTTGCCTTATCTCAAGTATATGGATATTATTTAATTTTTTGATCTATTATACATACAACTTATATTTTCCACGACCAGCTTATGCTTTTGGTACGATGATCATCGGTGCAGCACTATCATGGACATACATCTATTATGAAAGGAATAATGCACCGTGGAAACATGTGGTCATTTATGTTCTTGCTGGGGGCATCGCGTATATGTCGTTATTTACAAATATCATCATTGAAAATGTTCGACAGATTACTGCAACAGGCATCGTCATGACAGAGGGTGTACTGTTTCCGCTTTTTTTGATCTATCTCATTTGTGGAGGGATATTTGCCACGGTGAGAATGTTCATTTTTTACAAGAGAGCAAAAGGTGATACGCGTCATAAAAACTTATTGATCTTTCTTGGTATGGGTCTTTTTATCGGTACGTCACTTTTTGTAAGTGGTTTTTTACCTGCATTTGGCATATTTACACTGACGAATCTCGATAGTGTGAGTTCAATATTTTTTGTTATCTTCACATGTATCGCAATTTATAAGCACAATTTTTTAGGTGCAAAATTGGTGCTTGCACAGTTGTTGATATTGATTATTATTTCAATAAATGTATTTCAATTACTCCACTCTAACTCTCCATTGGATTATATTTTGAAATTTATTTTACTTTTTTTTATTGTTGTTTTGGGTGCAATCTTGATTCTTGCTATAAAGAAAGAAATGAAAAGAACGGAAGAAATGAATGTGGCAAATTTGCAATTGCGTAAACTGGATCAGGTTAAGTCGGAGTTTATCTCGATGGCATCACATCAGTTACGTACGCCGTTAACAACAATGAAAGGATTTATATCTTTGATCAAAAATGGGTCATATGGTCCCTTGTCGGAAAATTTTCTAGAACCTGTCCAATATATTGAAACAGCCAATGATCGATTGATAACTTTGGTGGAGGACATGCTTAATGTATCACAAATTGAAACTGGAAGAATGGTTTTTGATTTTAAATTGGAAGATATCAATGAACTCGTAGAAGAAATTTTCCAATCATTTACAGTTATAGCACATAAGGAAAATATTGCATTAGAGCTAAAAAAGTCTCCGAAAATGCCAGCTGTAATGATGGATTATAACAAGATCCGAGAGACGATCTCAAATATCGTAGACAATGCGATTAAATATACAGAGAAAGGAAGCGTGCGGATCGAGACTAAAAAGAATGATAAAACAATTCAGATTATCGTCACTGACACGGGTATGGGAATTGAGAAAGCAGGATTTAAATTTTTATTTGATAAATTTTCGCGGGGTGAAAAAGCGCAAAAAATAAAAAAGAACGGCGTGGGATTAGGGTTGTATCTCGGCAAAAAAATTATGGAGGTGCATAAGGGAAAAATTTTTGCGAAATCTGCTGGAAAAGATAAAGGATCTACATTTATTATAGAGTTGCCTTTACCAAAAAAATAATAAAAATTAAAAACTCTCAGATATCTGAGAGTTTTTAATTTTTTATAAGCGGTATCCGATGCCACGGATTGTGTCGATCATTTTTTCTTTACCAGTGGCATTGATCTTGTTGCGAAGGAGTCGAATGTGTACGTCAACTGTATTTGTAAATGGATCAGCATTGGTGTCCCAGACATGTTCAAGGATCATGCTTCTCGTGAGAATTGCGCCAGGATTACGAAGAAAATACTCAAGTAAAGCGAGTTCCTTTTTGCGAAGATTGAGATTTTTATTTGAACGTTTTGCAATGTAGTTTTTGAGGTCCACTTCCAAGTCTTTATGCTTGAGAATGATACTTGTGCTTTCTGGTGTGTTGCGCAGTAGTGCACGGATGCGAGCGACGAGTTCTTCGATTGCAAACGGCTTTGTGACATAATCATTTACTCCGCTAGAAAAAGCGTCAAGTTTATTTTTCATCTCTTTTTCTGCTGTAAGCATAATGATGGGATATGTTTTGCCCAAATTTCGGAGCGATTGACAGATTTCTATACCATTTTTAAACGGGAGATTGTAATCCACAATCAGCGCATCATAATCATTCATGCGAGCTAGGCGCTCTCCCTCATTTCCATCATGGGCGACATCCACAGAAAAAAGCTCGGATTCCAATCCTTTTTTGACGAATACTGCAATATCTTTTTCATCTTCGATGAGAAGTAATTTCATAGAAATATTAATGACTATTTATGTACGAAGATATATTATAGCACATATTTGCTAATTAGTCAATATTATCGGTTAATGACTTTTGTGAGAAATATACGTACCGAAGTTCATTTTCAATTCATTTTGATTTTCGCATTAGTTTAAGTGACTATGCTAGAATCAACTCATCGATTTAATCATATTGTGTACTTTAAACTCTACATAGAAGGTGACCACACATGAGCGCAGTCATATCAAAAGGATTTGAGGAGCTTGTAGGAGAGATGTTTCTCATAGATTTACACAGAAGAACAAATTATATTTATGGGAATTCTCAAAAAGCGAAAAATGTCGTAAATGAGGGGGATTCTGAATTTGCACTTTTGGGGATACTTGGAATTATCCGTTCTGCTGCTGGTAGGATAAGTGCAGAATTAGTCAAAGAAACTCGTAGTGTTTTTAATCCCATGATTTATCGTCTCAGAGACGCTCTTACAGCAATCATTTTTAATGCTAAACTAGCAGAAATGAGCTGGGTCAATAAGAATTTTGACATCACGCGACGAGATATTGATGATCTGGCAGTAGCTTCTTGCATAGCAAGAAACAGCGTATTGGAGGCTGGTAGTCAGATCATTTCCAATCAATTCGATGATTGCAAAAATTTGGGTAATATTGGAGATAGTGAGATAGGAGAGATTTTTCAAATTGTTCTCAATCTCAGTAATTCGAGAAGAATTGGTGTGTCTAGCATCAATATTTTGACTCCAATGACAATACCTCAAAAAAACGCAGAGCTTCTGATAAAAATTTTATTGCATGTGATCAAAAATTCTTATGATGCGATGATGCAAAAAGAGTATGTAGACGAGTCCGCTTCTCTGAGCATATTTGCTGATGTGAAAAATGGTAACCTGTTGGATATAGAGGTAAAAGACAATGGGATGGGCATGTCACCAGAAATATTGGAGAAAGTGTTTATCCCGAATTTTACCACCAAAAAAAATGCTGACGATAAAGGAGTTGGATTGTCAGTATGTAAGGAAATAATCAAAGAGCGGCTTGGTGGAGAGCTATTGATTGACAGTACTTTGGGGAAAGGCACAGCCGTGCATATCACAATGCCTCTGACATAGCGAGAATGTGAAGAGTAATTCTCAAATAAACATTGATAAGTATAACTTGTCAATGTTTTTAATTTTTCAATTATTGGGGGCATCGCGTTTTATACGATTAGTTATTTTCATTTTTTTTGATTTTGAGGTATTATAGTAGTATAAAAAAATATGATGCAAATATTTTACGTGTCTTTTATTACACCATAGGCTTTCTAAAATTATGAGTGCAGAAAAAATTCCCTCACAAGAACCCACCACCTCCAACTACCTAAACCTCGAAAATCAAACAAGCTTTAATCGTCTCCCGCATGAAAGTCGCGATATCATTGATCGTGCATATGATGGCCTCTACAACGTCCCTGGCGTGAATCATATCGTTGCCAAGTGTG
>JBBQZC010000020.1:0-23908 GCA_038208115.1 Candidatus Moraniibacteriota bacterium
CATCCTTAAGTTTTAGTTCTTTGTTGATAATGGGCAGTACCCATCTCAGACGCTCATCTTTGATTGTTGTTGGCATATTTATACTCATCCATCAAGATATACCTATCTTGGAAAAACCGCCATATGTGTGTGGATATTACCTCCAGCGCTTGACATTAACGAATAAATGTAGTATAATTATGAGTTAGTATCATTTTAGTATATTTTGCAATGACCACTACGGAAAACCTCAAAAAGCATATTGAAGAATTAGAGGAACGTCGATTGACGTTATTTTTTCAGATGCAAAATACTGCTGGAAAACTCAATGATCGTCTGTATAACTTCAATATCGTCATTAGTGCGAGTGCACTTGCCATTTTTATAGGATCATTTTTGATACACGCGGATAATCAGCTTTTCATCATATGGAGCAATATCTTTGCTATTTGTGCAATTCTTATTGCACTGACACAATACCTCTCAATCCTTGATAAAATTTCATCAAAACTTTTTCGCAATATTTGTACAATCTACAAGGCATGCGATGACGAATTCTTTGTTTTGAAAAAATACAATATCGGTGAGCTGGATGAACAATTAATCCGCCAATTTTATGTCAATAAAACCCGTGAACTCGATCGTTATTCATGCACAGTGGCTGTGCCAGGATGGATGACGTGGATTAGTCTATCATTTTTTTTGACAGCAATTGTCCTCTTACTATTTGTGTAGTGCACTGATAAATTCTTTTGCATCTGCAAGAGATTGTACGACCAAATCCGCCTGAGAAAAATTCTCATATTTAGTCTTATAATTTTGACGCACAATGCAGATCATGCCAGCAGCTTTGGCTGCACGCAACCCAACCTGCGAATCTTCAAGAACAAGACATTCTTCTGGTAATACATGCAATAATGCAGCTCCGATGATATAAGGATCCGGATAAGGCTTCCGTCGTTCACAGTCTTCAAATGTCACCGTCACATCAAAAAGTTCTGCCAGGTGAAAATGCACCAAAACATCATGTGTGGACTTACGATTTGCACTCGTGACTAAGCCGATATGAAAACCGCTTTTTTTTAATTCCTTCAGTAAATCAACAGAATCCATAAAAGGCGCCGTTTCAAAAAGCATTTTTTTATAAATCACTTTACGTCGTGATAAAAAATCATTTCCATTAATACGATATTTTTTTACAAAACTCGCCACATAATCTTTAGGATGTTTTCCCATAATGATCCCCTCATCTGATTTGTCTGTAGACACTCCTAAATCTGCCAATGCATGCAATGACGAGGCAATATTCACAATTTCTGAATTGATAAGCACGCCATCACGATCACATAGAATTGCTTTTATCATACATTTATTTACTTAGACTTTGTCCACCATCTACCATCAAATTTTCCCCAGTAATACCATTTGCGTCATCGGATGCTAAGAAAACAATTGCTTTTGCAATTTGCAAAGGTTGTATTAAGTTTCCAAGATAAATTTCATCTTTGATCTTTGCAATAAATTCTTCTGAATATTTTTGTGTCATTTCTGTCTCCGCGACACCTGGTGAAACACAATTAACGCGAACAAGCGGCGCAAGGTCTTTTGCCATTGTTTTTGTAAAACTGATTACAGCTGCTTTGGATGCACTATAATCTGCAATCGGAGGTCGTCCATAGTTATATACACCCCTAATCGACGCAACATTGACAATTGATCCCCCATTGCTCATAAGAGGCACAGCATATTTGGTACACAAAAAAGTTCCCGCCATATTGACAGCAAAAGTTTTATTCCATTTATCTAGTGTGGTGTCTTGCAGAGATGCAGAGGCAACAATACCGGCATTATTAATTAGTACGTCAATCGTATTACGAAGCACGCGAATTTCTGTGAACATGCGAGACACACCATCTTCGTTACTCACATCTGCATAAACAGCAGAACAGTGATTTCGACCGATTTCATCCATCAGGGAATCAATCTGTTGGTTTGGTAAAAGGTCGTTGATAACAATATATCCTCCCTGACGAGCAAATTCTCGTGCTGTTTCTGCGCCGATACCCCGTCCCGCTCCGGTGATTACAATGGTTTTATTTGTTAAATCAGACATATGATAGATGCTATTGATTAATAGTTTTCACAATGTATTTCAAAAAATGCTTGTGGGTGGAGACATGCTGGACATTTTGCTGGAGATACCTTTCCCTCATGAAGGTACCCACAATTACGACATTTCCATACGATTATATCTCCGCTTTTGAATACATTACCTTCATTGAGATTATCAAATAATTTCCGAAACCGTGTTTCATGGGCTTTTTCCACCAAAGCGATTTTATCAAATGTACTTGCAATTTCGGAGAAACCTTCTTCTCGTGCAACACGTGCGAATTCTGGATATAATTCTGTCCATTCCTCATTCTCACCATCTGCTGCCGATTTAAGGTTTTTGAGTGTTACATCAATCTTGCCAGCAGGATATGTCGCTGTAATCTCCACCATCCGTCCCTCAAGAAAATTAAAGAAGCGTTTTGCATGCTCCTTTTCATTGAGTGCTGTCTCGGAAAATAGTGCAGAGATTTGCTCCAATCCCTCTTTTTTTGCAGCTGACGCATAATAATCATATCGCATACGCGCTTGCGACTCTCCTGCAAAAGCCTTGAGGAGATTCTTCTCTGTCTGCGAACCTTGTAAATTTTTCATCATTTTTAAAATAAGAATTAATAACGTAATAAAATCACTTCAATATACTATATATCATATTTGTCGCTCCTAAAAAGACGGGAATCGTATTTTCACCCTTGATCCCCGTCTTATTTAGAAACGTCAAGACACATGAATAATATAAATCCCCTTCTATTTTATTGTATATTATCAGTATACTGCATCCCCGTATTGCTGACAATATACAGATGTTAATGTCCAATTTGCACTGTTTATAGAATATAAAACTTTATCAACCGCAATCACCAATTGCTCATGATCAGCAATTATTGCATCAAACATCATTACTTCCCCATTTTGCGAATCAATGTCCCATTAAATTTTATTATAAACCAGTATGCGAGATTGCAGCTAAGGAATATTTGGAATAGAAAAAATTGATTATTATGAAAAATAATCTTTTTTATCGTAATCAAAGTAAAAAGAGAGCCTAAATGCCTACGCGAGATTATTTTCTCTCACGTTATTCACGCGATGCTTTTATTCGATCTTGCAATAATTCATATGAAATTTTTTCTTTTTCAATTTGCCCATTTATAAATACTGTCGGCGATGATGTGCTCACCCCAAAACGAACCGACTCACGTCTCATCTGATCAATATTTTTTTGCGTATTTTTATCCACCAAGCAGACATCAAGTTGAGCCTCGTCCATCTTGATATTTTTTGCGTATTTTTTTATTTCCTCAATATAATTAGTATTTTCAGTATATGATTTACTGTTTTTAGCATATTCCTCAGAAAACTCGAAATACATATTCTGTGCATGAGCACAATTGATTGCCCTCGTTAAAATAGTCGTGCGAGGTTGATCATCTTGCGGCATCACATAAATCGAAACCACAACATCATTTTCAAAATCTGAAATTATTTTATCTGCAATTGTATTCATATTTTTATAATCTGATGATATCGGATTGAAAATGACAATTGAATTTTTTGCTTCTTGATTTCCAAAAACAAAACCTCGATTAACTTGCGGCACAGTAAGATATCTACCCACATTTACACCTGCTCGTGCAATATCAAACATATATTTTTGATTTTCATTGTCCGAGAATAATAGTGCTCCTTGCTGATAAAAATCCGTAGACAAAACCTCATGAGAAAACAAAAAAGAAGGTATGTAAGAAATATTGTGTGCTTGCGCATACTGTTTCCCTTCTTCGGTATTCATATCTATGCGACGTGCTTCGATTGTTGGCATAACTGCACGCAAATGCGCAAGAACTTCGTCAGTCATACACTCCGCACAATCGTCTGCATCAAATACTTCAACTTGCACTTTTGGGTCATCATAGCGAACCCACGTATCACCATTAAATTCAATAACTTGAGACTCATGAACTGCTCGTGCCGAAAACCCTTTTTGTACAAATAATTGTACAATATCTATAAAAAATGAACCCCCAGCAATCCCTGCTAAAACGATAATTACTGCGATGTATGATTGTTTACTTTTACGCGATTTTTTGCATTTTTCACATGGAACTGCTCCTGCCTCTTTGTGAATATTTGCACCTACCTCAGAATCATCTTTATTCTTGCCAGTGTCTGCATCTTGACGTATATTCTCGACTTTATGCGACTGTTTATATGTCATATATAATCATTAATGATTATGACCTATTTTTGCTCCAATGATTGATCTTCGGAAATGCTTTTTTTAATCAGTTTTTGTTCGATCTTATCAAGATCATAAAGTTCACCGCGCTGAACAGCCACCTGTGGATCATCATACCCAATATACAAATGATACCCGACAGATCTTTTTGATATTGCACCTGCCATAAATGCCACAAAAAAAAGAAAAATCAAATTTCCACGGACAAAATGCGATTTAAAATTCATATTATCATACCATAAAACACAAAATTCATTTTAGCTAGTAAAATGAATGTTGCTATGACGTTAGCATATCCTCCCTAAAATGTCAACGTTTTTTGTTACCTCAAAAATTGATTTTTTTTATATATTTATTTATTTGTTATACAAAAAAAAGTCTATGTGTTTTGTCAAAATAGCGTATGATGTCCGCCTTGCTGATTATCAAGCGCTTTATTGACAAGAGCGTCTGCAATCGCATTTTTTTCGCGTGGGATATGCTCAAAAATTACAGCGCCATAGTCCAACATAAGATTCCACACCTCCAAAAAGTATCTTTGTGTATTTTCTTTTGTGATCTTATACTGATGGTTAAGTTGTTTTACTACTAATTCACTGTCTAAATACACATGAACTGCAGAGCCTTTTGCACCACTTTTTCCAATGACACTTTTGCACTTTTTGAGTGCAAATATTACCGCTTGATATTCTGCATCATTGTTTGTAGCATGTCCGATCACTTCTGCATATTTTTTATCTAATGTCTCAATCCACACCCCTATACCCGCTGGTCCTGGATTGCCCCGAGATCCACCATCTGTATATATTACTATTCTTTTCATATCATTCATATTATTTTTAGCCTATATCACATTCATTGTACCATCAGAAACAAATATCTGACAAATAAAAAGAACTTCAGAACCCGCTCGTTCTAAAGTTCTCATTGTAAAATTTTAATCAATTCTCGGCATGCGCAATAGCATAATTGTAATACCGTGCATCATCCGTAACATCACGAACTACTGTTAAAAACGGTGGCAAATTGATTGCTCGTTGCGTAGTTGTCGTTTGCGCTTCCAAAAGAAGTAATCTGTGCGGTGCAGAAAAAACATCTAGCCGAAAGTACTGATTATCCCATACAAAGAAATGACGAGTTTTTTTGATCTCGGTGCAACGAACATCTGGTGACTGCGCTAAATGATCAAATTCAGCACGTGAAATGACCTTTTCTAATCTCAGACGCCTAGATGAAGGGGGTCGCATCCTTTTCAACAAAAAAATACATTACCGTACCACATGCAAAGCGCATCTCACGAATATACTTTTTTTCACCCAAATAATATTGTCTGATGACAGCGTGCACAGTATTTTCTGGGAAAGAGAATGCAATATCTGCCACCAAGTATTTACGCTCTTCACCTATAGGCATTGGCAAGCCTAATCGTTTTGCAATCACGCCAATTACCGCGTTGATTTTCTCCTCAAATGAATCGTATTCATTTGTGATGATCTCTAGGTCACGATGTCCAATCCATGCTTGGATGGTCTTTGCATCCAACAGCCTTGCCTCTTGTACATTTTCCACTCTTACAGGATTATTTTTTCGTGTCGCTTCATATACATCTTCCACACCACATGCGGTTGAGCACATGTGTATGACAAGATCATATCGAGCATTTCTTGCGCTATTCTCAGTAAAGCCATGCATCCCAAGCAATCTCGTAAAGTCACCATGTGACGTGTATGCCTTGCCACTCATCAGTCCACGATCACAGATCATCACAGATTTTTTACGCAAACTTTTATTCTCCATCATTTGCACGGCTAACATAAAGAATTTTTCATTATCCACCGTACGATTGAATACCAAATCCTGAAAAATAAGAGCATCATCACACATGCTCGGATGCACACCTTGCATCATCAAATCTGTTGCTGCTTCTGGCGTAGTCACTACAGCATAACCCATAGACGTAAGATATTTTGCAATTGCACTTTTGCCAGTGCTTTTGCCTCCATTTGGACCACCATCTATGCAAATCATGTATACATTCCTTGTATCATCATTCATCTTTGCACCGCCTTATAGAATAATTTTAAATAACTCATGATCACTGAACGTGTCAATACAATATTTACACATTGCGGTCTAGAATACCATAAATATCGATTATGTGCAATTGTATCGTATCACGACCTTGCCAGGAGTTTTTTTGTACGTGACAGAAAATATTTACATGATTGCGATCCGTGATCGCATCGCATTTCTTTTTAAGACTAAAACCAATTGCATCCACCATCTGATCTTGCTTTACATTAGACACCTTGATCTTTACATGTAACTGCCCACTACCGACCACACGCACATCTGCAAGTACTACATCACGCAAGAGAAAGATTGGTTCCTCATTTGCTTCGCCATAAGGTTCAAAAAGTGTCAATTTTTGCAATAATGCCTCAGAAATATCAGCTAATTGAATTTCATGATCATAATACCGTGCAACCTCTAAACCGTGCGGTAATAATTTGTGAACAAAAGCATCTGCATTCTTACAAAATGCATCAAAATTATCATTGCGTATGATTGCACCTGCTGCTTTTTCATGTCCACCAAACTTAATAAGAAGATCTCCACACGCTGTAAGCATATCAACAATGTGGACCCCTGTAACGCTCCGAAATGAACCCCTGCTTTCCAATTCTTGCTTTGTGAAGATGCCTGTCGGTTTTTTATATTTTTCTGCGATACGACCGGCAACAATACCAACAATACCAATAGGATAATTTTCTCCTGCAATTATAATACATGATTTAGTGGTGAATTCTTTTTTGACGATTAAGTCTACTTCTCGGGTAATTTTTTCTGTAATTATTTTGCGATCATTGTTATATTTTTCAATCATCATTGCTTTGGTACGCGCTTCATGCGGTGATATCTCACGAAGAAGATGATATGCGTGCTTCGCGTGACTCATGCGTCCTGGTGCGTTAATTCGTGGAGCAACATGAAAAGCGACAAGCGTTGCTGTGGGCATCCTTTGGGGTGAAATTGCTATATTTCCCGCAATAAATAGCTCCTGATACCCAATGCGCCGCGTCTTCGACAATACAATTAGGCCATATTTGACCAATGTACGATTTTCTCCAATGAGCGGCATACAATCAGCAATAGTGCCTACACATACAACATCCAAAAACCATTTGAGTTGATGAATTTCGAGAGGAAATAGTCGTGAATATATTGCATGTAATACTTTGAATGCAACGGCTGTCCCCGATAACTCTGTAAATGGATACGCATTGCCCTTAATGCGTGGATTAATGATTGCAAACGCATCAGGTAAAATCTCCGGTGCATTATGATGATCAGTAATGATCACATTAATTCCCTTTTCATTTGCATAAGCAACTTCGGCGACATTTGATGTTCCGCAATCAACACTAAACATTAAAGTCACACCTTTTTTCGCAAATTCATTGATTGCTGCATAGTTAATTCCGTGTCCCTCAGTCATTTTATCTGGAATATACACCACAACCTCACAACCACGTTTTTCCAAACCTTCAGCAAGAATTGTAGCACTACATACGCCATCAGCATCATGATCACCAAAAATACCGATTGACTCTTTATTTTTATACGCCAATGCAACACGTTTAACTACCGTATTCATGTCTTTGAATAAGAAAGGATCATGAAAATCATTATCAAAATTTGGATTGAAAAATTTTTCTATATCATCTTTAGTATAAAAACCTCTTTGCAAAAGTAGTTGCTCGATAATTGGTTCAAGGGATGTATCCTTGATAGATTTATTTATTATAGATTTTGGTTTCCATTTCATAAATGCTATTGTACCACAAAAAAACATGGATACATCCATGTTTCTTCAAAAACATTCAGATTTTTCACTTATTTGCCAAATAATTCTCTATGTATTTGGGTCTTTTGCATCGACACAACTAAATCGCGCAGAAAAAACAAGCTCTTTTGGATCAACAATATTCAACTTTAATACCATCTCCTGTCCACGAGGACACACAAAAAAGTTACTCGCACCAAGATCCTTAACAAGCTTTCTCGCTTCCGCATCATGCGAATCAAAACGAAATGTATAATCACTGCGCAATAGTAACGCACCAATACGTTCCAATGCTTCACGGGGTGATGTAAATCCTCGGACAATAAAATCCTTTGCACCCAGCTCTTCTGCTCGCTTACGGTCAGCTTCACGACCAAGATGTGAATTTATCACCACTGGAATATCTGCTGTACGTGAATTCTGTTTCAATGCTTCCATCATAGCAAATCCGTCCATGCGTGGCATTACAATACCTGTAAAAATTAAGTTTGGTGTGTGATTCCCAATCACACTCAGAGCCTCTAATCCATCTGATGCACGTATGACATTGTATTCTGCTATTTCAAATATATTTGCATACATCTCTAATGTATCCACATCATCATCCACAATGGCAATTGTTTTTTTGCTTGGATCGATCTTTGTCTCATTTTTCTGTGATGTAGATTTTTTTGGAGCATAACTCTCTCGTGTCATCTGAATAGTCGGTTGAGTTACGGGAGGAAGTGTTTCGACTACATCAGATTTCTTGAAATCATCTGAATCTGACGTTTTTTCTTCACTCTTCACAATTTCAATTGCCTCTTTTGGCAGGTGCTTTTTTTCATTGTCAAACTGCTGAACATCAGTCCTAATCTCCTGTGCTGGTGTTATGTCTTGCTTTTGTTCATATTCTTTTTCCCATTGTTTTTCCTCTACTACCTCATTGCTCTCTGTAGCGACAACCACATCATCATTGGGGCGAGACACGGCAGAAGCAACTGTTTGATTTATTACGGATGAAAAATCTGCTTTTGAGTCATCAGATGCACCATACTGATCAAAGATATCTACAACACTTGCATCATTTGCAATTTCTTCACCTTCCAAGAATTGATTATTCTTATTTTGTAACGTCATACTTTTATATTACTTTTTATAATACAATTTTAATGTCCACAACTATGTCGCCTCTATCATCATTATATACCAATAGAGGATTTATATCGATAGCACTGATAGCGGAATTATCATTTCCAAGCTTACTTACATTATAAACAATTTGTGCAATAGCTTCAATATGATACGGTTGTTGACCGCGTGTACGTGCAAATAAAAAAGCCAGTTTACCCACTTTCAATGTATGTATGATTTCTGCAAGGCTTATAGGTGCTATAAAAAGTACTTTTACATTCAAAAATTCCGTATAAATACCCCCCAATCCAACTACAACAACTGTGCCAAAAATATCATCTCTTTTCATACCAATAATCAATTCATTTTTAATTGGTAACATCGGTTGTGTAATTATACGCGCCAAAGGATCATTAAATGAATGTCGCAAATACATCCATGCATGATGTAATTCGGATAAGTTATTGATTGGGTAGATCACACCACCACGATCTGTTTTGTGCAAAATTGTTGGGGCATCAATTTTTGCAACACACGGATATGTTTCATGAATCTGTGCAGAAAGACCCTTCGTAATATCATGATGCGCTATAGTAGGAATATCATAGATTTGTGCAACTTGTGCGCACTCATCAAAATACAAACTACGGCGTTTGCTCATGTTCTTTAATATATTGTCAATTTTTTCTTTCTTACTTATTGAACAAGGCGGGAAAGCCAATGAATATGTTTTTGTTTTTGATAATAAATGATCTAAAGTATTGATTGCCTGCTGTGGTGAGGCAAAATGTGCTATACCATTTTCTCGCAATAATGCCACTGCATTTGCAACCTTACGTCCACCAATAAATGATACAATAATAATTTTTTTAGTCTTTTTTTGTGTCTCTATGATAAATTTAGCGACCTCTAAAACGGGTGTATGATCCTGTGGTGTCAAAAGCACCAATAAAACATCCACGTTTTGATCTCGTATAAGCTGTGCAATTGCAATCATATATCGATCAACCGTAGCATCACCTAAAAGATCTACTGGATTGTGTGTTGATGCGGCGGGCGGTAATTTTTTTGTGAGAACTTTAATCGTATTTTGAGAAAGTTCACTCATGATAATATTTTTTTTAGTTGCAATCTCGTCAGTTACAAGAACACCGGGTCCGCCAGCATTAGTGATCACACCGATATTACGAAACGACAAATTAGGTCTCATATCGATAGTGTGTACAGAAAGCATGATCATCGCAAAAAGATCATCAAATGTTGCAACGCGGATTGCACCAACTTTTTTTAGAGCATAGTCAAATACCTCGTCATCACCTGCAAGTGATCCCGTATGAAGTGCAATTGCTTTTTGTGCAGCATGTGATTGACCTGCTTTCAGGATAATTACTTTTTTGTCATTTTTAACTGCACGTGCTATTGATTGCATCAATTCCCTTCCTTGAACCACACCCTCAAGATATACAGCGATGACACGTGTTGCAGGATCAGTTGCATAATATGAAATAAGATCTGACACACCAACTTGCATTTTATTCCCAATCGAAACAACAGATGAAAAACCTACATGATCCTGTTCTGCTTTATCTAAAAGCGCAACGATTAATGCCCCTGATTGTGAAATGCACGCAACCGGACCGATGCGTGGCATGCCCGTCGCAAATGATGCATTTAGTCCTAATGATGGAATGATATACCCCAAACAATTTGGACCAATAATCGTAAGTCCTTGATCCTGCGCAAGTTTGCTTAATTGCATTTCTCGGTTATGTCCAGATAGTCCTGATTCACCAAATCCAGCAGAAATCACAACGAAGTTTTTGCAAAATAAAACACTATCAGCAATCACATCATAAACGAGTGGTGCTGGCACAACAACTATGACACAATCAATCTTTACACCGATTTCGCTTATCGATGCGTAACATTTTTTTTTGAGAATTTTTTCTCGATGCGGATTTATCAAATACACTTCACCCGCATATCCGTATGATAAAATATTTTTTACAATTGTATGCCCCACTTTTCCTTCTGTTGCACTTGCACCGATTACGGCAATCGTTTGTGCATTAAAAAAGTTTGCAAGATTTTGTTTCTGTTTCATGTAATTATTATATCAAAAATATTATTTTTCTCCTATAGATAAAAATTTTAAAAATAATAAAATAATATGCGCATCGTTCAACCAACGTATGCGTCTTTGATGACCTACGTGATACAACAATAATCATACACGCTTTTCTTTGCGCAATATTGCGACTTTCTCTTCCGAACCCCGATTGTACCCTCCCGGAGTACCATCGCTGCGAACTACACGATGGCAAGGGATTGATGGATCATAATTTGTGTTGAGTGCATTACCCACAGCACGATAAGCTTGTGGTTGCCCAATTTTTTCTGCTATCTCCTTATATGTGAGTGTTTTTCCTTTTGGAATTTTTTTTACAGCTGCAAACACACGCATTTGAAATTCCGTTGCTGTGCGATACCCCAACTTACCCTTTCGTCCGTTGATTTTTACATTTTTTTTCATAAAAAATCATTCATACAAATTTTCAACATGTATACGATCATTGATATAAAGACAGTAGTCACAATCCGCTGATGCATCGGGAAGTTCATTATGATCAAGAACAATTTTCATCTGATCGATTGTGCCCTGCACCCACTGATCATTACCTGTATATGGGATTAGATGCATATCAAACAGCACGTGTGCATCAAAGCGCTCATTATCTGGCTGTCCCGTGCAGTACACAAAATATCCCGTATCAGATACCGTAAGACCATTTTTACGCAATAACCATTGATATATTTCCATTTGCCTGCGATATCCATCATGATAACCGCCTAATTCAAGCGCCGTCACTGGCTCAGACTTAGCGGTCGCCTTATAGTCAACTACAATATATTGGCCATGAGAATCAACCCAAAGATCATCAATCGCACCCGTCACGATAAAGTTATTTTTTATATCATGATAGTGTATGCCTTTGAAGTTTTCACGCCACTCATCCAGCATTCGATGTGCGACTGGCCGAGCATCAACTCCAAATTTTTCGATGAGAGGATGTGTTTTTCCAACATGCCTAAGTGCATCAAATTCATTTTTGAGAAGATGATCCACCGCAGAATTGATAGCGAATGGAAATCCAGGCGGACGACCCACTCCCAAACGACGATCAACATAAAAACATCGTGGGCAACTCAGAAAAAGATCAATCTTTGAACGTGATATTTTAAATGAAGTTTTCTGTTCTGGTGCGTAGATATTTCGACTGCGCTTACCACGATAATATTCGGACATACCTATTCTATATTAATTACTATAATTATATCATATCAAATTTTAAAAAATGAAGCTCGTGGATTTGCCACGAGCTTGCACATGAAATGGGTATTCACTTAAGTACGATGACTCTCCTGATATTTTTATGACCTCCGTCACATTCAGAATATATCTTTATAATATCTCCAAATCGTTCTTTTTTAATCCCGAGAAAAGATAGCGTTTCTTCTGGCGTGCCTAATTTTTCTGCAATCCATTCTTTTCGAAGATACACCATTTCACTAGAGTCTTCCATAATCTCATTATGAGTTATGAATGTTTTATCATCTTCGTAAAAAATTAAAACATATTCTTCATAAAAATTAACTCCAATACATTGACGATATTCCTCTTTTGAAAGATTATGCTCTATTGTCGCATTAGCTAAATTAATTGATATTACAAAAATATTGCATACAAAAAAAATTATTTTCACTATTTTTTCTTTTCGATTCATGCTTCCCCCTTTTTGTGACAATTTGATCAAATGAATTACCCCTATTTCAAAAAAACCTTATCATTGTTAAATAATACTGTCAAATAATTTTTAATTGCACTAGTCACTTACATTACTGAGTAATCTTAAATTATTTTGATTTAATTCAATGACTTGACGAAGTATTTATTTCAACTTATAATTTCAAAGTTATGTAGACTTTAAGTTATGTCGCATGCACTAATTATCTAATATAACTTTGGCTTTGCCGAGGTTTTTCTTTTTTTATGCAAAATATAAAAATTTTAAAAAAAATAGATGTCCGTAGATTTATTCCAATTATTACTGATATCAGGGATTATTCTTTAGAAAAATTTAAATCAGATATAGTTGCAGCAATCACCGTAGGCATTGTAGCAATTCCTCAATCAATGGCATATGCAATAATAGCTGGTGTTCAACCTAAATTTGGTCTCTACGCTGCAATATTTCCAGCGATTGTTGCTGCGATTTTTGGCGCATCTCGATATCTCGCAGCTGGTCCTACCAATGCGATATCAATGGTTGTAGCGTCCTCAATGGGCACCGCAGTAATAGCTGGCACTATAGCAAATACACTACCCGATGAACAGAAAATGGCAATTCTTTTTTTACTATCATTTCTTGTCGGTGTTTTACAATTGATGATGGGTATTTTTCGTTTTGGAAGCCTTATCAATTTTGTATCTCATTCTGTTGTAGTTGGCTTTACAGCCGGAGCTGGTGTTTTAATTGCGCTAAATCAACTAAAAAACTTTCTTGGAATAAATATTGGCAATCATCCTCATTTTATTGATAGTCTCAAGCACACAATTATTCATGCATCCGAAACAAATCTATATGCACTTAGTATTGGTATTTTTACAGTTGCATTTATCATAATAGCAAAAAAGACTTCTACTAAAATACCTGGAGCATTATTAGCAATGATCATTTCTGCAATTTTTGTAGTAATTTTAGATCTTGAGAATTCTCATAATGTTGTCTTAATTGGATCAATCCCACAATCTTTTCCACCCTTATCATCATTTTCACTCACACTTGATAATATAAACGCGCTTTTTACGTCGGTCATTGCAGTCGCAATACTTGGCATTGTTGAAGCATTGTCAATTGCAAAATCAATCGCAAGCAAAACCGGTGAAAAAGTAGATGGTAACCAAGAATTTATCGCGCAAGGACTCGCAAATATAACTGCAGGATTCACATCTGGGATCCCTGGTTCAGGATCATTTACGAGAAGTGCTGTAAATTACAGTTCTGGCGCAAGATCACGATTTGCCGTGGTTTTTTCCGGTTTATTTATTTTATTTGTTCTTCTCATTGCAGCACCACTCGCGCAATATATTCCCATTGCTAGTCTTGCGGGTATATTGATGGTTATCGCTTATTCAATGATCGATCAACACGCTTTTAAAATGGCATTTAACGCCACTGCTGCAGATCGCATCGTTCTACTTACAACAATGATTACGACTCTTTTTCTACATCTTGATCAGGCAGTCTATGTAGGCGTTGCTTTGTCTATTATGCTATTTATTCGCAAAATATCCCATCCTCAAGTTTTTGAAGTATTACCCCATAATGACACAGCCAGACGCTTGCTCAAAATTGAACCTAAACAAAAAAAATGCCCTCATATATCTATATTTCAAGTTGAAGGTTCATTGTTTTTTGGGGCTATTGCTGAATTAGAAGAAAAAATTTCACAACATATCAATCATGACAGTGGAGAGATATTTATCATTCGACTGGCACATGTACATCTCATCGACGCAACAGGTGTACATGCAATAGAATCTCTTATGAAGGAAACGAGATCAAAAAATATTTTAATTCTTTTTGTCAATCTCAAACCTGCTGTTTTGCGCGTTTTTGAACGAACACGGATGATTGATACAATCGGACAGGAAAATTTATTTAATCACACCAATGAAGCTATCGCATACGCGGTCAAAAAAACTCACGCCTCAGGGAAATGTAAAAATTGTGTGATAAATTGCTTCAAAGAATGCGCTTAATAATTCATTCCACTGTTGATTGACATGTGATCAAAATGCACGGATCAACCCATTGTGCTAGTTTTTCTTTCTGTTCTACATACCCCCGAAAATTGACAGTATCCCCCTTAGAAATACTAAGATGCAGATGCTTTCGTTCTCCATCTGCATCTCTACTCTTGTCCGCACCAAGTGTTCCAATTTTTGATCCTTGTGCAACTACATCACCCACGACAACATCCGTCGTAAGGTGCATATGTCCATAGATTACATGCACCACACCAAAAGATGGCAATATACATTTTTGTACTGTGACACCGCCATATCCATTGATATGAGAGCGTAAAGTAATATCTCCATCGCATAATGCATATATTGACACGTCACTGTTTATTTCATCTGCAGAAACCTCAAAATCCGTTCCCGTGTGAAAACCGCGAAAGCGCTCAGGGGAAACTGGAGAGTTTTTTGGTGTAATATATATGCCAAATGGTTTTATGATGCGACGTGAACGGATGTCATCTAACACATCTGGAACTCTCACATCACTCTGAGTGAGCTGTGTTGTAGCAAAAGATGATTCTATAACTTGTGAATTATACGATTGCACAAGATCTTTTTTTTCATGTTCTTTTGTAAGGCAAATAAAAATAAAGCCGATTAAGATAAGTGGTATAATAACGTACGTAATTCCTTTTTCCATTACAATACTCTATTGATTAGACCCCCTAGAATTTCTTTATAAATATTTTTATAACACTTTTACAATCCGATACTTGTAACGTGATATGAAAATGTATAATTATTATTTTGTGCAATCTCCTCAATTTTTTTTCTTCCAACGCCCCATTCAAAATCATATGTATATTCTTTGCCAAAAAGATTTGATTGTTCAACAATAGAGCCTTCTCGTGGTTTACCAAAACCTGTAGAATATGTCTCAGTTTTAAAACCAAATCCTGGAGAAACAGCATCCGCATCTCCTCCTGCCGACAATCCCATGCCTGATTCCTTTAACATTTCCGTAAATGAAATCGTCTTATTTTCATCATTAATACGAAACTGCATGATGTATGTTAGTGTTTTTTTTGATAAAAAAGCTTTTCTCTGTGCAATTACTGCAGAAAATTTATATATATCGTTTTTTTGACTCCATTCACCATTTATAGATACAAGAGCTTCTTTTATGTGATCAATAATCATATATATTTTGTTAATGATTTATAATATATTGACATTATGCAACTCTTATATCATAACATAAAAAACAATTCTCCCAAAATTTTAGTGACCCATCGGTATTTCTTCCGTAGTTTGTGTCATCGTCGCTGTAGTTGCATCTTTTGCAAAAATGCTTTCATCACGACCATTATATAGCCATTTATATACATCACGCGCCACTGGTACAGTCGTCGATGACAAAGCGCCTGTTTGTCCCTCTACCATGATTACCATCACCATCTCAGGATTTTTATACGGTGCATATGACACGAACCATGAATGCACATTGGTACCACCACCAAATTGTGCCGTTCCAGTTTTTCCAGCAATTTCTACATTTAATGCTTTAAGCATCGTTGCTGTTCCGTCAGTCACTGTTTGTCTCATACCCTCCTGAATAATACGAATATCATCTTTATCAGCTAAGTCTTCTCTGATGGCTTTAGGCTCAACATCAATACGCTTATTTGTATTTTGATCATACATATACGATACAACATGTGGCTCATATAGCGTACCACCATTTGCGATAGCAGCAATTGCATTAGCCACTTGCAACACCGTCGCACTCACAAATCCTTGTCCAATCGATGCGTGATATGTGTTTCCAACATACCATCTCTCACCAACTGTATCTTCTTTCCATTTTTTATCTGGATACAAGCCACTCACTTCACCCGGAAGATCAATACCTGAAATTGCACCATATCCAAACTTCGTCATATATTCTTTCATACGTTCAATACCAAGACCGACAATATCACCATATCCCCCACCAACAGTATAAAAATAGACATCGCTCGAAACAGCAATGGCACGTCTCAAATCAGTAAAGCCATGTGCTCGCCAATCACCAAAGAAAAATGATCCTACTTGAATTCCTCCACGACTTTCAATTTGATGGTCTGGCGTTATGATATTTTCAGCGAGCGCTGCGACAGCCATGACCGGCTTTACAGTTGAGCCTGGAGCATATGCCCCACTGATCGTACGATTAAACAGTGGCCGATTTTCATCAGTAATCCATTTACTATATGTCTCTGAATCAATTCCTTGTGCAAACTTATTATTATCATAGGAAGGCAAGCTAACCAATGCTCGGACAGCACCGGATCGCGGATCAATCACTATAGCGGAAGCGCGTTTTGTTTGTGCTCTTTCCAGTTCTTGTGATAATCTTTTATATAAAAAACTTTGCAACGGTGCATCAATATTTAAATGAAGATCATATCCTTTGCGTGGCACTGTGTCTCCGAGATCTTTAACAATACTACCCCTACTATCAACAAGAGACTTTTCCGCACCATGAAGTCCATGAAGATACTTTTCATAATAATATTCAATACCCGTTTTTCCAATCCGATCAGTCAACAAATACTCCGGATGTTCATCTCGTTCGTCTTTTTTAATAAGTCCCTCATAACCAATAATATGTGCAAATTGCTCCGCATCAGTATACTGACGATGTGCTGATTGTTGAATCCGAAATCCAACTAAATCTTTTTCATACGCACGAAATGCCAGCGCTTGTTCATGTGTAATATTCTCTGCAATAATAGATTCATTTTCAGATTCTATTGATGTGTTGACCAATGTCTGCATTTGTAATTGATCTATGTGCAAGATCAATGCAACCTGATCGCTGATACGATCGATATCACCACGATCCTTTGGCAATAATAATGGAGATACCACTATACTTCTACTCGGCACATTATCTGCTAATATATGATCATTAAGATCATAAATCACCCCGCGAGGTGCTATTATGGGAACTGACCGCACACTGTTTCCAGATGCAATAAAATTGTAGTAATCACCTTTTACAATTGTAAGATAAAACACACGACATACTAAAGCAACAACTACCACAATAATAATGCAAAAAAACAAGGTAAGCCAACGACGATCAAAATCAAAAGACATACGTGTAGCTTCCTTTTCTGACGCTGTAAGCACAGCGTCTTCTATCTCATGATTATCTTTATATACTTTACGATATTGCATATTTTTATGTATGACCTCGCCCATCATTAAAAGCAAGTCGATCAATCAACTTCTCAAGTTTATAGCATATATAATAAACAAGACAAAAATTTATAGCACCATACACTATAACATAAAACAATGAACTGATAGAAAAACCAATTGATTGTTCAAATAGAAGACTAATAATCATATTACACATAATACCGACACCGATAGATGCACACATGAGTTTGATCATACTACTACCATGATTGCGTGACAAATATTCATGAATAACCGTAAATGCATACAAAGAAATAAACATCATAATGAAATATACGCCATGATCACGATAAAAAAATGCACTCACAACCAACACAAATGCAATAACCCACCAAATGATTTGTTCATAATTTCGAATTGAAAGCCAAGCAGATATACTCACAATAAACCCTATGAGCGCATATCCTGCAACAGTTGAGTAAATGCTTCCTACAGCAATAATAATGCAAAAAATAATTGTACGAATAATAATTGATATCATAATGTGTTGTGAACAATAAATACGACATGGAGATCACTAAACGGAAGAAGAGGTGTAACTGTGCCCCTTTGAAATAATTGATCTTCTGAAAGTGCAATATTTTGTATATGCCCTATAGACAATCCTCGTGGAAATCGTCCACTTATTTCTGATGTAATAAACATCTCTCCATTATCTATATGAGTATCTTTTTTAAGGTCTTCTACAATTACCGAAAGTCCATGATTGCCTCGTGCCAATCCCTCCACACCACTTTGCACGCCTACAACATTTACAATACTATTTGGATGCGTCAGAAGAATGACACGTGATGTCTTTGCATCAACAGACTCCACATATCCGATCATCACTTTATCATCTACAACAACAGCCATGCCCTCTGTGATATCGCTGTCTTTACCTTTATTGATTGTAACCCATTGATTGCCTCCAAGTGTGTCTCGCATAATAACCTCAGCACCAATAAGAGAATACTCATCACGTGGTAATAAATTAATTGACTGTCGCAGAGAAATATTTTCATTACGCACATCATACAAATCAGCATTTTCTGATTCTAGCCGTCGAACTGTACTGTAAAGTTCTTGATTTTCTTTATAAAGATCACTGATATCAAAAATGATGTGAGTAAAAACATTGATCTTTTGACCAATCCCATTGCCTGCATGTAATAATGGTGTCGTGATAATCATGCTAAAATCACGTATCGACGAAATTATGTTGAATGGATTTATCAAAAGAATACCAATCAGTCCAATGATAATAAACAATATCCTATTACGCTTTTTATTTTTATGTAATGATTGCATTTATGTTTATCATTAATCAACGAAGAGGTGCGCCTTGATCTGTTTCAATCAAAACTTCTCGCAAATTTTCCAAGTCTTCTAAAACAATTCCTGTGCCTCGTACAACAGCAGTCAAAGGGTCTTCCATTTTCATAACAGGCATTTTTGTTTCATTTGCGATCAATTTATCCAATCCACGCGTAAGTCCACCGCCTCCTGCCAAAATGATTCCTCGTTGCATAATATCAGAAAGTAATTCTGGTGGTGTCTCTTCTATAATCGTCTTTACTGTATTTACAATGATACGCACGCTACGTGACATCGCATCACGCACATGTTCATCGTTTACAGTCACTTCTTTCGGTAATCCAGTCACGAGATCACGACCACGCACTTTCATACGCAATTCCGTCTTTTGCGGATATGCACTTCCTACTGTAATTTTTACTTCTTCTGCTGTTCGTTCACCGATAAGTAAATTGAACTCATCACGCATATATCGCACAATATCCTCATTCATTTCATCTCCAGCAGTACGAAGCGATCGCGCAGCGACCACACCACCCAGAGAAATTACTGCAATCTCACTCGTGCCACCACCGATATCGACAATCATATTTCCTCCCGCTTCTGTCACAGGCATACGTGCACCGATCGAGGCAGCCATCGGCTCATCAATCAAATATGCTTCACGCGCTCCTGCGTTGATTGCGGCATCAATCACTGCTCGCTTTTCGACTTCTGTGACACCTGATGGTATACCGATAAGTACACGCGGCCGCGAAAAAAACGAAAAAGTATCTTTATGTACTTTGTCTATAAAATACTTTAGCATCTGCTCCGTCACCTCGAAATCACTGATCACACCGTCCACGAGAGGACGCGTTGCAACGATGTGTCCAGGCGTTTTACCGACCATACGCTTTGCTTCTTTTCCTATCGCAAGGATTTGACCAGTCCGAATATTCATAGCAACCACTGACGGCTCATTGATCACAATACCTTTACCCTGCACATAGACAAGTGTATTAGCAGTACCAAGATCAATGCCGATATCTCGTGAAAGATGACCGAATATTTTACCACTAATCTTGTGGGTCATTTTTTTTATTTGGTTATAGAGCTGAACCATAAATATTATATGACACAAATTGAAGTATATAAAAACGTCAGCCTTATAATGATAGACTGCTCAAAACTTCATTTGTATTTTTATTTTATAAACATCATTCATTCTACAGGTTAAAAGACAAGAAGTCAAAGCTGAAGTCTTTTTGAAACACAATCTCTTACAAGATTATTTCCGTAAGATCTTCAAAAAAACCTCTGGTGGTATTTCCACGCTACCAGATTGTTTCATTCGCTTTTTACCTTTTTTTTGTTTTTCCAATAACTTCCTCTTTCGCGTAATATCTCCGCCATAAAGTCCTGCGATCACATCTTTACGGAATGCACTAATCGTCGCGCGAGCGATTACTTTTGCACCAATTGTTGCTTGTAATGCAACTGTAAAGTTTTGTCGTGGCAAAACCTCCTTTAATTTATCCACAATTTCTTTACCAATATGAAATGCACTCTTTTTTGGCACGATACGTGAAAATGCATCAATCAACTCTCCTGCAACAAGGATGTCCAATTTGATCAGATCACTTTGTCGATAGTCAGATACCTCATAATTCATCGATGCATATCCGCTCGAAATACTTTTCAGTTGATCATGAAAATCAACGATTACTTCCATAAGTGGCGCATTGAAAGTCAACTGCACACGATCTGCATCAATATAATTTGTATTGACATATTCTGCACGCGTCGTACTCATGAGCTCCATGATACTGCCGAGATATGTCGCTGGTGCAATGATGTCCAATTTTGCATATGGTTCATGAATCTCATCCACAATCGATGCATCTGGTAATTCTGTCGCGGAATAAATATCGACAAGCTCATCTGAATTTTTTGTCTTGATTTTATAGACAACACTTGGTGTCGTAATCGTCGGTCGCAGATCAAACTCACGATCAAGTCTGGCTTGAATGATCTCTAGGTGCAATAATCCGAGAAAACCACACCGGAATCCCCGTCCCAAAGCTTTATTGCTCTCTGGTTCAAAACGAAACGCACCGTCATTAAGTGTCAGTTTATCCATTGCATCACGCATCATATTATAATCTCCACCATCCACTGGGTAAAAACTCGCATATACCATCGGTTTTACTACACGATATCCAGGGAGTTGCTCAATAATGTCATAATGTTTCTCTTTGCTACTTTGTTTTAATGTCACCGTATCTCCAACACGACACTCCACAACAGTTTTAAAACCCGTCGCAATGTAACCGATATCCCCCATCGTAAGATCATCACAGGAATCATAGTGCGGACGGAAATGTCCGAGCTCAACAATACCACTATCCTTAGCCGTTGCCATCATATGAATATCATCTCTCTTTGAAACTCTACCGTCTACAATACGCACATACGCTAACACCCCTTTATATGAATCATAAACACTATCAAAAATAAGTGCACGCAAAGTACTATCTTCTTTGCCTCGTGGCGCTGGTACACGATCGATCACAACTTTCAAAAGATCTTCTACGCCTTCCCCCGTTTTTCCACTCACAGCTAAAATCTCTTCTTCTTTGCATCCGAGAATCTGTATTACTTCTTTTTTGACTTTCTCCACATCTGCATTTGGCAAGTCGATCTTATTGAGCACAGGAATGATTTCTAAATCATGCTCCAATGCAAAATATAAGTTCGTCAGTGTCTGTGCTTGCACGCCCTGCGATGCATCCACGAGAAGAATTGCCCCCTCTACAGCTGCAAGTGACCGTGATACTTCATACGCAAAATCCACATGTCCCGGTGTATCAATGAGATTTAATGTGTAATCAATGTCATTATATTTATAATTCATCTGCACTGGCTGCAATTTGATGGTAATCCCACGCTCTCTCTCCAAATCCATCCCATCAAGTATTTGTTCTTTCATTTTTCGCTTTTCTACCGTACCAGTTACTTCCAAAAGACGATCTGCCAAGGTTGACTTACCATGATCAATATGTGCGATAATACAAAAATTTCGAATGTGCTTCATAATAATTTCAGAGCTATATTATTTACATTTTACCACACAACTATATATGATTTCCTTCATCCCTCGGAGCTTTAGCGAAGTGGGACAAAAATTTCGAATGTCTATCATAACGGACTTTTAATTTTTCTCAGAGATGGATTAGTGACTTTTGTATAAATCTGTGTGGTTCTTATATTAGCATGACCCAGCAATTCTTGCACGTATCGCACATCCACTCCATTTTCGAGCAAATGTGTCGCAAAACTATGTCTGAGCGAGTGAAATGTTGCCTCCTTCTTTATTCCTGATTTTTGTAGGGCACTCTCAAAAATTTTTTGTGCCGAACGTTCCGTCAGTTTACCGCCCATCTGACTTGCAAATAAATATTCAGCTCCATTTTTATCAACCATCCTACTTTTAATATTTTCTATTAACTTTTCAGGAAAAATAGTAATCCGATCCTTATTGCCCTTAGCGCCCTTAATGTGCAATACTAGTTCATCGATGCACACGTCTTTGATTTTTAAATTAACCACTTCGCTCACTCGCAAGCCACATCCATATGCCAGAGCTACTATCATTTTATGTTTTTGATTATTAATTTGGGAAATAATTTTATCAATTTCGAGACGTGATAATATCACGGGCAATTTACTGGCAATCTTAGCGAATTTGATATCAATATTCATGTTAGATTTGTAAATTTCTCGATAAAAATATTTTATCGATTGGAGATACAAATTAATAGTCTGTGATGATAAGCCATTAGCTCGCTTCTCCAATAAATACTTTTTAATAATGTGAATATCTGGTTCTTTTTTAATAGTTTTAATATATGCAAAATAATTGCGAAGACAGCCCAAATAAGCATTGACAGTCTTTCTACTGAAATTGCGCAATTTCATTTCATTTTCAATTTTATCAAACAGTTCTTGTGAATTCATATATTATTTGCTAAAATATGACTAACAACATTTTGTATTAATAATACTAACAGACTATCGTATTTAATACAATATTTGATTAACTATGCGAAACTTGTTTCGCATATAAGCCAGTTATGCAAAATCGCTTCGCTCTTTTGCATAATGTCGGCAGCTTCGCTTTGTTATGCGATCCGCTTCGCGACATCGCATAACTTCAGCATATCAGTAATTTCCTTTCAAAAACTCTGTTTTTGACGTAAACTACAGATATGCTGCCGACATTGTG
>JBBQZC010000021.1:0-23086 GCA_038208115.1 Candidatus Moraniibacteriota bacterium
CATCCTTAAGTTTTAGTTCTTTGTTGATAATGGGCAGTACCCATCTCAGACGCTCATCTTTGATTGTTGTTGGCATATTTATACTCATCCATCAAGATATACCTATCTTGGAAAAACCGCCATATGTGTGTGGATATTACCAATTTTAGTTGACAAAAATTTTCTTTATGTTATATATAAAGTACAAGTTGAAAAATTATGAATTATAGTAAACTACAAAAAAATAATTTGCGCCATAACCAACTCTTTTAGGAAGAGATTGGTTATGATTTTTTAAAGAATAATAGAAGCATAATACTTATACCCAATCCCTTTCTGAAAGGGTTTTTTTGTGTATGAAAAAAAATATGGAAAGGGAGTTCTTTGACAGTTTATTGATAGTGAACAATGCAATTAACTAAAAGGAGGTATGACACTATGCACGGCTCAGTAGGTGTTTTGTTTTTCAAGGGGTATCCATATTTAAAGACATAGGTATCAGTCTAATGTGGCTTTGCATCAACTGTATAAAAGAAATTGTTGCATCCATATTGTAAAAAATAAGTGAACAGTCTCATCACTTGAAGATCATAAAACAATCAATCACAAGAGGTGAATTATGAAGTATGGATCATGGGAAATACATGAGAGTAGCACATCAATGGGGGATATAAAAATCCCAACACAACGAAGTAAGAATGATGTCTACAGGGAGGGTATCTATGGGAATTTCACTAGTATGCACAAAATAGCAATATCGGGCGTGTGTCTTTTTCCATCGTCGTGGAGTGTTGTGTTTACAACGGGTGGTGTGCGATCGATTGCTATACCGCTTGAACGGGAGCGTGTCGCAGAACGCATCAAAACGCGTGGATTTAACGTGTGTGCAGTGAATTTTCCGACAGATCTGACAGCGTATCACCATAAACTTATTCGCTTTGTCGCAAAAGTTGTTGGGCAAATGCAGCCGGAGAAACTATTGTTTCACATACCATATCAGGAATATTTGATCTATATCCATAATCTGGAGGCGCTTATTGGAAAAAAAATTAATGGCGCGGAGCAGATTCTCTCAAATTTTGTAGATAAAGTGAAGATGTTTTTTCGTCAGGAAATGATGTGTGCTGGATTTGATCGTTATGAATATATTTCACCGATGGATATGGGTGTAATGACTACGGAAGAATCCTATCTCTTTCCTTATGTGCATCCAGAGGTTTTTGGAGCAACAAGGGCATCGCTCTTTGCGATTGAAGACCTCGTTGAGCTGAAGATTGCGATGCTTGCCGAACAGCTTGGGGGATATAACATCCCTGTGCACTTTTGTGTCTTAGAAGTGCCGCATCCATATCTGACAGAAAATAAAAAAAGTGTTGGAAATCGTGGAGATGTCGTCAGTATCACGCTATCATGACTTATACCTCATCTGCATAATTTATGCAGATGAGGTATACTATTAATTATTAAATGAGGAATAATGAAAATTACAAAAAAGAATATTGATTTATATTTAAAAGGTAGTCAGTTTTTGGCAACGGGTGGTGGTCTGCCATTGCATATACATAAACAGATTTTTGATCAGATTTTAACACAAAAGAATGAAATTTCCCCCATTTCTATCGGAGAACTTTCTGATGATGATTATCTCATTTCAGCATATGGTGTGGGAGATCCGTCAATTATTCCAGCTGACTTTGGTCGTGTGGTAATCAATGCGTTCCAAAAATATAGAAAACTGACACAAAAAAAAATTAAAGGTATTATTCCTGGTGAAATTGGTGCAGAAGGATTAGCCTTTCTTATTTCGCAGATTACGGACATTCCTGTTGTCGATGCAGATCTTGTTGGAGGGCGGGCAGCGCCAGAGATTCAACTTGATGTATTTAGTGTGTATGATTTATCGATTACGCCGGTTCTTTTGGTTGCGATGAATGGTAAAAGTATATATCTTGAGGGGAAATTTTTAGCACAGGAAATTGAGAAAATTTCACGTGATTTTTTTGCACAAAATGGATCAAGCGGGATTTTAATCGGTTATGGTATTTCATCTAAAGAATTTTTTAAGTATGCAATTACTGGTACATTGACGTATGCTTTACAGATTGGAAGATTTTTAGAGAAGAATGATATTGTGGGACTTGTAAATTTATGTGGTGGTGCTATTTTGTGCGTTACAAAAATACAAGGAGTTGATCTAAAAAGCGTAAGTGGTTTCTCTAGAGGAAATATTGTGTGCACAGACGGGACGATGTTTGTCAAAAATGAAAATATTGTATTTTTAGATTTACAAGAACGCCCGTATACAGCACCAGATATTTTAATGTTTGTGGATGATTGTGGCATGCCGATTCATAATACGTGTATGGAATCATATGTTGGAAAGTATGTTATGTTAATTCATGTGCCAGCAGCAGGATATTGGGCTTTGCAAAAAGCACGAGGATTGTGGCAAAGCCTTTTTTAAAAGGAATGCATTGCGTATTTTTTATCAAGATGCCTACATAATTTTGTGAATTTGCAGTAAATAAATCAAAAAACCATTATTTAAAGGCATAATTCATACTGTGGGTTTTGTATGGGTTGACAAAATTTCATAGATATGCTAAAGTATTCAGTTATCTTATGGAACTATATTTTGCATAGGATATGCGAATAATTGGTAATTATTTATAAGCAATTATGAAAAAAACAATGTTTGGTTTTTTCGTTATCGGAGCAATGTTCACAATCGGCATGACGGCTGATGTTTTTGCTGCCGAAATCGGAAACACTGTGTGGAATGATCGTAATAAAAATCATATCCAAGACGCAGGTGAAGAGGGTATATCTGGTGTACGTGTAAAACTATATCATGGTGATGAAGTAGATACTGATAAGACAAATTCACGTGGTCGTTATCATTTTACTGATTTGGAAGCAGGCACTTACACAATTACTGTGGCACAAGAAACACTGCCAGTAGGGTGTTATGCTACATATGATCGTGATGGAAACAAAAACGGCACATATGCTGATAAATACCTTCGTGAAGACGATTCTTTCACGCATGCAGATTTTGGATACTATTGTCCAACGGAACAACAGACCATGACTCGTCGTATGTCACCAGCAACTGGTGCAGGTGATATGGCAGTTGTGATTGCACTTGCAATTGCTGCAGTTGCTGGAAGTATTGTGTACTTTCGTATATCACGAAAATCATAATTCGCAATCAAAAATGATTTTTTTATAAAAACCCGTGAATCATAAGTTGCGGGTTTTTGTTTATACAAAATACAGAAAAAACCTTTTTAATTAAAGGCATATTGAAAAAATGGATGTATGGCAAAAAAAACGATATTGACGTATAATGTGATCATGTCGCTCTTTGATATTATTGGGAGATCGTCTGATGACTACTCTTTGGAGAGGAAAGTCCGGACACCACACATATTTATATGTGAGAACGGTAGCGGGTAATACCCGTCTAGAGTAATCTATGAGGTGCGAGCAGAGACGTGCGAAGTCGCAAGACGGAGCACCCAGTCGCATTGACTGGGCGATACTCATAGTAATATGAGAGTGAAACGGCTAAATCCTTACTGGGGTGCAAGACCGTGTCCTGCCATTTGGTGGGAAGAGTCGCAAAGATGTGCATGGCAACATGTACACAAGATAGATTGTCATCACAAACAGAATCCGGCTTATGGACGATCTTCCAATAATATAAAAGAGTAAAAATGATTATTTATTTATGTAAATATGAAAAAATCTGAATTATTTTTTAGTGTCGTGCAAGTTATAGTTGATTTTTTTCTAATAATAGGCGCAACTCTTCTTGCTTTTAAATTACGTCATTCATCAGAGATTCAAACGCTGATTAATAAAGAAGGACTCAATTTAGTGACAATTGAACAGTATGTAAAATTCGTTATTGTTATGGCTCTTGTAGCGATTGTTGTATATGCATTTGAAGGCTTGTATAATATTCGTTCACGACGCCACTTTTGGCAGGAGTCATATATTGTTTTTAAAGGTACTACCATCGTTTTAGTATTGTTTATTATTGGATTCTTTTTGCAACGAGAATGGTTTTCATCTCGTTTTATTGTAGTGTCTGGGTGGGGATTGGTGATTTTTTTTGTATCGTGGGGACGAGTAATTTTGCATTCAATACAAAAGTATTTACTTGTGCATGAAGGCATTGGCGTACACCGTGTTTTGCTTGTGGGATCGAGCGAAAAAATGAAATATATTTGTAAGGTCATCAGAGATAATAAGCAGTTTGGTATGCGCATAGTAGATCATGTTGATTTTGTTAACATCGTGCAGATAAAAAAAATTCAAAAAAAACAGGGGATTGATGAAATCATTGTGCATGAGTCATCTATTCCTGATGAATTACTAGTCAAGCTTCATGATTATTGTGAAATCAATAATATTACATATAAATATATACCATCATCACTACAAACGACACGATTTAATATGACGATTTTTGAAGGCGAACCACTTATTGAATTGCTCCATACACCACTTGATGGTTGGGGCAAGATCCTGAAACGTGTTGTTGATATTGTGGGTTCTTTCATATTGATTGTTCTTACGAGTCCGATACTAGTTATAGTTGCTTTACTGGTGAAGTTGGAAAATGTTCATGCACCGATTGTGTTTAAAAATGCGCGAATTGGTGCAAATGGTAGGGAATTTTTTGTCTATAAATTTCGGTATTTTCAATGGAAATGGTGCACGACAAAAATGAACCCACAATGGGAAGATGCAATGTCATATGAGAAAAAATTAATCAATGAGAGATCAGTCCGCGTAGGACCAATTTATAAGATCAAAGATGATCCGCGTAAATCATGGGTTGGCAAATATCTAGAGCGGCTTTCAATAGATGAATTTCCTCAGTTTTTCAATGTATTTATGGGAGATATGAGCCTCGTAGGTCCGCGTCCACATCAAGAACGGGAAGTAGATAAATATCGGGAATATCATCGCAGATTATTGACAATCAAACCTGGCATAACAGGGATGGCGCAAATATCAGGTCGCAGTGATTTGGATTTTGAGGATGAATTTCAATTAGATGTTTATTATATAGAGCACTGGTCATTTTTGCTTGATGCAAAAATTTTATTGAAAACGCCATATGCTGTATTGCGTCCTCGTAAAAATTTATAAAATATAAATATAATTGATTATAAAAAATATGAAAATAATTATCAAATTGGTTATTGTGGCGTGTGCTCTACTTATTGCGGCTCGCGTTGTTGAAGGGATTGAGATTGTTAGTTTTTGGCCATCTGCCATTTGTGCTGCATTAACACTTGGGATCCTTAATAGTCTTGTGAGACCGATTATAAAACTTTTTTCATTACCAATTACGATTATTACCCTTGGACTATTCTCTCTCATTATAAATGTGTTGATCTTTTGGCTTATCACATTAGTCCCAGGTGTAACAATACGTAGTTTTGGTGCCGCTTTTTGGGGACTCCTGATTGTAATGATAGCCCAGTGGATTGCAGACTTTATTATCAAAGAAAAAAAGTAACATGAAAATAGCATTGGTACATGACTACCTCGTGCAGCACGGCGGTGCAGAAAAAGTATTGGAATGCTTTTGTGAATTATATCCATATGCGCCAATTTATACACTTATCTACGATTGTGATGCAATGGGGAGCACATTTGCTGATCGTCGAATCATTACATCACGTTTACAAAATATGCCACTTGCCCGAAAAAGGCACCGCTTTTTTCCTTTTCTTATGCCAGCTGCCATTGAAGAATTTGATTTTTCTCAATTTGATATTGTTCTTTCAGATTCATCAAGTTTTGCAAAAGGGATTATCACACGACCAGAAACATTGCATATCTCGTATGTACACACGCCGATGCGATATGCCTGGGATGATTGCCAAAAATATACAAGTGATTTTGGTTTTCCAAAAATTGTTGAAAACATAGTACCATTTATCATGAATCTTGTACGTGTGTGGGATCGTGTCAGTAGCGACAGAGTGGATCAATATATTGCAAATTCAAAGTTTGTTGCAAAACGTATTTATAAATATTATAAAAAAAAGGCAATTGTGATTAATCCACCAGTGGATATTCATAACTTTCATGTTGATAAAACAAAACCTGTTGAGGAATATTATTTAATGGTAGGTAGGTTAATCGCATACAAGAGGCATGACATAGCAATTGATGCATTCAATCGACTTGGTAAACCGCTCAAGATCATCGGTCGCGGTCCTGAAATACAATCTCTCAAGAAACGTGCACATAAAAATATCGAATTTCTTGAACGTGTGGATGACAAACGGCTTGCTCAGTATTATGCTCAGGCTAAAGCATTTGTTTTTCCACAAGAAGAGGATTTTGGTATTGTCGCAATTGAAGCTTTAGCATCAGGACGTCCGATCATCGCATTTCACGGTGGAGATATTGTAGAACATTTTGAGCATGATAAAACAGGAGTTTTTTTCTTTAAGCAGACAGCTGAATCGCTTATGGAGGCAATAGAAAAATCGGAAAAAATGCAATTTGATTCAGATTATATTCGTGAAAAATCAATCAAATTTGACAGAGAAATATTTAAGCGTACAATAAAGGACCACATCGCAAAGGCATATGATACACATATACAGAAGTGGAAAAGAGAGTAAAAATTATACCTCACGCATATGGAGTTTAAAGCTTTTTTTGCAATATTTATAAAGCACAAAAAAATATTTTGGGAGATCATAGGGGGCTGTCTCGTATGTGGTGTTGCATTCTTTTTATTGCAGAAACCATCTTTTGAATCGATCATTACATTAAATGTGACACGTAGTGGGACACAACAAACTTCAGAATACACATACGATGATTTTTATCGCTTGCAAGCTGATGAGCGTTTTGCAGATACCGTGGTACAGTGGATCAAATCTCCTTTTTTTGTGAGTCAAATGCAGGGCGTTCGCGGAAAACTGCAAGCAAAACGTTTATCATCACAAGTGATAACAGTTACATATTTAACTGATGCAGAAAAACTCTCTTCTGTGGTTGCTCAACAATTAATAACTATGTTAAATACAGAATCACAGAAGCTTAATGAAAAACAAAATCATAAGGATTGGTTTGTTGTGATTGGTACGCTGCCAGTCACAAAAGATCATACATTTTCATTATTATTTTTATTGATTTTTTCGAGTGCAGTCGGTTTCTTTGTGGCTTTTTGGACAGTGTTATTTATTCAATATACTAAAGAACCTAATTAATGAGATCTTTATGAAAATCGGTATCGATGTGAGATGTTTCGCGCGTGGAAAAAACACGGGCGTCGAGGAATATGCAAAAAATATATTGGAATCGATTTTTGAAAGTGATCGTGTAAATACGTATATTCTTTTTTTTAATGCATGGAAAAATCAGGATGTTGATTTTACTTGGGCCACTCAAAATGAAAATGTGTTTATAAAAAAATTTGCTATTCCAAATAAGTTGCTCAATTTTTTTTTATGGTTTTTTCGTTACCCAAAATTGGATCAGTTATTGGGTGGAGTGGATGTTTTTTTTATGCCAAATCATAATTTTTGTGCAGTTTCACAAAATACAGAATTATTATTAACAACGCATGATCTTTCTTTTGAGCATTACCAGAAAACATTTTCATTAAAAAGACAATTGTGGCATTTTTTTGTAAACCCGCGATTATTAATGCAACGTGCCAATCATATTTTTGCAATATCAGAAGCAACAAAAATCGATTTATGCACAACATACCATCTTCCATCTCAGAAAGTAACAGTGCTCTTAAACGGAAGACCTTCGCATATGGGAAATCTTAGTCGCAATGATTTATCACTTATTACAGTCAAAGAAAAATATAATCTTCCATATAAATTTATACTATATTTTGGAACAATAGAACCACGTAAAAATATTGCAAGCATAATACGATCATTTGATATTTTGCGTAATAATAATCCACATATTGTACATCAATTAGTTATTGCTGGTGCAAAAGGTTGGAAATCCTCTGCAATTAATAAAGAAAAAGAATTAGCTAAACATCATGCAGATATTATAATCATAACTGATATTCCGGAAATTGATAAAGAGGCTCTGTATACATTGGCGAGCGTTTTTGTGTACCCGTCGTTTTTTGAGGGCTTTGGCTTCCCGCCATTAGAAGCAATGATGTGTGGTACGCCTGTTATCACATCTCACACATCATCATTGCCTGAAGTGGGGGGATCGCAAAGTATTATGATTGATCCATATCGTCAAGAAGAACTTGTTATTGCTCTGGAAGCATTGCTTTTAGATCTAGCTGTATCACAAAATTTCTTTAATGAGCAGATTATCAATCGATATATTAAGAAATTTAATTGGCGTATCTGTGGAAATATGTTTTATCAGCATCTCATATCTTTGCATAAATAATTTTTTAAGATTACATTCCTTTATAAAAGTGCAACTTAGTTGCACTTTTTTTTAAATGACATATAATTTAAAATATCACTATTAATGATTCATAAACATATGGTAGCTTCTCGTCGTCAGAATATGCAAATGACTTTTTTGCGCACAAAGATTATTGATGTTTGTATAGGTAACAGCAGACCACTTACGATTCCTGAAATTCAGGAATTATTGCGTATGGAAAAAATCACACCGCACAAAACATCGCTCTATCGCAATATTGAATTTCTTTGCAAGCAAAACTTATTGAATGAAGTAATGCTTGATGCAAATGCCAAGCATTATGAAACAACAACAGTACATCATCATCACGTGGTTTGTACTGAATGCAGTAGTATTCATTGCGTTGTCGATCGCACTATGGAAAAAATAGTTCAAAAAATGGAAAGAGAAATTGCAAAAAAAATGCATTTTCATGTTCGAGATCACCAGTTTTCTTTTTTTGGCGTATGTAATGAGTGTTTTTGCAATTAATAACCAAATACTAAAGATATGAATAAAATAATGATTGCAAGTGTGATAAGTTGCATTTTCTTTGTCGGATGTGCACATCCGGATAATGCGACAAATAATATTAATGATGCGGATGAGGGACAAAAAACAATTGTGGTTAGTTTCTATCCACTTGCATTTATAACACAAATGATTGTCGGAAATCATGCACATGTTGTGAATCTTGCAGGATCACAAGAAATTCATGAATATGCCTTGAGTCCAGATGATCTTAAGGTTTTGTATGATGCAGATCTCGTTGTGTTTTTAGGTTCTGGTCTCGAGAGATGGACTGAGGATGTCATACCGCAATTGGAATCAAAGGGAATCTCGACTCTTGACGTTACTCATGACATGACTCTCTTCAGCATGTCTAATGAAGTTGAACATAATACGCATTATAGTGGTTTACAAGAAAATAATGAGTACGATCCTCATATCTGGACAGATCCTATCTATGCAAAGGAAATAACACAAAAAATTGCACGTGCAATAATTGCAATTGATGAAAAAAATGCAGATGTGTATACGTTGAATACACAAAAGAGTATGGATGAATTTGATCTCATCGATCAAGAGTATGTAAAAGGATTAAAGACTTGTGCGCGTCGTCAGACCATAATCTCTCATGAAGCATTTGGGTATATTGCACGACGGTATGGAATTACGTTACATGCTATTGCAGGCCTATCAACAATGGATGAACCTTCAACACAGTTTCTTGTGGCGCTAAAGGAAGAGGCTGAAGCAGAAGGCATTACGCATATCCTCGTTGAAAAAAATAGTGTGCAAAAATTCTCTCAAACAGTAGCACAGACGGCTCACTTAGAAATGTTGCCAATTTACTCATTAGAAAGAGTAGTTCCTGACAATCAAAAAACATATTTCGATATGATGCGAGAAAACTTACAAGTATTACGAATAGCACTTCAATGCGAATAGTTGTATAATTGATTCTATATGTCACAAATCATCGTTGAACATCTATCAAAAAAAATTGGACAAAATATCATTCTTAATGATGTCTCTTTTACCATTGAAAAAGGGGAGTATGTTGGTCTCATTGGTCCAAATGGAGCTGGAAAGTCAACATTATTGAAGATTCTTTTAGGACTTGTAAATCAGAGTAGTGGGACACATCATATTAGCGATTATGGGTTTATTGGTTATGTGCCACAACAGTATATATTACAAGAGCAATTGCCAATATCCGTCCGTGAGGTTATTCGCATGGGATTGCCATCTCACGGCATTGTTTCAATTTTTAAAAATGATAGTTCACAAATAGAACATGCAGTTCAATTGGTGGATTTGCCGATATCAATTCTTTCAAAATGTTTTCATGATCTCTCTGGTGGTCAAAAGCAGCGTGTGGTTATTGCGCGAGCAATGGTAGCAGAACCCGACATTCTATTTTTTGATGAGCCACTGAGTGGCGTGGATCATGCTACCAAATCATACATTTACCAACTTTTGGCAAAAATAAATAAGAAAAAAAGAATGACGATTTTATTTGTGTCACATGAAGTGGAGAATATTATTGAACAATCAGATCGGGTGCTGTGTTTAAATAAAGCAATGCATTATGGATGTCATCCAATCGATTTTGCACGTGGTGAAGTCGCATGTTCTACAGCTGTGGAAATATCACAAAAAAAAATTCATCATCATCATTCACTCTAAAAATATATGCTAGATCTATTCTCATATGATTTTGTAATACGGGCACTTCTTATTGGGACGATTACGTCTATTACTACGGCCATATTAGGAAATTTTATTGTTGCAGCACGTCAATCCGTGATGTCAGACATGCTGGCACACACTGCTTTGGCCGGAGTTGGCATAGGAATATTTTTTCATGTGTCCCCATCTCTTGTCGCATTCGTAGTTTCTATTATTGTAAGTATTATTCTCTGGTATTTTTTACAAAGAAGTTCTCGTGCACCAGAAGCAATGGCGATGTTGCTTCTTTCTGGAGGATTGGCTACAGCACTATTTTTTGCACATTTGGCAAAAAATAATCCGATTTCATTTGAGTCGTTCTTGTTTGGGTCAATTATTACGGTTACGTTTTATGAAGTTGTATATTATGGGATTATTAACATAGGTGTTTTACTTATCATATTATTATTATGGGATAAACTTGTTGGGGTAGTTTTTGATATTCCTTATATGCATACACGTATTGCATGTATTCATGTATACGAGATGGTCTTTATGGTATTGATTGGCATAATTGTTGCATCAGCGCTCAAAGTGATAGGAGGATTGCTCGTAGGGGCATTATTTGTCATACCGGCATTATGTGCACAAAATAATGCCCAAAGTTTCAAAAAAAATGTAATTTATAGTATATTGTACGCTGTGGTAAGTATATGGATTGGCATTAGTATTTCTTTTTATTGGGATATCCCTACAAGCAGTAGCATTATTTTTGTTTTGATTGCATGTTTTTTATTTTCGCGAATTTTGAATTATATTTCTCTAAAATCCGGATGAATAATTTTTTACAGGATAAAAAATGTATTTTGATGAGGTTTTTGATATGTGAAGCTACATCCTACTAACTTTAGAAATTAATTATAATTTGGTATACTATTGATATATGCGTATTGGAATAGATGCACGATTTTATGGTCCCAGTAGTAAGGGCATCGGTCGGTATACTCAAAAATTGATTATTCACTTAGAAAAGATCGATCATAAAAATAAATATATTGTTTTTTTGAGAAAAAACAATTACGATTTGTACGTGCCACAAAATAAAAATTTTACAAAAGTCGTTGCAGATTATCAGTGGTATTCTTTTGGGGAGCAGATACTTTTTCCATTTGTTTTGTATAAATACCGATGTGATTTAATACATTTTGCACATTTTAATGTTCCGATACTATATTGGAATAAATTTATTGTTACAATACATGATTTGATCTTATTACACTATCCAACCCGGAAGGCGTCGACGCGCAATGTATTGTTTTATTGGATCAAGTTCGCAATGTATCGATTGGTGATCTATATGGCACTAAAGAAAGCGTGTAGTATAATTGCTGTTTCACGCTTTACAAAGCAGGATATTTGTAAACGATATCCATCTGTGTGTACAAAAACACACGTGATTTATGAAGCGGCTGAAATTGATAATTGTGCTGTGCCTCTCGATGAGAGTTTTTTCCGATCGTATGGTATAATGAGACCATATATGCTGTACGTAGGCAATGCATATCCGCACAAAAATCTCTATGCATTACTTGATGCATTTGCACAATATATTAAGAATGGTGGGGATGTAAAAGGAATGATATTGGTTGGAAAAAATGATTACTTTTATGCAGGAATCACACAGTATATAGAAAAAAATGAAATAAAAAATATCATTATCCTTGATACAGTTACTGATTTGCAATTACAGATGCTTTATCAAAGTGCACATATTTTTGTCTTTCCTTCGCTTTATGAAGGATTTGGTTTACCGCCGCTAGAGTCACAATTACATCGCGTACCTGTTTTGTCATCAGATCATCCATGTATGCGGGAAATTCTATCAGATGAGGGTGCGTTGTTTGTAGACACATTGAAGACTGATGCATTTGCTTCTGCAATGCAGGAAATTGCACATAATGATCATTTGCGTGAGCAAATGATAGAAGTTGGTCATAAAAATGCCGTAAAATACTCGTGGTTAGAAATGGCAGAACAAACTTATAATATATACAAAAAATTAGAGCATGGATGGCGTAATAAAAAAAAATAAATATAATAAATCAAAGTCGTCACATCAGACTCAAGGTGATGAAAACTATTACGAACGGACTTACATGAATGAAGACGATAGTTTTGGGTATCATGTGTATGAATTGGGAAAACCGTATAAAGTAGAACATTACTATTCTGATTATAGAATTCGGAAAAGTAATGAGGTACAAATACCCAAAATTGAATTAGCACAATTGAACGAAAATAAATCGACGCAGGAAATTGTACCACAAAATGATTATTCGAATGTTTTGTTTGACGATGCCATTGAATATCATCAATCTTTTGATAAATGGGAAGAAAAAAAGGTCAAATTTTCATTTTCTGAGCTTCCTATATTTTCCCATGAAAGCGTTTTGCACTCCCACCACATTTCCGTGAAATTTGCTTTAATTATGAGTAGCGTAATGATTTGTTTTGGCTTAGCTCTTTTTGGAGGAACGACAATCGCTGTAAAAAATCGTGTGGATGGATCTGCTAAACGAGCGATTACCTCAATCAAATCTGCAGTTGGCAGTATTGCGCAGAGTGATTTCACATCATCGAATGCTGATCTTGAGAATGCATATCAGGAATTTATTTTTGCATCAGACGAAATGAACAAGATTAATTCTTTCGCAAAATTTATTTCTCGGTTTATCCCAGGTGCGTCTAAATTATCAAGTGGTAGTAATATTATTGAAGCGGGTAAATATCTAACACATACAGCTAAAGAGTTACATAGCATTATTCCTGAAGTAATAAATGAAGATCATGCGCTTGTTTCAACAGATGGAAAGCACGTATCCTTTTTAGCATTATATCGAATGATTGCAGATCGCATGGACATAGCGCGTTATGATCTTGCAGCAGCACAAAAGCATATTGATCAAGTTTATGTTGATGATGTGCCAGCGGAATATCGTGAGTCGTTTGTACAAATGAAAGAATTGTTACCAGAAATCAACAATTCTTTGCGTATCGCTACTGAATCACGTGCAACAGTAGAAAGTATGCTTGGTGCACAAGGACCGCGTACATATTTATTTTTATTTGAAAATAACCAAGAAATGCGTGCAACGGGAGGATTTATTGGGAGTTATGGTATTGTGAAAATCAATAATGGACGTATTGAAAAGATGATTGTGGATGATATTTATAATCCAGATGGCCAGTTAACTGATCGCGTAGTTCCACCTCTCCCAATTCAAAAAATTTCAGCAAATTGGAGTATGCATGACAGTAACTGGTTTGCAGATTTTCCGCTATCAGCAAAGAAGGCCATGGATTTTTATGAGAGAACAGGGGGTGCAACAGTAGATGGTGTTATTGCAATAACACCAGAAATGTTGGGAAAATTTTTACAAATTACGGGACCAGTACAATTACAGAATCGCGATGAAAAATTGACATATGAAAATTATATGGTCATGCTTCAAGACGAGATTGAAAATAGAGAAAATTATGGCACAAAATCCAATGCTAGTGGTGACGTCAAATCTGACGAATTAATTAATTCTGACAAACAAGATGTTATAAAAACGAAAGTGCAACCGAAACAAATACTTGGTGAAGTTATGCCGATTTTGGTGGATAGGATGTTTGACAGAAAAAATCCTGGACAGTTATCAGCGGTTGCAACATCTATT
Organism: Candidatus Moraniibacteriota bacterium; assembly: GCA_038208115.1. GTDB lineage: Bacteria > Patescibacteriota > Minisyncoccia > Moranbacterales. Next base: position 14,319 of record JBBQZC010000021.1, read on the forward strand.
GCCAATGGCCTCAAAGAGCGTCATATCATCATATATATGACTCATCCGCAAGCGCAAGAGATTATTTTAAATAATGGGTGGGGAGGAGAGGTTTTGGATACAGATAAGGACTATCTCAGTGTTATAAATGCAAATATAAATGGTTTTAAAACTGATGGCGTAATCAATGAAACAATCACACATAATGCAGAAATAGCATCTGATGGTTCAATTATAGATACGATTCGTATAAAGAGAGAACACACTGGAGGACATACGGGATATCCGTGGTGGGATGGTGTAAATTCTGATTACATGCGTGTATATGTACCAAAGGGATCCCAATTGATATCTGCAGAAGGTCAGACGCGTGAAATAAACACACCACGTTTATCTTATGATGCACTTGGATATCTGCGTGATAAAGATATAGAGGCTGAAGAGAATAAAATGCGTATTGATGAAGAAACTGGCACACGTATCTATGATGATGCTGATAAAACAGTTTTTGCAAATTGGGTATATGTATCACCACAAGAAACAGTTACTGTGACATATAAATATCGCCTGCCTTTTGTAGTAAATTTTGAACAAGATGATGTGAGTGAATTTGGTTCATATGCGATACTGATTCAAAAACAGTCTGGTAGTACGCGATCATCGATTGACAGCACGATTGATTTACCAGATAATTATTATTCTGTATGGCATTCTCATGATGATGCTGATTTGCATATCAGCGATGATTTAGAAATTGACCGTTATAATGGAGTCGTATTTCGAGAAAAATAATAAGACTTGCAGGGTTGCATATTGTTATAAAAGACAGTATGATAAACGAGATATAGCATCAATATACACACGATACAATAAAACATTTATGAATCGAAATGATCGCAGATATTAAAAAATTTGTCACACAATCATCACAAAACTCAATTGCTGTAGCTGCTGTAATTGTTGCTTTTTTTGGTATCGCGAGCAGGCTTCTTGGCGTTGTGCGTGATCGTATTTTAGCGGCTCAATATGGTGCAGGTGATACACTTGATGTATATTATGCAGCTTTTCGTTTGCCAGATCTTACTTTTGAGTTGCTTGTTGTTGGTGCTTTGGGAGCAGCGTTTATACCTGTATTTACAAATCTTTTGGCGCACAAGGATCGTGAACGTGCATGGCAATGTGCGAATGGCGTTTTTAGTGTTGTAGTTTTGTCTTTGCTTGTCGTATCATGTTTTGGTATTATCTTTGCACCGTTTATTATACATGTTATAGTGCCAGGTTTTCCAGAAGAAAAGATGATGCAGGCAGTCGATTTGTCACGCGTGATGTTTCTTGGTCCGATTTTTTTGACTGCAAGTGCTGTGTTGGGTGGGGTGCTCGTGTCATTTCGCAGATTTTGGGTGTATTCTACAGCACCTATTTTTTACAATGTAGGTATTATAATTGGAATTAAATTTTTTGCCCCGTATATTGGCGTGATTGGACTTGCATGGGGAGTCGTATTGGGTTCATTTATGCATTTTATTATACACGTGATTGCCGTGCGTCCATTAGGATTTCGATTTCATGTGCCACTATTATCCTCCTATAGAAATCCTGACGTGATACAAACGATGCGACTGATGGTACCACGCATGTTTTCCAGTGCATCCAACCAATTGTCGTTAATTTTTGTATCATTTTTTGCATCTACTCTTGTGGCTGGTAGTTTGACGATCTTTACATTTGCCAATAATGTGCAAAGTGTAGTATTGGGTTTAATAGGTGTGCCTTTTGCTGTTGCCGCTTTTCCGGTGCTTAGCAATAAATATTCTATAGGAGATCATGAAGCATTTGTCGGCGTGTTGTCTCAGACATTACGACGCATATTGTATTATTCTGTCCCGTTGAGTATGATCTTTTTTGTGCTGCGAGAGCAGATTGTTCGTATCGTTTTTGGTGCAGGACATTTCAATCTAGAAAATACGATCATGACGTATCAAATATTGGGCATATTGTGTCTTAGTTTATTTGCGCAGAGTGTCATCCCGCTTTTGGCGCGAGGATTTTATGCAATGCAAGATACTAAAACACCATTTTATATTGCACTTTTCAGTCAATTAATTAATGTCGGTATCCTCCTAGTTTTAATTAGAAAATATGAACTCTATGCGATAGCAATAGCGTTTTCAGTGACGGCCATAATTAATGCACTTATTATGTTTATTTATCTTCATCGCACAATTGATGAATCAGAATATAAAGATACTCTTCGCACTTTCTTGCAAATTGTCATGGCCACTTTTATTGCAATTATTTTTACGTTCCTATCGCGAGATTTTATTGGATCATTAGTGCCATTGCAATTTGTATGGGGCGTGCTAACCCAACTTGTTGGTGCAGGGGCTATTGGTGCAATAGTATATCTATTTGTGACGGCAGTATTTGGCGTTAAAGAGTATGAAACCATAAAGAAAAAGATCATTATCAAAATGTTTGGTCGACCGCATGTTGCAAATGAGGAGCAAAATATTGCACGCTAGTAAAAGGTGTATAAGTACTTTTTAATGTAAATAATTATTTTTGTTTTATATAAAATTATATAATTGAAAGAGAAACAATGCTATCAAAACATCACTACGGAGAAAAGTTATGGAAGATGAAATAAAGTACACTGAGCTGTATGATCTGGGTGCAATATTTTTTACAGAAAAGAAAATTCCAGGAGAGTTTCGAGGTGTTCTGTTGTTGAAGCATGAGTTTTATGTAACATATGTAAACGATGGTATCGTGCAAGAAACTTTTTGGAAAGAACGAATAACCAAGTAAATTGTGCAAGTGTATTATAAAAGTCCTCATCAGGATAATCGGATGAGGACTTATTTTATAAATAGAAACAATACATCATAAGTAAGTAATATTATATGAGTTCAATTATAATACAAAACATGCTTAGGGGTTATTGTAAGAAAGTAATCAAGAAGGGCAATGTTATGATTGACAAGAGCGTACTCACTATGATTGAGCGTACGATAAAATTTTTATCAAGATTATATCTGTCGGCGAATGCAACGGGTGTGATAGCGAGTGGCATAGCTGACTCAATGATTGAGATGGCATATTGTCCTGGCGTGAGTCCAAAAAACCATAAACAAAAATAGTATAACGTAGGTATGATGATCAAAGTGCTAATTGAAAAATATACCACGGGACCCCACTCTCGTAGTGTGGTGTGTTGTGGGTTTGCGATGAATAAGCCGATAATCACGAGAACTACCGGTGTTACTGAATCGGTGATCATGTCAAGAGATATTGTAATGATTTCAGGTATTGGTATGTGTAATGCGTGTACGATAATACCGCAAAATGCTGCAATGATGATTGGATTTTTAAACAAGGCAATAATCACTTTTTCTGAAAATTTTGAAGATTTGATGTATTCGAGATAGGCGATGATTACGCTAAAAAACCAGAGGAGATAGACTGTAACGATGATGCTGATCTGTGGTAAAACAGTGTGATCATATGTTTGTGTAAGCACGGGTATGCCGAGATAGGCAACATTGCTAAACATGAGACAGACGATGATTGTCGAGCGCATCTTTCTTGATAGATGAAATATATATCCCACACTATATGAGATGATAAAAGTACACAAAAGAAAAATTGAATTATACAGAAAAAGTTCATATTCATCTAGAAATGAAATAGAAGATTGTGCAATAGATTGGAAAACAAGTACTGGGAGCCCGATTGTGAGAACATATTGATTAAGTGATGGCTCCCAATTTTCTCTTATGACATGATATCGTCGCAAAATCGCAACGCTAAATATGACTATAAAAAGTGGACAAATGATCAAAAAAATTCCAAACATGAAATTCAATTTCTTATATTATAATACTATTATATCAAAATAATGCTCTCATGCATAACAATCACAAGTACAGTCAGTTTTCTGATATGGCATTAGTAATTTTTATGATATGTTTTGCATGATTTTTTCGTAGAAGTTTTATTTATAGGTTAAGTAATTTCTTCTTTGTATCAACAAATTCTTGCTCAGTGATCATTCCTTTTTCCTTCAACGCAAAGATCTTTTCGATTTCAACAGTGATGTCTGTTTTGCTTTGTGTATTGTCTGCAATTGCTTTGGCAAGTTCTTGTGACTGCGATATGATTTGTGATTTTTTGTACTTTTCTTGCATTTCCGTGATTGCATCTGTTAGTTTTTGTGGTGTTTCCACGAGTTCATAGTTCGTTGAACCGACTTCTGCAGCTGTTTGAATTTGGACATTTCCAAAACCAAAAATGCGGCCCCAAATAGTTTGGTTATAGCTCACATTATTAATTTTATCGAGAGGACTCTCTTTGGAATTAAGTGAAATAACACCAGATTCATCAATGACCCGTAGATCAGTCACTGCCCAAATATCGTTATTTCTCTCTATGGCGCGGTATAGTAAATATAAAAAGGGAATGACAGCGATGATAAATCCATAACCGCCGACAAATCCTCCAATAATAAGTCCTAAGGCAGTAAACGTGACTGGCAATACGAGGATAAGCCAATGCCGTCTTATGATCAAAAATACTTCTTCATTTTCCTTCAATTCTGTCCGCATAACAATAATAATATTATAATTTATTCGATAATTATCATACCAAAAGAGTGTGCATTCTAAGGGTAGTATAACATATAATTCATTTTGTACGTTGTGTTGGATAACTCAAGCTAATTTATAGCGCTCAGCAGGTTAATCGCTTCTAATGAAATTGCTTTAACATTTTCAGGTGCATCAAGGTTTTTGATTTCATCTGCCGTGAACCACTTTAAGTTCGCTGTCTCCCCATCTTGTGGGTGTAATGTGGCAGATTCAGATTTGGCGTAATAAATGAAGTCAATATGTTTATGCGTCTCTCCAATATCCTCAAGTAAGATGTGCATTGGACGAAATAATTCTGTGACATCGCTTACGCCTAACTGGCTATCAGGATTATGCAGAGTTGTAATCACGCCTGCTTCTTCTGTGATTTCACGTAATGCAGTTTCTTGGGGAAGTTCATTATCCTCAATGTGACCACCGACTGCTAGCCACATATGTAGTTTTTTGTGAAAATGTAAAAGAACTTTATTTTTATGTACGACATAGGTAGTGGCGGTAAAATGTTTTATTGTCTCCATAGTAGAAATTTCATATATTAATTATCTCGTTAATAATTATACTAAACTATATTATTTTAAAAAAAAGAAGTGTGTGGGAGAATTGTTTTTAAAACTTTTACTCCGCTTTTCTCCTTTAAATAATTATTAATTAAATTAAAAATTCTTTATTAAATGTCTATCAAAACACCTAATAAAAAGAAAAATTATTTTTTATAATGTTACCGATATCCGAAGTTTCAGTGAAACGAAGTGAACTGAAATGTGGCTTTAGCCCTTGCTGATATCGCGTGTTAGCTGATGTGCCTGACAATTTTAACGCTTGTTTTTAACCATGCGTTTCCTGTATTCTTCGGAGCTCATTATTTTACGCATGTCGGTTATCTTTTCAGTAAATTCAATACCATTTAAATGATCATATTCATGTTGGATTACCCGAGCAAGCATGCCATCCGCACTAAGTCTAAATTTGTTGCCGTTTTCATCACTAGCCTCGATAATTATTTTTTCAGGACGACGTACGGGGCCGAAAAGCTTAGCGTAGGCAACACTACCACAGCCTTCAAAAATCACCACCTCTTTTTTGGATGACCAAACTATTTCAGGATTAATATAGACACGCAGTTTATCAGTCTTCAAGTTACGATACTTAGTCTTACGAACCTCGGTTACAAATATTCTAAGTTTTTCGCCTATCTGAGAAGCTGCCATACCAATCAATGCGTGATGACGCACAGAATCAACCAAGTTGGTAATTACTCGTTTCGTTTCAACAGAATCAATCGAGGCAACATATTTAGACTGTCGGCTCAATATTGGATCACCTATTTGTATTATTTCCTCAATTATCATAAATGGTATTGAATTTACTGAAATAAATTGTCAGGCTTTTCGCCTAATGTCGGCAACATATCTGTAGTTTACGTCAAAAACAGAGTTTTTGAAAGGAAATTACTGATATGCTGAAGTTATGCGATGTCGCGAAGCGGATCACATAACAAAGCGAAGCTGCCGACATTATGCAAAAGAGCGAAGCGATTTTGCATAACGTTATGCATATCTGAAGTTTTCATCCCGACTTTGCAGGATAAACTTTTGATTTCAGACAATGCTTTGATTAATTATCTCCGCCTAAACCTTCATCAAAACTAAGGGATGAAAATTTGGGCGGAGGGAAAATCACATCCATAAAATATATTTGAGTGATTTTCCTGTAGCCAGATATGCGTTGTTAGGCGATGAAACTAAAAATTTCCTTTCCCAAAAAAAGAATTTTTGGCAATTTAATTTGTGAATTTGAGAGTTGAAATAATTTTATCAAAAACTGGCTCTATGTCTAATTGATCGTTATTAGGTGAAGAAAATGCCTGTAAAACAATATACTTATTTGAAATTTTAATATACACATCATCGTTTGGAATGCCCTCCGGAATAGGACGCATTCCTGAGCGAAATGCTGGGAAGCCACCTACGGTAATACTTTTCCAAGTTGAAACATTTTCAGCCATAGCGCAACCAAAATCACTCTTGGCTTTAAGGCAGGTATCATAATTCTCATTAAATAAATCCTGAATTGAATTATTCTTTGGATTGTCTATCGAATATATACGTATACCCGCAGATGAGTCCATGTATGGTCGATTCGAATTGGTGTCAATCTTTTTTGTGCCATTAAAAAACACGCCACCATCCGCACTATCTTCCCACTTTATCCAATTTTTTTGTGGAAATTTAACCTCAAAACCTAGCTGTGTATTTGAATAAGTCTGCCAATTTGCGGTTTCATCAGTTGGTTCTGGTTGAGTTGCAACTGGTCGTTGCACCACTGGCGCTGTTGGCTGTGTTTGGCTTGTTTGTTGTTGACCGCACCCAGCTAAAAAGACAACCCCAAGCACCACTGAACTTAATGCTACAATTTTTTTCATAATGTTTTTGTTAAAATTAAATAAATTATATTTTTATTATACCTCAAGTTATCGACCAGCAAAATTGCCAAAAATTCTTTTCAAAAATAGAGAGGAAATTTCGCTTTCCTTATTGTATTATAGTGCAAAATTTCTGAACCGGATATGCCGTGTTATCGGATGTAAATTTATTTTTGTCACTCCTTATTTAAGAATAAAAAATTAGAATTGGGCGAGTGATTGGGCAAGCACTCGCTATTTTTACAGAACATATGGATCTGTCACTATAATTATTAACACTAATGCGCCAACTGGATAAAGAGCAATGTAGTGAATCAGCGGAGAAAAATCTGGCAAAGTTGCCATACCAAGGAATACACCAAGCACTACCAACGTCCACCGCCGGTAAATTATATTACCAGTAAAGAGCTTTTCAAAATACAAATTAAGCCATGATTTCATCATGTTCCCTCCATTTTTATTAGCCCAATTCTAATTTTTTATTCTATTTTCAAAAGACAAAAATAAATTTATTTCCGATAATGTCGGCAGCATATCTGTAGTTTACGTCAAAAACAGAGTTTTTGAAAGGAAATTACTGATATGCTGAAGTTATGCGATGTCGCGAAGCGGATCGCATAACAAAGCGAAGCTGCCGAGATTATGCAAAAGAGCGAAGCGATTTTGCATAATGTTTCCCGATGAAGCGAAGTTTTCTTGAGCGAAGCAAAGAAAAATTTGCGTGAGCATTTGCCGATAGGCAAGCGCGAACCGCTTATCGCGTTGTTGTGTGATGTATCTGAAACCATTTTTGCGATAGCAAAAATAATTCGTAATTTTATTTTTAATGATATCAATAAAACTTATTTTTCTGGATAATAAAGAGTTTTTGTTTTGCCTCGATCATCCTCTTGCCAATTCTCGTACAAAGTAAATTTAATCTGCTTTACGGCATTGTCATAAGTGCAATCTAGATCGTTGAAACCACTATTTCGCTCGTATTGTCCCTCGCCTAGCTGTTTGCCAAAAATATCAAACATGACATTAAAATCAGGAACGCTTTTTACGACTGCCTCAATATATCCTCCACGACCGGTTCTGCATTTATAGAAATAATTCCCATCGCTCGAAAAACCAGTTTTTCCAACGTCACCACGATCAATAGTTTCGCTTTTGTTTATATCATATACTTCGGTCAAGTTACCAAAATATGTTCCATTATCATAAATCACATAGTTTTTGTCAGGTGAAAAGCGAGGATTTGAAATCACCGAAATATTAGTTGGATCATCTTGGTTTTTCATTTTTCCTTCAACAAGTATTTTTTCTATGCCGTTTTTGTTAAAAAAAAGGTAGTTCATATCTCCTTTTTGTGCTACCTCAAGGGCGGGCGAGACTCTATTGGAAGAGGTCTCGTCGGTTTGCTTAGTTGTGTTTGCTGTTTTTGGGGCTGTATTCACGGTTGGTTTTTGTTGTGCACAACCTGTAATAACGATTAATAGAAGAACAAACGAAAGAAAAATAATTTTTTTCATAAATTTATCATTAAAAATAAAATTGCGAATTAAATTCCCGATAGGGAATTTGTTTTAGTTATTTCACACAATGTCGGCAGCATATCTGTAGTTTACGTCAAAAACAGAGTTTTTGAAAGGAAATTACTGATATGCTGAAGTTATGCGATGTCGCGAAGCGGATCGCATAACAAAGCGAAGCTGCCGACATTATGCAAAAGAGCGAAG
>JBBQZC010000022.1:0-21610 GCA_038208115.1 Candidatus Moraniibacteriota bacterium
GGAGGCACACCAACAGTCACTCCAGTCTTCCCAGCATATGGACAAACAGTCACATGGGGTTGCACAGGCATCGGCACAGGCACAACTACACCAATAAATGCATGCTCTGCAAACAGACTATCACCACAACCAGGTAGATGTGGAACAGCCGATGATGCAGAACACGCAAATGAACCAACAACAAATCTCTGCTGTGATCCAGACCAGGTAGAAAATTGTGTGACAAATAATGTATCCCTTGTGTCAGCTCTTCAATATGATAATCAAAAATGGACATGGCAATGTGCTGGATCAGTTAAAAATGATACAACAAAATATGCGTCATGTGAATCACCATGTAAACCAAATATTGACGTCAACATCACACCAAATCCCTTTCTTCTGACTGAAAACGGTGTATCTGTCAAAGTAAAAGTGAATAAGACAGGTTTATGCGCAGGAAATTATTCATGTACAGTAAATACAAAAGAAGGTAATGATACAGTTATCTTCGATAATATCAAAGCGCCATTCGATCTTGTGGTAAAATGTGGAGATGATATAGAAAAAAGGATTCCTGTAGGTGGATATTGCATCGCACGTGTATGCAATGCTCAAGGAAACTGTCAAGCAACATCACAATCAGCAAATACGATGAGCACATGCACAAGTACATGTAACTCTGATGCGGATTGTAGTACGGGGCGCATGATTGAGACGCGGCCGTAAATGATTTGAAAAAATAGATCGATACAGAGGTTCAAACGAAATGTATGTAATCATGTTTCTTGTGATTTTTGGAGATAAATCAATATTTAGCGTGCTTATCTTGTGAAAAAAATGCAATTAGTGTATAGTGAAAAAAGTAGATTATTAGATAAAAATTGATTGTATGCTTGGAAAATTTAAGAATATGTTTGCGGTGAAAGAGTTGCGAAAAAAGATATTTTTTATTCTTTTTGTTTTAGTGATATTTCGTTTGGCTGCAAATATCCCACTTCCAGGAGTAGATGTTGGTCGTTTGGAAGAATTATTTTCTTCAAACCAACTACTGGGGATGTTTAATATGTTTTCTGGTGGTGGCTTATCTAATATATCAATCGTACTTTTGGGTGTAGGTCCATATATTACGGCATCGATTATCATGCAGTTATTGACAATGATTGTGCCACGATTAGAGCAACTATATAAGGAAGAAGGAAATGCAGGTCGTCAGAAATTCAATATGGCGACACGTGTGCTTACTGTGCCATTGGCGATTGTGCAGACGATTGCGATGATTGCTGTACTCAAATCACAAGGTGTCATAGCAGAGTTGCCAATACCTAATCAGGTTGTCATGATTATCACGGCAGTTGCTGGGACGATTTTTCTCATGTGGCTCGGTGAGCTGATTACGGAGAAAGGATTGGGGAACGGAGTATCAGTTATGATCTTTGCGGGTATCGTAGCGAGCTTACCATCAACGGTTTTTCAATTTAAGGAAGCTTTTGATCAGACGCAGATCTTCACGTATATTGCATTCCTCGCTATTATCATTATTACGATTTTGGGTGTGGTATTTGTAACCGAAGGAAAACGCATCATACCTATTTCATATGCAAGACGTATGCGAGGTGGGCAACACTATGGCGGTGCACGGACACATTTACCGCTTCGCATCAATCAAGCTGGTGTCATCCCGATTATTTTTGCAGTATCGCTTGTATTGTTTCCTCAGATGATCGGACAAGTTTTGATGAAAGTAAATCAGGAGTCAGTTGCACATTTTGGCACAATATTGACACAACTTTTTACAAATCAAGCAGTGTATGGTTCAGTATATTTTGGACTTGTAGTGTTATTTACATATTTCTATACAGCTGTAGTTTTTGATCCACAAAAAATTTCTGAAAATTTACAGAGACAAGGTGGGTATGTAGAAGGCATGCGACCAGGTCGAGAGACAGCTGAATATTTGGGTAAAGTAGTGAATAGAATTACTTTGGCAGGAGCGCTTTTTCTGGGTCTTATTGCAGTATTGCCGATCGTTGTTCAAGGATTTCTGACAAATTCTCAGATGTTGACTGTCGGAGGTACGAGTTTGCTTATTATCGTTTCAGTAGTGATCGAAATGGTGAAGCAGATCGACTCACAACTTGTGATGCGTGACTATGAACATATGTAAGATCAAGAGAACATAGATCAAGCCGCCCGATGAGGGCGGTTTTGTGTTTTTTGACACTATCTAGTACTATAAAGACAACTTATGAAATAAAGTATATTTATGAATAGCGTGATCATACTTTCATCTGGCATGGGGACTCGTATGAAAGCTAAGAAGAATAAGACACTCATTTCTCTTGGACGCAGACCGATTATTGCGCATACAATACAGTGTTTTCATGATCATGACATGATCGACCAAATCATTCTTGTTGTACGAGAAGTAGAAAAAAATGTTTTTGAAAAAATTGTCGAGAAATATAATTTACATAAAATTTGCAGTATCGTCATCGGAGGCAGTGAACGTCAATATTCTGCATACAATGCTTTGCAATGGCTCAAAAAAAACCTACATAGCAAAGATGATATTGTCCTGTTTCATAACGGTGCAAATCCGTTTGTCTCCTATGAAGAGGTTGCACAAGTCATTGTTGAAGCACGAAGGTACGGTGCGTCAGCAGTAGCACATCCGACGAAAGATACTATCAAAAAAGTTGACAAAAACGGACATGTGATCGAAACGCTCGATCGATCACTACTATGGAATATGCAGACGCCACAGGCTATTCGTTTTGATTTGGCCGTCAGAGCATTTGATCATGCTCATAAAAATAACTATCTTGGAACGGATGATGTGTCTCTTGTGGAATACATGGGCAAAAAAGTAAAAATCGTACATGCATCGAGTCATAATTTCAAGATTACTACACCACTTGATCTCGCAATGGCTAAATTGGTTTTGCGAAATAATTTATAATATTCAATCTCTATGTTTCGCATTGGTTTTGGACAAGATTCTCATCCATTTACGGATGATAAAGAAAAAAAACTGACAATCGGAGGCATATGTGTGTTAGAGCATAAGGCTTTTGCCGGAAATTCAGATGGAGATGTGGTATTACACGCTCTTTGTGACGCAATCGAACAAGCAATTGGGGGTAACTCATTTGCACAATATGCTGATGACATGTGTCAAAATGGTGTGACAGATAGTGCAGAATATGTCAATGTGGCGATGCGGCATCTCGCTATTTCTGGATATGAGATCAATAATATCGGTGTGACGATAGAATGCAAAACGCCAAAAGTAATGCCAATTGTGGAAAAAATGCGTGATCGTATAGCGCAGATTGTTCATGTCGATCCAGGTGTGATTGGTATCAATGCAACTTCAGGAGATGGATTGTCAGATGTGGCGAAAGGCTTGGGTGTTGCGTCACATGTCGTTGTGAGTATAATCCGTAAAGAGCCACTAAGATGAAAAAATATCATTATCGATCTCCAGCCAAAATCAATCTTACGTTGGAGATCATTGATAAGTTGCCCAATGGATATCATGCACTGCGAACAGTGATGATGAAATTGGAGAACTTATATGATACAGTCGATATTTTATGTACTGAAGTGCATTCTGATATTCTTATTACTTGCTCAGATTCTTCCGTCCCGACAAATGAAAAAAATATTTGCCATAAGATTGCGCAAAAGTTCTTTGAACGATTGGGGAAGAGCATTGGTCTAGAGATCAATCTGCAAAAGAATATTCCCGCAGCAGCAGGACTTGGTGGCGGGAGTTCAAATGGTGCCTGTGTTTTGATGTGTCTTAATGATCATTTTGACCAATATTTTGGTTTTGACGAATTGATCGATATAGCTGCTTCTGTCGGAAAAGATATTCCATTTTTTTTCAGTCAACAAAATGGAGCCCTTATAGAGGGTATGGGAGAGATTATTTCTGAGGAGTTTTTAGTACCGCAAAAATATTTTTTAATTATTAATCCCCAAATAGACGTTTCTACGCCGTGGGCATTTGGTGAATTGGCAAAGCATCTATGGTTCATGACAGATCAAGATCGAGAAAATATTTCTTATAATATGAGAGATGTTTTGAAAAGAAATGAAGATGGAACGTCACTTTTATATAATGATTTTGAGATTGCTGTTTTTGCGCACTATCCTATTATTGCAGAAATCAAACAGGCACTGATCGCGTTTGGTGCACAGAATGCACTTATGAGTGGGTCAGGATCGACTGTCTTTGGTGTTTTTGAAACGGAAATGGAAATGCACAAGGCACAAGAAAAATTGATAAAACGATTTCCGGATTTTTATATTGCTAAAGGATAATAATATGAGCAAACAAGTAGTTGTAATTAATGGTGGAGAGGCATGGACTACATATGAAGAGTGTATAGAACACTTGAAAAACTATGATCTAACGCAAGAAAAGTTCGATAAAATGATGTCAAAGCGTTGGAAAGACCATTTACAAGAAAACCTTGGTAAAGATTTTTTGGTTGTGAAATTGAATATGCCAAATACGAGAAATTCTAAATATACTGAGTGGAAAATATGGTTTGAAAAATTATTTCCATATCTTGATGATGACGCTATTTTTATAGGCCATTCGCTTGGTGCGAATTTTATTGCAAAATATTTTGCCGAACATTCTGCATCATTTGTGATAGGGCAAATTCATCTTGTTGCGGGTTGTTTCGGGTATGCTGGCGGATTTGATCTCCCCGAGTCACTGGATAAAATCCCACAACAGTGTGATAGTATTTACATTTATCATTCTCCAGACGATCCAGTTGTTCCTTATGATGATGCGCTGAAGTATAAAAAGGCTTTACCACAAGCACATCTTGTCACATGTATTAGGCAAGGTCATTTTCTTAGTGAGACATTTCCAGAAATTATTGAAAATATCCAAAAACAATAGACTAAATCTATGGGTAAGCAGTGTTTTATGAATATCTCGTAATATTCAAAATATGAGTGAATAGATAGAGTGGTTAATCTTTTGTTTTTAGGAGAGGTTGTGTTACAATTCTCACTGGAGGGGGACGGCAAATAGCCGTCTTTAATTTTTATATAGCAAATAGAAAAAGTATATGGCTAAAAAAGGACGGCTTATTGTTATCGATGGTTCAGATGGTTCTGGGAAGGCGACACAAACCGAATTACTCGTGCAAAAACTGAAGAAAAGTGGCACACGTGTTTGCACATTGGATTTTCCTCAGTATGAAAATAATCTTTTTGGCACACTCATTGGTCGATGTATTACGGGTAAACATGGTGATTTTTTGACTCTTGACCCGTATATTACATCTGTTCTTTATGCCGCTGATCGTTTTGAGTCCTCTGTCCGGATCACAGAATGGCTAAACGCAGGAATTACCGTGGTTTTGGATCGTTATGTGAGTGCCAATCAAATCCATCAAGGTGGTAAGATTTCAGATCCACATAAACGCAGAGAGTTTCTTGCATGGTTGGATAGAATGGAGTATGATGTTTTCCGTCTTCCACGACCGCATCTTGTCATTTATCTGGATGTGCCATTTGCGACGTCAATGCAATTACTTGCACATGCACAACAAAAAAAGAAATATCTCGAAGATGGGGATATTGATCTTGTGGAGCAAAATGAATCATATTTGCGTAATGCACGCAATAGTGCTTTGTGGCTTGCGCGCCATCAAAAAGGGTGGCATCGGATTCAATGTACAAAAGAAATTGATCAATTGCGTACAATTGAAGATATCCATGAGGAGGTCATGTCATTGATCTGAAATTATTATTTTGTGAGTTCAATATCATGTGTGCCACGACGTACATCAAATTCGTGCGGTTCATTGTCCAAATGAAGGACAAGTCCGCACTTTTTATATTTTGTGAGAAGATATTGTGCCATTTGGATTGCACGGGTGCGAAGTGTAGGATGTACAAATCGCGTAGAGCGGAGTTCGATGAGATACACGAGTCCACAGAGATCACCGACGATGCGATTGGCTGTTTTATAGCCCATTGCTATATAGTATTGTTTCTCTTCTCTGGAGATCCGTAATGACGTAATGGCTTTTTCTTGTGATGTAAGGAGCAGTCGTGCTTTTTTTGCGATGTGTTCTGGGAGTGCATCGATATACCATTGCTCAAATCCTAGATCGGTTGTTAAGAGAGGCATGCGCTGCGTAATCGCTCGGTGTCTCTGGATATCTCGAAATGATCCAAAATCAAGTGTAAAATCAAACATGATATCACCATATTCTCGAAAATATCGTGGCAACTCCGTTTTAAGTGGGCGTTTGCTGATGATATCGCGCGGGAGCATTTTTTTATCAATGTGATCCTTGACTACTGTGAAATCTGGATGTTTTGGGTTGTGGAAGTAATATGCATTTTGCATCACAGCCGCATTGTATGCTTCTGTGTGGTCAAAACGCTCATGCCCGAAAGAATGGGGATACTGTTTTTGTAGAGCACGATCGAGAGCATCTGCAATGTCACGTACTTCTGATAACGGATGATGCCGGAGCATCATGAGCTTGTCAGCTGCTTGTCGGAGATTGGTGTGCCATGCAAGATTGGTAGTCGCACCTGCAGGAAGAAAGCCTCGCAAGATATCAAATGCACGTGCATTGATCGCTTTCGTGTAAATTTTTTCTTTTGACAGATCTGCGCAGGGAAATTGTGCAATCAGGTGATCACGCACATCTGACATAGAAGAAATATAAAAAGAACGCCATTTTTCCAGAATATCAGAACCTTTTTTTATGTTTGCAGGATTTAAGAAAGGCTGATTTTGAAAATCAATATAACGAGTCGATGATTCTTGTCCTGAGTAGAGTGGCCAGTCTTGTATTGCCTTTGCAGCAAGCATCGATACACCTTCGATAAAAATCGTCGTAGTTCCACAATCGCCGATGGATTTATGTCCATAGCCGACATAAAAGCTTTTGATGAAGTTACCAGCACCTTTTTGCGCAAGGATTTTGAGGTGACTCTTGATGCCGCCTGTGGAACGCGAGTGGAGTGCTTGTAGCATTGCAGATGATTCTGCATTAATCACTGCACCAGTATCCAAAACGTAAACTGACCCTTTAGACCTCGTTGTGGTAATAGTGTGCTTAAGCCAGTCAGTCTTTTTCATCGCATCGATAATTGTGTATGCAGTCTGTGTATGATCAGTATTATTATTTAAAATAATCTTTTCTATTGTTTTATGTAACTTTGCATGACTTTTCATAGGGGAACTTTTATGAAATTATAAATACATTCCAGGATTTACTGTTGCACCAGTTGGGATAAAAACATTTTTTACACTAGATGATTCTACGACCTCAAATGTACTACCTGCAAAAACAGTGAAATGAAGATGTTTTCCAGTAGAAAAACCAGTATTACCCATTACTCCAATCTTATCGCCTTGATCAATCTTTTCTCCACGAGAGACATTTACGGAGCTCATATGGCCGTATAATGTGATGAGACCATTACCGTGATCGATTGCGACCCAATTGCCATAGCCGTATTTTCCCATTTTTCCGGTTGCTTTGATCTTTCCATCTGCAACAGCGATGATGTTTTGATTTCCTGACGCGACATAGTCTACGCCATTATGCATGCCACCCTTATAGTGTGACGAAAAGGATGTTTTGCCATATCCCTGTGTTTTGACGAAAGGTTCATTGACAGGTAAATCGAAACCTGCCTCGCCTTTATCAGGAAGATCGGCGAGAGAGAAATTACCGATTTGACCTGTAGAGAGGTCACTAATTTCTTGTTGCATTGCAAGTTGCTCTTCGAGCACCTTTGACAATTTGGTTTGATACGTATCTTCTTCTACTGAGACTTCTGCAGCTAAAACGCGTTTATAATTTTGAGAACTTTCGAGATTATTACTTCTCTGTTCCAGTTCATATTTTGCATCTGAAATTCGCTGGGATTTTTTTTCAAGATTTGTTTGATCATCTCTCATATCTTCTTGCTCATCATGGATTTTTTTGACGTAATCGCTGATCTGATCTGATGCATGATCAAGGGAATCTTTGTGGAGTGATTGATTGGTATTTGCAATATTGAGTGCAGTAAAATGCATTGAATCTTTGGAATAATACTGATATTTTTCGCGAATAATTTTTTCTAACATTATTTTTTGCAAAGCGATATGATTTTCTTTTTGTTCAATTTCTGCTTTGAATCTTTCAATATCGGTAGTTAATTTACTAATCTCTTGCTCATTTTCTTTAATTGAGCCTTCGATCTTTGTGTTTTCATTTGCGATCTTATTGATCTGAGCAGTAATGATCTCTTGCTCTTTTTGTTTGAGTTCGATGATATCGCGATATTTTTCCTCTTTTTTTTGAAGCTGTTTGAGTTCATCTGTTGCGTCATCTATTGCTGATGTAGTTGCGGATGTATCAGCAGCCGATACATCGTCAAGATAAGGCAATGGAATAATCGTCGTAGACAGTAAAATTGATGCAAGAATGCATATTTTTGTTCCTTTTTTTATTATATTCATAGCGAGTTTATTATAGCAAAAGATCATATTTTAGGCTAGACTCCCAAATACTTTTAAAAGGTTATTTTTTACAAAAAACAAAATATTCATTTTGCGGAGGAATTTTCCATGCAACGAGACATCGATGAAAGAAATGACACTTTAAAAAAAGCAGAAGATGATGTAGTTGTAGGTGATAAAGAAAAAGTTAACGGTAATAATACTTTGCCTGATTTTTATAAAAGAAAGGATTGTGTTGATCCAGGTTGTGCAGATTGGTAAATCTGCAAAATTGTCGTGGCACAGTACATATATACTGTATGGGTACTGTGCCATTTTTTTAGTGAAAATTATTTTTTTGTATATCTTGGGTTACTTTTTTGTCGCATGACAAAAAATTTTGACAAAAAAATAAAAAATATTTATAATAATGTTATATGAACAATAATTATTCGCAAAAAACATTTTCTGTAATGGTGGGTTCCATTATTAAACTGACAATAAGAAGTCGGTTGGTTTTTGCGGGTAAAGAATAAAAAGATTCACATACCAATAAAAACGAGCCGACTTCGTGAGTAGTCGGCTTTTTAGTTCTTTAAATGAAAGATATCATATAGTATAAAAATCAATTTTTTGTGAGGTGATATGAAGGTTGAAAATATCAATAAATATCAAAAAAAATTGCACATTGGACACGCAATCGTC
The DNA here is from genome assembly GCA_038208115.1 of Candidatus Moraniibacteriota bacterium. Classification (GTDB taxonomy): domain Bacteria; phylum Patescibacteriota; class Minisyncoccia; order Moranbacterales. Next base: position 9,173 of record JBBQZC010000022.1, read on the forward strand.
GTGAGACGACATGGTGAGGGCAATGAATGGATCGCGCATGGAAATCCCATCAATGTGGATTCACGATGGAGTGGAGGCTATCACGTAGATGCGTGTGTCACAGGTGCATGCATGATGATTGAATCAGTCATGGTCATCTTCCGTCGCAGCAGCCGATCTTTTTTGTTTTTGTCGATAAATAAGGAAAGACAAAAAAATCTGTTTATAAAAAAACTGATGCGCTCAGAAGGGTAATGTGACAATCACCATGCGGGATGAAGCTAAAAAAATGGATGCTTTATTAAATCACCTATCGATGAGAGTGAAATAATCAAAGGAGGGCGTATGGCTGGAGCAGGTACTGGTGGTGAAAATCAAGTTAAGCGTTTCGTAAAATCTGTTGAAGGTGATAAGATTGATATTTTTGAGGAAACTATAAACCCTTCTGGACCTACAAAAGAGGAAATTGAAGGACTTAAACAGTGGGAGGAAGATCTCTTTAGACCACCGCAAAAAAAAGAATGATTTTTTATAGAAAAAAATATTTTTGAGAAGCGTATATAAATTGTACGCTTCTTTTATTATTTTATGATAATCTCTGTGGTGTCATCTGCGGTATCAAAGATAGCAAAGCTATATATGCAATTTGGGTAGAGCGCAAGCTTACCTGGATTGATGATTGGTGTTATGCCAATCTTTTCATTGCGTATCACATGTGTATGTCCATGAAAAACCGCATCAAAATCGCAACTTTTTGCTGCGTGCTCTGCTAATTCTTCATAATGTGAGAGAAAATATTTTTTTTCATCGATCTCGACGGTGGCAAATTCTCGTGGTGCAAATGTGCATGAAGGGTGAGTGCTAGCGATGCGAAGTATCGTTTGTTTATCTCCGTCATTGTTGCCCCAAATGGCATGGATTGGAGTTTTGAGTGTACATAACTTTTCGACGATAAATGGAGAACAATAATCACCTAGTACAAAAATATGTTCGATAGTTTGATATTCATTGATATGTGCCAGTGCCCATGTGAGATGGTCAATCTGATCATGGATGTCGGAGATGATCGCAATTTTCATATTTTTTTAAGTTAGTAATACATATGTAATTCTAAAAAATGTCATCCTGAATTTATTTTAAGGATTTCAACTATAATTGATCTATTTTTAATAATTATCACGATATGTGCAATAAATTTCTGATAGTTTCATTGTCATTATGCCAGGTTTTCCATTGCCGATATTGTGTTTGTCAATTTTTATAATTGGAAGAATGTGTTTTGCGGATCCTGTAATGAATACTTCGTCTGCAGAGAGTAATTCTTTTACAGTAATTTCACGTTCTGATACAGGAATGTGGTTTTTACGTGCGAGAGATAAAACGACTTTGCGGGTTACACCATGGAATACATTGTTTTGCGGTGTTGTGAGTGTGCCACTGGTGAACATGAATATATTGCTTGTAGCACATTCCAATACGAGCTCATCTCGTATGTACAAGATTTCAATGGCTTTTACGGCATTGCGGTGTTTTTGATTTTTAATCGCCTCAATATATGATGTTGTTTTACTTGAAAAATGTGAACGCAGATAATCATCTGTAATGATCTTTGCACCTTTCGTGTAGACGTCTGCAGGTGGTGTAAATTGATCCATGTCATGCAAGAGGATGAAAAATGTTGGCATATTTGGTAGAGTGATGCCATTTGGACTCATGCCTCCTGTAAGTACGGTACGAATGCTGGTGTGAGAGTATGTGTTTTTAGATAGAAGCTTTGTGATGATCTGGGTGTATTCTTCTTGTGTGACAGGGATTTTGAGTTGTAAATCTTTGGCACTTTTGACTAAACCGTTCCAGTGATCCAATAGATGAAATGGTTTGCCATTTGTCGTACACATCACATCGAATACACCATATCCACGTAATATCCCCAAGTCGAGAGGGCTGATGTGAGCGTTTTTTTCTTCTACAATCTTGCCATTAAAATAACAATATTTTTTCATTACGGTTGATTTTTACAAATTTAGGAGATACTTAATCATAGCGAAATTTGGCAAACACCGCAATAATGGATAAGCAGCAAAATATGACACTGATCCAAAAATATGCAGTGGTGGGGAATATGCAATCAAATAAAATTTGATTGCATGCCAGAAGAATTTTTTTTAAGAAGAGCTACGCAGTAAAGATCACGTAGAGCAAAGTTTATTTTTCGATTTTGATTACTTCGTTTATGGGAAGTTTATGAAATTTTACATTTGCGTTGTTGGAAAATTTCAAAACCAGTTCGGCGTTGATCTCTTTATCTTTTAAAACGAAGGAGATCGATGGATAGAGATTTAATATTTGACAAAGTGATATATTGACGACAAATTCTGCATGCTCTAAACCTTTTTGATATGTATCACCATCTGCAGGTGCAAGCAGCTCAAAATATGATATTGTGATGTTGTTGTGACGCAATGGGTCGGCAAGCTCTAATATTGAGACAGGTCTGTTACGAATGATCTTTTCTGATATGAACTTGCCATAATGTGACAGTTGATTTTTATACAAAGTATAATCTACTTTAGTTATTGTCCTATACGCAATATGATCTATGTAAAAATCGGATATATCGATTTGTGCATTTTCAAGATTTTTAAAAACCTGATCAAGAAATGCGTGATAATCTCCGATAATTTTTTCGATTTCATTCATTTTTTTGGGAGAATTAGATAGTGATAGCTTTGCGTATTTCATCGTGAACTTGTTGTGTAGCAGATGCGATGAATTTTGTTGTTTGCCTATCGTTTTGATTTTGACCTACAAAATCAGTCAGAATCGCTCCTGCTTCTCTCGCGATGATCTTGCCCGCAGAATAATCGTAGAGTTCAATATCATTTGTTAATATGGATTCGATTTTACCAGAGGCCAAAAGGCAATAGTCATACGCAGGCGACCAATTTGTAAGAAATCTTTTGATGCTCTTTGCACGCAGATCTTTAGAAAATTGCATTTCAAAATGTTGAGGTGTGTTGTAGCCGCATGCGTAGGCGATTGTTGATTTTTTGAGATCTTTTTCAGCGTTGACTGAAATTTTCTTTTCATTACAAAACGCACCTTTGTTTTTTTCTGCAAAAAAAGTCTTGTCAATCATGGGGATATGTATAACGCCGGCGATGATCTCATCTTCTTCTAATAATCCGATGCTTACAGAAAAGTTTGGTATGCCGAGTGCAAAGTTATTGGTCCCATCAAGTGGGTCAACGACGATTGTGTAGGCAGAGCCCTTGTTAATACTGCCGATCTCTTCAGAAAGGATATTGAATTTTGGAAATTTTGTAGAAAGAATCTTCAAAATAGCCTGTTCTGATTCTAAATCGGCGTTTGTGCGAAAATCTGTTATAGATGTTTTTTGTTCAATTTCAAGAGTGTCTCCAAAATATTTCTTTATAATTTTACCACCTTCTTCTGCAGCTAAAATAAAATCTTTTATCATAATCGTGAAAGTGATTTTTATGTGTTGTCCGGGTAGGGATCGAACCTACGCATGACGGGATCAAAACCCGTTGCCTTACCGCTTGGCTACCGGACATTATCTAGGTAATTTTTGATCTTGTTTTTCAATATCTCTTTACCATAGCCGCTTTTATAAAAAGCTTCCATTTCATGTGCATCTTTTTTGTTACAGTGTGCCTCATAAAAAATTAATTTTAGAGGTCTGTTTTCTTTTGTAAATTTACCACCTGTTCCAGAATTGTGCTCCTCAAATCTCCGCTTTAAATCGTTTGTATAACCGATATATAGTTTATTTGACTTGATGCTTAATAAACAATAAACATAATACATATGGTCTAGATTATGATTATCCTCAGCCTCATCGGCTGATGTGCTGGAGAGGCACATTACCGCTTGGCTACCGGACATTGGTTGTTTGAATATTGCACGTATTTCCTATATTATACTATATCGAATATTTTTTCAAGTGTTGATTATTATGCCCTCTCTCACCCATTGATATAAGTGAGAGAGATTGTGTCATTATGGATTTGTGATCACGCCACCCATGAGTTGTGTGGCATAGGAAAGAATCTCGGAAGTGGTATTTTCTGGTGCTTTATCAATAACAGTTATTTCTATACGCATTGATTTTTTGAAGGATTTTTGTAGTTCTGTTTCGATGATTGTTCGGTGGTTTGGCTGGAGAATCCGTTCTTTATAAAATGGCATTGTGGTAGACATAGTCAGTGTATGATCGTCGCAGTTAGATAATGAGCATTGTGTAAGAATCTGTGCAATTGGTTTATGCATAATCTCTATTTGTGTTAAACACTCACTCCACATGTTTTTTGTCATGTCATCAATCGTAAGAGATGACTGATCTTGCGCAGGTGTGCTTTGCGGTAGTTCTGACGGGGTGATTGTTTTTTGTAATGTCGTTTTTTCGATTTTTTGGATTGATTTTTCTGGTACAATAGCAGAATCTTCTTGTGTGACTGGCTCGTGAGAAATTGGCGTATTTTGTGGTTGTTTGCAGATATTAATCACTGCAATTTCAAGAGGTAATTGTTGTATTGTTGTACTTTTGGTTTTTTGAAGTGCTGTCACACACTCCTCGATCATAGATAGCGTGTGTTCTGTGGATGTGTTTTTTGCAACACTTTTTAATGCATCTAATTCACTTTTTGCTACTGAAATCAGTTTTTGTGTAGCTTTTGTATCCAAGTCAGTGAGTGTAAAAAAGAGTGTAATACGGAGTTTTTCGATGATGGATCTGATGAATGTTTCGAGATTATATCCGTCATGTACGAAGGTATTTATGATGAGTAGTGCAGATTTTACATCTGATGTTGTGAACGCAGATACAATATTTATCACTTCTTGTGATGTTGTCGTGCCGAGGATCTGGGCAACTTCTTTTGCTGTGACGTTTTTATCCTCTAGGGCAAAAACTTGAGCGAGTAGACTCTCTGCATCACGCATACCACCATTTGCCGTGAGAGCAATCATTTCTAACGCCTCTTCAGAAATAGTGATCTTCTCTGATTTGGCGATGGTGCGAAGTTTCGTCATGATGTTATCGATGCTAAATCGTGCAAAATCAAATCGTTGACATCGTGATAATATCGTATCTGGTACCTTGTGAATTTCTGTTGTCGCAAGGATGAATATGACATGAGCAGGAGGTTCCTCGAGAGTTTTGAGGAGCGCATTGAATGCGCTAGTAGATAACATATGTACCTCATCGATGATATAGATTTTATAGCGACACTCACTTGGTGTGATAGCAACAGTTTCGCGGAGAGTACGGATACCTTCCACGCTTGTGCTGGATGCTGCATCAATCTCGATCACATCCATGGACATACCATTCACAAGTCGTTTGGCAGTATCAGCTGATACAGGCTCAAAGTCTTTTCTTTTGGTTGTATTTACAGCTGTGGCAAATAAGCGTGCAACTGATGTTTTGCCTGTGCCACGTGGTCCAGTGAAAAGATATGCATGACCGATACGGTTTGATGTGATCGCATTTTGTAATGTTTTGATGATGTGATCTTGTCCGAGCACATCTGAAAATTCTTTCGGACGATAGAGGCGATACAGAGTTTTAGACATATTGTGAATACTATATTAATACATTTTAATTATATCACAGTACGACAAAAAAAAGCATTTTATCATTAAAATGATTTGTGACATGTGTCATATTCTTGAATTGCAATCGCTGTTGTTGTGTGAGTATTTCTTATTTGTTAAACACAAATAATTTGTATCCGAGGAAATTCCATACGAGAGATGCTAGAGTCGCAATTGCTGCAGCAATATTAGCAAGTTGTTTATCATCAACAACGGATGTGTGATAAAAAACATAAACAATCAGTGATGCAAGAAGTACATTGATCAAAAAACCACTTGCACTTACAGCAAAGAATCGAAATATTTCCTGTGATGTGGATTTTTTAGTTGCGTTGAATGTCCAGTATTTGTTCCAGAAGTATGCACCTGTTGCAGCTATGACAAAAGAAATGCTTTTAAATATCGAAAAACCAATGCCGTTAGCAATACCCATGATAAGAATAAGGAGATTAAGAACTCCCCAATCAAAAAATGTATTAAATGCTCCAACTGCCCCAAACTTTGCCAGTTGAAAAACAACGGGGATTTTTTTACTCACGAGCCATGCAAGTGCTAATGCAACATTGGCAAAAATTGCAAAAAAAACGACTAGTAAGATTACAAAGAGTGGTGTGATGGAAATAAAAGGAATGTTGAGGTTTGTGAGTATCGGAATGGCAAATAGTGCAAACGAGACACCAATAAATGAAACCAAATAAAAATCAGTACGTGTGATACGTGGTGTAGAATTTTGCATATTGATAGTTACTATTTTTTAGGTTGTGTTATTGTTGCATTTCTGCACGAATTTCTTTCTCGATTTCGTCAATGTCAGGAATCCATTCGTCGATGATGTCACTGCCTGCATCTAACTCCGCTGCAGTAGTGCCTGTGAGGATTTCATTTGCAGTTTTGGGTCGCGCATCTGCGGGATTAAACATCGGTCTCTGAGGTAATACATCGAGAGCTGGTGCAGAACTCGGCGTAGCTGTATGTTGCAGTACAGCCTCAATCGATGCCCATTGGGCGCTCTGATCTTGGGATGTGACAATTGCAACCTCATCACCAGGTGCCGCATTGAAATATGTGATCGATGCGAGGAGAATTTTATATGGCTTGCCATCAGCAGCGACAAAGTAATTGCCACTCGCATCCTGACCGATAACGCCAATCTTATTCATGCGAGGCACAGGTCCAAGTTGTTTATATATGAATGAGCCGTCTTGTACGATTGTAAGTTTGAGAAAATCACCTTCAACAAGCTTTGATTTTGAGGCGTAGTTTGCTGGAACGGGATATTGTTTACCATTTGTGCCAATCATAATTTGACCATCAAAAGTCCCCTGAACAACATTTGCGTCAGATTCTTCTATTTTGCGGTGTCTGCCAACTTTTTTCTTTCCTTCAAACTGTAAAAGCATGGCCTTAGCACTCTGAATTGTTTGTTCAGCGTTCATAATCATGTCACGCAAGGCTTGTATCTTTTGGCTCCTTTCCTCATCTGATATGAGTGTTGTATTATCTGTCATAGTTTTTTTATCCCGTTATGCGTGCTTTTTCAAGAAGGCAACGAGGATGATTATTTATTTTTATTTTACACTTAAATTATATATGATATCGTTAAATAGCGCAAGTGTATATATATTATAGTACGATTCATTTTTACTTTTATTTCAATTTACTCTTCATTTTTTGATAAAAGCGTGTTATAATGTACATTCTGGGATATAAATTATAGGTCTTAATTGGGTTTTATGACAAATTTTTTTATTAAAACATTTGGATGTCAGCAAAATGTAGCAGACTCTGAACGCATCGTCTCATACTATGAGGGACGTGGTTTGGTGCGTGCTGATACAGAATCTGATGCAGATATGATTATCATCAATACATGTATGATTCGCAATATGGCAGAGGAAAAAGTGTATGGGTACATACGAAACATTCAAAAGAAAAATGAAAAAGATGGAAGAATACAAAAAATAATATTAACAGGATGTATCGTCGGAGCGGCTGCACGTGAGCCCAGCGGTAAAATGAAGAAAAAATTAGCAAAACGTATCCCAAATGTTGAACTCATGCCAATTGAAGATGTAGGATTTGAGATTATCCCACATCGTACAGATAAAAAACATGCATGGGTCGTAGTTTCTAATGGATGTAATAATTATTGTGCGTTTTGCATCGTGCCATTTGCGCGGGGCAAAGAAAGGTCACGACCATTTGTAGATATCATAGATGAAGTGAAAAAACTTTCTGAAGAAGGATATACCTCAATCACCCTTTTGGGACAGAATGTAAATTCATATGGTGCAGATATCGTCCTTGCACAAAAAGAGGACAGGCAAAAAGAATACATACTTCCAAATGAAAAAAAAGTAGTGCCTGTCATGGTCAATCATTTGGGACGAACGCGAATACCGACGCTTTTTCCATATCTATTGGATATGGTGGCAAAAGTGGATGGTATAGAAACAGTCACATTTACAAGTTCTAACCCGTGGGATTTTTCAGATGAACTTATCGACGTGATCGCACAAAATCAAAACATCGATCGTCTCCTTCATTTACCTGTGCAAGCGGGGAGCGATGCAATCATAAAAAAAATGAATCGATGGTATACGGCTGAGGAATATTTGCAACTCATTCAAAGAATCAAGGATAAAATTGATGGTGTGTCTTTTGCAACGGATATCATCGTGGGATTTCCCGGAGAAACAGAAGATGATTTTCAAAAAACGATTAAGATTTCTCAGGATGCGGGATTTGTGAAAGCGTTTATCGGCTGTTATTCTGAACGTCCAGGGACAGTGGCATCGAGAGAGATGCCAGATGTAATCACATGGGAAGAAAAAAAGCGCCGATGGCATATCATCAATGATTTGATAAATCGACCAAATATGGGAGTATCATATGATAAGGATTGGATTCGCACACGGGAGGAGTTTGGTGTAAAATAATGTGCATGTTATGTTATATTTTTGTCTATTTTGAGAAATGTGGTATATACTTATCGTGTAAGTAAATTGAATGAAAATGACATGGATTATAAAAAAATGTTACAACCGTTTTCTGATGATATAGTGTTTTTTGACGCGGAGTTTTCTGGACACGATATTGTGCAGGATCAGCTCATGTCTGTGGGGATGGTGTCGCTAGATGGAAAAAAAGAAATGTATTTTGAACTTGCATATGATGTAAACCATGTGAGTGATTGGGTGCGGGAGCATGTGGAACCATATTTGACGGGAGAAAAGATTACTCGAGAACGAGCAATCCAACGGATCAAAAATTTTTGTGGTAAACATGAGCCGCATCTCGTAGCAACAGTCAATCAATATGACATGGTATTTTGGCACAAATTATTTGAAGGGAAAAAAGAACCAATACACTCTATACCGATTGATTTTGCATCTATGCTTTTTGCGATTGGCTTGACGCCAGCACGAGAAATTAATGGTGAGAAAAAATTTTTTTATGCACAGTTTGGGATTGATTTGGATCAGTATCAAATGCATAATGCTCTGGATGATGCCAAACTCATGCGAGAGTTATATGTACGATTGTCTGGCTATGGGAATTGATGTATCATAAAGACACCTTAAGCTTTATGAACTGTGAACTTGATAACTTTATAAACTAAATAATTATGACAGAAAAAAATCAGATATATCGTTGTGCTATCTGTGGCAATATCGTAGAAGTAAAACATGCGGGGGGTGGAGAATTGGTGTGTTGTGGAAAGCCGATGAATTTGCTTGTGGCAAATACGGAAGACGCAGCAGTCGAAAAGCATGTGCCAAAAATTGAACGTACGGAAGAGGGGATTGCGGTCAATATCGGTGCTGTAGATCATCCGATGGATGCTGATCACTATATCGAATGGATTGAGATTGTGACGGAAAATAAGACCAAAACAGTTTATCTCGCACCTGGTGATGCGCCACGAGCTGTATTTGATTCTACAGCAGAATCGATTACAGTATATGCATACTGTAATCTCCATGGACTTTGGAAAAATGTCGCATAATACCTCTATCATTTTTTAAAAAGCTACGTAAAAAAAACGTAGCTTTTTTATTTTAATTAATAAAATGTTTGTCACGTTAAAATTTTGAGACTTTATAAACTCGTTATAAATTCATTTGTTGCATGCCATAAATTATTGTTGTATAATTACATGTGGAGGAGTGAACTCATTAAAGAGCGTTGGACAAGGTCGTAGGCGCCGAGAGATTCAGTCTTATCCGCGTAAACCAGTTAAGCAGTTATTTCACACGTTATGGAAAGAGATGCACAATTCGTCGAAGAAGTGGTAAAAATGCTTGTCGACAATCCAGCTGACGTAAAAGTTGAACGCAAAGTTGACGAGATGGGCGTACTCATCACATTGGATGTAAATGCAAGTGATATGGGTATGGTTATCGGTCGCGAAGGTTCTACTGCAAAAGCTCTCCGTACACTACTTCGCGTAGTAGGAGCACGCAATAATGCACGAGTTAACTTGAAGATCAATGAACCAGAAGGATCTGAACGCCCACGCAGAAGCGCAGAAGGCGAGAAGAAAACTTTGGATGAAGTGGTCGGAGATATTCAAATCTAAAGACATTTTAAAGAGATATGGTGTTGAAGAATGCTATTTCGGCAAAGACCTGTTACATTTAGTAACAGGTCTTTGTTTTGGAGAAAGTAACATGTATTGCAATTTTTTGATAAAAAATGAGACTGTGATACAATATGAGTGTACAAAATAATAAAAATGAAAACAAATAAAAATATGAGTAAATTCAACAAGATGCAAAAAACTATTTTTATATTTTTTGCATTTTTTCTTTCTCTGAATGTATATAATATAGCACAAGCTGCTTGTGGTACGGATACTGTAACATATGGAGGACAAACTTATAATACCGTCCAAATTGGTACACAATGTTGGTTTAAAGAAAATCTCAATGTGGGTAGCATGCTTTCCAGTGCGTCCATTATGCCATCAGATCCAGCTCCAACGCCTAATAGTCCAAATACAGTCCAAAAATGGTGTTACGATAATGATATAAATATCTGCAACACAGATGGAGGTCTTTATACATGGGCAGAAGCAAATGGACTTGCATCTATCTGCAACACAACAACATGTGTAGTTCCTCCTGTGCCTAATCAGGGAATTTGCCCAACAGGGTGGCATATTTCAACGGATCAAGAGTTTAAAACATTAGAAATGTACCTGGGTATGAGTCAGGCACAGGCCGATGCGACAGGACTTATTCGAGGTACCACTGAGGGGGCAAAAATCTCTCTTGATACACCAAATGGTACAAACTCTTCAGGATTTAGTGCAATTATGACAGGATATCGAGGAATCACTAACACATTTGGTTGGCGCGGAGGAATTAGTATTTTTTGGAATGCATCCAATCAAGAAAGCGCTACAATCGCATGGATGCGATATTTATATATTAATCGCGATCAAATTGCTCGTTTTGATTATCTTGATCAAACAAAAACAGAGGGGTATTCTATTCGTTGTGTCAAAAATATTGAAACCTCTCAAATCTCATCTCTCACCACTACTTCCTCCTCCAACATCACCCAATATGAATCTACTCTTACCGCAAATATCACAGCAACAGGAGGTAATAATCCCCAACGCTTTATCCAATACACCACAACCCAAGCAAACTACACAGGCGCAAGTGAATGTACCCAAGGCATAGGAGGTACAGGTTCATACTTTTGCAATATCACCAACCTCACCCCAAACACCACATATTACTATAGAGCAAAAGCCACAAACTCCGCAGGCACATCTTATGGCGATGAACTCAGTTTTACAACTCTCGCAGCAAACCCGACAGTTACAACGCAGCCAATTTCAGATATCCTCCCAACACAAGCTACAGCCAACGCAACAATCACAGATATTGGATTAAACAATCCAGAAAGACTCATCCAACTCACAACAATAGAACATGATTTCACCAATCCACAAGAATGCACAGCAGGCACAGGAGCCGTAGGCTCCTACACATGCAATCTCACAAACCTCACCCCAAACACCACATACTTTTTTCGTGCAAAAGCCACAAACTCCGCAGGAACGTCCTATGGCACGGAACTCTTTTTCACAACTCTCCCAGCTAGTGTCACCATAGAAAGCCCAGACACAACAGATATGAATAATACACTCAGTAACGGTTACGTATCCCTCACATCAGGATCTATCACAGCAACACCAGAAGTCACTACAAACACCAGTATCAAAATGCAAGATACGATCTTTAACCTTGTCCTCCCACAAAACACTACAATAACTAATACAGACACAGGAAACTTCAATTTTCAAAACTTCCAAACAATAAATGACACACAAGCAGTCCAACAAATACAAACAGCCAGTAGAGCAGCAATTAAAATCGGTGTCCCAGACACAAAGCTCACATTCTCTCAACCCATAACCCTTACAGTTACAGTCGGACAAAACCACAATGGAGAAACCATGGAAATCCTCTATCAATTTGACGGAGAAACAACATGGAATACCCATGGATACTGTAGAATCACAAATGGACTCTGTACATTCCAAACAACCCATGCAACCACCTATACCATTAACGATGATAATACAACCACAGGACAAACTCCAGTCAACATCAACACAGAAGTCCTCTCAACACTCTCACTCGATTGCTTCGATACACAAGGAGTAACAGGAGACACAACAATCGCTCTGAGCAATACAACATCAGGCACAGGCAAAGTCACAGCAGGTATGCCATCAGTCGGTCAATCCACATGTAATGTCACGACAAATGATCAAGATGGATACTATCTCACACTCAATAACGCAACGACAGGAACTGT
>JBBQZC010000023.1:0-20742 GCA_038208115.1 Candidatus Moraniibacteriota bacterium
ACTAATCATATACGTGTATCTTAGGTAATGATTGTACACAGTCAAAATACCTTTAATACCTGTATATTTGCAATGGATGTGATGATAAAATGGCATAGTCCTATGACTTCATAGAGTGCAATATGTATGTGAACTTAGACACTTATACTTTTTTCTGCTGAAATAGTCTTTATTCTAGCCATTATTTAGATATGCATATCACAAATTAGTCATTTTTACTCTACAAACTATTCTTTCATACCTATTACTGTGAGCATCGCTTCAAATGAATCTCCCCCATGACGTCGTGCAGAATAGAATCGGTCTTCCGAATACGTGCATGCCGTACATCCTTTGACATTTTTGATATCCACACCGACACTTTTTGCTTGATCAAGTATGATTTGTTGGAGATTGACACGCACCTTACCTACTGTGCTCCCTGGTACGATATATTTATCTTGACTATAGTGGCCAAATTGCGTTATAAGTTCTCCAAATTCAAAGTCGAACTGATTTTGAGAGATTCCAGGACCGATTTCCACATTGATCGTATCCAAATTCGCGCCTTGTTCTACCATTGTTTTGATCGTCGCTGGAATAATCTCTTTGATGATCCCTCGCCAACCCGCATGAGCCACTCCTATGACACCTGTGTGATTATCATAAAACAACACTGGGAAACAGTCCGCTGTCGTTACAGATAAATATATATTCTTTTTTGCTGTTACGAGGGAATCAGTATTTTTATAAAATTGCTCTTTTTGGTCTGTAACCACAGCAACATTTGATCCGTGTGTCACACACGCACTCACAAAATTATCATAAGGAATACACAACTTTTCACAAAACCGTATGCGATTCTGGATTACTTCAGGATTTTTTTCTAAATCATTTATTTTCATGTTGCCGTCATCTTTTGTAGACATCGCGGCCAAGACATCCTCCCACGCATCAAAAAAACTATACATATCGTTATTATTTTATATTATTATTTATATACTGTGCAACCACTCCATCAATCGCATGTAAAACCGTAAATTGTGCAGTGATGCCATCTGTGCGCCCAGAGGCTCTCTAGAACGAAATAGATGCTGAATATACGCACGTGTATAGTTTTTGCATGCATAGCAATCACATGTCACATCGATCGGCGTAAAATCCTCACGATATTGTGCATTACTAATGTTGATCGTGTGATAAAATGATTCTTTTGTCCTTTTTTCATTATTATTCCAGATGAATAACCTACCATGGCGTCCTTCACGTGTCGGTATCACACAATCAAACATATCCCATCCGACCGAGTGACATCGCACAATGTCATCGGGAGTGCCAATGCCAAGTGCAAAGCGTGGTGCATGTTCGGGTATGAACGATGCTGTCTTTGCGATCATTTCCTCCATGAATACACCATCCATATCGACATGTCGTCCACCAAAACTATATCCATCAAAGCCAATTTCCACGAGACCCTTCGCACACTTTTCTCGCAAATCCATGAATGGACCACCCTGCACGACAGCAAATAGCAACGGCCGATCTGCATCTGTAAATTTTCGCTCCACTATTTGCTTTTCAAATTCAATTTTACATCGTTGTGCCCATCGCACAGTCCTATCTACTGCATCACTAAATACTTTTTCTGCAGAATCATTTGGTCGCGGATCATCCAAGAGCACCATCATATCGACACCAAGATCAAATTGAATTTGGATTGCTTTTTCTGGTGTGAGAAGATGGCGTGAACCATTTAATATACTTTTAAATACAGCTCCATCCTCTGTAATCTCACCTAATTCTGGATTCCGATGAATCAGTGAATATACCTGATAACCTCCGCTATCAGAGAGAAGTGGACCATCCCAATGCATGAGTTGATGCACGCCACCTGCCTCTTTCATAAATTCCATACCAGGCTGCAAATAGAGATGATATGTGTTGACCACCATCGGATTGATACCCACACTTTTCAATTGATCCACAGTCAAGCCACGCACACTCGCTCGAGTCGCATCAGGCATGAAAAAAGGTGTAGCTAACGTGCCATGTCTCGTTGATAGCACACCTTTTCGCACGCCATTATTATTCTGTACAATTTCAAAAACCATTAGATTATATTATACATATTTCAACGCATCATATCACACACATGTTTAAAAGTCACTTGCATTTACAAATTAATATCTAATCTCATAAACTAATTATGTCTTTCTAAAAAACGAGAATATCAGAGTAAAACATGAGCAAAATACCCATGATAATCATAAGGATGCCGCCGAGAATTGTCGAAAGATGCGAATACTTCGCACCCACAACGTGAAAACGCTGATATCCTGCTATAGCTAATCCAAAAATAAGGAAATCGTCTGCCATATAAAATAACGAATAGATAAATATATACCACTGCTGAACGAGAAATGAAACGGCATTAATCTGCAAAATTTTCGTAAATGATTGCGCAATACCTACCGAACACGCAAATTCAATGATATTCACAGAAAATGCAATACCTAAAACGGAAAGAATTGTGATGATTGTGATTGGTTTTGATATCGCATCCTTGATCTTTTGCGTGGTTTTTTGTTGATGTTCTAGACTCGTCACTTCACACGTAAGAACCCCTTTGCTTTTAGTTTTATAAGATTTATACAAGAAATAACATCCTGCAGACACTGCAAGCAACCCCACTGCTGGCGTCACCCATTGATCAAGCTTTATAAAATCCCACGTTTCATACCACACGTTTAAAATAAGAAAATACATGATTGCCTCAGCCAGTATAAATATACCCGCAAGATAGATCATTTTCTTTTTACTACCAACTTGGGAAAGTAAAATGAGAAATGTCAGAAGCACCCACATCGCGCACGGATTGAATCCGTCGATAAATCCGAGTACAGCCGATATCAGAAACAGAGATGTTTTTTTGACATCAATCTCACCAAAATATGGTAACATCATCATCGAGTCTTCTCTTGACGCAATTTTTGCATGATCTTCCAGTGAACATGACCCTACACTATCCGCCTGACAATACGCATTTTCTGAATCTGCATTTGTAGGATCATCTCCTCGCAAATAATATTCCATTCCATACGATGCATGATTTGCAGCTTGTCCAAGTATTTTTTCACCTGTCGTTTTTTCATTGAATCCTACCAATACATCACCTCCTACCAATGTGATCGGTGTTACTTTTGATAGTTTATGTTTATCTACAAGCTCTTGCCATTTTTGTTTATTGACATCATCTCCGATATTGAGTATCTGCACAGAAAAATTTTTTGTGATCTCATAGTGTGACGCTAAATATTCCTCCTCATTCTTGCAGACACCACATCCATCTCGTACAAAAACGATAACTTCCACCTTATCATTATTACCAAAGTCTGCACCATTATAACTTTCGTTTGTACCACTTGTATCAATATTTTCTGCATGAACTGGTCCAACAAAGAAAAAAAGCACTAGACTTGTAATGAGGAGTCTCTTTATTAACATATTGTTTTGTTTTGTAAATACTTATACACTATGTGTAAACAACTGAATCTTCTTATATACCACATCATAAACACTTTTTCGTGCCTTGTCCATATATTTGTACGGCGCAACAGTTGCATCTTCTTTCATCCCTCGCTCGAGTCCTTCTCGAAATGCCACACGGATCTCAGTATTTACATGCACGACAGAAATCCCCGCACGCACACCTGCACAAATGTCTGCATCACTGATGCCGGAGCCACCATGTAATACAAGATGACAACCCACAATATCAGCAATTTCTTTTACTCTCTGCACATCAATATGCGGATTACCCGATGTGACCATGCCATGGATATTTCCGACTGATGGCGCAAATAGATCTACACCTGTCTGTGTGACAAAATCCTTTGCCACTTCAGGTGACGTCATATCAGTACCAGCACCTTCCGGAACCTCATCCAATATTGTCGATGATGTCCCGATAAATCCCAGCTCCGCCTCTACGAGGACAGTGCGACCTTCGCCTTGCTTCACTTCTTGCGCATATGCGACACACTCTTTAGTAAGTGCGATATTTTTTTCGAATGACAATTGCGACCCGTCGATCATCACACTATCAAAACCAGCATCAATCGCTTTTTTGACGCTTTGAAAAGTGTGTGAATGATCCGCATTCATAAAGATGGGATAATCATATTCATTACGCAAACTCTGTACGAGAGAAGCTGCTTGACGCACACCGATGAAATCTCTTTCTCCTTCAGATACACCGATAATAATCGGTTGATTGAGTGCCCGAGCCGCATCAAAAATTGCCCACAATGATTCCACATTTGAAATATTGAAGTGCCCAATCGCCTTCTGCTCTTCGCGCGCTTTCTGTAAATAATCCGTTAAATTATGCATACCTATTTTTTATTTAATTTTTTAATTTTTGAAATTTTTCTATTCATTACCCACAATTGTATGTACCTATACCACAAATATAATAACCCTGATGCACATATGATCATACCAATAAATATCCACCACAAATCAGTATTGATCGAAAATCGCACCAGAGTATTAATATAGATCAGGATAATATATTGCACAAGCAACATGACGATGCCAGCATACCATGCATAGATCTTATACATGCGCTGACTCTCATACCCAGCAAATATCTGATATACAAACAAACATAAAATAGTTACGCCCGTTATGACGATTGCATATGAATTCATCTTGGTAAATGTATCAAGATCAGAATTAAATGCGACAATCGGGAACCATCCCCACACACGCTCTACATGCCACTGTTGCACAAAAATAAATGCAAAGAGAAATGTGTAAAACAAACGAAAAACTAATAAATATAATGACACAAAGAACGTGTGATAAAACAGTTCATCCCACGAAAAAAAAACTGAACACGTAAATTCTGAATATTTGATAGATGTGTGATTTTTATTTTGCAACATACATTACACTTTCTGTTTTACATACGCTCATTATACCCTATAATCCCCCAACACTCAAACGAAAGTCACGTGTAATTTGTGGACCACCATTTCCAGCAATATCTACATTGAATCTGTAATCCATTGTTTGTGCTGCACCAGAAGCACGTTTATGCGTGAAATATACAGCCAAACCGTGTGACTGATCAAATGGTGATGTCGTTGTTGCCGTTACAGGTGGTAATGCTGGAAATGGCGGGAATGTGAATTGTGGATTTGTCGTTTGTGATGATACTTCAAAGAGATCTACATTTGCTTGAGTAAATACACTGCTTTGTGATACTGCATTAAATGTTGTATCTACACGTGATCCATTGAGTCCTGTGTCTGTCGTGATTGCTTTTAATACACGATAGCGCTCTGATGTACTACCTGTTGCACCCACCACTGCCACGCTCGGATTGCTGAGCTGATCTTCAAGAAGCGTTGGTATATAATAACCCACAGTGAAATCCATCAATTTTGGCGCAAAAGCTTGATCGCCTGTACGTACATTTATGCGTAAACGCACACAACTATGATCACTATTGATATCTGGTATCAATGCTTGCTTTGTATTTGTTGTATAACTTACTATCGGTGATGATGAATTTGTAGACGACGCAAGTGTTGTTGTCGTAAGGGGTACGTATGCGCCGTATGTTGCTGACGCACATGTTGGCGATGGATTACCATAGGCGATCTCCATATTAATCTGATTTACACCACCTGTACTACTACGTGAATTGATAGTCTCCTTCCATTTCACATCACGCCAATATGTGTGTTCGCCATACATCATTGCACTTGTGTCAAAAGTATACGTCGCTCGCGCAATAGGATTTAGACCAGTTGTTCCACTGTCTTTGCCTGATGGATAATAGAGTCCCTGCTCACTAGCAGCGTCCACATCTTGTATGACAGGTTCTACTTGCGCACGTTTACGTGCTTGTGGCCACGTGAGCCAACTTGTTTCATCAGAAATCGTCGCACTAAGATGATGTTCATAATATGCATAGACTGGCTCACTACATTGCATACGATATCCTTCTGCAAACAATGCACCGTCAGCGACATCCGTTCCACCGATGATGATTTTGTTTGGATATGGCTCCACACGTACTCCTCCAGTTTGCGGTGGAATATAATTCATCGTACCTGTACCATCTGTGGTAATCTCAGTACCTGCTGCATTATATACTCGACATATCACTGATGGGTCTTTTGCGACAATGCTTAAATATTGTGCTGGATTACTTAGCACATACTCTTTACTAAATTCCTTTTGTGATAAAAATGTAACCGTTTCTGTGCCATCACCATCGTTATATCCCGTTGCGCCAATCGGTGCATCAGACACAATATGATATGCGTACGCCGTACCTTGTGCACCAACACCTGATTCTGTATAGACAAAATTATTTGCTGCATTGAGAGTGATATTTGCTGTTGTGCCGCTGCTTCTATAGAGTGTCACATTTGCCGTGCTGATTGCTGCAAGTTGTAATGTACCACTTGCGACACCATAAAGTTCATAACGACCAGAATCCTGTTCTAAGCCGAGAGCAGTTGGATACATAATCTTTGAATCATTTGTACTGGCTTGATGAAATCCGAGAATTGGTTGATCCGAAATAATCTTGAATGCGCGAGCATTGACAATATCTTGGGTCACAGTTGTTATAGATTTTTTTCCTACAGTTACTGTTTGTAAAGTTGTCCATCCTGTTGCACTACTTTGTTGGATTTGCACACTCGCAGCTGCAAATGGTGCATAGAAACTAAACACATCAGTCCCTTGATCGACACGATAAACAAATTCTTTGCCTGCATATGAGATTGGTATTGCTGCATCAGTGGCATTACCAGCAAATCCAATCTGCAATGGACCAGTAACTTTATATGTATCAAATTGATCGACACCAACCGTAAATGGTAATGATACGATCTCACCTTCTTCGACTGTTCGTGTTGTTATGCCATCATTGACCTGGTTATTATCAGTGAATGAAATGACAGACATAGGTTGTACCGCGCTGAGTGAATCTACGATGTAATAGTTTGGTTTTACCGATTCTGTATGAAATATAGCATTATAGTCTCCTGTTGTTGTGAGTGTCGATGTAGGTCCTGATATCCATTTTTGAGTGAGATATGATTCAATCTGCGTTACTTGTGCACCTGTTAGTGCACCGTTGAACACCATGACCTCTGCGAGATTCATGTTTTGAAAATTTGTACCAGCGACACCTGATCCTACAGTGAGCGCACTAGCAAGACCTGTAAAAGACACGCCTGTTGCATTAGAGAACAGCGTCGTTCCATTACGTGCTATGACACGATTACCTCCGTTATGCGCTTCAAATCGCATAACATTATAATTTGTTGTATTACCACCATATGCTCCAGACAATATTCCACTCGCTGTTGCATTTGCCTGATATGTTACATTTGTTGCATTTGGTGTTGCCATTTCGTATGTACCACCAGTAATCGCTTCGCTCATGAGACGACCATTTTCTGGAAGCGTATTGTTTTTGAATGTAGCAAAAACATAGGTATCCGTGTATGATGTTCCGCTTGCCCAAAGACCATTGCTGTCCGAAAGATAATCATTGGTAAATTGGACAATGCGTTTTGTACCATCATTTGCCACAACTGGTCGAACGCCTGCCGTCGCCTGTGACACATTATTTCCATTTACTGATTTATCATTCCACTGTGTAACATTACTTCCCGAAAGTGTAATTGTAGAGGCATCTGCTGCATCGAGCCAGAGACGCGGTGTGTATGCTGATGTGTTGATATTTGGACTGTAATAGATATAAAAAGTTGTTGATCCGCTTGCCGGAATCGTTGGCACTTTTGCCCAGAGAGTTCCTGTAGATGTTGTTGCATTGAATGCTTCTAACGCATATGGGATGTTATCCGTACCATCGCCAGTATTTCCAGCAACACGAATATCACCACCATTTGTTTGTGTTTTGCCGAATAACAAAGGGGTTTCCGCAGCCATATTGAGTCTAATCTGATATTCAGATAATGCTGTTGTAGATGCATTGGTAATGGTGACTGGCATACGACGAATCCAGTTATTTGTTCCGTCAACACTCCAGTTTCCGATTTGTTCTGTGCCGATAGATTGTGATACACCATACATATATTGTCTGTTTTGTTTTTCAGTCAAAATATTATGCTCATCATTCTGTGCAGAATATTCAAAATATGCTGATATCGGATTACTTGCAATGACGCAAGCACCTGCTGCAATATTTACACCATCCGTTGTCGAACCAAAATAGACTTTCCCAGGATAGTTTCCTGTTGGTGTAACTGTATAAGTCGTAGTTGGAGCACCCACACCACATTGTGCGCCATTATTATACAAGTCAACTTTTGTTGAAATGCCTGCAAGTGTGGCTACTGCAAAATATTGCATATCTTGTGGCACATAGTAGCGATATCCCATTTCATCGACAGGCAAAAATGTCTGCATTTCTGCACCATCCGTATCATTATTTCCATTAACACCAATAGGCAAGTTTGATACTGCACGCATAGCTTTTTCTGATCCTTCAGATCCTGTCACGGCAACATATACATGTTGACCGCGTGCGAGATTATATGTTGCCGTTGTGTTATCACTGTAGTACACATTTACAACAGTTCCTGCCGTTATTGCAGCAATCTCCAAATTTCCTGAAGGCACACCGTACCATTCGCGCGCTGCAGGGATAAGAGGCATACTCGCTTCGCTTGCTGTAGAGTGATGTGACACGAGAATTGGACAACCGTTTGACACCTCAATCATCACGGACGTATTATTTCCAAGACCTTGTGCATTATTTGATGTTGTAAGATTATTCACACCACCTTGTGCAATAGTAAATGTACCATTGGTAACGATCGTTCCAGCTGAATTTCGCACAATCACATCTGCACTGCAGTATGGTGAAATAAATGAGAATTCATTCGTATAGAGATCCATACGATAGACAAAACTCGTCCCTGCCCATGATGCTGGAATCAGTGTGTCAGTTCCATTCGCCGCATACTCACCATTGATTGGATCCGTCGTACTGATCGCAGTTGTTTGTGTAAATGTTGGTGCAACGCTCGTTGGATAGTGCGCCGTACCATATTGACTAAGAGTTCCTGAATATTGCCCGACCGATACGGCATTATTACTTGTATAACTTGCCATATCTGTGACTGTTGCTTCTGCGGTATTTGCGACAACGTGATAAATCGTTTCTGGATTACTATAAGTAAAGACATCATTTTGAGACTGCGTCGATACTACATCTGGATTACCATAATACATACAGACCTTGTTATTTTGATTCGCTTTGATATTTTTCATTTTAACCCATACACGCGTGGACGCTGTATTCATATCATCAGCGATCGTATATGGCAGCAGATTCCCATCTGCATCGACAAAACGCATATCATCACCATCAGATTGCATTTTTCCCGTACTCACCAAACTTGCTGTATCTATATCTAAATATTCTTGATATTCTGTTTGATCTTTTGCCCCAGCTGCTGTGTAATCTATGTTGAAACAGCGACGATAGTCGTATTTATTATGATGGTCATGATCAAATGTTACACACATGAGCTCTGGACCGATTGTCGTCTTATCTGTTTCAAATGTGACCCGATATTGGATATAACGATTTGCAGGTACGTTTGTCAATGTCAAACTCGGAAAACCGAGTGTGTGATTCATCTCTTCCGAGTAATGCGTTGCTGCCGTACCATCTGGACCTACGAATGTCTCACCACTACACGCCGCATCATCACAACTGCGTACCTGAAATACAAGTCGATTTGCACCGCGTCTATATTGATCATAGATCTCCTGTGGGGTCAAAACATGATCCCAATATGATACATCATCCAGTAATCCACGATACCAACCATGTGAGCCCCCACTATCATAAATACGCCCAATACTATTAAAATACTGTGTTTTAATACCAGTTTCTGACACACCTGTGCTATTGAATACTCCATCTACATACACTTGTACTGCTCCAGTCACATAATTACGCGTCAAAACAACATAATGCCATGTATTATCATTGATTGGATTGGTACTCTGTGATCCAGCAGTGTTACCCGCTTGTATAGCGATGCGACCAGTCGATGTTATATATCCCCAGAAAACATCATTACCAGTAGCAGCTTGTTCACATCCGGTAATACCAGGCGCATCCCATGGAACATCACTACCGACTTGTGTGGTCTTCATCCAATATCCGACACTAGCAGTTCCTCCAATTTGTAAACTAAGATCTTGACCAAAATCTACAAAATCATCTACACCATCAAAGCCGATTGCTGTATTAAATCGTCCACCTTGACTCCATAGAGCACCATTATACGTTCCATTGTTTGTGACACCAGAAGTATTAACGATTGCACCGCTTGCTTCATTGAGATGTACAAGCAACAAATTACCAGTGCCACTCACATCACCACCACTATAGACTGTTTCTGTGCCTCGATTATCTGGTAATTCTTTGTACGTAGGACGTGTAGATGTCCATGACATATTATTCCATGTGACACTTTCTCCTGCATCGATTGTACGTGATGTGTACGTGCCAGATAAGTTTGTCAATCCTGCACTCGTCAATTCTGTCCATCCATTTGTAGCATTTCTCTGCGTGCGCACAAATGTGCCTTGATTGATGAAATCAGCGCTACACACACTCGTATCCCCCCACCAATCAGTTATACTTGTATCTGGTGGTGTCGTACCAAAGTGACCAAGTGTGAGATAATCGTCAGCTGCAGCAAATGCATTAAGATCACTTTTTCCACTTTCAAATTGATTACTTGTGTAGGTTCCGCCATCAAATTCTGCTTTTGATGATTTTACTGACGTCGAGCGTGTTTCGTATTTGAGTATTTTCATACCAGCATTGACCAACGTGTCATTTTTCATGAAATTTTGTACGAGGATCTCTGCCTCGATAAATTGTGGACTATAATATTGTGAAGTTAAAATTGCAAGAATCAAGAGACTTAAACTAAACACCATGGCAAATCCACGATAGGTTTTTGGTAATCGACAATACACAAAAAGTTGATTGTATACATTTTTAATAGAACTTTTATTAGCTACTTGTTTTTTTTGAATCTCACTGTAAATGATATTACTCGCAAGCATTTTTTGTACACGATATTTCGCACGAGTGCGCATAACATACACGTAGATGCGACGAGTAGTTCTTTGTACAAAACCAAAAAACACCCCAAAGATTCCTCTGGTTTGCGTGTGTTTCTTAATATTTGTACTATTTGTGTATAACATTCACTTTAAATTAGGGGCATTTTTATAAAGGAATATCTTTTATTGAACAGTGATATAATCTGTTTGAAGTGGGTCATCGCCTTGATTGATGATTACTTCAGCTGCAACTGCTTCTTCATTACTGTTGAGATTCTTACATTCCTTCTTATCAATTTCTCCTGCTGAGCTAATGACTGTATTATTATGGGCCAAATCAATAATCGTTGTATATTTTTTCTTACCAGTCACTATATCGACGATCAACTGATCTTTGTATTCTGTATTTTTAACTATTATTTTATTCATCTCATATCGATCGAGACATGATAATGGTTTTTCTTCACATTCTTTACAAACATTTGGTATCACTTTATTGAGAATTCTTTTAATCTCGATGTCATCTGGTACTTGTGAGAGATCCGCAGTAACTGATATACCTTGACGCGTTTCATATAGTTTTTGTGATTCTTCTTTGAGAGAAATAAGTGCTTCTCTTTCTCTATATCCGTATGTAATGTAGCCAGATACTACCATAATGAATATCGCACTAACCGATAAAAAGATATACAAGTGATGTTTTTGTACTGATTTTATGCGAATTGTACATGTACGACCATTCATGATTGTGATTTTTTAGGAGTTGAGAAATAAAAAACGGGCGAAAAGGGTTTGATGTTTTCACATCGACCTTTTCACCCGTATTTATTTTTGAAGATCTTTGTTCTTTTTTTCTATAAAGCTATAGAAGAAGAGGACTAATTAGGTGTTGCAGCAACAGTCAAACGAAATGTTCCTGTCTGTGCATCTACCATATTTGCTCCACAGTCTACTACTAACGCCATCTGACGTTGTTCGCCTGCAGGAATTGTAAATACACCTGAATTAGCATTAGCAACTGACATTAGACCAGCTACTACTTCCATTTGGATCACATCATTTGGTGCTGCATTATACCAGTTCACAAGTGAACCATATAACGCTGGATTTGGTACTTCTGTAATTGGTGTTGTACTATCAGCATTTGATGTAAATAACCAAATGTCAGCATCGCCTACTGTAAATGTATCAGAAACAGCTGCGTCACCATTGAGGTCAGCTTCTACTGTTAAATTAACATCCCAATCCTCTGCTGCTGTTGTGTTGTCAAGTTGAATCACATCACTGTATGTAGTACGGTCTCCCGCAAAACATGTAAATGAGATTTCCTCATGAGATAAGAGTGTGTCACCTGATCCAGGTGTACCATCTCCGTTATCATCGTTGGTTATTGTGCTACCGAGATTTACCGTAAGGTAATCACTTGCAGCATCATCTGCACCAGCTACTTTCGCGATAGGAGGAGTGTCGACTACAACATCCCATTGCGTGAAGTTCTGTACCAAAATGGCACCGAGCACTGGAGCACCAACAAACAACATAAGAGCGAGAGCAATGT
Source organism: Candidatus Moraniibacteriota bacterium (assembly GCA_038208115.1). Taxonomy (GTDB): domain Bacteria; phylum Patescibacteriota; class Minisyncoccia; order Moranbacterales. The sequence continues at coordinate 12,689 of JBBQZC010000023.1, forward strand.
ACATGCCTCGTTTTTTTCCTATGCTTTTTTGTATTTGTTTTTGCATACGCTTTTAGCATACTTATTAATTACGCGAAGAAATAAAAAAACGGATGAACTTTTTTCTTCGTCGAAAATCCACCCATATCACCCTAGAAAGGAATCTATGATTTGATTTTCTCTGAAGAAAAAGCCACCCGCTCTTTTGATCTTCTTAACTCAATTATACATGATAAAAATATACGTGTCAAGTATTTCACAATAGTTATAAAATATGTAGCTATTATCGACAAATATTTACATATATGTTATCATTAATTTGTAAAAAAATGTACTATTTTCACTGAATTATTTAAAGAATATTTTATGCACATTACATACCATGGACTATCCTGTTTCAAAATTGTCGCCAAGACCGCTGGTCGTGGCAGTGAAGACTTGACAATTATATTTGCACCCTATGACAAAAATTTTGGACTTCGTCCACCGCAAGGCAATGCTGATATCGTTGTAATACCGCATCCTGATCCGATGTTTAATAACGCTTCTATCCTTCGAGGTAATCCGATTGTCATTGATCGACCTGGTGAGTTTGCTGTCAGAGGTATTAACATTATCGGTCGTGACGTCCCAGCAGATATGCGTGGTGGTGAGACCAGAGGCAACACTGTTGTATTTCTCCTTGATGTGGAAGATTGTAAGATTGCATACCTCGCAGCTCTTGGTGAGGAGCCCTCTCCAAATATTATCGACATTTTTTCGGGTGTTGATATTGTATTTTTACCAATCGGTGATCGCGATGGAATCGATGGTAAAACAGCAGAAGTCCTTGCGAGAAAAATCGAGGGAAAAATTATCATCCCTATGCAATATAAGACAAAAGGCTGCACGGCGCCAAACCTCAATGATGAAAGTGATTTTTGTTCACAGATTGGCAACTGCCCAAAAAGCAAAGAAGATAAACTTGTGATCAAAAAGACTGATCTCGAAAACAAATCAATGCAAATTATTATGTTACAAGTCGTATAATATGTTTAATTACTTAGAAAAACAAATTGTATCAATTCGAAAAAAGCCTGAACACATTCGTCAGCGCTACATGTGGGGATCACTCATTGCCTCAATGTTTTTTATTGTTTGCATCTGGCTCCTTTCAGTTCGAATCAACATTCTCAAGACAACCACCGATAGTTCTGCATCCAAGTCAATCAATCAAATTCAAAACGAAATTACAAATATTCAAAAAAAGACCGAGGATGATACGATCTCAATAGATGCATTGCTCAAAGAACAAATGAACGAAGCTGCTCCACGCTAATATTTTGTGTGGGTAACATACTTTCTTGTGCATACCAAAGATAGGTACGAGAGAGTATATTAAACACAGAATAATACATAATCAAACAAAAAACACATAATTTTTATGTTTTTTGTGATTTTATAGTGTTTAAACATTTTTGTACCCTATTATTGATATATTTAACAGTGAACGTATGATAGAAAAAAAACCACTGCCAATTCAGGCGCATCAAGTCACATTGCAACCAATCGTCGAGGAAATGCAGAAGTCCTATATGGAATATGCGATGAGCGTGATCATTTCTCGCGCACTTCCTGATGTGCGGGATGGTCTCAAACCAGTACATCGTCGTATCCTCTACTCAATGTGGAAATCTGGACTCAAGCCGAGTGCAAAATTTCGCAAAAGTGCGACTGTAGTGGGTGAAGTGCTAGGTAAATATCATCCACATGGTGATACTGCAGTTTATGATACGATGGTTCGTATGGCGCAAGACTTTTCTCTCCGCTACCCTCTTATATGGGGTCAGGGTAACTTCGGTTCTATGGATGGTGATAGTGCTGCAGCCTACCGTTACACTGAGGCCAAATTACAACACATCGCAGAAGAAATGCTTTTTGATATTGAAAAAGATACAGTAAATTTCCGACCAAACTTTGATGGTGTCCACAAAGAACCAACTGTCCTCCCTGCGAAACTCCCACAACTTCTCCTAAATGGAACGATGGGCATCGCAGTTGGGATGGCAACCAATATTCCACCACACAATCTCCGTGAGCTGACGGGCGCAATTATGCATCTCATTGATCAGCCAAAAGCAGACATTGACGATCTTTTGCAATATGTCACAGGACCAGACTTCCCTACTGGAGGCATGATTTACAATCAAAAAGAAATTCGTGAAGCATATATGACTGGACACGGCAAAATCACGATGCGTGCGAAAGCCGAAATTATTGAAGAACGCACGGGACAATTTTCAATTATCGTTACAGAGATCACTTATCTTACCAACAAATCCACTTTGATCGAAAAGATTGCATCACTCGTCAAGGACAAAAAGATTATCGGGATCAAAAACCTGCGCGATGAATCCAACAAGGATGGCGTACGTATTGTTGTTGATCTCAAAAAAGATGCGTATCCACAAAAAGTTTTAAACAGATTATATACATTAACCGATCTACAGAAAAATTTCAACGTAAACATGCTGGCTCTCGTCGACGGTATCGAGCCACGTATTTTGAATTTGAAAGAAATATTAGAATACTACATAGCACATCGTCGTGAAGTGATCATCCGTCGTACACAATTTGATCTTAACAAAGCACGAGAACGTGCACATATCCTCGAAGGACTGTGTAAAGCATTAGATCATATCGATGAAGTGATCGAAACAATCAAAAAATCTCGCACACGAGAAACTGCACACGAAAATCTGTGCAAAAAATTTAAATTTTCTGAGCTTCAGGCAACTGCAATCTTGGAAATGCGACTGCAAACTCTTGCAGGATTAGAAAGAAAAAAGCTCGAAGATGAATTGAAAGAAAAATTACGTATTATCAAACAACTTGAAGCAATTCTCAAAAGTGATAAATTACAAAAGCAAATCGTCAAAGATGAGCTTGCAGAGCTAACAGAAAAATATGGCGACGCTCGCAAAACGAAAGTCTTCCGCAGTGCAATTGGCGAATTCAAACAAGAAGATCTTGTGCCCAATGAAGAAGCCATTATCACCATCACTACCGATGGCTATGTCAAACGAATGAATCCGGATGTGTATCGTGTGCAAAAACGCGGTGGCAAAGGAGTAATCGGTGCAACGACGAAAGATGACACAAGTGTCACACACATGCTCTCTGTTATGACACATGATAATCTCTTCTTTTTTACGAATACTGGTAAAGTCTATCAAACGAAAGCATATGAACTTCCGGAATCCGCTCGCACAGCAAAGGGTAATGCAATCGTAAACTTCCTTCAGTTGTCACAAAATGAAAATATAACAGAGATCATTCCATTCAATACTGATGATCAATACAAATTTTTATTCATGTCTACAAAAAATGGTGTGGTAAAAAAAGTAAAGATCAAAGATTTTGACAACGTTCGCAGATCAGGACTCATTGCTATTAATCTCGATAAGACAGATACACTCTCATGGGTCAAAGCAACGACAGGGACAGACGATGTGATCCTCTCGACTGCGCAAGGTCAAGCAATCCACTTCAAAGAGGCAAATGTACGACCTATGGGACGTAACGCTTCTGGAGTAAAAGGCATCAAACTGAAAAAAGGTGACTATGTCGTCGGCATGGATGTGCTCTTTGCAAAACAAAAAGGTGCTGAATTATTTATCATCACAGCAAACGGCTACGGCAAAAAAACCAAAGTTGCTCAGTACAAGACACAAAAACGTGGTGGCTCCGGTATTAAGACAGCAAAAATTACCACAAAGACTGGCATGATTGTTAGTGCCTACGTCGTAAGTGCAGATGATAACGATAGCGATGTGATCATCACGAGCGCAAATGGACAAATTATCCGCACGCCACTCAAACACATCTCGACATTATCACGCGCGACACAAGGCGTCCGCATCATGAAGCCAAAACCAGGTGACACGATCTCCGCCGCAACAATCTTATAAAAACAATAAATGACAGCTCTGTAAAAAGAGCTGTTTTTGTATATTTCATATCGGAAAAATTTATTATAAAATATTATATGAGGTCGCTTAGCCCTATGAGACAAAGTTCCTATAACGAATAATTGCACTTTAAATGAGAATGTATGTTTAGATTATTGACAAATAATTATTAATTATGTATACTATTTTGTTGTTGTTATTTTAAACATTTATATTATCCATTATATTCAAAAAGGAGACTCTGATGGCAAGTGACGATAGCAGAATTCATAATTTTGAAGAAAAAATTTTTCAGTTGTGGGAAGAAGATATTAACTTACACATCAATTGGTGTGATGCTCTGATTGATTTATTAAAATCATTAACAGAGATTTCTTTCTCATCTGAAAAAATTATTGAAATTAATCTAACACAAAAAAAATTAGTTTTCGTTTCTAAAAGACTGAGTAAACTCAAGAATATCGTCCGTAAAACGGATCCACTGGAACTGGTTAATATTCATATTGAGGATATAATTGATGTGGAATTGCATGCAATGTTGGCAGCAAGTGATTTGACGAATAAACGCATACTCGAAATACCCCGTCCTAAAATCGGCATAATGATTTATTTGTTGATGCCCTATACGACAATGAGTTATCATGTCAAAATGTTTTTGTATAAGATTCAAATGGATAACATGAAAAAAAAAGTAAAAAAAATTATTGAAAAGAGGGGTAAATAAATCCTCCAGAATAAAATCTCCAAACGACCCAATCACATAATGTGAAAGGGTCGTTATAAGTTTACAAAACACAATGAAGTATTTATAAAGAAATAAAAAAATATAAAGAGTTAGATATTTTTTTCTGGTCTTCATTTGGAAATTAGTGTTGAAATTTAATTACATTTTTTAGCAATTTTTTTAATCAAATTATCGTTTCTCTATGGTAAATCTCTTAATAGAATGACGTATTTTTTCACTCTTATTTTCTTCCTGATTGTCAATTGCATTAACTCGTGTTAGATAATTATTAAACTTATTTATTGATCATATTGATATATACAAAAAATTTAAACAAAACAGAATTACAATGCATAAACAAAAAAACAATTCTTACGAATTGTTTTTTTTGCTATCTTTTGACAAATACTTCTTATAGAAGTCCCATCAAATTGAAAAGTGTCATAGTCATTGCAGGAATAAGAGCGAGAAGAACTGCAAACTCCGTATCATTTGATTTTCGATGCAATCGAAAACTTTTGATCGTCTCTTCTTCTGGAGTTGGTGCTGGTGCTTCTACTACTTCCTCTTGGTTTCCTCCACATGAGCAACCGCAAGTTGCACATTTTTTGATTTCTGCCATATTTTTGTTTTTATTTTATGAATTACGACTTATGCAATATATTGCATGTCACATTCGATTGTTCTCGACCAAAGAAAAATCGGGTGACATATTGATGATGTCCACCCGACCTTATTCATCATGTATCTATTATAGCAAAAAAAACCACTCCTGTCAATTTAAAGAATTATTAATTATTTAGAAAAAGGATTTTAAGATCATGAAAGGATATCTTGTCTAATTGCGTAAGATATGTATATAGTATACATATGACTATTGCGACACTTATAAGAAAAAAAAGATTCTGGGCTGTGATCATCATTATTTGCATCACCATTTTTTTAGGTTTTTTAAAGCCGGTATTTATTGCAAAAAATGAACAGATCCCAACCTTCGCGATTCCTCCACAAATAACTTTCGCTCCAGAGACAATCGTCGAACCCCAAAAAATCTGGTCTGTGCCAAACATCGATCGTATGAAAAAACAAGGGTGTGTAGCTGATGGACTGCTCAGTGGATACAATCGCACAAGCAAAGATATTCGCGTAATTCAAGATAGTGAATGTTATTTCTTTTCACGTGCAATTGAGACATGGCTCAACTCACCAGATTTTCAAAAGGCACAAGAGATCATAGATGAGATCGGCCGTGATGATGTCCAATACGGCATGTTCATAGCGGAAGCACTTAACAAAAAAGAAAATTATCTGTACTATGAGACAAACCGGCGTTTTGATTTTGATAAAATGTGCAAAGATGGATCAAAAAATTTCTGGGGGGAACACACATGTAAACCATCACTCGCCGAAGAGGAGTATCGCGCATATCTCAAACAGATCACGCGTGAAGCAATGGATATGGGTATACAAGTATTTCTTTTTGGCCAAGTATACCATCAAGAAGAAGATCTCGATAAACCGTATGTACAAGCAGTCATCGCAGATATGCGCGAATATGCGCGAAGTAAAAATATGCATATCATTATTGGCGCACAGACAAACAGCATTGATGATGAAGAATATTTGCAATTTTTTGATTTTATCGAGGGTGGTGTTGGTCTACATGTTGACGGCACTGTGGAAGACAATGCTTGTTTTTCACGCTGGTATAACAATGGCGAAGGTTGGTGTTGGGCACTTCTATGGAATGAGCCCTTTCGTTCAAAAGCAAAAAATGTTTTTGTTCATCTTGATTGGAGCGGTATTAAAGGTGACGACATGAGCACTTTTGCTCGCATGAGTGAAGAATTACGACATCAAACTCTTTACAATTTGTACAATAAATTTATATCACAAGATGTCGGTTTTTTGATGCCAATCCTTACTCCACTCCCCCAAGACAATGACGGCTGTTATGGCCCTCGTCAGAGTTTTTATTCTCCTAATATGAAATATGGGTGCAAAGATCTCGATATAATCAATAAGATTATACGTTAATATGTTCCTAAAAAAAATAAAATAAGTTAATCTATACGACAAACTCATTTTTTCTATGTCTCACAGCAACGCCAGAGAATTGCTGTCACAAACTAAAATGATTTTACAGATTTGCCAAAAATAGGAATTTCATGTATACTCTGAGAAGTAATTTCAATTAATTTCTCGTGTGTGGTGGTGCAGATAGCACGACCATATCGCAGAAGCAAAACAAGTATGGCTCTGACAAAACGTCAAAAATCCAATGCAACAAAGGAAGTAAGAAGGCACGACACGGATACTGGCTCTCCAGAATACCAAATCGCACTTTTCACAACTCGCATCCTCAAACTTACAGCTCATCTCAAAAAGAATAAGCAAGATTTTCATTCACGAAGAGGTCTCCTGAAGATGGTAGCAAAACGAAAAAAACTACTCGATTATCTTGCACGCACCGATGAAAAAGTATATAAAAAGATTGTGAAAAAACTTGAACTCAGAGAGCGTAAATAGTACGCTCTTTCTTTTTTATCAGATATGCTAGAATACATGTATAATGAATTATTTTAAAACCATATTATGAAACATAAAGACCAACGTGTAGGACTCCTTATAGATATACAAAATCTTTATTATAGTGCTCGTGTATTACACGGACGAAAAGTAAATTTCAAGAATCTCCTTGCATCTACTGTAGAAAATCGTAAGTTGATACGAGCCATCGGCTATGGCATCTCCACAGAAGAAGCACAGGAAGAAAAGTTTTTTGATGCATTGGAAAATCTCGGATTTGAAATTAAGACAAAAGATCTACAAATCTTCGCTGGTGGCCAAAAAAAAGGAGACTGGGATGTGGGCCTCGCTATCGATGCTATCAAACTTTCTAAAAGTGTCGATGTAATTATCCTTGCCTCAGGAGATGGCGATTATGTACCGCTCGTGCAATACATCCAAAATACAACTGGCTGCCGCGTCGAAGGTGTCGCTTTTGGTGAATCCACCAGCACACGACTCGTAGAGTCATTGGATGATTTTCTCAATCTCTCATCAGACAAAAAGCGTTTCCTTATCTAGACAACGGAATTTTTTCATCATTTTTAAACTTAAAGGTCTGCCCTAGGCAGGCTTTTTTGAAAATGAATCTTGTGTAATCTATACAATTAATCACTATAAATCGTTGTGAATAACTAAGAGTCTATAATTTTACAATTTTTTTTACGGATTTTGACTGACGACATGCTTATACTGTCTAAGTTCACATACATATTGCACTCTATGAAGTCATAGGACTATGCCATTTTATCATCACATCCATTGCAAATATACAGGTATTAAAGGTATTTTGACTGTGTACAATCATTACCTAAGATACACGTATATGATTA
>JBBQZC010000024.1:0-20251 GCA_038208115.1 Candidatus Moraniibacteriota bacterium
TTCTATTAAATTCATTAATTTTTTTGAACTCATATGCCTTTTTTATTACCAAAAATTAAGTAGTGTAAGCGGGGAGAAAAGTATTTATTATTTGTGACGCAATATTGCCAAACCTCTTTCTCGATAATTTTATTTTCATTCTGACTGCCCGTAGTCAAGGGCATGACATAGTCAGCATACTTCAGCATATCCTTTCCAAAATTTTTTCCATCACTGACAATTTTTATGTCTACAGAATAATCATTTTTCAAGGCGAAAATTTTTTTGGCTGTCACAGGGTCTTTGGGTGAACAAGTAATATTGTTGAAGAATTGGAAATCCTTGCTTTCCAATAAGTCTCCATTTGTCTCGAGTGTGTGAAACTTGTTTGGGGTTGCTCGGATTATAGAATTGATCATCTGCTTTTGCATAAGTGGTTCTCCTCCAGTCCAACAGATATTATTTAGAGAGCTTTCCTGTATAATGCTTATGAGTTTTTTTTGAGGTATGATCTTCGTTTTAGTATGATATTTTGTATCGCAAAAACTGCATTTTCTGGTGCATCCACTAAGTCTGATGAAGAGTGTGGGCGCTCCCATATATCTGCCCTCACCTTGGATGGAACTAAATATTTCTGAGATATTCATATTATTTAGTGTACGTTATTGATGAATTATCGGCTTCCCAAATTGTGATCAAAACACGGGCGGATTTATTTTTTTTGAAATTATTTTTTATCTGATCATGGATGTGCTGAGCCAACATTTCAGCGGTCGGTTCAAAGATTAAAACTTCGTTCAGATTTTTATGGTCGAGCTCGTTCACAATTTCTTTCAATTTGGTGAAATCAATGACCATGTTATTTTCCAGAGTGTCTGAAGCTATTTCAATCAGTACTTTCCAATTATGGCCATGGATGGAATCATTGCATTTTTTATCATAGGCATTGGTCAGTTGATGTGCTGCACTGAAATCAGTAGTTAATTTCAAAGTGTACATAAAATTGTCATTAAAATTTATTGAACAGTCAGTTGATAGAGTCTCCATTTGTATTCCGTACGAAAGGGCTTTTCTGCAATCGCTTTGAATCTATATCCAGCTTTAGCTATTATTTTTTCGAGTAGCGTGAAGTCTTGATTGGGACGAGCAGTTTTTCCACTTTGTAGATTGGCATGAGGTAGGATAATCAATCCTCCATGAGTGAGGTGTTTTTTTGCTTGTTTCAGAAATTTTTTATGAGTAGTCAAATTATTATCGTATAATGCGCAATCAATGAGCGTATTACCCCCATCAAAATCAACAAATGGTAGGTTGGCTAGGATTAAATGATATTTCCGTGATTTTTTGATTTTGGTAAAAAGGTCGGATGAGAAGGTGGATATTATATGGGCGACTTTATTTTGGTGCACATTTTCATTGGCGCACTTAACCGCCAAGGGATTGATATCAATTGCATCAACATGTTTTGCACCCAATCGGGCGGCGATGATGGCTTCGATGCCGCTACCTGTGCCGATATCAGCAATTTTCTTGTTTCTGAATGTGTAAATTTTGTTGATGTGGTTACTCATGAGATATTCTTTTTGGGGTGGAAACACTTGATCGGCTATCTTGATGGGAAAAGTTGTTTTATGCAAGAGTATGTGCATCATATAGTTTCCATTTTCAGAGCTTTTTATAATATGGTCACGGAATTTTTGGGTAGAACTAGGATTGATTTTCATAGTATTTTCTTTAGCTATTAATCCGCTGAATTTTAAATCGTATGATTCGTATTATTTTGTTAGTAAGCTATTCTAGCTAAATTCACACACAATGTATGCGCTTAGGTAGAAAGGGAAATAAATGTTGTTATTTCCCTAAAAATTTGGAGAAGTGTATCTTATCCTGAAAGACGTCCATGTTACCTCGGTCTTATTTTCATTTAGGCGTGAGCACTTTCTCTGCTTTCAAAGATTTTAGATTTCAGCGACCAGGCTGAAATGAATTTACTGTAAAACGGTGGAAGCAGAGGGTATGTGCTTGGCAAGTTATTTTAATTCTGTCCCTCGCCACAGAATTCTCCTCATCCTTCTCTGAAACCGCTATAAGTTGAACGGTTTCGGAAAGGGAGATGAGAGGAAGTATGTTGCTATGTTATATGTTTAAAAGAACTCATATCAACTTCCTTGTTGACTGTGTATGCTATCATATTTGCGTGTAAATAGTATAAAATGTGTCAAATTGGATTTGATAGATAATTATAGTTTCTATAAAAGGCTTATATATTGACAAAAATGGCATATTTTGGTATGCTAAAAATAATGACATAAATAGTATCATTTCTATGAATAAACTATATAAAGAGCTCAAAACATTTGGTCTTACTGAACATGAATCATTGATATACATGACCCTATTGGAAATCGGAGAGGCAAATATTGCACAATTGACCAAGAAATCAGGTGTAAATCGCAGTACGGTCTATTTGACCATTGACTCATTGAGAGAAAAAGGCCTCATAAGTGCTATAAAAAAGAGAAAAACATTTTTTTACGCTGAAGATCCACGAAAGATGATTGATAAATTAGAAGAAAAAAAAGCATTGTTGAACAAGGCAATGCCACGTTTTTTGGCAGCCTTTGCTCTTTTGGATAAGAAGCCTGATATTCGTTATTTTGAGGGTGAGGAAGGTATTAAGGAGATTTATAAGGATATCCTGAGAACACCAAATCAAGAAATGCTTTCCTGGTATTCTAATGAATATAAAGAATTCTTTGATGAAAGTTTCTTTTTTGATTATTTCATACCAGAAAGGAAAAAAAATAAAATTTGGCTCAGAACGATTTATCCAGAAGATGAGTCAATGAGAAAGCTCGCTTCTGATAATGCGTCACAACTTCGCCAAACGAGGTTTATCGCAAATGAAAAATTTAAAATTGAATGTGAATTGTGCCTTTATGAAAATAATAAAATTGGTATTATTTCGTATAAAGATCGGCTGGGTGTCATCATTGCAAGTCAAAGTATTTTTAATACGCTGAAATCAATTTTCGAAGTGATGTGGGATAGTGGTTCTGAATAAAATTTTGCATATAATTATACAGACAAGGCGTACTATGATACGATTTTAATATAGTATGATCTTTATGATACAATGATAAAAAGTAAATTAATGCAGTGTAAATTTATGAAATTTCATTTTGAGCAACAAAAAACGCAGTCATCTGGTCTTAGGGATGAAAATATTTCTGTGTCTCAAAATGAAAAAAGGATTGAATTAATGCAAAAAATAGAGTTCTTGGCAGAAAAACTTTATGGTGACATTCCATATCACAACTTTGAGCATGCAAAAGCTGCAGTCGATGCGGGATATGAAATTATTGCGAGATGTCAGGCAAGTGGTGTGGAGGTAAATAGTGATCTTATCAGATATGCGCTACTCTTTCATGATGCAGGATATCATGAAGACCATAATAAAGCGGGATTTGATAGTAAGGAAGAATATTCCGCACATCTTGCCGGAGTAACACTAAAAAGTTTAGATATGACTGATGATACAATAGAGAGTGTACAGAGATGTATTATCAGCACACATAAAAACAAGGAATTTAATTTTTTGGAGGAAAAGATCGTGCGAGCGGCTGATCTGACAGGTCTCGCCTGTGACTATGCGCAATTTAAAAAAAATGCAATTAAACTCAAAGAAGAAACAGAGCTCTTGTCTGGTCAAATAATTTCTTGGGAAGTATGGAAAAAAAGTGTGGCAGAGATTATCGGATTTTATTTGAATCAAGATATCAGATTGACAGAATGTTATAAGGATGAAGATGGTGGGTCACGATTTCATAGGCGAACGAAAGAAAATCTCGAGAAATTCCTTATGGACTAATTGTGCAATTTAAAAACTTCATCACATGGAGTTTTTTAGTATAAGCAAGGCTTATTGATCTTCTTTTGTGCGAATGAATTTTATGTAGCCAAGGACCAGTGCAATGATAAGCCCAAAAGTGACAACAATGAATCTAAATTTAGTATCCTCACTCATCAGTCCACGGAGGATACCGTAAATAGTAGTAAAAACTCCTCCCAAAAGAACACCATCAGCGATCATTTCTATTTTTGCAAGAAAGGTTAGGCTGATAATCAAAATGATGATGGCACAAATAAAGGTGATGATTGCAACGTTGCGATTGTAGGGTTTTAATGCATCGGTGTAGTCTCTTTGAGCGTGATCATATTGCTCCTGAGCAATTATCTGTTCAGAACTTGAATCGCAGGTTGGTTTGATGGATTGGAGTTCGACAGGATAATCGGGCATCTTAGGTCCAGGATAAAAAGCGTCAATGCCCAATCCGACAAAGAGTGCGACTGTTACTGCGAGAAATATTGTATAGATTAATTTGAGTATCATATGTTTAGTATATCACAAAAAATCGTGAAAATACACAGTATGAGCATATCGATGGATTCACAAATTTGAGGATCTGATATTGACAAATGGGTTATTATATGCTATAATTCCCTGTTATTGTTATTTAATTATTGTTAAGATTCACACTCACATTCAGGAGAAAAAGTATGAAACTTCAGGTTGTTTCAATGACCAGTGGCGGAACGATGCCTTTCAGTGGGCAGGCTTATCTCAATAGTGTTTCAGGATATCGCAGGCTCTGGGATGGAGACAATTGGATTGTCACAGAATATTTCCTGAAAGTCATGAAGAAAAAACTTACTCTCATTACCAGGGAGGATGGAGTGGATGTAGAACATCGAGATGATGAGATGATTGGAGAAATCCGTGATGACGGGAATACTCTCGCCATAAACGGTGCGAATTATCTCTACACATGCTATCCTCAAAAAATTCGCAAAAGGAGGGTAAAAAAAACCTAGCACAATTTACATAGGTTGACGGGACGTAGGAGATTAATTTCTTACGTTCTTTTTATTTTTAGAAAAGATGTAGAAATACGTAATAACATGATATACTGAGTGTCGAAAATAGTTTTTGTATTATGGAAATATCAAAAAAGGATTTACAAGTGAGCGGTGTTGTTTTGATACTTATTTTTGGTGTTGTCGCAATGTCTTTTTATGCACATATTAATCATGCAAAACAAATTTTGGAAGGAAATAATAGTGCACAAGAAACAACGACTAATAATACACAAATATCACAAAAAACTTCATTTGATCAAGAAAATGTGACGCAAAACGATATGTCAATAAATAATCAAAAGCAAGACTCTCAGAGCAAACCACAAATAGAATTTGATTTTGCTACAATCGGAGATTCAGAGACTGAGAGTGGTCCATTTGGATTTGATAATGATGTGTTGCGAATTTTTGATCGCGTAAAAATATTAGATCCAGATTTGATATTTTTTACAGGCGATATTATTATGGTAAATGTTGATTCACGAGGAAAAAAAGCAAGTGTTCAATATGTAAAAAAAACGATTAATCAATATTTTTTTGATATTCCATACTATATCGTTTTTGGAAATCATGATATTAAATGTGGACAAGTCTGTTTTGATGTGTGGGCGGATGTTTTTTTTGATAAGCGATACGTGCAAAATGAAGAGCGGATTGCATATCATTCATTTGATTATAAAAACACGCATTTTGTCATCCTTTCGACTGATTTTCCCAAAGAACGCTCAGTGGATGAAAAACAGTTACAATGGCTCGAAAAGGATTTAACGGCGAATACAAAAGAAAATACAATTGTGCTTATGCATGTGCCGCCAATCACTTTTTTTGAAAAATCTGCAAAAAATTGTCATGATCTGGGTTGCCAACCAAAACTACAGAGTAGACTACAATCAATTTTTGCAAAAAATCATGTAAATTTGGTTCTTTCTGGGCATGAAAATGCATTTGCATCCAAAGAAATTGACGGTGTTGATTATGTGTTAAGTGGAAATGCAACGGGGTCACGTCCTCGATATGATGGTGTATCAAAAGATCAGAGTTTTATCACCGTCGAGATACAAGATTCATCTATAAAAGTTCGAGGGAGATACATTGACGGCACTGTCTTTCAGGAGATCAAAGTAAAATAATATGTAATGAATCAAATATGAAAAAACGACGAATCATTTTGGCCTCATCATCTCCGCGACGCAAAGAGTTATTGGATCAAATCGGATTGGATTTTGAGATCATGCCAAGTATGTATGAAGAAGATATGAGTATGAAAATGAGTAATGCAAAACTATCGGAAGTATTGGCATATGGTAAAGCGATGGATGTGGCACATAAAGTGAAGGATGGTGTTGTGATTGGTTCGGATACATTTGTCACTTGTGATGGTGAGAGGATAGGAAAGCCAAAAAACAAAAAAAACGCTGCAGAAATGTTGCAAAAAATATCTGCACGTTGGATCACAATATATTCTGGCGTCGCGATTATTGATATAAGCGCTGATAAGAAATATATCGCACACGAGATTACAAAAGTAAAAATAAAGTCACTTACAAAAAAAGAAATTGATAGTTATATCAAAACAGGAGAGCCTTTGGATAAAGCGGGTGCATTTGGTATCCAAGGGCGAGGAGCAATCTTTATCGAGAAGATCTCCGGGTGTCATACTAATGTAATTGGATTGCCACTGCATCGACTATATGTCGGCTTGAGTGAGTTGGGTGTATCGATTTAATAAATATGGAATTATTTTTAAAACACATTTTACGTCACTGTAGAATGTGTTTTTTAATAAAAAGAAAAATTTCATTTGACAAATAATTTAATATTTAAAAAATCTGTGATATAATAAAAAAGTAATTCACAAATAAATATATGAAAGATAAAATCATATCACCAAATTTTTTGCATGCACAAAGAAGTACATACAAAAGAACATCTCAGTTTGTCTATAAACACACAGGAGTAACTATCAGTTTGGTAGTTTTTATTTTGCTTGTAGTAGGTGTGATTGATTTTGTCCGCGCGGAGGAAAATACTGTCCCTAAAGTGATAGCCACTGAATCATCTCAACCCAATGCACTAAATGAATCAACTCCAGCAGTACAAAAGATTTATGTAAAATCTGCAAATTCAGAACCAAATTTTACATATGATAAAAATACTATCGTAGTAAAGGATAATTTTTTTACATGTTTAAAAGATGATCATATCCTACAGTGGCAAAAAGGTATTAGACGATGGGTGTGTGCAAAGCCAGTAAAGACGGTATTACTATTGGATATGATCTCAATGTGCAAAATCCTGCAGGAAATGGACAATTGTCCATTGGCAACTTAATTTTTGGGACAGGCATAGATGGAACGGGATCGACTTTGAGTAGTGGCAATGTGGGGATAGGTGATGCTACGCCAATCTCACTTTTGACTGTAGGTGCCGGAGATGCGTTCCAAGTTAATGAACTCGGTCAGGTGGTAGCTGGGACATGGCAAGGATCACGCATTGGTGCAGTATATGGTGGCACAGGCATTGACACATCAGCATCGACAGGCGTCCCAACTATTAGTGGTGGCACATGGACAGTCGCATCTAATCTCGGCGTTACAATGGGTGGCACAGGCACATCTACACAATTCACACCTGGATCAATTGTCTTTGCGGCTGCGAGTGGTGTGTATAGTCAAAATAATGCACGATTTTTTTGGGATAATGCTAATAATCGTTTAGGTATTGGCACATCCGTTCCACAAGCATCATTGCAGGTTAACGGAAAGGTTTATCAGTCCTTAGGAACAGGTGCTACATTTTTTGGATATCAAGCTGGTGAAAATGATGATTTGATAGGTATGGGTGAAAATTCATTCTTTGGCAATCAGGCTGGTCAAGATAATATTACTGGAGTATGGAATGCTGGATTCGGTTATCGTGCATTGGGCAATACTACAAATAGTAGGAATGCAGCGTTTGGTTATGCCGCAATAAATAATAATATTGATGGTTACAATAATGCAGCGTTTGGTTATGCCGCAATGGCAAATGGACAACATGGTAGTTGGAATGCTGCTTTTGGTTCTGGAGCACTTGTACATGGTGATAATCCAAATTTTAATGCAGCATTTGGAGCGGAGGCGCTCAGTATAACATCTGGCTCATATAGTGTTGCAGTGGGTTTTCGAGCATTGTCATCATCGCGAGCAGATGCAAACACTGCCGTTGGTTCAGAATCGTTGAGAAACTTAATGCCAAATAACGGACAAATCATATCTTTCAGTGATGCTGGATCAGGAAATGTAACAGTAAATGATCCTTCCAATGGACTAGCTAACGGTGACGCTGTAGTCATTATGGAATCTGAAGGATATGATGGGACATATGTCGTCAGTGGCGTTACAGCAAGCACCTTTAACATTGTGCATGCATGGACGGGTGACACAGGACTTGCGCTGTGGATCAGAGATGGTCAAGGAAAAAATAATACGGCAATAGGTTATCAGTCAGGATATGGCGTAGTAAGTCAAGCAACAGGTTCTAATAATCTATTCATAGGATATCAAGTCGGTGATAATATCACATCTGGAAATAACAATATTACTATTGGATATGATCTCAATGTGCAAAATCCTGCAGGAAATGGACAATTGTCCATTGGCAACTTAATTTTTGGGACAGGCATAGATGGAACGGGATCGACTTTGAGTAGTGGCAATGTGGGGATAGGAATTGCTGCACCAACGCAAAAATTAACGGTATTCAATGGTACAACAACAGGTACATACACTACTGCAGGATGGGTTCACGCATCAGATTCACGTTTGAAGACTAATGTTGCATCAATTAAAAACGCTCTTGCAACTGTCAATTCACTCAACGGCGTATCATTCAATTGGATTGAAAATCCAGATGGTGATGATCAAATCGGATTTATTGCTCAAGATGTACAAAAATATTTACCTGAGGTCGTAGTGGGAACTGAGGAAAATGGCTATGGAGTCTCATATGGAAATGTTACAGCATTACTCGTAAATGCAACAAAGGAATTGAATGTGAAAGTAGACACACAACAATTATCCATCGTTTCCAATTTGCAAAATTCAGACTATCATTTGGCGTCATTGCAGTCTGCAATAACCGATAAAAATGCGACATTGCAAGACGATGTAAGGTCTCTCTACAATAAAGTCCTTACGCTAGAAGATGCAAATGATAAATCAGAATTTCTTGATAAATTACGAGACGATGTTGATCTCGCAATTGCAACACAAAATGCTTTGAGTTCTTTGGTCAACACACAAAATGCAACGATTGTTGCAATAAATGAAAATATCTTGTTTTCAAAAGATATGGATGATCAAATGATAGTATCAATTAGCGGTATCACTGTTGTGGATGCGCTTGTGGCAAATAGTGTTGAAACTAAAACGATTACAATCAATAATGACGGTGGAGATGATGATGATGTTGAAGATGCGTCATCGATTGGCACAGCAACTATCATAGCAGGACAAGAAAATGTCATAATCAAAACAACAGCTGTGGACGCATCAGATAAAGTATTTGTGTCACCAATTTCATCGACAAAATACGAAGTGGATTATACGACAAAGGATGGTGAACTTATGACACTGCAGTCGAATGTGACACCATATATTAGTAATGTTAAAGATGGTGAAGAATTTGAAATTTCGATCGATCATGTGTTGAAAGAAAAATTTGATGTAAACTGGTGGATTATTAAGAACAAGTAACCACATAGCAGTCAACAGTAAAATTGTAAAAAATCAATGTGATTACGCATTGATTTTTTATTGTATTAAAATAGAGATATGTGAAGGTAGAAGTAAGCTAATCTATGATTTACAAATTAAAAAATATGTGTTATAATAGTGTTATACATACACTAATATTATCTTATGAAAATTAACAATGAAAAAAGTAAGGAACGTGTGATTATTGGCCCTGCGCTTGCTGTGGATACCATGATTTTTGCTATCCGAAAAGGGGAGTTGTGTGTGCTTCTCATTCAGATTGGACAAGGTCCATATCAGGGCAAGTGGGCGCTTCCTGGTGGTATTGTGCAGATCGACGAGACGTTAGATCAGGCGGCGCAAAATGTATTAGCTAAAAAAGCAGGTATCAAAGGTATTCACATGGAACAGCTATATACTTTTAGTAGAATTGATCGAGATGTGCGTGTAAGAGTTGTATCTGTAGCGTATTTTGCTTTGGTGGATAGTGATGGGTTTTCTGTAGAAACAATGGAATATTATAGTGCAATCGAATGGAAAGTGGTAAAAAAAATCCCTCGGATGGCATTTGATCATGCAGAAATGATTCAGTACGGAGTGGAAAGATTGCGTTCTAAGATTGAGTATTCCAACATCGTTTATGGTTTGTTGCCAAAAGAGTTTACGCTTACGGAAATGCAAGATGTTTATGAGGCAATCATTGGCCATGCAATTGATAAGAGAAATTTTCGCAAAAAGATCATTTCTCTTAATATTCTTGCAGAAACTGAAAAGGAGCGGACGGGTTTAAAAAATCGACCAGCAAAACTCTATCGTTTTAAAAAAAGACAATTAGTTTTTACAAATTAGATCATATAAAAAACGAATGATAATATTAGTCGTTTTTTTGTATGGCAAAAATAGTGTTTATCATTTGAGTTATACACAGGCCTACTTCGTGTACTATTGACACGATTTAGCACGTGTGCTAGGATAAGATCAGTTAGGTGTAATAAATACACGAACTAAAAAAGTACCTTATACAAAAAAAGAAGAAACACGACAAATCTCACAAAATTGAGGAAGGTTTTTCTCGAGACCCTTTCTCTCTCTGTGCTATGCACATTGTGCGTTAGTCGTGTTTCTCACATTGTTACATATATCACAGAGAGATCTATAAGGATCTCGGCAAAAAGCTTGGCTCATTTGGGAGTTCAGGCTTTTTGTATCTTAACAATTACATAATAAGGAGGATAAATCATGCAATTGGATGACTATCGAACACTTTTTGGCAAAAAGCAATATGCGCAGGTTACTGGGCTGTGTGGAAGAATTATTCGCGGTACTAAACCGGAAGACTTCGCAACGCTCACTGACGATCCCGAGCGCAAACTGGTCATGCTCATGGGTCCAGATGGACTGCAAAAGATCATGAACAAGACTGGTTATGAAGCGCTAGTGGCAATCGGCTATGAACCAAGCTATATTGTGCGGAAAGTGGTAGATGAAGGGAATCAATTCAAGCTGGTGGTATTTGCAGAAGGTGGCGAAGCAAAGCTGGCGACGTGGAATAACATTGCTTCAGTTGTTGCGGCAGTATATCCGCGAATTACCGAAAATCTCTATCGAAATCTCGATCAACTCAAAAGATTATCTTTTACACAAATCGAGAAACACGCGGGATTCACTTTTGCGGATGTTGATAAGGTGGGTTCACAAGACAATCGCTTCATGACCTATGAACGATATCTTGTGAGTAGCGGTGATGTGATCGCTATGCGTGCCTTTCTGTATTTTGCTGTACATCTGCGGGAATTGTATTCCGGTGATGGGTACACGTATGATGTCGCTGGCAACCGCGGTCTCATGGAGTACATTGTGCCTAATAAACCGCTCAATGCGCTGGGAGATCACGATGTGATCGATATACCGATAACAGTGCCAACACAACCAATTAAGAGTACTAAAGGGAGAAAAAATATGAACATTCAATTATTGATCATTGATCCACAAAACGATTTCATGGACATGCCAGAATCCACTCTACCTGTAGCCGGTGCTGTTGCTGATATGCAACGCACGGCGGCACTGATTGACCGTGTTGGGCGAAAGTTGACCGATATCCACGTGACTTTGGATAGCCATAGACTTCTGGATATCGCACAGCCTGCATGGTGGGTGAACGGCCAAGGCAATAATCCTGCGCCGTTTACTATCATATCTGAAGATGATGTGAAAAACGGAATTTGGACACCGCGTAATCCGCGATTTCGTGATCGCACTCTGCGGTATGTCGCGGAACTTGCACGTGGTGGAAAGTACCCGCTCTGCCAATGGCCGCCACACTGTTTGATCGGTACGTGGGGACATAATGTGCAGGTTGATCTCAATCGCGCACTGCAGGACTGGTCAAAAAAGGAGTTTGCCATGGTGGATTATGTGACCAAAGGATCCAATCCATGGACAGAACACTATGGAGCCCTCATGGCTGAAGTGCCTGATCCGGAAGATCCAAGCACCATGCTCAATCGCGATTTTCTCACCATGCTGCAAGAGGCGGATATCGTCGCTGTCGCCGGTGAAGCGCTCAGTCACTGTGTGAAAGAAACTGTGACCCAGATTGCTGACAATATCGGAGATGAACACATCAAAAAGTTCGTTATTTTGACGGATTGTTCCTCTCCGGTTGGAGCAGTACCTGGTGGACCAGACTTTTCAGCAATCGCCAATCAGTGGTTGCAGGAAATGGAAAAGCGTGGCATGAAAATGATGCGTTCTGATGAATTTTTGCGATAAAAAATAAAATATCACACAATATGGAGGTAGTATTATGCCACGGCTCACTGATGATATGGAATTTGGAAAAATTGGCGGTGCACAAGGATTTGGTTTCTCGGGTGTTCGTACTGAACATCTCGGTGCGACCGAATACACTCTGGTCACAATCGCAATCGATGTTACAGGTTCTGTCGGAGGTTTTGAAACTGAATTACAGCGCTGTCTTAAGACTGCAGTAGATGCATGTAAAAAATCTCCCAGATCCGATAATCTACTTTTGCGAGTTATTCTCTTCTCCACGGTATTTTCAAACGGAGTTGAAGAGCTACATGGTTTCAAACCGCTTGCAGATATCGATCCACAAAATGACTATGGAAAATTGAGAACTGGAGGTGGAACGCCACTTCGTGATGCATGTTACAGCGCGATTGGTGCCATGAATGTCTACGGCAAAAAACTTTCCGATGATGATTTTGGAGCCAACGCGATTGCATTTATTATCACTGATGGTGATGACAATGCATCCGCGGCTACTGAAAATATGATCAAGCAGGAAATCGTTCAGGCAATTTCTGGCGAGATTCTGGAATCAATGATCAGCGTACTTATCGGGATCAACGCAGCATCATACAAGAATGAACTGGAACAATTCCAAAAGAACGTGGGCATCACACAGTATATCGATGCTGGAGATGCTACCGCAGGAAAATTAGCACGTTTGGCGGATTTCGTCAGTCGATCTATTGCATCACAATCACAAGCAATGGGGACTGGTGGACCGAGTCAAAGCATATCCGCAACTATCTAATGGTGTTGTGGAAACATAATAATTGCGGGCACACAATCATCGATTGTCGTGCCCGTATTCTTTTCATGGAGATATGTATATGAAAAATGTAGATGAGTATTATGCAATTGGTGCACAGCATCGTGCTGATGGTAAACCGTGTCAGGATCATGCACTCTCTGGATATGATGCGGATGATAATGTCTACATCAGTATTACCGACGGATGTACTGGCGGTGGAGCAACTGATATGGGTGCACGTATTGTGAATTATGCTACAGTACAAGCACTAAAAAACATGATCTTGTGGCAAAGACACAATGATGTATTAGCGGATATGGTGACAGATGTCGCCAGTCAACGACTGCTAACTATTGATCGTGTACACAGAGAATTGCATATGCAACACAATGATCTTCTCGCAACAAATATCTATGCACTCAGTGTGAAAAAATATACCTATGTACATGTTGTGGGTGATGGGATTGTAGCAGTTGTTTCTGTGGATGGCAGTATAGATGTATGGCGATATCTATGGGCGGATAATATACCGTATTATCCAGCATATGACATGGGAAAACAAGAACAGTTTATTGCTGCACACGGCGGAAATGGATTGCAGACACGTCTTATGCAGGAGCGATGGTCTATTAGTTCGTGTGGTGATGTGCTGACTGTTGATGTAAAAAAACATACAATCGCACAGGGCATACGCGGCATTACGATTGATCTGTCAAAACGAGTGAGGGATAATTTAGTTAAAAGCATTACGATATTTTCTGATGGTGCAGAACTAATAGACGGATTGCCGTGGCAATATGTTGTGTCACAAAGCGTGGCATATAAGAACGTAAAAGGTGCATTTGTCAAAAGACGAATGATGCGACTCATCAAAGATGTGTCTAAAGAACATAGAGGACCGCTTGATGATATTGCATGTGCAACAATTCATATTTCATAAGTAACACAGAGGAGGTGCTGATCATGACAAAAATCACGAGAAAAACTGATGTGATGTTGGAAGGACGAGGTATGATTTCTCTGCAACCACGTGATCACATGATCACCGGTGGTGAGGGATCGATCTACAAAAAAAACAATACAGTGATCAAAATTTATACGGACTCAGATAAGATGATCCGAGATGGTATGGATGTAAAAATCGCCTCACTTAAGCGGGTGGAACATCCTTTTATCGTAACGCCAGAAGGCACGGTAAAAGATGCAGCGGGTAAACTGATTGGGTATTATATGCCATATGTTACAGGTGAGCCGATTACACGGGTATTTACAAATGATTATCGCGCTCGAACGCAATTTGATGATGATGATGCGCATATGCTTGTAAATCATATGCGAACGGTTGTGCAACATGTGCACAATAGGCGAATTGTCATGGTTGATGCCAACGAGATGAATTGGTTGGTGGATGATCATAACAAACATGCACCAGAACCGCGAGCAATTGATGTCGACGCGTGGGCAATCGATCGATGGCGTGCACATGTGATCATGCCGTCAATTCGTGATTGGCATGCAAAAGTATTTGATGAGTTAAGCGATTGGTTTGCGTGGGGTATCGTGACATTTCAAGTGTATACGGGCATTCATCCATATAAAGGACGACTGTCAGGATACGCACAGCATGACCTTACGAAACGCATGCAAAACAATGCCTCGGTATTTCATGCTGATGTGCGACTCAACCACGCTGTGCGGGATTTTGGACGTATTCCCAGCGCATTGTGCCAGTGGTATGAAGATGTTTTTGCCAAGGGTAAGCGCATGATGCCCCCGTCGCCGTTTGATGTGGGCAAGATTGTATCAACACGTGGACGCATTGCACATACACAAATTACAACAAAAGGCATATTGGTGTTTGAGAAAATGTACGAAAGCGCATCACACATCAGATATATTTTTGATGGCGGTGTGGTGCTTTGTACAGATGGTATGCTGGTTGATGTGGTACGCGGTAAAAAAATCTGCGTTGTGACGAAAAAAAATGTTGCAGTTGCCGTGCTGCGTGATGGTTGGTTTGTTGTAGAATGTGAGGATGACATATTAGTGTGTCGGTTTGTTGATTTGTATACAGGATATGAGGAAATTGTCGAAACGACAATCTCCGCACAAAATGTGATGAGTATGGGTGAAAGAATGTTTGTCGTGAATGAACGTGGCCTGACAGAGATCGTACTCACGCGTATGAAAAAATCAGTGATTTCAATAGGTAATACGTGGCAGACACTGCCATATGCTACACAATGGTTTCAGGGAGTGGGTGTGGAAAACGTCATGGGAAACATGCACATAGTCGTACCATTTGGTAATCGTGCATGTGCGACGATTCGCACTAAGGAATTGGACGGGTTGGTGCCAATTGCTGGCTATGGAGGTGTGCGATTTATCACGATCATTACATTAGATGCGCAAGGCATTTATCTCAAACATGAATTTCATTTTGATGCCACGCATAGTGCGTATACCATGTGGAATGATGTAGTGGATAATGCAGAGCTGGTTATCACAACGCTGCCAAAAGGTGTGTGTGTAACGATTGTAGAAGATGGGAATCTAGATATCTTTGTGCCGTCAAATGGTGCACATACAAAAATATCCGATGGACTCATAAAAACTGGTACGCATCTGGCACATATCGACAATACTGTAATCTATGTGGATAATCGCATCGTATGGCGTGTGCGGATGAAGTGAACACATTTAAGGAGATAATAATATCACCGCTTTTCAAATGAAAGGCGGTGTTTTTTGATTACTTCGTGTATACTTGACACGATATAAAACGTATGCTACGATAAGGGCATAGAAGTGTAGAATATACACGAACTTAAAAAGTACCTTATGCAAAAAAAGAAGAAACACGACAAATCTCACAAAATTGAGGAAGGTTTTTCTCGAGACCCTTTCTCTCTGTAGTAGTGTGCGTTAGTCGTGTTTCTCATGCAATTACAGAGAGATCAATAAGGATCTCGACAAAAAGCCTTGACTCAGATTAGTACAAGGTTTTTTGGTTCTTTGACAATATACACTTATAAAGATGAAGAGGTGAAATCATGAGAATTGCACTTGGCGGTACTGCGGCTAACCCCGTGCATTATGGACATAAAAAATGTGTGGAAATGATTATCAATTTAAAGCGATTTGATAAGATCATGTGGATTGTTTCAGGTGATCGACCAGATAAGCCAGGATTACTTCCAGCAATCGATCGTTGGCGTATGACCAAGCTCCTGATCACAGATCCACGTGTGGATGTCGCATATGAGGAAGGAGTGGCAATTCCAACAGTGGAAGTGATCCGTGGGGTACAAAAAGATTTTCCGTATGCAGATATAGCATGGTATTGTGGTTTGGATCATTTTGTTACTCGTGAGCAGTTCGATGGATTGTGTAATATCGAAGGGTTCTGGCATGAAGGAAAATGGCTGATGAAAAGACAACATTTTCTGATCGTGAAAAGAAAAGGTTTAGAGCGATCAAAAATTCGCTATCCGAAAAAATACACTTTGATCGATTGTGATATACCGGAAATTTCCAGTACACACATTCGTCAACGTATTGCAAAAGGATTGGACAATACGTCGTATACGAGTCAGGCAGTGTTGGATTATATCGCAAAGCATCAACTATATACATAAGGAGAGAGAATATGAAAACGAAAAAAGATAGTATGTTGTTCGGCAAAGCAGATGAGCCGATTATAGCGACGCTCATGGAAGTAGATACATATAAATTTCTGATGATGTATTTCATCTGGACGTATGTACCTTTTATGCGAGTAACATTTGCATTCACCAATCGTACGATTAATGTCACACTCGGTAATCATATATCCGTAGAGCGTCTTAAAGAAGAATTGTCTGCTGTGCGTACTTTGCGTATTACTGATCAGATCGTCGATTACTTACGAACCAAAGGAATTTTTTCTGAAGAATTTCTTGTGGATATTGGCACGATTGTTTTGACAGAACCGCAGATTGCCAAGAGAGAGGATGGTCAGTTTGATATCACAGTTAGTGGCATATGGTATCAGGTGACATTGTGGGAAACAATTATTTTGGCAATTGTCAATCAGTTATTTGCTGAAAATGTGATTGGCTATGATCCAGCTTTTCAACAAAAAGTGATTGCCGAAGGAGAAAAAAAATTATTGGAAAAAATTGCAATCTTGCAAAAGACCAATATCCATTTTCTCCAATTTGGATTACGTAGGAGGCTTTCTGGCTGGTGGGAACAGCATGTAACGGAAGTGGCGTTTGATCGTATGCCACAAAATATTGTTGCGGTATCCAATGTAGCGTTGGCGTATAAGCTCGGTGTCCCTTGGGGTGGTACCAATGCACATGAACTGTACAGCGGTTTCTACGCATTGCGGTGTTATGAAAATCACGATGTCGCACAATATGCGCAGTATGAAGTTTTGGAAAAATGGCAGGCATTATATCCGCAAAATTTACGGATCATGTTGCCAGACACATTCGGCTCACAGCAATTCTTTGCTGGATTGCCAATGAAACTTGCTAAAGACTTTCGTGGTGCGAGACAAGATTCTGGCGATCCAATCGTATTTGGTCAGATGCTCATCGACATGTATCAACGTATGAATATTGATCCTAAAGCGAAGACACTTCTTTTTAGCGACGGATTGGATGTCGTAGAGATGGTGCGATTACAAAATACTTTTGCACAGATGATTGCGGTGTTATTTGGTTGGGGAACAAATTTTACCAACGATACGGGATTTCTCCAGCCGATTTCAATCGTAATGAAGCTTATCGAAGCAGCTGGTAATCCTGCAATCAAGCTCAGTGACAATCTCGCCAAAGCAGTAGGTAATCCAGTAGCAATCATGATAGCTAAAAAAATCTTTGGTTATGACAACATCTTCGCCCAGCAATGTGTATATTAAAAAAACTGTGGCAAAGAAATATATTTCTTTGCCCAACTTCTTGTGAATATATCTGAATATAGAGATATGTACACATTGGTTGATATCGTGTACCTTAACAATATAAATAATATATGAGAGGAAAATTATGAAAATTTTACCAGTGTTGGGTAAGCAGGAGGGTGTACAAGAGTATTGGGAAGCCATGCAACTCTGCGGTGTAGAAGTGGATGAAAAGAATCCTGAATATGTGGTGGTACTCGGAGGTGATGGAACATTTTTAGGGGCAGAGCGTGCACATTATAAATTAGGTGTGCCGTTCGTCGGTGTAGGTTTTGGTCATGTGAATTTCTTGCTGAATCGTTCAGCGGGATCGGCGCAAGATTTTGTGGAAAATTTACGGAAAAAAGAATGGATCACATTTCCAATCCATGGTATCAAAGCACAGATCACGACAAGTCATGGTGTGGAGAGTGGCATCGCATTCAATGATGTCTATCTCAAGTCACTGGATCCGACACATATTGTGCGTCTCGAGTTAAAAACCAAAGAATATCCACATTTGGAAATTGTCGGAGATGGTGTGATCGTCGCAACTCCGCAAGGGAGCACGGCGTACAATCGTTCTGCTGGCGGTACGATTTTGCCTTTGGGGAGTATTCTCTGGTGTCTGACTGGTATCTGTACACAAAAACGTTTGCGTGTCGCAGTAGCACATCAACAGGTTACGATCACATCACACAGTGATGATGTCGTGTTTGTGACAGATAATAAGATCTTTCATGATGTACGAGAAGTGGTTTTGACACCAAGTGCATATCATGGAAATATTTGCTTCGGTGCACATGAAAACTTTGAGCAAAGGCGATACGAGTCATAAAAACATTTCACAAAAACGGAGGAACAGTCATGTTTATAAAACCGATTGAAGAGACTGTGAAATTTCTGGTAAAAGAAGCAAAAAAATATGGTGCAGGATGCAAAAAAGTCTACGTGTCGCTTTCTGGTGGAGTGGACTCTGCTGTGGTGGTGATGATTCTGACGCGTGCGTTTGGTGCAGAAAATGTGGTTGCAGTGCATCGTGATATTCGTAGCAATCCACAGCACAAGATCGATGCAGAGGCGCTTGCCGAAACATGTGGCTTCCGACTGATTTGCTGGGATCTCAATCCGTTTTACGATCAATTTCTAGCGATGAGTCAGGCTGACTTCATCGCAACTGATTTACCGTGGGTGGATGAAGGTGAAAAGATCGACGATGTTAGTTGGGTTAACGCATATGCATCGCTCAAGTCCAGAATGATGACACCATTTGCCGGATTTATTGCCAAGGCAATTGATAATGGTAATGGTCGTATTTATGGCACGGGTAATATCGAGGAGGATTTCCTCTTGCGGTATTATGATAAGTTTGGTGACGGTGCAGTGGATAATAATATTCTCGTCGGACTCACCAAGATGGAAGTGCGTCAGATTGCTCTGTGGTTTGGACAGCAATACAATGCGCCGATTTGCAAACAGATTGCCGAAAAATTGCCGTCAGCCGATTTACAGGCAAATGGTGATACACACAATGACGAGAATGAATTGACGTTGCTTGCTCGCTCGTGGGGATTTACTATTCACTTATCATATGGCACATGTATTGAAGAGGGAAATATCGCATGGATTTGCAAGCAAGAATTGGATCTTGGTGTAGTACGGGGTAAACGTGCACGGTGGACCAAGGCACTGCGATCCAAACTCGGTTATACAGATGAACAAGTGGAACTCACCATGTTCATGCGTAAAATAGAGAAATCGACGCGTCACAAAGCACTGGGTATACCGGGTGTAACACGTAATCAATTCCGCCACGCGGAATTGGTAGATTGATGGTTAAATCTGCTATATAAAAACAACCTTCCACCGACAAAATTTTGTCGTGTGGAAGTTTTTTTTCCCTCATTGCGTAGAAGATTGGTGGTGGTGAGTATAATTTAAGTGGCGGTGTTCAAAGGGTAATTAGTTAGATGTATTTGACGATGTTGTCTAAGTTCACATACATATTGCACTCTATGAAGTCATAGGACTATGCCATTTTATCATCACATCCATTGCAAATATACAGGTATTAAAGGTATTTTGACTGTGTACAATCATTACCTAAGATACACGTATATG
>JBBQZC010000025.1:0-18175 GCA_038208115.1 Candidatus Moraniibacteriota bacterium
TCGCACTTCGGTACGTGTTGAAAATAGTTTTTTATCTTCATGCAATACCACATCATTTGCTTCAATCGGTTTTACAAATGATGGCCATCCTGTGCCAGAATCATATTTATCTCGAGAGGAAAAAAGTGCCTCGCCAGAAATCCTGTCCACATAAATTCCTTCAGCCTTATTGCGATCATATTCATTTTGAAATGGTTTCTCTGTTCCCTCTTTTTGTGTCACGTCGTATTGCAACGGGGTTAATTCCTGTTTCAATATCTCGTCAGACGGTTTGTGATAATTATCAAAATCCAAACCCTTTGGCATCGCAATGGGCATCGCCTGCGATTGAAGAAACCCGCTTTCTATAGCCTTTTCTTTATATTTGTCGATAAATGTATCGCGACCCGATCCTGCGCGATAATATTTATACCGCACAGGATTTTTTTTATAATAATCCTGATGATATGTTTCTGCTGGCCAAAATGTTGAGCGCGGCAGAACTTCTATAGCAAGAGGTTTTTCAAAAATGCCATCCGTATTTACCTTTACAATTGTTTCTTCAGCAATTTTTTTTTCCTCATCATTTTCATAATAGATGGCTGGAGCATATTGAGGACCGCGATCATGAAATGACCCCGCTCCATCTGTCGCATCACTATAAAATATAATATGTTCCACAAGATTTTGGTATGTTGTCTTAGCTGGATCATAAGAAATTTCAACTACTTCGCGATGACCTCCTTGTGCATAATCTTCATAATTTGGATTATCTGCACTTCCACCAGAATACCCTGAAACCACAGCTTGCATGCCTGCAAGTTTTTCAAAATCTGCCTCAACGCACCAAAAACACCCTCCTGCAAAAATGGCTGTTTTAGTTGTACTATTTATTGTAGTCATAGTCGTATTATTAATTGATTGATTACGCGATGAAAATAAAATTGCCATAATTAGAAATAAAATGGTAAGCATTCCTCCAAAAATAAGCCGTCTTTTTTTATTCATATAATTATATCCAAAGATTTAACCACACACCTACGTAATGCACAATTCCATATAAGAAAATAATATAACCAAACACTCCTACAATTAACGTCAATGCAACTATATTGATAATTTCATTACGCCTTTTCTTAACTTGATCAAAAGTACAAATATTTTTCGTCCTACGGAAATACAAGACGAGAGCAATTGCCATCGCAATCAAGCCAGCTATGCGAAAGTACCATTTATATTCTCCGTACAACGTGTCCGCAAGTGATGAAGCGACGCCCACTGTCCCGATGCCAAAAATTACCAAAATTACAGGCGATAAGCAACACAAAGATGCAATCACAACTGGTATACTACTAATTTTAAGAATTTCTTTTATTTTCACATTATTGAAATTAAAAATATATCTTTTTGTCTCGTGTAGTATATACGCTTTTTACCACGCAATTCTTTCCATTTATCACAGCTAATTTTAACTAAAAAATCACTTCTTCACACTGTTATTTCTATCAATCTTAGGTAGCACTCGAACTATTTACAAAATGTCTTTTTTGGTGTATAATACGAAATTGACCTTAGTTCATTGTTTTTCACCATACAATAAAATTCAAGAGGGAGAATCACCATGACAATTCAGGCGTTTTTTCACAGCGTATTAACAGGTGTTTTCTTTGGTTTTTGGCCGCTCATCATACGAGGCACCAACATATCACCTATCTGGACGGCAGCAACAATCACAATTGGATCTGCTATTGTTATATCCCCCATTCTGTTGATTCAAAACACTGCCGCGCCATCTGTACGATCTATTGTTATTGGCGTTATCGCTGGTGTGATCAACGGACTCGGATTGATTGAGTACGGCAAACTGCTCACTACCCCAGAATGGAAAGTGACGATAACCGTGCCAATTGCACTTGTCGTCACACCGATTATACTCATAGTCGGCGGATGGTTGTTTTTTCACGAAAGCATCACGCCCTCCAAAACCTGTGGCAGCATACTCGGCATACTTGCCATTTATCTTATGTGCAAGTAGCTCAATTGTTCAATCTCGTTGCTATTTATATGGCAATGAGATTTTATTTTTTGAGAATAAAAATCAGCAATATTTCAAACCCGTAAACCTTAAATCTTTATAAGAGATTACCCTACCATATTTTATAAAAATAAAAATCCTCGATTATATTGTCGAGGATTTTTACACTACAACGCTTTAGAATAATTTGACTACATCGCGAAATGTGATCACTGCCATAAGCAAAAGCAATGCAATAAAAAATGTGGAATGGATAATACCTTCAATTTTCTGATTAACAGGACTTCCTTTGATTTTTTCAATAGCAAGAAACAGAATGCGTCCACCATCCAGCGCAGGAATCGGTAATGCATTGATAATACCAAGATTCACACTAAGAATTGCAGCAAATTGCAATAAATATACAAATCCGAGATCACGCATTTGCTGTGTCATCATCGCAATGCCCACCGGACCAGCAACTTCAGCACTCACACCACCGCCTGTAACAAGTGACATAATCAATTGTCCAAAAGCGACACAAATTACTGCAATCAATGTCAATACACGCATAAAGCCTTCCCACATTGCTTGATACCATACATATCGAACCAACACTGTTTCACTCATTGCTATACCAAGTGCACCTTGACCCTCTACAACCTCAGTGCGTGGTGTGCCACGAGCAATCACAGTCTCTTTTCCACGAAGAACATGCACGGCAATCTCTATACCACGATTATTGTTGATTGCACTCATCAGTTGATCCGTTTTCGTGATTTTTGTACATACATCTTCTACGCAAACTTGTTTGACCGTATCACCGACCTTGAGACCAATCTCTTCTGCAGGAGATCCACTTTTAACCTCTACAATCTGCACACCAATCGTTTTGATAATCTGATTTGGATCGATGGTCTCATCAAATGGTTCTGGAGCACCGATCATGAGCACGATGCTGATGAGAATCCATGCGAGTAAAAAATTCATTGTCACTCCGGCAATTAGTATCTTAAATCGCACAAATTTTGACTGCATCGAAAAACTATCTGGATCCTTCGCCATTTGGACATATTCTTTATCTGCTGCTGATAATTGATCAAAATTTTTCACATCCCTCTCATCAATTGGGCTCTCTCCTTTGATGCGCACAAATCCTCCAAGAGGTATAAGATTGAGAGAATACAGTGTTTTGCTCCCAAAATATTCACGATTGCCAAATATTACACGCCATTTTCCAGTCTGAGCATCTTTCACGACACCGATAACGCGTGGTGGAAAACCAAATCCAAATTCATGCGACGTGACGCCATTTCTTCGCGCTGTGATAAAATGCCCCAACTCATGAACAAATATCAAAATACCTAAAATTAAACCAAAAATGAGAACAGTGATAAACATATTATTTTTTATTATTAAACAGTCATTATATCTTGCTCTTTCTTTTTACGCATTTCTTCAATTGTGTGATTATATTTATCTACCACTTCTTGCAAATCATCTTTACCTTTAAATTTTTCATCTTCTGTGATATCGCCAGATTTTTCCAACGCCTGAATTTCTTTCCATGCATCTTCTCGGACACCACGCACACTTACGCGCGCTTCTTCTGCTTTTTGATTAAGTACTTTTACAAGATCCCGACGATTATCTTCCGTC
Organism: Candidatus Moraniibacteriota bacterium; assembly: GCA_038208115.1. Classification (GTDB taxonomy): domain Bacteria; phylum Patescibacteriota; class Minisyncoccia; order Moranbacterales. The sequence goes on from JBBQZC010000025.1 coordinate 3,653, forward strand.
ATAGGCGGGAAGCTCAATCGCGTCGCAATACCATCATTAGAAATATTTGCACCCACTTCTGCGAGAGTGATCGCTTTTTCGATTGCAGCGAGACTACCTCTATCCCATGGCTGTATCAACAACTGGCGAGCTTCCGGCACTGATATATTTGCGATTTGTTTTATTGGTGTCAACACACCATAACAATCAACCATAATACCTTCCACAATACCAGGATTTGCTCGTCCTGTCCGAATTTTTGATGCCTCCTTTTCCAAATGTTCAATTGATTTCTTTAATTCTTCTTCATGTTTTGTGATAACATTTTTTAACATATTCTTTTAATAAGAAATTAATTTACTTTTTTCAAGCCAATATAAATCACATTGGCGTTGCGTGGATCATGCGTGATCACATCTACGACACGATTACTCGTCGTATCTGTAATCGCCCATCCATTTGATACACTAGTATATACAGCTTTTGCTGCCACAAATACTAATTGATTTGCATCGTGTGGACTAATCTCAATAGCATAAATATTAATGCCGATACTACTCGCAATTACATCTACCGGGGTCCATGAAAGCCCATAGTCAACTGACCGAAAGACACCCTGATTTGTACCTACAACAATAGTACCGGAAACAACTGGGCTCGCAGTAAGTGAATATAATGCCCCTTGATATAATTTTTGTGTTATACTATCTCGCTGCAGAGACGCGATACTTTCAAATGTTGCGCCCTCATCGCGTGAACGAACAATATCTCTCCCATCAATAAGTGCATACAATGTATTTACATTTCCCTTGTCAATCAACAGTGTGCCTACAGAACTTTCAGCATGAAAAAGATTTTCCCACACATCTCCACCATTTACCGTACGCGCGATAGTCCCCCCGCTTGTGCCAATATACACAATATTTGCATTTACTGGAGAAATCACCATCGCAGAAATACTAGTCCCATCTTTTGGCTCTACATACACACGCTCCCAATTTTCTCCACCATCTCGCGAACGCAATACGCTTCCACGACCATTATACATACCACTGATATATATAATTTGTGGATTAAATGGATTGATGGCGATATCTCCGATGTTTACTAGCCCAGTAGGAATAACGGTCCAGGATATAGCACCATCTCTACTAACAAAGAGATCATCCTTTTCTGTTCCGGCGTACACTACAGCACTGTCCATTGGATCAATTTCGATCGACAATACGCTGCTTCCTGCAAGTGATTTTTTTTCAGTAATCACGTTAAACGGAAGAAAGGTTTTTCCGCCATCCTCACTCTTCATAACACCAGCAGTCGCACTGCCAGAGCCACTATTATCTAGACATCCAGCAAAAATGACTACTGCAAAAATGATAATTACATTTACTATTTTCTTCATACATATTAAATAATACACCATTATTAATTAAATTACCACTGCACTGTTGACATGTTTCTCTTTTTTTTATATAATCTTAGATGTTATCAAATTTTTCGGGCGCATAGCTCAGTCGGTAGAGCAACTCCCTTTTAAGGAGATGGTCGGGGGTTCGAATCCCTCTGCGCCCACCATAAAATAAAAGCCACAAGAAGTGGCTCTTTTGTTTTCTTCTTATCGTAATCGCTTCGAGAACAGTATTGCAAAAATCAATGGTGCAACTGCAAAATAAAAAATGAATTTTATAAATATATCATAAATCTCTGCTGTCATAAAAAAATCCATATATGACATTGGTAATAAGTTACATACAATCGCTGATAAGAAAAAAACCGTCAATACAGCAAGTCCAATTGATTGAAAACTAAATCGGCCAGCGAGCCATTCTGTTACATCAAAAAAACGCCCTTTTTCAATAAGAGTAAAGACAATTAAAATACCACCAAAATAAGTGGCATCAGCATAAGGGCTGAAGGCAAAAGCATGAGGCATAAGTGAAACTAGCGCAAAAGCTACATAGGAGGCAATTAAGAAACGCATCGTCCATACGACTTGGATAATCGGTGCCAAAATCACACCTGTCCCAGCGATAATAGCCACGATAATAAGCGAATTTATTGAAAATGTTTCCATATGTATTTTTATTTATATTTTTTTAGTATATCACAATAATGTTGATTTGTAGTATAATATAGAGTATACTTACCATTCAATAATAAATCAATTATACAGTATTTATGAAAACTCCCATACCTCGACGTATTTTCTTTTGGACACTATGTATCTCATACTTTTTTACTACATCAATTATATTATTTTATGTTTTTGGGTATCGACATGATTTTGTGCAAAAGATATTTGTACATACTGGATCAATCACACTCAAATCAAATCCTAAAACAATATCCGTTCATATTGATGATAAAACACCTCAAACAAAGCTCGTCAATGTAATCAATGACTCATACATTGTCACTGGGCTACGACCAAAAAATCACAAATTAACAATTTTTGTAGATGGCTATCGTCCATGGGAAAAATATGTATCAATCCACAGCGGTGTTGCAACGGAATTTTGGAATGTTCTACTTCTACGCAATGCATATGAACGTTCATCATATACCATTTCTGGTATCGATGATTTTTTCCCAGCACCAGAAGAAAATCTCTTTGCGTGTACAAAGCAAATTGGCAAAGTTCTCACAATACAAGTCTTTGATACAAAAAAAGACGAAACAACAAATACTTTTCTCTTTATGCAAAAAAGATTCACTCAGAACATTAATGAAAATATTGAATGGTCACCCACAAGTCGCGACCTCATCGTTCCATTGCAAGACATGAATACTGATCAAAAAGATTATGCAATCAGTTATATCAAAACGAATGATTCCTATCTTTTGTCAGACTATATTGACTTGCAAAACCTGCAATCTGTACGATGGGATCCAAAAGAAAAAGACGTGATTTTGTACATAGCACAAAACACATTATGGAAAACTCGATTGGATTTTGAAAATAAAAAAATAGAAACAACAGAAATAATGCGAGATGTCCTAGCATACGATTTTGCCGACGATGGCATTTATGTCTTTACCAAAGATCATGATTTGTTTCATGATCATGATGTGCAAGGAAAAGATTTAAAAAAATTAATATCAATCTCAATACCTCAAGATTCCACACAAACACGACTGGACGCTTATGATACACATCGCATTCTACTGTTAGACGATTCTGCAAAAGAGCTTTATGTATACAATAAGGGTGAAAATGAAATTTACAACAGAAAAATTGGCTCAAACATTATTGGAGCAAATTTTTCAGATGATGGCAAAAAGCTTTTGTATTATTCTCCATTCGAAATTTTCGTGTATTTTACACGTGATTGGAAAGCTCAACCAATTCGATCTGAAAATGAAATCCTTTCAATTACACGTTTTTCACAATTCATCAAAAATGTTCACTTTGCGAAAGATTACGAACACATCATCTTTACGGCAGGATCCGATATAAAAATAACAGAACTCGACCACCGTGGAAATCGCATCACAGACACAATCATTTCCCTAACTGAAAAAGATGCAAAGATCATTAATAAACAAAAGATGGATCGCCTCTATTTTATAGACTCCTTTGATGATACAAGGCGAGGATTGCAATCGATTGAATTTCCTGAAAAAATATCCATTTTTTAATGATAGTAAAAATAAGTACTTGCTCACAAAAGCAAGTACTTATTTAATTAGGTGTGGGCATACCAAGATTCGAACTTGGGACCTCGTCATTACCCGCCGCGGCGGGCGCGCTCTCTTCCCGCGCCTGTTTTAAGATATTTTTCAAAATCAAGAGCTTCTTTTCTTGTTTCACATTGTTTTTGAAATATAATTTTCCAAGGACCTTTTTTATAAGTTGTTCTATGAAATTTAGCTTTTTCTTTTGTTGTATCATTATGCATTGTTAATCGATCCATCAGGTTGCTTGTACTCCCTGTGTATCTCTTTCCTATTGCATTCTCGATGATATAAACAAAAAACATAGTGTGGGCATACCAAGATTCGAACTTGGGACCTCGTCATTATCAGTGACGCGCTCTAACCAGCTGAGCTATATGCCCGTATATCTTAACTATATTTTAAACAGTCTCCTCTCTATAAAGTTAAAAGCAGAAAGTTATAATGCTCTTGCACCCCGCACATCTTTCTACTTTAGACTTTTTGCATTCAGCTTTTTGTGGACCGGACAGGACTCGAACCCGCCACCTCCTCAGTGCAAGTGAGGCGCTCTACCAGATGAGCTACCGGCCCCTATATTAAAACGTGGTTGATGCCACAAGGAATATTATACCAAAACTAAAAAATAATGCAATAGTCCCCATATTTATAGTGATTCAACTACTTTTTTAAACTGATTTCCACGATCAAATTCATTTGCAAAGATACCAAAACTCGCAGCGCCAGGTGACAGTAATACCACGTCTCCCTTATGCGCCCCTATTTTTGCGATCTCAACAGCTTTATCCATAGCGTCTACAATTTCAAACGAGATCTTATCTCGATTTTCTCCACCAATCTCTTTCTTGATCAGACGCACAATTTTATCAGTGGCCGTACCCTTTATGAACACAACACCTTTGACTTTCTCGACAATTTTTTTGGCAAATTCGGCATATTCCAAATTTTTATCCATACCACCTGCAATGAGAATGATTGGCTCTGTAAATGAATCTAGCGCAGCACATGCAGATTGCGGATTTGTAGCTGCTGTATCATTGTAATATTTTACGCCTTTTTTTTCTCCTACAAACTCGAGACGGTGCGCTACACCTCTAAAGTTTTTTACAGCAGTTACAATTGTTTTTTGTGGTATACCATATGCAAAAGCCGCTCCCATTGCACACATCACGTTATTGACATTGTGTGCACCGCGCAAGGGACATGCCGTTATGGACATAGCATGATTAATATCAATACCATCATTCATATAAATCTCACCATTTTCACAAAAAACACTACGTCCCTCTGAAATATGATGTGATGCCACAACAATTGCATTTCCCTTTGCCTCTTTACACAAACTGCCAACGGTTTCATCATCTTGATTACAAACGAACCAATCGCGTGGATTTTGATGAATATAAATATTTTTTTTATCAATAAGATATTCTTTCATAGTACGGTAATAATTCATGTGATCAGGAAAAAAATTTGTAAAAACACCAATATGTGGACTTAACTGTGCGCTCGTCAATCCAGAAAGCCTCCAGCTTGAAAGCTCAAAAACAACCACTGAATTTTTTTTCAGCAAAGCCAATCGATCCAACACTGACATTTGTCCAATACCAATTTTAATAGGATTTTTACCTGCTTTTTTCAAAATATGATAAATGAGATGTGAAGTTGTCGTTTTTCCCTTTGTACCTGTTATGCCTATGATCGGAACCTTACATAACTTAAAAAATAAACTAGAGTCAACTTCCACTGGAATATGATTACTCAGAGCAAGTTTGATATGTTTATTCGTCCATGGCGCTTGTGGTGTTTTGATAATCATATCCACTTTAGAAAAATCTTCTTGTCGATGTTGTCCTAAGACATATTCAATGTTCTTAAGATCACGTAATTGTTCCAAAGAATGCGCCAATTGTTCACGACTTTTTATATCTGTCGCAATTACACGTGCACCATGTTCAACTAAAAATCGAATTGTACCTACACCGCCACCCAAAAGACCAATGCCAAAAACTGTTACTCGCTTGCCTTTAAACCATTTTACATTCATATAATTTACTTTCTTAATACTTTGCCCGCACGCACCCCTGTATATTTGCCATATTTAATCGCCATTTGACCACTGACAATCAACCATTGCACACCTTTTGCATATTGATATGCATCATATGTACATGATTGATCAGTATATACACGTGGATCAAATATTGCAATATCTGCGACAACTCCATTTTTAATTATGCCGCGATCGAGCAATCCTAATTCTTGAGCAACTTTACCAGTTGATTTGTGGATCATGTCCTCAATAGACAATTTTTTTCCATCGCGTACGTAGCGCGCATAAACACGAGGGAAGGCTCCAAAAGATCGTGGATGCTCTATATTTTCATTATTTTTTTGAATTGTGTATCCTGTACCATTTGTTGAAATAACTGCATTCTTTCCCTGTATGCCACGCACGATGTTTTCTTCGCTCATACCCTCATAAAAGACAACCACCCGTCCTTCTGAAGCAAGTAAAACATTGATAATAGCCTCATTAACTGATACATTTTGTTTTTTTGCGATCTCCAGAAATGTTTTACCACAAAAAAAGTGAGAGCGCAATGTTTCAGAAACTACAGCATTGGATAAATCAGGACCTTGTTCCATTTCTTTGATTACTTGATCTCGTAATTTTTTATTACGTAATCGCTCCAACATCATCCGCCTCCCACCATCACTAATCCACTCTGGTAAAAAAATATATAATACCGTAGCAGAAAAAGTATATGGATAAATATCGTATAATATTGATGATTTTTCGATTAACTCTATCGCCTTTGTCATATCAGACCAGTTGTTTTTTTTCATCACTTTAAGATGTGAAATATGCATACGAGCAGATGTTTTCTTTTGAATATCTATCACTTCATTAATTGAGTCCAAAATATGACCTCCTTCGTCACGCAAATGTGCCATAAAAAGACAATTTTTTTTTGCAACAATTTTCCCAATATTTATCAGTTCTTCTGTAGTCACTTTTTTTTCATGTGAATATACAAGACCTGTTGACACTCCAAATGCACCTTGTTTTAAACTTTCCGTGATATGCTTTGTGATAGACACCTCCTCTGTATGTGTAAGTTCGCGTGACACATCCCCAGTCAAACCCCTTCGCAATGTACCATAACCAACAAACGTGCCAAAATTTACAGACAGATGTTGTGTATCAACTACAGATAAAAAATCCTTGATATTTTGCCAACTGATGTTGATTGGCCCCATATCAAGCCATTTACGCATCGACTGCATCATTTCTTCATTATAGATAGGAGCAAGTGATGTACCAGAATTTCCACCAATGATTGTCGTGATACCTTGATACATCATACTTTCCAGCGTTGGATCACTAAATATTCGCCACCTGGTATCGGATCGATTGGAAATATCAATAAATCCTGGTGTAACAATAAGACCTTCAGCATCAATGATCTCATGTGCATGATCACCCGACAAATCACCTATTTCTGTAATCATACCATCATTTATTGCAACATCACGTATTTCGCCTTTTTTGCCCGTACCATCAACCACGGTACCATTTTTGATCAATATATCGTGCATATTTTTATATTATTTTTACATTTTAAAATGAAAGTGAATAAAAAATACTCCACATGTTCATAACAACTAAATAAAATATTGAAGAAAATTTAGGCACCATCAAAAATAAAATGATAATAAAAAATCCCCACTGTTCAAGAAAAATTTGTATATCGCGTCGCACCTTGATAAATGCAAATAATAGTTTAGAACCATCCAATGGTGGAATTGGTATCAAATTAAACGTACCCAATAAAACATTCCAAAAAATAATCATTGCACAAATTGCATAGAGAAGCGTCAATGGAGAGCCTACAACAATCTGTGATAAAGGATACCATTCTACTTGCATCACATGCCTCACAACAATTGATTTTTGTGAGATTGGTATTGCAATAAATGAAGAACCAATTGCGGCAATAAGGGCAATCAAAAAATTTGTGATTGGCCCAGAAAACGCCACAAGTACTTCCCCCCATCTTTGCGAACGCAAATTATATGGATTGTATGGAACGGGCTTGGCCCATCCAAAGGCAAATCCAGTCGTAGCAATCATGATGAGTGGCAATATCACAGAGCCGACTGGATCGATATGACGCAAAGGCTCTAATGACAAACGACCTGCATATTTTGCCGTTTTATCACCAAGCCACAAAGCGACGACGCCGTGTGATACCTCATGTAATATAATGCTATAAATAAGTACAATGAGATAAAATGCGATGAGAAATGTTTGTTCCATAAAATGAAATAAGAAAATTGAATATCGAAATAATGATCATTATTTTCTGCTATAGTCACAATCTCAAATGCTAGGAGAATGAGAAATGAGTCAGCAAACCACATTATGTATTATATACCACAAATGTATTGTGAGTAAATACGAGAGCGAAAATTAAACCGTCAGCGTGATATGCAAATCACATTGCTGACGGTGTATATCTCCTTGTAAGAATTTTATTTTGCTTCTATTAAGCATTTGCTTAACACTACTACAGTGTACGTTTTGATGTACTCCTTAATGCACTCTTTTCTTTGGACAATAGTCATCCAAAAATAGATTGGGCTTTCCATCAAAATTTTTATTGCTTCTCTTTTACTCATACCCCACTCCTCCCATAATAAGTTGTGAGACATCTTTGTTTCTTACAAAAAACAAAAGACGATTTCTTATAAAGAGAAACCGTCTTTTACTTTCTGAAAAATAAAGTGATTCGTTATATTATGAAATTGTCTTTTTATTTTTTGGTTCATATTTATTTTATCGAACCCCGATGTGTATATTATAAACCTACTTCATTATTCATGCAAATAGATTAATTTTATACTCCGCTCAAACTTCTCACGAAAAGATCTTATCTCTCCAAATATCGATGAATAGCTATATAACTGCTTATAAATCCGAGCGATACACCAAGCACCAAAATAACAGCAATAACTTGTATTATAGTCATGCCATATATCGATGAAAGATCCACATTATGCATCATTTTTCGTGTAAACGGATCGAGCGAAAAGATGGTAATGATAAGAAAAATTGACGCAATGATAGCGCTACTAAGACCATAGAGAACACCTTCCACAAGAGGAGGCATCTTGAGATATAAATTTGATGCACCCACAAGTCGCATGATTTCAAATTCTTGTCGGTGTGCATATAAACTCATGCGTATTGTATTAAGCGTGACCAATACGGCAATAATCGCAAATAAGATCCCAATCACAATACCGACATTGCGACCAAAAACAATTGCATTATGAATCTCATCGATAACAATCTTATTTTTCTCATAACTCGTTTCCATAAGATAGTCTTTGTATTCTTGCTGGATATACGCATTAATCTTTTCATATGATGCTGCATCTCCTGCAGTGATCACAAGCGATGCTGGTAAAGGATTGTCTCCAATCATTTCAAGTGCATCCTTGATTTCTTGACTATCACCTTCTCTTTCGACGAAATCTTTAATTGCTTGATCACGAGAAATATATGTCACAGACTGAATTTGTTCAATAGATTTATCTTCAATTGCTTTTTTGATCTCAAAAATTTTTTCTTCCGGAACAGTAAAATCAAAATACATACTTACATTAATTCTGTTTTCCACAGAATTAATAACATGCAAAACGCCAAAACCGAGAAAAATCGCGATGCCTACCAAATATAAAGACAGAAACATCACAGTGACAGTAGCTAGCGTAAGCCACTTGTCTCGATAAAAATTTTGTACACCCTCACGAAATACACGTGCAAGTTTAATCGTTTTCATATTGCCCATTAACCACTAATAATATATTTACCACGCAAATCATCTCGCATGATCCGCCCCTTGTCCATGAGTACCACGCGACGATTTAACTTATCCACAATTGATTTGTCATGTGTTGCGAGAATAACTGTTGTCCCGAATGAATTGATCTTGAGCAGTAATCGCACAATCTCCAATGACGAAATTGGATCGAGATTTCCCGTCGGCTCATCTGCAAGTAAGACACGCGGTCGATGAATCACAGCCCTAGCAAGAGATATGCGCTGTTGTTCCCCACCACTTATTTGGTTGGGGAATTTATGACCTTGTCCAACCATATTGATTATTCGCAGAATATTATTCACTTCATCAAATATTTGCGCATCAGATTTTCCTTGCACCTCAAGGGTATACGCAATATTTTCAAAAATCGTTTTTTGCGGTAAAAGTTTAAAATCTTGAAAAACAGTCCCAAAATTTCGCCTAAAAAAAGGCAAATGTTTTCGACGAATCTGTGTAATATCGCGACCACCAAAGTAGACGGTACCGTCACTAGGAAATTCATCTGCATAGATCATTTTTAACAATGTGGATTTGCCTGCGCCGCTTGCTCCCACAAGTGATACAAATTCTCCTTGATCGATTGCAAAATTTACATTTCTAAGAGCCACAAAACCATCCGAATATTCCTTCGTGACACTCTCTAAATTAATCAGTTTCATATTCATTTTATTTTTTGCCTAATACATCTTCTAAAACTCTTAACATTATAACACACTTTTACATTCGTAAAAACGCCATAATGAAATCGTCAATATGCCCTTCTAAAACGCTATCGACTTGTGCTGTTTCGCATTTTGTGCGATGATCTTTCACCATTTTATACGGATGAAGCACATATGATCGGATTTGATTTCCCCAACCAGCATCTACTATTTCTCCACGCATTTCTTTGTGTTTTCTTTCTTGTTCTTCGATAAATTTCTTGTGCAACCTTGCCATCAAAAGCTTCATGGCGTTTTCTTTATTTTGTAATTGCGATCGCTCATTTTGACATTGCGCTTGAATACCTGTCGGAAGATGTGTAACACGCACAGCACTATCCGTTGTGTTCACATGCTGACCACCAGCACCTGATGAACGATATGTATCAATACGCAATTCATCAGGTTTGACCTGTACTGCTTTTACTTCCTTTATCACAGGCATAGCATCAACACGCGCAAACGATGTCTGTCTTAAATTATCTGAATTAAATGGTGATAACCGCACCAATCGATGCACACCTGATTCAGCCCGAAGATGCCCATATGCCCAACGCCCAGCAATCTCAATGGTTGCACTCTTAATTCCTGCCTCTGCACCAGCTATTATATCCAAAACCCGTACGGAAAAATTTTTGTTCTCCGCCCATTTCATATACATCCGCATGAGCATCGCTGACCAATCCTGTGCATCTACACCACCAGCTCCAGTATGAATTGTAAGAATCGCATTATGCTCATCATATTCACCGTTGAAAAGGGTGATAAAATCTATTTTTTCTACTTCCTTAGACAATTTTTGTACTTGAAGTGCAATTTCTTGCCATTCATTTTCAGCACTCGCAATATCACACAAATCCACCAAATCCTGTGCTGACGACATAAGTAAATCAAATTGTGCGACTTCACTGCGTAAGTGCTCAAGTTCTTGCATAAGATCTTTGGCACGATCTGCATCATCCCAAAAACCCTCCTCACTGCACAAAATTTCTTTTTGTATGATTTGATTATTTTTATCTGTTACATCAAAGGGAGTCCCGCAAACGCAGGATTTTATCTTTTATCACGATACATTGTTCTATCACTTCACGCATATAATTTTTTATTATTTTGAGCCACCTGTCGGAATCGAACCGACGACCTACACGTTACGAGTGTGTCGCTCTACCAACTGAGCTAAGGAGGCACCCTACAGAAAAAAAATATTTATAACCTTTAGCCCTCTTTCCATAGAACATATTATGTCACAATATGAAAAATAATTCAATGTATTAATCAGTCATACATTCACCAAAAAAATATCACCTACAACTGCTTGCACGCTTCCCAGTTTTCCTCCTTATTTTTCCTGCACATCCACAATCTTCAATCTACTCTTTTTTCTTCCGGCACTTTGTTTTGCTTTTTTCACGATAATCCACACAATGCCTATTCCGGCCACTAAAACTCCCGGAAATCCATACCCCATGACAAAATCCATGCGCGTATGATCAACGCCTTCGCCATCAACAAAATGCACATCTGCACGATATAATCCAAAAATTGAAGGGATTGATTTAGTTATGTCAAATTCATATTTTTTACCTGGAAAAACAAAATGGTCTGCCTCATTCATATCATAAACCACTTGTGTCGACGTAAAAACATTGCGCAAATTTACAGTTCCATGTGGCACATAATGAATATTTCCTTTATTTTCAAAATCTGCAATAAATTTTATATCATGCGACGTAAAAAGTGGCACATCAAAACGAGTAACTTGTCCTTGTGCTTTTGTGTCCCCTTTAACATTAATTAAAACGTGAACACCGATTTGGCCTTGAATCTTCACATTTGTTTCTTGCACTGGTAGAGCGCGAAAAATTACCGCACCTCGGTGACTGCCGACCTCTGCAGTCTCTGGTGTGTGCACAGTAAATTGTACATCTTTTCCAGTATTTGCTGGCAAAGTGAATTCTGTTTCTGATGGAGTAATCCAGTCTTTTAATTTTGTATTTTCAGTCACATCACCTTGAAAATCGATTTGATTATCATCACTAATCGCATAGTCTATTGCTCCCAGTTCGATTTTACGATCAAAATCTGACACATTGGACACTTTGATCGTAAATGTCTGATTCTCATTGATATTCATGTCAAATGCAACCTTGCCCTCATCAACAGCGATACCCAATCTCTCCGCAAATACAAACTGGAAGTGAAGTAGCATTGTAAAAAAACATAATATTCCTATATACACAAATCTTTTTTTCATAATCGATTGCTTAATTTATTATTATTTTTTTCTCGATTTCTCTAAACTTGCTCTCGTTACAATAGCAAATTTTTTCTTGAATAGCCATGGGCCACCAATTAAAAAAACTATTATTCCCACAATAAGAACTGTTGACTTCCACGGAATAACAAAAAATGATGGAGTTATACTATCAAATTTTACTGTACCATCATCCGATTGCAAATGCATTTTTGCATAATACATGCCATAATCCCAAAAACCAGTTTGTATACTTTCAGTAAATGTTCGAGTTTTGCCGGGATACATAATCTCAGGATCAACAATGATTGAAGCATATTTCTTATCAAAGCGATATATATCCATCTTACCATCCATCTTATAATGCACATTACCATCACTATTAGTACTTGCAAATAACGTGATTTCATCATCACTGAATACACGATGTAACGCATCAAATTCCTGAAGAGATCCACTTATACGCATTGATTCCTCGCCTTGTACTGCCAAAGTTAACAATATACCCACGCGATAGTTCACACCTAAAGTTACACTTCCTCCGCCTACATTTTGTACATCTGTATCATCTGCATGCGTTTTAAAAAAAACACTTCCATAATACCCATTTGTCGGCTGGCCTTCTGGCACGGTGACACTGAAATCCAACTCCTTCGTCTCACCAGGCATAAGTACAAAATTTTCTGGTGCATGTATCCAATTGATTACATCATACGCCTTGAGGGGATGTTTTTCATCTGGTACGAAGAAACTCGCCACCATACTATCATCTGACACATAAAAATCCTCCACTGCGATTTCAACATCATGAGACACATCAGAAAAGTTATGCACATAGATCTTATCAGACTTCGTCTCACCATCGCGCATTGTCCAATCATAGCGAATTGGTGATATCTGCACGCCTGCCTTTGGAGATTCTCCACCATACACAGTAACAGCGCTGCTGATAAAAAATAACAGTAAAGCACTAAATAAATATTTCATTGTTTATATTGTAAATTTTATTATTACCATTTATTATATCACATTCTATTTCACACAAAACAAAAACGGGAATTTCCCGTTTTTGTTTTGTGCACAATTTTGATATGATTATGGTCTGCCTGATGCAGTGTATGTCACAGATCCTGCATACTCACCAGAAATCTGTGTTGATGGCACATCAACGCGATAACACACTGTCGTCGTTGTAGATGCATTTGCATATGACGCATGCTGCATAATATCAGCACTTGCATTCGGCAAACCTGCATAATACTGTGAGCCATCACCACATGCAGTACCAGTCCCCCACCACGAAGTGTTTTTTGTAGCAGTAGATGACAAAACGCCAAAACCTAACCCTGTGCCGCCCCATGCGGATGCATTTGGAGATGAAGGATTCCATGCTGTTTTGTCTGCAATACGTCCATCTGATGTACTTGATTGTGTCGTGTGATACAATGCCTCATTTGCACCACGATCATCTACAATTGCAAGATTGTACCCAGCAGAATCATTAGTTGTTACTGTACAAGTTGTCGTATTTGAGACAGGATTACCGGATGTTACGAGATTTGCACCACCACCATCAATATCTACCGCACCACCACAATTCAATGTCATGGTTTCTCCCACCGTCACTGAGAGATTTACCCCTTCTGTATCTGTTGCTGCAATTGCATAGGATGTCATTGACATCGACAACGCAATCACGCTCATTCCTATAAAAAATTTGTTCATTTTAATCATAATAGTTTTTTTTATTTATGTATTATATTTCCTTTTAATAATTATATCACATAAGTGTATTCATACAAATATTGTACTCTACTCATACTATTTGTCGCAATAAATTTTTTATGAAAATACTTTTAACTTCCTACTGCCAATACCCACTCGCATCCGTAGTAGCTGTATACGTCACTTGTCCTGTATAGTTTCCTGATTGCTGAGATGGTTGTACATCGACTTTGAAACAGGTGTGTGTGGTTGTTGCAGTTGGTGCGTAGTTTACGACAGCTGTGACAGTTTCTGG
>JBBQZC010000026.1:0-17515 GCA_038208115.1 Candidatus Moraniibacteriota bacterium
GGCGGGGACGCCACGCCTTCGCCACAGGCTACGGTGGGCAGGGATTCTTTTCAAATCCTCTAACATTTATGCACACTCTTTACTCTACTTTATTTACAACACATTTCTATAATTCTTTTTTTTGTGGGCCGGGACGCCACGCCTTCGCCACAGGCTACGGTGGGCAGGGATTCTTTTCAAATCCTCTAACATTTATGCACACTCTTTACTCTACTTTATTTACAACACATTTCTATAATTCTTTTTTTTGTGGGCCGGGACGGATTTGAACCGCCGAAGACCGAAGTCGCCTGATTTACAGTCAGGTGCATTTGACCACTCTGCCACCGACCCACTACATTAATCAAAAGTGCAAAGTTGAAAGAAAAAAGATCTACACATATTCTTTATGAACTTTCAACTTTGCACTCCCGACTTAACGTGAGCCACTTGTCAGACTCGAACTGACGACCTGCGGTTTACAAAACCGATGCTCTACCAATTGAGCTAAAGTGGCGTAATTTTTTTTCACTTTTAGTCCGCCTCATCGGCGGACTAAAGTGACAATCCATATCAGTATACACTGGTAGGAAAAATTAATCAATACTTGCTTTCTTTACAATACACGATCAAGATTTTTCATTGCAACCTGCGCACGTTTATGGTGCGGGTCTAATCGCAATACATATTTATAGCACTCTCGTGCATCTGCAAACTGCTCGTGTTCCATGTAGTAATCTCCAAGTTGTTCATATTTTTTACTATTTTGAGCATCGTTTTCGATTTCTTTCATGAGAGATAGCTCTTCTGGATCTCTCGTTTCACCATCTCCGATCTTATCACTTACCATACTTTTTTTACGGAGTGAAATAATGTGATCTGAATGTGATTCCATGACAATCTCGTGTGTTTTCTTTGTGCCATTTATATTATTCAATCGCTCTTTGATCTTGTGTGACGCATTTTCACTGGCTCCGCGCAAATATTCTCGTCCGGAAGTTAAGTGTTTTTTAATGCCTCTTTTTTCTCTCAAGACAAAATTTCCTGCATCACCTCGTTCTGCTGCAAATAATTTTGTAAGGAAAATAATCAAAACAGCAACAGCAATAATCACTATAATAGGCGGGACAATCAGATAAATCATAACAGTTATTACAAAATGCATTATTTATACTTCAATAATACATTTAGAATGAGAATCGCGCAAATTCTCCAATCTCGATTTTCTCACCAATTTTTGACACTAACTCATTTAAGAGGTCTTGTACTGTCTTTTCAGGATTTTTTACAAATGCTTGCGTCAATAGAGCACTCTCTGATCGCAATTTATTTTCTTTCCCTGCCATGATTTTCTCCATAATCTCTACTGGCTTTCCTTCATTTACAAGTTGCGCTTGCCAGATCTCTCGCTCACTCGCAATAAATGCCGCATCTACATCCTCTGGTCGAACACACTGTGGCGCGCTCGCCGTGATATGCATTGCGATGTCATTAGCAAATGTACGAAAATCATCATTGCGTGCAACGAAATCTGTTTCACACAGAATTTTGACCATCGCACCCATCTTTTGATTAGAATGCACATACATACCAATCGTACCCTCATGTGCATCACGGTCTGCTTTTTTCATTGCTTTTGCTTGCCCACTTTTTCGCAAAATTTCTATTGCCTTCGCCTCATCTCCCTTCGCTTCATCAAGTGCTTTTTTTACATCGACAACTCCCGCACCTGTTTGTTCTCGAAGTTTTTTAATTTGTTCTAATGTACTCATAAGATTGCTTTGCAAATTTTTATCTTAACTTTTTATCTACAACTACAATTGTCTATATTATCGCAATGCTTTACACACATGTGCAAGTATTGTCGTCAACGATGAGATTGCGTCATCATTTGCTGGAATCGGATATGTAATACCCTCTGGATTGACATTTGTATCTACCAAAGCAATCACTGGAATATTCATGATCATCGCTTCGCGAATTGCCAATTTATCAGCTTCTACATCAGTCACAAAAATTGCAGCTGGTAACTCACGCATATCTGCGATACCTCCCATGCGACGATCCAACTTTGCAGCCTCTTCAGTCTTTTTTGCCTGTTCAAATTTTGTATATTTTTTGATATCACCTTTTTCGATTTGCTCTTGTAATCGCACCATGTATCGTGTACGACGTCGAATATTACCGAAGTTTGTAAATGTTCCTCCGAGCCATCGTTCTACAACAAATAAATTTCCTGTATATTTAGCAATATCAACTACAAGATCCTTAGCTTGTTTTTTTGTACCAACAAATAGAATTTGCTTTCCACTTTTTTTTATCGTAGCAATAAACTCCAAAGCTCTTTTCATACATTCAACGGTCTTTGCAAGGTCAATGATGTTTATACTATTTCGTGTTGTGTAAATATACTGATCCATTTTTGGATTGCGACGCGATTTTTGATGACCAAAATGAACACCTGATTTCAAGAGCGCTGCCATCGTTAGTTCCAGACTATCCCGATCAATCGTCTCAAAAATATTCTTTCGTCCACTTTTTTTTACTTCTACGTTCACTTCTACTTTTTCCTTTTTTTCTGGTGTTTCACTTGTTACTGGCTTAACCATATACTTTTATCCTTACATATTACACATATATTCTTTGTGGTGATCCGTATCGACTGGGAATATTAAAATATCCTGCCGACAGGAATGGATCACGGTAATATATGCTTGATGAATTAATGACTTATATACTACAGCATGCCTGTACCCTTGTCAATTATCTATAATTATGATAGGCTCTATAAAGTATTGTACTACACACGTAACTACTTTTGATTTTAACTATATGAAAAAGGATATTCATCCAAAATACAATGCACAAACATCTGTCACATGTTCCTGTGGCGCAGTCTTCGTTTCTGGTGGTACTAAAGAAGATATGTCCATAGAAACATGCTCACAATGTCATCCAATCTACACTGGAAAGCAAAAAAATATTGATGCAACCGGTCGCGTAGAACGCTTCAAAAAACTCGCAGCAAAGACTGAAAAAGCAAAGCAAACACGTAAAGACGCTAAGGTGAAAACTGAAAAGAAGGAAAAGAAATCACCTGCTAAGAAAAAAGCAATCGCACAAGCATAGCAAAAAATATAAAAAACACCACAAAGCACTTTATATTTGTGGTGTTTTTATTTTGACGCAATGATAAAAGTGCTTTATTATACATAGTAATTATATTATTAGCTGCTTATGCAAGATATCATCAAAAAAGTAAAACACGAATATGCACTTGTCTCTGCACAACTCAATGATCCGACTGTCACTGCTAATCCACAGAAAATGATTGCTCTGAGCAAAAAACAATCAGAGATGACCGAAGCAATCGCAAAAATCGCAGAATTTGAAAAGGTACTCGCATCAATGCAAGGCAATGCCGAAATCCTCAATACAGAGACAGATCCTGAGCTCACACAAATGGCACTTGAGGATAACATTACTCTGTCACAAAAAAGCACGACACTGCAAAAAGAGCTTGAGGTTCTTTTATTGCCGTCAGATCCCAAAGATACAAAAAACGTCATTATCGAAATCCGTGCAGGAGCTGGTGGTGATGAATCCGCACTATTTGCGGCTGATCTCTTCCGTATGTATACGCGTTTTGCAGAACTCCACGCATGGCATACATCAATCATGCATTCGAGTGCTACAGGCGTCGGCGGATATAAAGAAATTGTTTTTGAAATCGAGGCACCAACAGGCACACCGTCCGTTTATAAAATGCTCAAATACGAATCTGGTGTACACCGTGTCCAGCGCATCCCCACTACTGAAAAGCAGGGTCGCATACATACTTCTACTGCAACCGTCGCAGTACTCCCAGAAGCTGAGGAAGTTGAGATCAATATCGAGGCAAAAGATCTCCGCATCGATACATTTGCATCATCTGGTCCTGGAGGACAAAGTGTAAATACCACCATGAGCGCTGTGCGCATCACACACATCCCGACCAACACCGTCGTCTCCTGTCAAGATGAAAAATCGCAACATAAAAACAAAGCAAAAGCGATGAAGGTACTTCGATCTCGCGTCATGCAAGCAGAAGAAGAAAAATACGCCAAGGAAATCGGCGAGATCCGCCAATCACAAGTCGGCACGGGAGATCGCAGTGAAAAGATCCGCACGTATAACTTCCCGCAAGACCGCGTGACAGATCATCGCATTAAGCAAAATTGGAGTAATATGGAAAGTATCCTGAACGGAAATATCCACGAAATCATTACTGCTCTCCAGGAAGAAGACATCCGTATCAAACTTGAAAACCAATCAAAATAAAATACCCACTCAAAAAACGCTATCACAATATTGTGATAGCGTTTTGATCATGAACTATTTCTTTTCGAATAGCGGCGCATTAACACGAGGTGGTGTGCTCTGCATATTTGCTTTATCGATCACTACTTTTTCTGCAGTTGTTACATAAATTATGCAAACGATACTTAATACTAGAACCATTACAACGAGGATTATTTGATTTTTCGTCAATACGACATCAAAATGATCTTCGCAATAATTTTGGATTTGATTGAACATATTCATATATATTTATTTTATCGTGTCGTTTGACTGATGTGAATATAGCAATAACTACTTTGGTCACTCCCCCATCCAAATGCATCACATATTTTTTTAGTTGTCATGATATCACTCGATATACCCACACGTATTTCCATATACTCCTTACTACCAATTCTGCGAGAATTCGCCATCACGCCAAGATGCTCATTGTATGGACTCGTTGCGCCTGGATTTGGCATTGTCCCAATCTTTGTCAACAGAGCATTCAATTTCTCATTTTTTTTGCAATCATTCATATTTTCATAAGAACCTAGGCATGCAAATGTCGACTCATCATATTCGTCCATATATCCCATAGCGACAGCACTCGCAACAAACCGTTGCATCTGTTCAGCATACGTCATGTATGCGGATATTTTTGCTTTATCATGCGCTGTGCTGAATACAATAAAAAAAACACCAACAAAAAATCCTATGATCATCATGACCAATAGAAATTCAAAACGTAAAACACTATTTCTTGCCATATGTATTCTTTATTTTATTGTACTAATTATAGCATATTATTTCATCATTGAAACAAAATCATGCGTATCAAAAACGCTGTGAACAATTTCACAGCGTTTTTGAATCATGCATGATGTCTGCTAGAACTAATTTTGAAAGTATGTTTTAGAACTATCTGGCAATGGCACCTTTAATCCTTCAGGGTCTTTTCGTGGTCCTCCTGATTGTAAGGATAACACCACGATCATCACGAGTAATGCCACTATAACAGCCATACCCATCAATATTTGATTTTTGGTTACATCCATGCCAGTCGCATCTTCGATCATATTACGTATTTTTTCAATCATAAATTTTTATATTATATAAACTAATTACTTCGCAAACGACTATTAAGAGGCACAGTGACACAACACGAGGTATTACCGCAAACTTTCCAATTTATACTTTTACAAATTTTTGTCAGATAAGGAACATCCCCGGCCAAAAGGTACATTGTTATATTTGCATATGTATTACCACTTGGAATTGACATCATGACTCCGTACTTGGTATTGTATGGACTAAACGCGTCTTCTTTGGTAATCTGTGGAAAATCTGTTAATTTTTGTAATGCACCATCAATGACACTGTTGTTTTCAGCAGCAGCATCCCAGCATGTGTCATTGTAAGCCCCCAAACAATAATTTCCGGTTAAACTTTGATTTTCAATAACTCCTGCATCAAGATATCCCGCTGCGACAGCAGTAGCAACCAAACGATGCATCTGTGTCGCATAAGTCGTGTATTTTGCCACCATCGCTTTTTCACGCGAACTATTGAGGGAAATCAATATAATGGTCGCAAGTATACCGATAATCGCGATTACCATCAATAACTCAATCAGAGTAAAACCTTTCTGCATTTTGTTTTTTATCATAAAGATACATTTTAATTTATTATTTACTTATAAAAGTATACCACAGTATGCACAAAATTTCTAAAATAGGTTATCCACAGGATCACGCTATACGAGATAGTGCACGATATGCAATCACTCCACCAATAAGGCGATAGAGAATAATCGCAATGAGAAGCGTCGACACTGCAAAATGTCCGATAATAAATGCGACGCCAATCACTGTGCCATATATAATCACACTCCATACAAATGATATATTGTATTTTTTATATCCCTCCTGCGATACACTCGACAATGCCCATCCATATAATGAAGCAAAAAAATGTACCGTGATATATACACCCCCCAAAACCACCCACTGCCACACAAATGGATATGCGTCACCGTATACCCAGACGACAGCACCAACACCGATGCTTGCACAGATCATAAGTGGCACACTCGTCATGAGGAGAAGTCGCGTAATCTTGGCACGCACATGCATGATTGTACCGTCATGCATGCGTAGCGCAGGAAAAAAAACATTCATGAACAATTGTGTCATCCGTGCACCAAAAACTACAGATGCAGTGAAGTAGATCGCATAAATACCCGCCATCTGTACGCCGAGAAATCCAGCAACAAGTAATGTATCAGCATTTTTTACAATACCATTAACCACAGCATTGATCAGTCCATAGACATTATACTGAAAAACCTGATTGATCGATGCAACTGAACTATGTCGAAATGAAATGTAATTACGCATACCATATAAGCCGACTAGTGCAAATACACTGCCACCAAAAATAATCGACATGATATATGCATGGTATTGTACATATTGAATCACATAAAAAAATACAAGCACACCTCCCAAAACACATATCGACTCCGCGAGACGCAATACCGTCTGCACACCAAATCGATCCTGTGATCGCAGAAGCGCGTCAATGAGACGCTTCAAAGAAAATACAAATGCAATCAATAATGCACTCACAAATGCAACAAATGAAATTTGATCGTACTCCAAAAATCGAAAACTACTTAAAGCCAAAAATGAAAACACACACACATTGATCACAAACATGATCATGATCGATGAAATAATCTTTTGTGTATGCACATTTTTTTCTGATAAAAAATACAAAATTGACACATCAAGCTCCAGTGTAAATAAGAGCGCTATAATTTGTGCGATTGAGAATACGATCGTATATCGTCCATATTCTTCTGGTCCCAACATTCTCGCTACGATGATATTGGTTACAAAAAGTATCACAAAAGCGATAATTCCACCAAAAAAAGAAATAGATACGTTTTTGACAAAACGCACTGTCTGCTTGCCTGCGTCACCACCAAAAATCACACGGTGAACCAGATGCACCATACGGACGCCGAAAATGCGTATGTTATTTTGATAATTTTTGATCATTAATCGCATCACGATAGATCTGTATTAGTTGATTATAGTATTCTTTTTCATTATTGATTTTCTGCACACGTATAAATGCTTTTTTCCCCATGTCATTAACCAACTCTTTTTGATCAATGAACTTTTGCATTTTTTGTGCAAGATCGACACAGTCTTCAGCTCTAAAAATATATCCACTCTCACCGTCTTCAATCATCTCTTTGGTGCCACCTCGATCAGAGATAATCACTGGCGTCTTGAATGCCATCGACTCTGAAATCGCAATTGGTGAATTATCATACCATATCGATGGTAAGATCGCTACAGAAGCTGTGCGCATCAAATGCATCCACCCTTTACTTCCCTTTGCACAAAATCCCGCAAATTCTACGACATCATCAAGCACTTTATCCTCCACATAGCGACGTAGTATATTCTCTTCTGGACCTTTTCCAGCTATGATCAATTTCCATTCATCGAGAGCATTTTTTTCTTTCAAAATACGCATTGCCTCAATCGCTGTCGTAATGCCTTTTTCTACGGACAGACGTCCCATGTAAATGAAATATTTTTCTTTCGTTATTTCATGCTCAGTATATGCACTAAAATTCAATACGTTGCGTAAAATGCGGATCTTTGATCGATCCATGCCATATGATGTACACAAATCTCGCATAAACTCGCTCGGCGCCAGAAATATATCCACATTATCATATAATTTCCACCATTTATTGACATATCCCTCGATCATTCCTATAAAACTTTCTGCCCACGAATTACCAATCGACCTATTGAAAAATAGTTTATAGTATCTGCCATTTCGACATGATTCATCGATTTTCCCATGTGCGAATAATGCATAATTTGGGCAGATCGCATGATAATCAGATAATTTGAAAACAACCGGCACGCCATGTTTTTTGAGTACACGGAAAATACCTGGCGTAAGATAATGATAGATATTGTGCACATGTGCGACATGTGGCCTTCTCGCAGTAAGGAGTGCATCCAATTTTTTCATCGCTTCGCGATTATAAATCACGCGCGGTACGAGTTTTAATTTTTGCCAAAAACCCCTTGCCGTGCGTATATCAAAATGTTCTGCAAAATATCCACTCTCAGACGATGATTCATTTTCTGGATCATCCATTGCAAATATCATGATCTCATGCCCCGATGATTCCAATAATTTTTTTGTTTCAAAAAAAGCAGACACTGACCCTCCGCCGCGTTTTCTGCTATAATATTTATGGATGTGTAATATTCTCATAGAAATGCATTGCACATTCGTGCTATAATATAAAAAATAATTGTACCATCATGAGGACTGACTTGTCGATACTATCTACACGCTCTACTGGCTTGATAATGATCATTGGTCTTTTTGTGATTCTCATATTACATGTTGCATTATTATTGTCTATCCCTACGACAATTGGTTTTGTCGTTTTTTTGTTTATCAGCGTTTTTTTCATGCATCAGCCTCTGTGGGGATTCTTATCAATTGTTGTCATCCGTGCATCAGTTGATTTTCTTGATTCGTATTTTTCATTTCCCATCACCAAAACGATTAGTCTCAACGTTGCATCACTTCTCGCATTAGCAATCATCGCGATGATGGCTTTTATCATTATATCAAATTACAAGAAATTTATATACACCCCGCTTATTTTCTCGTTTAGTGCATTTATCTTTTTTTCTGGTATTAGTTTTATCTACTCGATTGACAAAGGTGCAACATTCGAAGAAACTGTTCGCGTAATTAGCATTTTTGCGACGTTTGTCCTCGGCTATATGTTTTGCGTCGCGATACCCACTGCACGCAAGACAATCATTTCTACTATACTCTTCGCATCGATCCTTCCGATGACATTTGCACTTTTTCAGCTCGTGACCAACACCGGTTTTAGCGACAACACGGGTACAGATGGCCGCCTCTTCGGCACATTTAAACACCCTAATTCTTTTGCATCATTTCTCATTATTATCATCTCACTCCTCACATATCGCACCTTCTCTACGTTTGAAGAAGCCACAGATCGTCGATCCAAAACACTTCTTCTTGCACTGACAATTGGTCTACTTATTCTTACATTTAGTCGCGGTGGCTGGTTTGCACTCATTATCTTCTTTGGCATATTCACACTTTTACGCGCACCAAAAGTTCTTTTTATTTCAATCGCAATTGGCATTGCTTTATTTTTTGTATCTCCTGCAATCCATGATCGTATCGAAGATGTGTACAATCCTCCCGCAGATAGCTCTGTGCGTTGGCGATTTCAGCAATGGAAAAATGCCATTTCCGCATGGAAACTTTCTCCGATTTATGGTTATGGTGCTGGCACAGAAATTGCAATTTTTGAAAGAGAACAGGGATTTTATGCTGGCAACCCTTATACACATAATGACATGATCAAAGTCCTCCAGGAGACTGGCATCATCGGCTTCGTGCTTTTTCTTATTCTTATCTTTACCACACTCATACGACTCATCATCACACATCATAAATTCCCTATGGGCAATGATCGCCTATTTATCCTCGTAGTGATCTTGTTATTTATTGCAGAAATCGGTTTTGGTATGAGCTCCAATATCTGGCGCAGCACTGCAATACAATGGTTTATCTGGCTCCTGGTCGCAT
Organism: Candidatus Moraniibacteriota bacterium; assembly: GCA_038208115.1. Taxonomy (GTDB): domain Bacteria; phylum Patescibacteriota; class Minisyncoccia; order Moranbacterales. The sequence continues at coordinate 9,985 of JBBQZC010000026.1, forward strand.
GCGCATTGTCATATCGCACACCAGAAAAAACTTTTACAATCTCACATAAATAAAAAGATAAAAGGCCATGTGTATTATACACACGGCCCCTTGGTTGAGATTAATCTCCTTGCGAAGAATAATCTGCAGTTTTTTCGGCGTTGAGAGCTCGGATGATGTTTGCTGGCTTAACAGTTCCGATATAATCATATATACGGGAGCCATCACCATTAAACATATACCGCGGATTCAAAAACTTAAGTTCAAGCATTTCTTGTTTCCGCAAGCCAAGACTGAATCCAGGACCGCCCTGAATATAGCCAGACTCTTTACCCCAGAGATATCCGAGTTCTACATTGAGACTCGGAGTCAAACGCCAATCGCCAGCGTCATCGAGGTTGAAGTCGTATAAATCTATAAGACTCCACATCTTCAGACTCGAATTGTTATACTTGTCATTTCCGCCCTTGTTGTCTGAATAATCGACATCAAAGGCGTAAATCCCATGTAAACCGATTTCCCACGATGGGATGAACGCTTCACCATTTTTGCGATTATAATTACTCGCAAAACTGTAGCGCGCTTCGAGCTGTTTTTCGCTCTGACGTGCTATGAGATTTCTGACCGGCGTGGAACTGTCGGTTTTTTGAAACAGTATTCCAAGATCCATACTGGACTCATGAAACTTGTCATGCTTGTACGCAGCAGATAGTCCACCACCGTACACATCATAATCCGCATACGACCACCGATTTTTAGATCGTGTGTATGTGTCAGAATTTCCAGTGGCATACGTCGCATAGACACCCGCCTTTACGTCATCCATGACGATCGGTCGGATGCGAGCTTTGATACTTGTATTCTGTCCGTGACGCTCTTTATCCTCTCCGTTGAACGGTGAGAATTGAGAGTGTGAGACATTAAACGTGTCTACTGCATCCCAGATGCCCTTTACCCTCACGCGATCATCTCCTGATGTTCTTTTTTCATCAGTATATGCGACAATCGGCTTGATTTGCTCTGACACGTCTTTTGCAGGAGCAATTTCTTCTCGTGCAGGACGCGTGGACACTTCCTCCACTTTGCGAGTCAGTCCAACAGGTTGAGGTGACACACTTTTTGTGCCACACACTTCCACATCCACCAATGCACGCGTCACTTTTCCATCGCTATGCAATGTGATTGCATTTGCTCTGAATGGTAAACGCGCTCCCGCAGCGAAGAAGTAAATCCAATCCCCGCTCTGTGTCTTTCCGGCGCTAAAGCCATCAACACGCACAAAAGAGATTGTTTTTTCCGTCTGCACAATCTTTGCACACGTCGCATTGCTTTTCATTGCTTCGTGCACAGACTTTGGCAAGCCGAGATCTGATGGATTACCTTCTGCAAATGCACATCCTACCGTTACGACTAATGATACAATCACTGCCATTATTTTCTTCATTTTACTTTCCTCCTGCTTTGAGTTTCATCATTTCTACGTGCGCTTCTTGATATTGCGCAAATAGAAATGCCATTTGATCTGCCGTGTCCCGATACAAGCCGCTCCCTCTCGCGACACGCGTTTGCATATCATCATTGATAAATGCAGCGATGCCACTGTTGAGGATACTCGTTGCGGTACCAAATGCCATCGCCTCTGGTGTTCCGATTGGAATTGACAGGCCAGCAAAAAATTTCTGCCATCTGGTAACACGCGGATTCTCTGAAAGCATGTCTACCATGTCTTTCCGAGGAATCTGTGATACCACTACCTGACCGTCAGGTAGCTTCAATTCATATCCCATCTCTGCGATAAAGCTTTGACGGAATTTTTTCCATTCAGGATTTTGTGCATTGATCGTAATCTCTTTGACGTCACCGTCAATCCGAGATCCGAGTTCCCATGCGCGATCCTGCCAGAATCGATCGATACTCGTGAGGTCTTGACCGACCATGTCGAGAACTTTATTTCTCTCTTCGAATTTCTTCTCGAAATGTGTAAAGTCCCAATGTCGATCATCGATCATCACGCCACCTGCTGGCGATGCGATCCACACACCACCATCTTTGTTGACAATCGCGAAGCGATAATCTTCAAAATGTTTGCGTGTGCCCATGATCGTGCACGTGAGAGGTATGATACCCCACGGATTTTTATTAAATGATCGACTTTCGATCGCATAACAAAACCCATCTTCGACAACTGCCGTAGCGTCACTTTTATGTCCAGCCACAAGTGGCCACACACCTTTGACACCTTTTTTTACTTCCACAAGAAACTGTGGCGGTAAAATAGCAGTGAAGGAAATCATCGTGCCACCCTTTTTCTCCAGAACATCTGGATGGGTGGCAGTTACACCTTGCTCGGGTTGTAATCGCGCGTATGACGGCGATCCATTTTGTCCAGCACAACTACAAAGTAGTAGTGCATAGATCCCTACAAGAATCATCAAACCGTGTTTCATGGCGTTTCTCCTTATATATGAATGTTAAGTTTACAAAATATATTATGATCACACTGATCATACAAAAACATGTGTTTTTACCCATATTTCATGTACAGATCATCGTATATTCATAACCAACTATTATATCACAAATATGATTTTTTGTCAAACCATTTTATAGAATAACATTCTTGTGTTCTGCAATCAAAAAACCATCGTTTTATGATGGTTTTTGTGAATTTCAGTGTACATATAAAAGCTATTGTCGAATCAGTTTTAATCGCTCCATTTCTCCGACAAGGAACTGACAGTCTTCACCAATGATCTTTTTTTGAGACGATGTCACGTACTGCGCAAAGAGACCCTGTTCTACTGCGCGTACACATCGATTGACGTAAATCGGTGTATTATGCGCTTCGTTAAAATACGAGACGATTTCTCCTGCTGGCGGAAAAAACATATGTGCCGTATTATCCTCATTATAATAAATCAAACGTCGATCGATCTGTAAGCCAAGCTCTTCGAGATACCGCAATCTTTCTGCAAGATCTTTTTTTTGATCATCGGTCAGTTTACTTTTTTGCAATATTGCGAGTTCGTCTTGCATATTCTGTACTTCCTGATCGAGCAAGTGTACAGGCTCATACATCTTATCATAATGATCTTTCTGCTCAGCAATGACCAATATCGTCACATAATCCATACCCGCCCGACATGCCAAAGCCACTGCCCCAATTGTAAAAACGCTCAAAAATATAATCGCACTTATAAGAATAATTTTCTTTTTCATATATACATCATATCAATTTATACAGTTCTGCGCAAAATAAAAAAGCATGGGATAAAAATCTATCCACATGCTCTTAACACAGTCATCTCTATTTAACAATCAAATAGGTGGCGACAGTGTTGTGATTTGGTGTTTTGCCTGCTCTCGAGTCAAAAAATTCGAGACGCTCCCCTGGCTTGAGAAGTGCAGAGGCGATTTCAGAATCGGTCGGATGTTGTGCACTTCGGAAATTCACGCATCCATTTGCATCCTGTAGTGCCGATGCAACACCTTGATAATCAACACTGAGACGCTTAGCCTTAAAGCGCTCCTCCGGAGATTTTGCAGCTCCTTCTTTGTTGATGACTTCAACAATCTCCGTCGATCCATCAGCAGCAATAAGCGCGGCGTCTGGGACTTTTCCGGTAAATGGAACATCCTTACAGATGTTCCCATCAGCAGGCACAAAATCTCCTGCAAAAACCGGGGCAGAAATGACAAAGACTGCGAAAAAAAGAACGAGATTGCTGGTGAAATTCTTCATTGTAATTCTCCTTTATCACGAAAGTTGATATTTCACACGTTTTTTGAAACTTGAGACGATCCCAAGCTCTCATAAAAAATTTACTTTTCTCGTGAGAACTTATGATAATTTAACTGTCTATTATACACCCATTTTTGATTTTTGTCAATGAACATTTATTTCAATTTTTGTCATCCTAAATTCTGACTACCAAAGAGGCTGTTCGTTTCTAGATCTCAATTCTCGATATTTGATAGATCCTGAAATGAGTTCAGAATGACAGCTCTGTGTATATAAAAAGAAAAGCAGCGTATTTCGGATGAAATACGCTGCTTGTTTTGCACATTATTTGGAGTAAATGACATATACTCCTTCGGTCATGTGCTGACCGAATCGCTTCTTGCCGACGTCTGTGACATCTATAGGAGTCAGGGACTCCCGTGTAGACATCAACGTCCGCATATCTGACTCAGTAATCGGCCTGTCGGAATATTTCCGGACACACGACCCATCACTCCATACCATCGGTATCGCTACACCAGTTGACGAATCAACATGGAGTCGCTTTACCTTGAACTCTGCGTCCTTGCCGGCTCTGCGATGCAGTTCCAACACGTCGACAGATTTGCCATTGGTCGATTGTAGTGCACCATCCGTGACCATTCCTGAGAACGGTCTTTCGTCGCAACTATCACCACCTTGGATAAGTCGCATCGATTGTGGAGGTGCATAGCCAGCGCCGTCAAGAGATTTGTACACTACTTCTCGGACGACTGTCTGGGGCGCACGTGCTTCCAACTGGGCGCAACGTGCACGTAGCTGAGTACAGAGATCCTTCAAGTTATCGATCTCAAGTTGTTTAATGTGCAACTTATCAATCGTCACCTTCCCAATCTCGAGCTCTTTGATCCGGAGCTTTTCGGTGACATCCGCGAGACGGATACGTAGCGTATCGATCTCCATGTCTTTGATCTTGAGTTGTTCAGTCACGTGTACAACACGGACTTTCAACTTATCGATCTCGACAGTGTCAACCTTAATACGATTGACGCGGAACGTCGTTGACTGCTTAGACAGCCAATCCTTGTGCAAAGCCTTTCCTTTTGCAAGAGCGGCCTTGAACTCGGCCTGCGTTTGGGGATACGTAAACGCAGTCCCCGCAGCAACCTCACTCGGATTTGCAAGATTATTATGCCCCATGGCAACGATCAGGCTCCATCCGTTTTGGTTACACAGTGCGATAAACGAACCACCCTTAGGAACGGTTCCCTCAAACACATGTCCGATGATCCCCTTGATCTCGGTAGTGTCTCCATGGACTGCATTAATTGACTCCTGAATCTGATTCAGCTTCCCTTCGAGGGAATCTGATTCATCCTCAGTTCCACCTGCCATTGCCGCTTGTGAAACGAAAAGCATCATAGCCACACATACTGCCAACAACGTTGTCTTTTTCATAGCAACCTCCTAAGTTGACTATTTGATGGTGCTCAGCACCTTTTTTAAGAACAAATTTCATTTGAATCAGATATTTTCTGACTCTGCATGTGGCAAAAAGTTTTTTCACCACATAGCAGAATCATGATCTGTGTGTATTTCTGTAATAAAGCAGAGTACCACAGATTACATTTTCATGCAATTTTGTTTACATTTTATCTATTTTGTATTTTGATGGAAAATACCGATACGTTTGTGGAGCTCATCCATTTCTGGATCAAACTCGATCGTCCCTGCCACGCTACGGAAATGATTATCGACAATTGTTTCATTTTCAATCGTTTCAACTGGTGCTTCCGTATATAATGGGGTATTTACCACCACGTGATCATATATTTTTTTACGATCATTACGTGTTTTTCGCTCAAATCGCATATCAGGAAAAAATACCATAATAACGATTGCAATCAAAAAACCGAAGATTGCACCACCAATCGTATTTGGTAAAACACGTGGTACAGTTGGTCGTAGAGGTGTATTCGGTCCATCAATAAGACGTACCTCTACACGATCTGCTCCACCATGATATTCTTCACTACTTGTCGTTAAGACATACGCAACGGCATTTGCAGTTTCTTCCACCGTCTTACGTGACTTGTCATAGATACTGATTTTGAGGATCCCTGTATTATTGACTTTTTTCACACTGATAAATTTATTCCACTCTTTTTCTCTTTGCTCGGGATCACGTGAAAAATCACGTCGTACCTCAAACGGAGCATCTTGCACCGCATTGAAAAAGGATGTTGTGTAGATTGCTTGCACAAAAATATTACTCAAAAATTCAGCAGATTTGGTCGCACTAAATGCATCTACCTTATCATCCGCTTGTTTTTGCACGACGATCATCTGTATATCACTCTGATACTTCGCAGGAAGTATCGCGGAAATGATGAACGCGATCAATGCGCACACAATCATTGAAACAACAATGAGGCGCCACTCTTTGATCACATTCTCTAAAGTTATATTATTCATACATGTAATGTGTTACTTTTTATCGAAAAATCATCATTGACATAGTCACCAAATCCCTGACTACCTGTTTTCCAAAATGATGCACAACTTTTCACAACGTACTTCTGAAATGTGAGTCGTACTTTTGGCGACTTCTTACGCATCTCCAAATATTTTGTTTTTGCGACATAATCTTGAAATGCATAGAAAAATGCAATCATAAATCCATGGCGTCCATCCAATAATCCTAATCGTACAAAAAACATATAGATAAATCGAATCAGAGGTGTAAAAGGAATGAATGTCCACAAATCTTTGATCACAGCTTTAGCATAAAATGGATTTACAAAAAATTCACCCCATGCAATCTTTGTCATGCCATTCTCATAGACACGCAACATATAGTTTGCTTGCCATGTGGAATATCGATTGAATTTCTCAAAGAATTGTTCCAATGAACGATCACTATAGTGCAAAATGTCTCCGGAAAGTTTCTTCATATGCGCTTTATCAAGAATGATATGCGCATGCACATTGCGATCTTCATAACGACAACTGCGTCGAAACAATCGGATATTATATAGCGGATAACGACCACCCCATCGAAGAAATTTTCCTAAGAAAAAATGTTTCCGCGCAATACCAAATCCATCGTAATTATCAATTTCATCACTTGCAAGCAATGTCTCAATCGATGCGCGGAGTTCATCCGTCACCACTTCATCACTATCAAGAAGAAGAATCCACTCATTTGACGCTTGTGGAATCGCCCAATTTTTTTGTTTTGCACTATAGACATATTCGTGTTGCACAACTCGTGCACCATAATTTTCTGCGATTTCTACTGTTTTATCAGTAGAAAATGAATCTACGACAAACACTTCATCTGCCCACAAAACTGACGTGATCGCCTGTTCGATCAAATCCTCTACGTTATATGTTGGTATGATTACAGTTAATTTATGACGTTTTTGATTCATAATAGTTTAGTTATATAATTGAACGTTCTCTGTTCTCGAAATGTATAATATTGAGATAACCGATTATTATAGCAGAAATTACCTCTTTTGTCAAGATTACAAAAAACGTCCTAAATTACCACTAAAATACAGTTTTTGCACACACAAACATATATAAAAAACCCTGTGCCGTATGCGGCTCAGGGTAATTTAATTATATTTCTCTACATTGTCATATTACTAATTTCCTACTCACTACTTCTTACTGATAATATGAACTCGCATCCGTAGTAGCTGTATACGTCACTTGTCCTGTATAGTTTCCTGATTGCTGAGATGGTTGTACATCGACTTTGAAACAGGTGTGTGTGGTTGTTGCAGTTGGTGCGTAGTTTACGACAGCTGTGACAGTTTCTGG
>JBBQZC010000027.1:0-14001 GCA_038208115.1 Candidatus Moraniibacteriota bacterium
AATGATCTAAAAAAGAAGATTAGAATGTGGAATATTTATTACAATAACTTAGAGCATTGTGGTCTAAATGGTAAAACTCCAAATGAAATGCTAAAATTATTAACAATCCAGAAACCGACAAATGTCTGTGTTTAAAACAAAACTCTCATACAATAATTATGAGAGCTTTCATTAAAAAAATATTCTTATTTATTTTATTTAAAGTATAGTAATGCAGCATCAATTCGTTTTAGTGTTTCTTCGAGACCAAGTACCCATGCACAGTCAAACGGACTCGGTGATTTCTGTTGGCCCGTAAGAGCAGCACGTAATGGCCAGAGGAAGTCGCCACGTTTTTCACCTGCTGCTTCCATAAGTATTTTTTCAAGATATTCACGTGTCCAATCAGATTTGCCTATAATTGATAATACTTTTCGTGCATTTGTAATAGCCTCTAAAGTTTCCACATCAGAATTTTCTTTCCACCGCAGTAAATCTTTTGTGACAGTTATATTGGAAAAAAAGAATTGATTTTCTTCACCAATTTGAACATATGTTTCGAGACGATCTCTTTCAACAAAAAGCAATTTTTTTATATATTCTTCCGATCGTTTAAATGAACTTGCTGTTTGATAAAAATCTTTTTTTTCAAGAAACGGCAATCCGTCTCGATAAAGATCTTCAATTGACATCTTTTTAATATGTTCTTTACTGATCCAATTAAGACGATTTATATCAAATATCCCACCTGCCCGATTGAGTTTCGCCGTATCAAATTGCACGATGAGCTCTTCTAAAGTAAAAATCTCCTGCTCTGTTTTAGGATTCCATCCAAGAAGAGCGATAAAATTGATAAGAGCTTGTCTTGGATAGCCTTTTTCTTTGAAATCTTGCACACTGACACTTCCCTCTCGTTTTGATAACTTTTTACGATCTTTATTGAGAATATTTGATACATGACAAAAAATAGGCATTTCTTCTTTCCAGCCTAATGCTTCGTAAAGCAGAACATGTTTTGGCGTGGATGCAAGCCATTCCGTACTGCGGATTACATGAGAAATTTCCATAAGATGGTCATCAACTATGAGTGCAAAATGATACGTGGGGAAATCATCAGATTTAATGAGTACCTGATCATCTAGTGTAGCATTGTCAACTTCGATGTGACCGTAAACGAGGTCATCAAAAGTCGTGCGACCCTCAGGAATTTTAAATCGTATTACAAATTTTTCTTCCGCATTGATTTTTTCTTGAATTTGATCTTCAGTTAGTTTGCAACAATGTCGATCATACTTTGGAGCCTCTTTGCGTGCCATCTGTGCTTGACGCATATCATTCAATCTCTCTGTAGTGCAAAAACAGTGATATGCTTTTTTTTCTTCAAGCAACTTTTTAATATATTCTTGATAGATTGAGAGTCGCTGTGATTGAATATACGGTCCGTGGAGGCCTTCTTGAATTAGAACACCAGTGCTCTCATCAATTTTTACACCTTCATTGATTGTAATTCCTGCCCATGTTAATGATTCGATCATTCGTTCAATGGCGCCATCAACAAATCTTTTTTGATCAGTATCCTCAATACGTAAGATAAATGTACCGTGATTTTTACTTGCAAGTAAATAATTGGTCAATGCAGTGCGTAAACCGCCAATATGTAATTCACCTGTCGGTGATGGAGCGAAGCGAACGCGAATGGGATTTTTATGTGTCATAGAATTTATTCAATATTCAGTAGATTTATAGTAGCATTTTATTCTCTGTTCGTCTAGATTTTATATAAAATCACATTAAGATTTTTTTGATACTTTTTCAAATAATATGGTGTATGGGAAAATAAAAACAGCTGTAATTATACGCTTACAACGATGTGGTTGTTGATATAATCGCCAAAGCCATTCACATCCGATGTATTGAAAAGCCTTTGGTGCACGCGTAATTTTATTGGTCATAAAATCAAATGCGCCCCCTACGCCAATGCCAATTCGAGCAGATACATGAGAAGGTTTTTTTTTGCAGTGATGCAAAAAATATTCCTGATGTGGTGCACCATAATTGCATAAAATTATGTCCGCATCAATTATTACATTTTTGTGTGATGATGGTTCTAAATTTTCTCCAGTGACTTCAAGATGCGGGTGTTTATTTTTAATTACATCTCTTACATCAGTCCATGTACTTAAACCATTGATGTTTGTTGCAAGGTAGATTGAAAGATGATTATTTGCAGCTATGTCAATAATTTCCCACATAAGGTCAATGCCAGTAATGCGTTTGCACGGCATGACGCCGTTGGCAAAAAAAGCAAATTTTATTCCTATGCCATCGATTACTTTAATTTGTGCCATATTAAGCACTTTGGCAAAATACGGATTATGGTATGCTTTGTGTAATATTTCAGGATTAAGTGTTACGATATGACAAAAATGTCTCTTGTAAATCATCTTATTGACCCTACTCATGATTTGTGTCTTTGATAATTGTGGTATCAATACTCCACAAATTGTGACAATCTTTTTTTTTGCCATAATTCTACAACAGTTAATTATTGCAATTCAAATGCACCAATAGTTTCGAAATGTGTGATTCCATTTTCACTTTGCCTTTCAAATACAGCAATGTGTGAAACTTCCATTTGTATAACAAATGGTATGTGAATTGAAGGATGTTTTGACAATTTTTGCCACTGATTTTGACGTATGCGCCCCAGTGTGATAAGTGGTTTGAAAGATTTCTTTGCTTCACGAGGAATGTGAAGGATATCTGAAATTTGTTCAAAGATCAATTGTAATTGATCCGATGGTAGTCCTTCCAATCGTATAATTTGTGTATTGATTGGATCAATAAGAGTAATATCCTTACTTACCCCGACGATTTCTTGAAATTTCATGCTAAAGCCAGGTGTTTGAGATGCTATGCTCGCGACTGCATCTAACACTTTAGTAATATCGTCATCAATCATCCACCCTAAAGATAGGAGCATAATATGTAAGCTATTTTCCTTATGCCAGCGTACAGGCAAATCAAGTAAAGGTTTGGTTGCTTTAGCAAGAGCTTTCTGAAGATATGCGTCTACTTGAATGCCTACGGTAATGTGTTTATTCATGTGATTCTTTCAACAGTTAATCAGTTAGTGAAGACAGTATATCAAAAAACAACATAAATATCAAGGAATGGATTATCTTATTAAAAAAGCACATGATAATGTGTTACAATGCAGGTATGGAAAATACGAAAGAAAAATTTATCATATCCGTTGCCCCACTTACTAAAATTGCCCTTACACGAGATCAATCTTTTTTTTATACATTTTCATCACCGATTTTGATTGGCACACTTGTCTTTGTATCACTTGGCAGTCGAAAAGTTCTTGGAATTGTTTTGGAATGCAAGCCCGATTTTCCACGTGAAAGCACATATACATTAAAATCGATTTCCGGAATAGTAGAAAATGAATTTTTGACACCAAACCAATTAGAATTTGCTACATTTATTAGTGATTACTACTTTACCTCACTTGGAATTGTACTGACTCGTTTTGTGCCACAGCGTGTTACAATGCGTGCAAAAATAATTCCGACCAAAACAGTACCTAAAAAAATAACCATCTCACCAAAGCAAGAAAGGATTATTGAAAGACTGTACAAAAAAATAAATTTTTATAATACAACAATTCTACATGCCCCTGTCACACAAGAAAAAATTGCAATTCTACTTTCATTTATACAAAAAGTTATTACCCAAAATAAACAAGTGGTTTATGTTCTACCTGAATTGATGCAAGCTCCTTTTTTTAAAGATTTTTTTCTTCAGTTCTTTGCTGAGGATCAGGTCGCTATTTTGCATAGCAAGATAGCGAAAGGAGAATATTTTAAGAAATGGCAGGATATCAAATCACATAAAGTAAAACTGATAATCGGAACACGCTCGGTTCTCTTTGCACCTTTCAATAATCTCGGAGCCATTATCGTGGATGAAGTGCATGACAGCTCTCACAAACAGTGGGAACGTCATCCGCTTATCGATGCACGCACAGGATCTCAACAACTTGCAAAGATTCATGATTGTGCGATCATTTTTACTTCTGCATCACCGCGCTCGAGCGATTATATTAATAAATCTGAAGAACATAAAAATATACGATTTTTGACGACACATGAAAAAATTAACTCTCATATCGAAATAGTCGATATGAAGATCGAACGTTGGGATAAAAATAAGTCGATTCTTTCACGAAAATTAGTGTATTATATTAAAAATACATTAAGTAAAAAGAAACAAATCATTATATTTGTGGATCGACAAGGAGAAAGTATGTTTTCTTTGTGTATCAAATGTCGCCTTGTCGTTACTTGTCCAACATGCAGCCGTGCACTTGTCACTAATGCAAAAAAAGAATATTTTTGTGTCCATTGTGCCTATAAACTGCCTTTAAAACATAAATGCACAAAATGTGGTGCAATTGTTGAACATATTGGGATTGGCACTGAACGTGTATATAATGAAATAAAAAAAATATTCTTTTCTGCGCGCGTAGAAGTTGCTGATTCTGCGAGCATGAGTCACGCTGGCGCACATAAAAGATTGTTTACAGATTTTCGTGATAAAAAAATAGACATTGTCATCGGGACACAAATGATTACCAAAGGTTGGATCACAGAAAATGTTGCACTTGGAGTCATTATAGACATGGATCATATTTTAAGTATGCCCTCTTATGATGCCAATGAACGTGCCTTTAATTTCATTATACAACTAGCGTCGCGTGCACAAAATGGCACACTCCTCATTCAAACATTTCAGCCTGAAAATTCTACTATCATCTATGCAAAAAAATGTAATTTTGATGGATTTCATGAAGAAGAGCTTGCCTTGCGTAAAATATTACATTATCCCCCATTTTCTCATTTGATTAAAATTACACATGCCAATGCTGTTAAAAATGAATTGGAAAAAATTATGCACATAAAACATCAAGAGATTGTGACATTATGTAAAAATGATCACAAAATCGTCATTTCTGAACCGCATGATCCATTTGTTAATAAAAAACGATCCTTGTATTATAAACAAATACTTATCAAAAACTTGCATCGTGAGATGCCAGTCTATTTAAAAGAACATCTAAAAACATATAACACAAAGTGGTCAATTGATATAGATCCAGCAAATACGATTTGATTAGCAATTTTCGATTTTTCCAGCAAGTTGCCCGCACGCTCCGTCAATATCATCACCAATACTTTTTCGAATGGTACAAGGAATATCACTTCGCAATAATTCATTTTGAAATTTTCTCACGGTGTCTTTTGGTGATGGTATAAAATTATTTCCAATAGAATTATATCTGATTAAATTTACATGAAGTAATTGTGGTGATCCTATGCGCTTGAGAAATAACATGAGATCATGTGCATCCTGAGTAGAATCATTTATATTATTAAGCATGATGTATTCTATAAATACCTTACGTTTATTTTTTGTGAAATAGTAAATAAGCGCATCAGAGAGCTTGTGTAAATCGTGCCCGAAATTAACTGGCATATACAGAGAGCGTTTTTTATCAGTTGCAAAATGTAATGATATTGCGAGATTGATTTGTGGGCATTCATCCGCAAATTTAATGATGCCTGGCACAACGCCCGATGTTGATACTGAAATACTACGTTGTCCAAATCCAAAAAAATCCATATTCGTCAGGATATCTATGCTTTTTTTTACATAATCCCAATTCATAAATGGTTCACCCATTCCCATGTATACAATATTTGCAAATGTCCCATGTATGTTATTTGTTTTGAGATATTGGCGCCAAAATAGGATTTGACTAGTAATTTCATCGGTTGTGAGATTGCGTATGAATCCCATCGTGCCTGTTGCACAAAACGCACATTTCATTGCGCATCCGACTTGGCATGATATGCAAGCAGACCATGTGTCTGGCTTTGGAGCAATAAGAACAGTTTCGATAATTTTTTTGTCATGAAGTCTGAGTAAGGCTTTGATAGCAGTTTGATCTTTTGACATTGAAACTCGTATAACCTTAAATGGTAAAATTGATATTTTTTTATCCAAATCTTCTCGCAACGCAATAGGAATTGTTGAAATTGAACTAAAAGATTTATGTGCGTCACGAAAAATAGCCTTTATAATTTGCTTCTGACGGAAAGGAGGTTGTTTTTTTTCGAGTAAATATGCTTGTAGTATTTGTGCATCCATAAATTAATTTTTTATAATGACTGTTTGGCCTGTATTTTTCATATATATAGTATTCTCTTGAAAAGAAATTATATCATTTTTTTTATCAAAAGTCACGCGCACCAAGAGACCCTCCTGCGTTTCTGGTTGGAAATACTGATCAAAAATAAAATTGCCTAAAGAATAATAAATCATTTTACCATTGTATTTTTCAGATTCTTGTACTACATGTGGGTGTGAGCCGATTATTACATCCGCTCCCCTATCAATCAATTGATGAGCAATATCACGTTCATTACTTCGTGAAATTGACGAAAATTCAACTCCCCAGTGTGTGTATACTACAACAAAGTCACTATTCTCCTTTAAATTATCAATATCTTCATTTATATGTTTAATTGCGTCTGAGGAGAATGCGTTATAATTTGCAAAAGCAATCTTTGTTTCTTTAATTTTTTTGATATATGTGCGATCATTTTCCTCTAGACCAGTATCACCAAAATATGAAACTTTTGCATTTTTTAAATATGCTTTGGTACTTTTTACGCCTTCATCACCAAAGTTATGAATATGATTATTACCAATATTTACCATGCATGTATTATAGTTTCGCAAAATTTCTGCTACAAGAGGATTAAATGTAAATTTATAATTATTAGCTGAACCAATTTCTGAGTCAATTGACACTGAATCATGATTTGTTAGAGGTCCTTCTAAATTTGCAACAAAACAATCTCCAGATTTCATAAGATTTCCTACATCTTTCAATATGAAGTCATATCCCTTTTTCGATCCAACGTGACGAATATGACGGTCAAAATTCATATCTCCTGCAAAGACGATTGAGACTGTCTTATCTGAAAAGCTTTCATTTATATCACGAGATAATTCAGTTAGTTGCGTCGCATCAAAACTATCACTAATAAACTGCTTGTTTTCATCTTGTAATTTTATTTGTTCCTTTTTATTTACGTAAACATACCATCCGCATAAAATGCATACTCCAAAGAAGCCTAAAAACAATATAATGGAAATTTTTTTCATAAAGTGACATATAAAATGCTATCATCAAAATACTATATTTAATCGTATTATACCATATTTTAAAAACAGCATGATTAAAGGTAAATTATTATACAATGCAATCTCTGATTCGATTATAAAGAGGTATAACTTAAGAATCTGAATCAGTAACGAATTGGTGTTGTAAAAAATATTAATTTTGACGAAATATCATAATTACCCCATAATATAGATATGGTTACAACAAACACAAATTCTAGAAGTATACTTACAATCGGTGATCCAATCCTCAATACGGTTGCATCTGACATAACAGATATAACTGATTTTGCAATTCAGAGATTAATTGATGAAATGTTTGACGTAATGCACCACAAAGAAAGAGGCATCGGACTTGCAGCACCGCAAATTGGTATATCAAAAAGATTGATTGTTATGGATATTGCTAAAATACGCTATGTATTGATTAACCCAGAGTATGTGTCACAATCGGAGGAGATGGTTCTTTTTACTGAGGGTTGTTTAAGTGTTCCGCAAAAAGAACTTCCCATTATTCGTCATGAAAAAATTGTTTTAAAATATTATACTGAAAAAGGATTCAAAAGAACCCTCAAGGCAAAGGGCCTACTTGCTATTGCGTGTCAACATGAAATTGACCATATAGATGGCATGCTAATTACAGACCGTTATCAAAAACAGGCAAGTTTACGCGATCAATTTAACATAATGTTATAATAATTCTTCAATATGATAAAAAATATAGATATAAAAAAAGGAATAAAACCAAAACATATTACCATTGAAGATGACACACAGAAAGAAGCTCATTTAACAGTACATGATCATTCTCACGATATTATTGTGCAAAAAGCCTATCCAGAATCAACTGTTGATGGTATTATCCCTGAATCTCATGATTATTTTGAAGAAAGTGATTCACCTAAAATGATAGATTATTCTCAACAAAAACCAACAAACATTATTAATAGTGACGTGTCAGGGGAAATAACTGAAGAAAAATATAAAGAAAACTTGTCAATTGCTGATAAAGCAGTTGTGTCTAGCAACGTGAAGGAGTCTGACATCAATGCAGATTTAGAAAACATGCCGTTTGTAAAAAAGAAAGAACTACTCAAGAAGAGCGAGGATGCAAAAAAGGTCGTCTTTATGGGCACCGGGTCATTTGCTGGTGAAATAATTAATCATCTTGTACTAGATCCAAATTTCAAGATCGTTATGATTATTACCCAACCTGACAAAAAAATTGGTCGTAAAAAATCAACAATTCACAGAACATTTGCACCAAACCCCGTAAGAGATGCTGCAACAAAAAATGGTATTGTGTTATATCAACCGCTCGAAGTTGACCATAAAGCTGAAAATAAAATTCAGTCCATGTCACCAGATATTCTTGTAGTTGCGTCATATGGACGCATTTTACCCAAATACATTCTTGATATTCCTCCGATGGGCGCTGTTAATGTCCACGGATCACTTTTGCCATTGTTACGTGGAGCATCACCAATTCAAAATGCTCTTATGATGGGATTAAAACAAACCGGCATTACAATTATGATGATGGATGCAGGAATGGACACAGGTGATATTCTCGCACAAGAAACAGTAACTATTGAGGATCACGAAAAAGCTGAGGATGTTATTAAGCGCGTTTCGATCATAGGCGCACAACTTCTTTTAAAGATTTTGATGCCATATATCAACAAAAATATTAAGCCGGTTCCACAAGATCATTCCAAAGCAACACTTTGTCAACTAATTGATCGTGAAGATGGACACATACAATGGACTGACACAACACTAGAAATATATAATCGATATCGAGCGTTATATCCTTGGCCTGGCATTTTTAGTTATTGGGAGGTTTCCAAAGATGAAATGCTTCGCATAAAACTACGTAGCATATACCCGTTCACAAATACGCTAACAGAAGAAGAAGAAAGGTTCATGCCAGGCTCAGTTTTTATTAGCAGAGATCAACTTTGTGTCAAAACTTTTGATACAGCCATCATCGTTGAGGCAATTCAGCCAGAATGCAAAGCTGTTATGCCTATATTTGATTTTTTGAATGGTTATAAGAATTTTACTGGAGCTCTTTTACGATAATAAAGTTTTTTATGAACAAAACCAATAAGTGGATTGTGGTTATTATTTTGTTGTTTGTTTTTTTTGTGCTTACATGGATCATAATTAGTTATAAATACACAGAGAGATCCTATAATCAAAAACAAAATGAGATTCAAAATGACACAGATAGCATCGCAACCTATGAAAATAAAATATTTTCAGATAATAACTCCATTGGTGCTCAGATTATACCAGCTGTATCTTCACAAGAACTCAATGCGTTGATTAATTCAACAGAGCCTATTATGATCATTGATACACGCTCAAAAGAACTTTTTGAGAAAGGTCATATCACATCGAGTTACCATATAGATAGCGCTGATATTAGCACAATTGCAAATCAAATAGTTCTTATCACACAGGACGGTAATGAAGATCTCATTATGTCACAATACAGAAGCCTTTCAACATCTAAAAAAGTGTACAATTTGGAAGGGGGTATAAACATGTGGTCAAATAATGGTTTTCATCTCATCTCGAGTAATCCAGTTGTAGATTTTTCATCACAGAGTAAAGTGCAATTTATTGAACCACGCGATTTTGATGCAATTATAAAAGATACTCAAAAATTAGCTAATACAGTTATAATTGACACACGAAGATTAGGTAATTTTACGGACGGACATGTATCTACCGCACTCAATATTCCTTTAATTGAATTGGAATATCGTTATAAAGAAATACCTCATGGCAAGTCATTATTAGTGTACAGTGCAAATGACGAATTAAGCTTTCACGCAGGTTTGTTACTTTATGAGCTTGGTTTTATAAATGTAAAAACGATGCGAGGTGGTTTTGAAGCATGGATGAAATATGGCTATGAAGTGATCAAGTAGTATTGGTTGATTTTAAATCCAGTCTTTTTTTTCGAGCCCACTTTGCGCGGCTGCGCGTTGTGCATCTTGTTTACTACGTCCCGTGCCTTGTGCCACTTCTTCATGATTGAGATATACGCCAACTGTAAACATACGATCGTGATCCGGTCCAGATTCAGATAATAATTTATAGTGTGGTGTAATATTTGCAAATTCTTGCGCTTTTTCCTGAAAATAGCTCTTTGGATCGAGATATAATTTTTTTTCTAATATTTCATCGATATGAACTGTTATATTTTTTAAAATAAATTCTTTTGCACCAATATACCCTTGATCAAGATAAAGTGCTCCGATGATTGATTCCATTGCATTGGCTAGAAGATAATTTCGTGCTTTCCCAGTGTCTTTTGCTTCACCCTTACTCATAAGCAAAAACTCCTCAATTTCAATTTCACGGGCAACTTGTGATAACATTTCTCCGTTTACAAGCGACGCTCTCCACGCAGTTAAATCACCTTCCGCATTATCAAAGTTTTCGTAGAGATATTCTGTTACCACCAACTCTAAAACAGCATCTCCGAGAAACTCAAGACGCTCATTATGATGATGATGATGATTTTTATTTTCATTGAGATACGATCGATGCGTCATAGCTTCAATGAATAGATTTTCATTTTTAACTCGGATACCACATACATCCGAAAAATGTTTGATATTCATGATCTTTTAAAGAATGACCAATGTGTATATATCAAAAAAATGTGACAATCAACACATTGAACATGCTTTATATTTTATAATTTTTACTTTTTACTTAATAATGTAGTTACAGTGTCTCCTTTGATTGCACACGACGACTCTTTGCTTTTGTTGCATCATCATCTTTCATAGGCTCACCCATTTCGCGATATATTGTACCAAGAACACCATTAACAAATCGAGCACTGCTATCACCGCCATATGTCTTTGCTAATTCAATTGCTTCATTGATGGCAACTTTAGGAGGGGTTTCATCATAATTGCCAAATAGCAACTCATACGTGCCAAGTCGCAATATATTCCGATCTACGGTTGCAATTTGATCAAGCGGCCATTCTGGAGCACATTTTGATATAAGAGGATCAATATCATCCATTTTTTCTACTGTACCTGATACGAGTGCATTAACAAATGTAAAGTTATCAGCTCCAGGTGCAAATTCAGTACAATTATGCAAGACGATTCTTTCAATTTTATCATTTTCTTGACCACGAAAGTCCCATTCAAAAAGACTTTGCATCGCAATAGAACGCTGAAGGTGTCGATTTGCCATAATGTAATAAATTTTATTTTATAAAAGATTAGATCCTGACTACGCACTCACCTTTTTGACGACTTCCTTATACTGTGTGCCACGATACATACCACAAGATGTACACACACGATGAGGCATTTTTTGTTCTCCGCAAGAAGCACATTTTTGAATTGTGGCAACTTTAATTTTGCTTATGTTGTGTTTACGACGACGATCACGACGTGATGCGTTCTGTCTTTGCTTTGGAACAGCCATATTATCCGTTATTACTAAAACTTACTCACGATAATGCCACATTCTCATGTGATGCCATCGATAGTATATATGGTATCAGATTTTTTCGTTTTTTGCAAGTTTGCCACAGTAATCATACTTTAATCGACAATTCGTAGACCCAATTCATCTAATTGTTTTTGTTCTACATAGGAAGGAGAATCCAACATAACATCACGACCTTGACCATCTTTAGGAAACGCATATATATCGCGAATTGAATCACAATCTGTCAAAACCATGAAAGCGCGGTCAATACCAGGTGCGCTTCCGCCATGTGGTGGTGCACCATACTTAAACGCTTCAATCATATGGCCAAATTTATCATTTACATCTTTTTCAGTATATCCAGCAATAGAAAATGCCTTATACATAATTTCAGGATCGTGGTTACGTATTGCACCACTTGATATTTCAAAACCATTTAAAACAAGATCGAATTGATATGCAACAATCTCTAAAGGATTTTGATCTGTAAGAGCCTGAATGCCACCCTGAGGCATTGAAAAGGGATTGTGTGAAAAATCAATTTTCCCTTCTTCAATTTCAGAATAATCGTACATTGGAAAATCAACAACCCATACCCAGGCTGCCGTAGCATTGCTTTTAAGCTGTAACATCTCCGCACACTTATTGCGCACCAAACCTAAGCTCTCACATACAACTCTCCATGAATCTGCACCAAAAAAGATAATATCTTTAGGCTTAGCATCAAGATATGAAATAATATTTTGTGTAATCTGATCACCTAAAAACTTAATAATTGGTGATTGCAACTCACCATTTTCCTTTACAATAATGTACGCAAGACCTTTTGCCCCTTTTGTTTTTGCATGATTTGTCAAATCATCTATATTTTTTCGTGAAAATATTGATCCGCCATCGATCTTCAATGCGTGTACTACCCCACTTTTTTGCAATGCATCAGAAAAAACTGCAAAATCACTATTTTGTACGATGTCAGAAACATTCACAATTTCACAACCAAATCGTAAATCAGGCTTATCTGATCCATAACGATTCATTGCATCTTTCCAGGTAATTTGTGGAAAATTCTCAAATAGTATCTTTTTTGTACTATATTTATTTGTTAGATTAGTCCATAATTCTTGCATTAAAGCAAAAATATCATCCAGCTCCACAAAACTCATTTCAAAATCTAATTGATAAAATTCCCCAAAATGACGATCCATTCGCGGGTCTTCATCTCGAAAACATGGTGCTATTTGAAAATATTTATCAATACCACCCACCATTAGTAATTGTTTAAATTGCTGTGGTGCTTGAGGTAAAGCATAAAATTTACCATGATATATACGTGATGGAATCAACCAATCACGCGCGCCCTCTGGAGATGAATTTGCCAAAATAGGTGTTTGAATTTCATGAAAATCTCTTGCATGAAAAAATGAACGCATATCTCGTATGAAATGATCTTTTTGTGTAAGCATGGTCTGCAATTTTTTTCGCCGTAAATCAAGAAATCGATATTTCAAACGAAGTGCCTCATTCACTTCCGCATTTTTTTCATCGGAAATTTCAAATGGAGGAGTTTTAGCTTTATTTAACACAACAAGCATATGTGCAATGATTTCGATTTCACCAGTTGGTAAGTTTGAGTTGATCATATCTGATGGTCGACCTACTATTTCACCATGAACTTGTATTACCCACTCAGATCGTATTTGATCTGCAATTTTGTGCACTTCAGGACCGCTTTCTGGATCAAACTTGATCTGTGTGAGACCATATCGATCTCGTAAGTCAACAAAAATTACTCCACCATGATCGCGACGGCGATGTACCCATCCAGTGAGAATTACTTTATTATTAATATCCTTTGAAGAAAGTTCTCCGCACGTATGTGTTCTCAACATAATTTTACATTAAACAAAAAAAATCGTTCGTCATAAGCAAAAAAATTAGCTTATAACGGACGATTTCTAAAAACCGCGGTACCACCGTAATTAGTAATTTAAAACAATTACTCACTTTTTCGCAGTAACGGGCATACCCGGAAAGTTCTAATTTTTTGTGGAGTTCACAAAATTTCTTCTTTCAGCTCCCCTGTGTCAGCAGGATCAATAGCATTTATATTTGTAATTATATAGTAATTTTGAAAATATTGCAAATATTTGTATGCGTCCACCCTACTTTGCACTCTTGAGGCAAATTAAGATTAAATCCTTCTGATAATATGAATTGTATCGGAGAAAGTTTGTTTTTGAAAGCGTGGTGTACTCTTCGTGTATTGTACCAAATAAGATAATCAAT
>JBBQZC010000028.1:0-13861 GCA_038208115.1 Candidatus Moraniibacteriota bacterium
GGCTATTGCCGTTGGTTCCACTCTAGCCAAAGCAACGGTCATCGTTACCGGCGCTGATTTGACGCTAGAAGTTTCTGAAGACGCTGCCACTATCGCGCTCGGTAATCATAATAGGGTTTCAGCTATAATCGGTGAGGCTAGAAAAATCACCGAACCAATCTCAACACTATTAAATATAAACGCAATCCCAGACAAGCTAAAAACAGGAATTGAAGGGTTTGAAGTCGCAATGATTGCGATCGATCAATTTAGGGGAGTTGTCCAAGACGGAAAAATTGTCGGGGTAGCACTGCCGGTGTACACCAAAGATAAAACGAAAGTACCAGTCAAGGTCGCGGTATTGGAAAAAGAAGAAGTTGACTCTTGGTTAAAAGACAATGGTGTTCAAGCAGATGTTGAAGATAAAAAAACAGTGGAAGAAATTTTGGGCCTATCCACAGCCGAAAAGATGAGCTCACCGATTACTACGCCGAGCAATCAAGTGAACGCTCCGGCCGAAGAGGTTGGTACTCCAACCAAAGTGTCAAATATCCCAGCTGAAGGGACGAATGCCTCATCTCAAGATACAAATGCTTTGTTAGGGACCTGGGCAGGCACTTTGCAAAATACTCCGGGCGGGGGTGGCGGATCCGCCTATTACAAATTGTCAATGGATTTGAATGCTGATGGAACGGTGAGTTTTACTACCGGCCTAGAAGACTTTGAATTTCTAACTTGGAAACAGTTTGGTGATGCCGTCAGATTGTACGGAGAAGATCCAAGCGGGGTGTATTATGAATTCAATCATCAAGGGAACTCACTAGCACTCATCAAAACAGTCATGTTTGGTACGGAATATTTAGCTGGAGGTCCAGGCATTATGGGCGGTAAAGCGCTCGAAGGAACGCTTACAAAACAATAATAAAAAATATATATAATCTATGAACAATACATACAACTGGTATTCAACTTCAATTTTTCTTTTACCTATTTTCAAATGATACTCAAAAAGCATCTATTGATATTGTTTTTATTCTCCTCACATTCATCTGGGCTCTTGTCGCCATCCATCCGCATATTAAATGGGTTGCGCTTACCAATCTGCCATATCTCCTCTGGGTGTCGTTTGCGACCGTATTGCAACTGACGATCACATATTTGCATAAGTGAAATGCTCGTCTGAGATATTCATTCAAAACATTTATTATGAAAAACTTAAGCAGACAAGAAAAAAGAATAATTATTGATAAGGGTACAGAAGCTCCATTTGTAGGTGAATATGTAAATAATAAGGAGGTGGGTGTTTATTTGTGTCGACAATGTGAAGCTCCGTTATATCTGTCAAAAGATAAATTTGAGTCTGATTGCGGTTGGTCATCTTTTGATCAGGAAATTCCGGGTGCAGTAAAAAAAAGTTTAGACGCCGATTTGGTGCGGACCGAAATAACTTGTGCTAAATGTGGCGGACATCTGGGGCATGTTTTTACTGGCGAGCATTTAACCGATAAGAATATTAGGTATTGTGTGAATTCTATTTCGATGAAGTTTGTTCCGGGAAAATAATTTTAAAATTATGATTAAAAAAATAATATTAGCGGGGGGATGTTTTTGGGGACTTCAAGATTTGATTAAGAAACGGAATGGAGTTGTGAATACCACGGCGGGGTATACCGGCGGAAAAGTAGAAAATCCGACATATAAAAACCACGAAGGACATGCTGAGGCAGTAGAGATTGCATACGATACCGAAAAAACTTCTCATAAAAAGCTTTTAGATTTTTTCTTTCAAATCCACAATCCAACTACACTTAATCAACAAGGCAACGATAGGGGAACTTCTTATCGTTCAGCTATATTTTATGGAAATGAAGAAGAAAAATCAGAGGCTGAAAATTTTATAAAAATAGTCAATGATTCCAAACGCTGGAAAGAACCTGTAGTGACTGCACTAGAACCTTTGGAAAAATTTCATCCTGCAGAAGATTACCATCAGGATTATTTAGTAAAAAATCCTGTCGGATATACTTGCCACGCTATATATTTTGATAGCTATCTAAAATAGTTTAATGTATAATACATATATGAGTACAATTTTATTTACAATATGTGTATTGCTCATATTTTGGATATTATATGGACACTTTTCTTCCCGGGTAAAAGAGCCGAAGTTTAGTATAATAGATAAAAAAATTGGCTATGAGATCCGCGAGTATGAGCCGTATATTGAGGCGCGGGTGAAGGTTACAGGAGAGTATCGTGAAGCGGTGTCTAGCGGCTTTCGGATTTTAGCCGGATACATTTTTGGTGGCAATATTAAAAAGCAGTCTATCGCCATGACTGCGCCGGTCACCGAGCAGAAGTCGGAAAAAAATTCAGAGTCTATCGCCATGACCGCGCCAGTTTCTGAAACGACACTCACCGACAATACTAGCGTGATATCGTTTGTCATGCCAGAAGAATACACGCTCGCGACACTACCAACCCCAAACGACAAAAGAATTGAGATTGTCGAAGTGCCCTCACACAGAAGTGCGGTACTCGGCTATTCTGGATATAACAATGCAGGAAAAGTGGCAGAGATGAAAACAAAGCTCCTTGAATACTTGAAGCGAGATAATGTTATCGCAGTCGGTGTGCCTCGTGGGGCTGGATACAATCCGCCTTGGACGCCACCCTTTATGAATCGTAACGAAATTTTAGTAGATATTAAGAAGTAGATATTATTAGTTAAAAAATAATATAAATTATATGAAAAAAAACAATCTTCTCAAAATTTTTGTGGCGGTGGGATATGTGGCCATGGTGGGGGTCAATTATCTCGCCAATGCACTTCCTATCGGTGGGGTGACAACCGGCGAGGCGTCTGATTCTTTTGGCAATCTCTTTACACCGGCGGGAGTTACATTTTCTATCTGGGGACTGATTTACCTCCTCCTCTTTGCCTACACACTCTATCAATTTGGCTTTGGACAAAAAGAGAATAGTCCTGAGCGAGAAAAACTTTTTGCGACTATCAATCGGTATTTTCTCATCACCTCGCTCGCTAATATCGCCTGGATTTTTGCGTGGCATTACGGGGTTATCTGGCTGTCGGTGTTGATTATGCTCACGTTCCTTACATTCCTTATCAAAATTGCCGATGTGGTGAACAAAGAAAAATTATCTCTCACAGATACTCTGTACATCCGGGCTCCTTTTAGTATTTATTTCGGGTGGATTACTGTCGCGACGATTGCCAATATCACGGTTTTTTTGGTGAGTCTCGGTTGGAATCGATTTGGTATTTCGGAAGCGGTGTGGACAATCATTATCCTCTTGGTCGGCGCTTGTATCGGTACCCTTCGGATGTGGAAAGATAAGAATATTTTTTATGGGATTGTACTTGTCTGGGCATACGGCGGGATATGGCTCAAACACACTTCGGCAAGTGGGTTTGGTGGGGCTTACCCAAGTATCATTACAATGGTGCTCATATGTCTCATTATCTTCCTCGGCATGATTGGATTTTTGGGGTATAAAAAAACAGTATTGAAAAATATTGTTAAATAATGTACAGGATAAATAGATTTTCATAAATTATACACAATTGCATTACCAGTTTTCTTTGCCATCGATATGGTGTGACTTGGACTCGTGGCTAAGAATTTTACAAAAATCACATAGGGTTTCTGATGACGTCCAATATTAATTGAACGGCAGCAATACTATTTTATCTATTGCTCATCATCGGACTTGGGCTCGTGGAGAGGATGGCAAAAAGTTTTTATACATACACTTGCCGAGTAATAAATTATTTTGCACGACAAGCCGTACAATTTTTTTAAGGACTATTCTTTTTCAAAAAAAAGTTAGAATTTCAACCAAAAGGTACCTCAAAAGAAAAAGACGGCGCTCTATTATAGAGTATCGTCTTCGGAAAATTATTTCAATTTTATCTTTACCGTTCACATGTGCTGATCGCATTGTGAATTTTTTTGGCAAGTTCGCGGTAATACGATTCAATCTGATCGAGCTCTGTAAAATAACATGGGTCGTAGATAAAAATCGTTCCCTGGATGTTGAGCATGCCATTAACGCCTATTTCTCTGGATGTATCAGTGCGAAAATCCGTACGAAATAAAATTGCTCTGCCAGTCAGGCTTATTGCAATGGCATATTCAACACATGTGCCACTATCCGCATCAGCACCATCCACATTACCCACAAATACGATTGCTGGATCAGAACAAAATTTCTGACATTCGGCGACCACGCCTTGTATGTCAAAATGCTGATCTGTGAAATGTTTTAGGGCTTCTCTCTGGGGCAAGATAACCTCATATCCCAAAGATATCAAATGTTTCTCTAGGTAGAGATTATGCAATCTTTCTCCAGCATTGAACAAGCTGCCTGCAAGATAGATTTTTTTCATCTCTTGGATTCTCCTTTTTAGAATAGACATCTTTAATCGATAAAGAACAGTTGTTGTGATTAGCGTATCACTGATTGTGTGATTTGTTTTTATAACATCTTGACTCGTTAAAGTCAATTTTTCAAATATCATTTATTATGTGGTATACTATATGACATAAAGTAGATTAAAACAAAGTATATGCATGCAGAAGAATTAGTTTTAGAACCAGAGAAGATCTTGGCAAAATGTAATATAAAAGACATTGAAGATATCGCAGATTTTGGATGTGGCCCAGGTATATTCACAATCCCTCTCGCGCGTATGACAGATGGAACGATCTATTGTTTTGATGTTTTGGAATCAGCATTAGATGCAGTTAAAAATCGTGCGCATGTGATGGGGCTTCGCAATATTGTGACGAAGAGATCAAATCTTGAAAAACTGAATGGATCGGGATTGCAGGATAACTCTGTGCAACATGTGATCATGCGAAAAATATTACTGCAAAACGATAATAAAAACATTTTATTTGCAGAATCACATCGCGTGTTGACAGTGGGGGGAAATTTGTTGGTAGTTGGATGGAGCACGGATGCTATCCACGGTTTTGGTTTGGAAAAGCGATTGCTGCCCGAAGAAGTAGTTGCATTGGCTGATCAGGCAGGCTTTTCACACACGTTGGAAATAGAGGCAGGCAGATATCATTATGCATTTGTTTTTACAAAATAATTTATTAGAGATATTCTTATGAAAAAAAATATTGCAATATTGTTGTTGTGTGTCATGGTAATCTTTCCGGGTATCGGTTGCAAAGGAGTTGGTGAAAAATACAAGATGCCGATTGAAGTGTGGGGAACATTTGATAATTCAAATGCTTTTACAGAAATATTCGACAAATATGCACAAATAAATACGAGCGTAACAACAGTGGATTATCGTAAAATGACATTGGAATCGTATAAAAAGGATTTACTTAATGCATTGGCTGCAGGTAAAGGACCAGATGTTTTTATGATACAGAGTTCGTGGTTACCAGATTTTCAAGACAAGATCGTGCCGGTACCACAATCAATTATTGCTGAGGATGAATTTCGTAATACATTTATTGATGTTGTTATAGAAGATATGGTAGTCGATAATCAAATTTATGGCGTCCCGCTCTCAGTAGATTCACTTGGACTGTATTATAATAAAGATATTTTTAATGCAGCTGGAATTACGAGACCACCTCAAACGTGGGAAGAATTTGATAAGGCAGTACAAGCATTGACTGAGTTCGATGAGTTTGGAAATATTAAAAAAAGTGGTGCAGCAATTGGTACCGCATACAATAAGGGTGGTGCGATCAATGTCAATAAAGCATCAGACATTCTGGCATTGTTGATGATTCAAAACGGTGCTAGCATGTCGTCAAAAGATACTGGTGTTATTGATTTTGGTAAAAGTACGAGTTCAGGGGGAAAATCAGTTGCTGCAGGAGAAGCAGCCTTAAAATACTATACAAGTTTTGCCTCAGCTGATTCTGGCGTATATACA
The DNA here is from genome assembly GCA_038208115.1 of Candidatus Moraniibacteriota bacterium. Classification (GTDB taxonomy): domain Bacteria; phylum Patescibacteriota; class Minisyncoccia; order Moranbacterales. The sequence goes on from JBBQZC010000028.1 coordinate 5,909, forward strand.
TGGGACAAAAATAGAAACTATTCAATCGACGAGTTTTTTGAGGGACGAACAGCAATGACAATCAACTATTCATATCATTATGACACGATTAAGGCAAAAAATGCGAAATTGAATTTTGCAGTCTCAGATGTGCCACAAATTTCGCTTCAAAATATCGGTAGCCAAGCAAATTATGCAAATTATTGGGTATTTGTCGTAGCAAAGAATAAAGTGCCTATACAGTCAGATGACACACGTCTTGTCCGTATAACCGATGCAATGCGGGTACATGAATCATGGCAATTTCTCCGTGCACTAACGTTCCCATCTGCAAAAGGTATCATACTTGCCAATGCTGTCAGTGGAGAAAAGTTGTTGTATGCGACCGAATTTGATTTTACAGAAAAATATTTGACGACGACAAATAAGCCAGCGGCACGTCGAGATATAATTGATAAACAAAAAAGTGATGTGCGACTCGGTGCGTTTGCGAGAGGTAATTTGATTGCACGTACATGGAGACGACATGAATCAGACGCTGTTGATGCAATCTTTTATGATATGATTGATCGAGTCAACTCTCGACAGATGTCAGCAGAACAATCAATCAATCTCGGCGAGCAACGCGCGCAACAATTGCAAAATTAATATCACTATATGCAGCTGATCAATAATGTGTATGCCGGTCCGATGAGTGATGCGCCATCGCTTGATACGATTGCCATGAGCGCTCTGGATGCCATACTTGGTGTTGCAGGAATTATTGCTGTTTTGATGATTGTAATCGCTGGTGTGATATATATTTCATCAGGTGGAGATAGTGATCGCATTTCTTTTGCAAAAAAAACTCTTGTAGGAGGAATCATTGGTATCGTAGTTGTGATTCTGTCACTTATCATAGTGAAGTCGATCGTGGCTCTTGTATAAAAAATAAAATATGAGATAATGTATATATGAAAAGAAAAATACAAAAAAAGAAAGGAGGTGTATGGGAATGATAAAAAAAATGAAATCATTATTATTTTCACTATCAATGATGTTGAGCTTGCCAATGACAGTTCTGGCAGCAGCTAGTGGTTATGCGGAGCCAGTTGCTCCAGGTGGAGTGCCAAATGCTGCGGATGCGCCAACGCTCATCCTTAGTATTATTAACTGGTTACTCAGTTTTCTCGGAGCTCTTGCTGTGCTTATGATTGTTGTAGCTGGTATTATGTATATCACTTCAGGTGGAGATGGTGATCGCGTGGACAAAGCAAAAAGCTGGCTAACATATGCAATCGTCGGTCTCGTAGTAGCACTTTTGGGATATGTGATTGTAAAGACAGTTGGAAGCGCATTGAGAACATAATAATCAAAAGTCAAGATTATATTTATAAAAAACAAAGAGAATTTATCCTCTTTGTTTTTTTATTTATTACAGTGTATAATATAAATAATTAATAAAATAAAAATACAAAAAATATGAAAAAAATGATGTATTATATATGGGCAATTTTTTTGCCTCAAATCACTCATGCTGCAATTACAGTGCCATCGGGCACGGGACTACCATCGACAGATTTGGATATGGTCATTGAAGATGTCTTGTATTATGTTTTAAGTTTCGTAGCAATATTATCAATTCTTTCGATCGTTGTGTCAGGAATTATATATATCACATCTGGTGGTGAGAGTAAGCGGACTGATCAAGCGAAGGGATGGCTTACATATTCAATTGTAGGACTCGTGGTAGCAATTTTGGGATATGCGATCGTCAAGTCAGTGGGATTGGCATTGGGTGTGAACTGGCGATAATAATTAACAATATAACTATAAAAAAATATGAAAAAGATATATGCTGTGATCTCGAGTGTGTCAATGGTGCTCATGCCATATTTTGTACATGCCCAACTGACAATGCCACAGAGCAGTTATGGTATGTCAACAAAAACTTTGGGACAATCCATAGAGGCTGTGATTAATTTCTTGTTAGGGGTTGTTGGTGTATTAGCACTTTTGGCGATTGTCGTTTCAGGGATTATATACATCACATCAGGCGGTGAAAGCAGTAAGACAGATGCTGCTAAAGGTTGGCTAACCTATGGCATAGTTGGTCTCGTTGTTGCGCTCTTGGGTTATATGATTGTAAAAACAGTGGGCATGACGTTTGGTGTGAGATAATAATAAAAATAATAATATGAAAAATAAATATTATATAACATGGATGTGTCTGAGTATGATTTTTTGTATGAGTGTTGTTCCTTTTGTGTATGATGTGCATGCTGAATCATTTGAAAATCCTATAGCATATTCGACAGTAGATAGTCTTTTGAGTAATATATTAAGGACCGTGCAGGGTATTGTCGCTGTGCTCGCGGTACTCATGATCGTAGTGGGCGGCGTGATGTATATCACATCTGCTGGTGGAGCACAAGTCGATCTTGCCAAAAAAACGATCACATCAGCACTCATCGGTCTCGCGATTGCTCTTGCTGCACCGACTTTTCTCCAAGAAATATATAGTATATTAGGAGGTACAGGAGGATCTGCAATTCCTGCTGGTACCAAGACATTGAGTCAGATAGTAATCTCAACAATACGAGTGCTTACAGGTATCATTGGTTCCCTCTCTGTCTTGATGCTCGTCGTAGGAGGGATCATGTACATCACGTCAGCGGGGACCGATCGGACAGATACAGCGAGAAAGATTATCACGTCAGCGATCATCGGACTTATTATTGCCATTCTTTCGCTTGTGATTGTCAACTTTGTGATTGGTGTTTTTTAAAGTGTAAGAGTATTTTGTGCAAAATAAAAAACCGAGTGTGTGATTTCACACGACTCGGTTTTATTTTTTAGAGAGTTGCTCGATTGAGCACTCTCCCTTTGCTGAATGACTTTGTTGTGGGTAGGCTGATCGCACTGCAATCAGACCACCCACATGAAGGACATCACACGGAAATGGCTTTGTTGATCCAATGTATTCCGCGTTCTTTATGCGAATTACAGTGTCGCTTTCACACTGCATTGCACACGTTCCACTGTCGATGAAAGTGGAACGTGCAACAGATGCCCACGATGATGATGGGGGTCTGTACTGAAACTGCAGTGCCTTTAGTGGCCTCTGCACCACCTGTTGTGGAGAGGGTTGTGGAGTAGCTTGGCTAAATTTCGGCCGATACTCCGTTTTAGCCTTTCCTTGGATGATCTGTTCGAGGCATTGTTCCGCCTCAAATCCGATATCATCTTGGGTTTCAGCTTTTCGAATCAACGCGTCAATCCCGCCAAACTTCTTGGCGCAACCTGAAGCTTTGTTCGCATCGTACTGATTGCGGGCCTCCCACATTCTCTTGGCGAGCGGGGATACTGCAACTTTCTCTTTGTTGATAGTCGTGAATTTCTCCACGGTTGCACCATGTCCAAAAAAGAAAAAACAAACAAGGCCTGCTACTACACAAATGAAGAATCCGAGAATATATCTCATGTCAATCTCCTTCAAAAAATTTTTTTCAAAAAACACAGTTCGAGGCACGATATGTGCACTCTATTAACTGTAACTGTCTATTATAGCACATATTTCTATAATTGTCAACATTGACATTATGCAGTGATGTGCTACACTTGAGGCACGAAAGAGAGGCGGAAAGAGAGATTCGGGTCGGGAAGACACGAATTTTTTGTTTAAAAGCGCGTAAGAGTCTCTTGCGTACTAATTACTAAAAGACGAACTACTAAAATATTAATTGAAACAATTATGGCAAAAGATGAAAGAAATCCATTTAGTGATTTTACAGGAGCAATCACGGCCCTCGCAGACGAAAAAGGACTTGCTGTCGATGATGTGATGACAACAGTCGAAACTGCGATCGCAGCAGCATATAAAAAAGAATATGGTAAGCGCGGTCAAAATATTCGTGCAGAATTGAATAGTGTGTCGGGTGAGATGAAATTTTATCTGATGAAAGAAGTCGTGGATGAAACAACACGCGAATTTATTGATCCTGAAGCAGAAGAAGTCGTGGTTGAAGAGTCTGAAATACAGGATATCATCGTAGATGAGGGTGATGCAGAAGAACGTAAACAACGATTCAATCCTGAACGAGATATTACCATGGAAGATGCGCGTGATCGATTTGGTGCTGTTGAGCTCAGTTCCATAGTAGAGGAACAACTACCTTCATATACAGAGTTTGGACGCGTTGCAGCACAAACTGCAAAACAGGTAATCATACAGAGAATTCGAGAGGCAGAGCGTAATGCAATGTACAGTGAATACAAAGAAAAAGAAGGTGGCGTCATCAATGGTACGGTGCAACGTGTGGAAGGAAAGAACGTTTTTGTCGACCTTGGAAAGTCAGTTGGCGTACTTTTTCCGCGAGAGCAGGTGCGTGGAGAGCGCTACAATGTGGGACAACGTATTAAAGTATATGTAGAAAGTGTGGAATTGGATCCTAAAGGTCCTGGTATCAAGTTATCACGCGTACATCCAGAAATGATTCGTCGGTTATTTGAACTTGAAGTACCAGAAATTTTTGCTGGCTCTGTTGAGATAAAAGCAATCGCTCGTGAGGCTGGCTCACGGAGTAAGATTGCAGTGCACACAGAAGAGGAAGGCATAGATCCAATTGGGTCATGTGTTGGTCAGAAGGGCACACGTGTCAATGCAATCATCGAAGAACTCGGCGGAGAGAAACTCGATATCATCGAGTGGCATGATAATACAGAAAAATTTATTACAGCAGCGCTTTCTCCAGCGACTGTACTCGAGGTGCGATTGGATGCAGAAAAGCATAAAGCAGTTGTCGTAGTGCCAAATGAGCAATTATCATTGGCAATTGGAAAACGCGGACAAAATGTACGCTTGGCTGTAAAATTAACACATTGGGATCTCGATGTGATCAGTACAGAAGAGAGTCGTGTACCTGGAGAAGCACAACCTTCTCGCAAAAAAGAAGAGGAGGAAGTAGCCGACATCTCCCCAGAAGAAGAATTAAAGAAATTGGAAGAAATGCAAGAAGCTGCTGCTGCTGCAATAAAAAGTATGAATGATACAATGCAAGATGCGACAGTTGTTGAAGCGCTCACTGAAAAGCCAAAAAAATCTGCAAAAAAAGAAAAAGTTGTAGAAGACGCAGTTGAAGAAAAGATAAAGAAAAAAAAGAAATAAGTAACAGATTTAAAAACGAATAAATCTAATATATTAAAAATAATAAATCTATGAATTTATGGCATGATGTTCCTCTCGGAAAAAATGTTCCAGAAGAATTTAATACAATTATCGAAATTCCAAAAGGATCAAAAAATAAATATGAGATTGATAAGGAGACTGGTCTCATCAAATTAGATCGTGCAATGAAGACTGCACAAGATTATCCTTTTGACTATGGTTTTGCACCACAAACATTGTGGGAAGATGATGATGCACTTGATATCGTTGTGTTAACGACATATCCTTTATTTCCAGGTGTTTTGGTGAAGGTGCGTGCAGTAGGCGTGATGCGCATGATTGATGGTGGTGAAAGTGATGATAAGATTATTGCTGTGCCAGTCCATGATTTGCGATGGGATGACGTACAGGATCTGGGTGATGTGAATAAACACACATTGAAAGAAATCCAGCATTTCTTTGAGACATACAAGCAAATTGAAGGAAAAGAAGTTGTGATCTCAGGATTTAAAAATAAAAAAGCAGCTATGGCAGCTGTCAATAAAAGCATCAAATTATACCAAAAAAAATTTGGTAAATAAATCCAAAACAAAAAGTAAAATTTGTTTGTGAAGATAATATTGAAAATTATCTTGTTCATTTTTTACTTTCAACTTTATAAATTTTATAACTTTCAACGAGATTATTATGGAATACAAGATTGAAAAAAAGGATGGTGTACATATCGATGTTACTATTCCGTGGACTGATGTACAAAAAGAATTTGATGCAAAGATCGCACAGTCTGTAAAGAGCGTTTCAATAAAAGGATTTCGCAAAGGTGCTGTGCCGCAGGATCTTGCGGAAGGCCATGTTGATCGTGCGCATGTCCTTGCGGATGTCGCTGATCAACTATTGCGACGGTATTATCCAGATATTATCCAGAAAGAGTCATTAAAAGTTGTGGGTGCGCCGCGTGTTAGTGTGACAAAACTCGCCGAACACAATGACATCGAAGTGAAGATTGTTGCTGAAGTGCTTCCTGATATTGTATTACCAAAAAAATGGAAAGATGCGATCAAAAAAATTAATAAAGAAAATAACAAAGAAGTTAAAACAGTATCTGATGATGATGTGCAAAAGGAATTGCAATATATTGCAAATAGTCGTGCAACACACAATCCAGTAGATCGAGAGGCTAGGTCAGGCGATCATGTTAAAGTTGATTTTACAGTTAGACAGGATGGCTCGGTGATTGAAAATGGAGCAAGTAAAGATCATTCACTTGTTTTGGGTAAGGGTGTTTTTATTCCTGGATTTGAGGAGGAAGTGATCGGTATGAAAAAGGGAGAAGAAAAAAGTTTTGAACTAACTTTCCCTATTGAATATCATGCAAAAAATCTCGCGGGTAAAAAGGCAACATTTGATGTGGTACTCAATCTTATTGAAGAGCGCACAGTATCTGAACTGACAGATGCATTTGCACTGTCACTCGGTGATCAATTTAAAACAATAGATGATCTAAAGAAGAGCGTGAAAGACGGTATGGAAAAAGATCTGGAGAAAAAAAGCTTCGAAGAACGACGTTCGCAATATCTCGATGCGCTCGCTGATATGATGGTTGATGTCGTCTTACCACAGGTCATTATAGAAGACGAATTATCACGTATGGTAGGTGAATTTGAACAACAATTGTCAATGAGTGGCATGAAAATGGATGATTATCTCCAAAAGCTCGGCAAAAAACAAGAAGATCTCACAAAAGAATGGACGCCGCAAGCAAAAAAGCGTGTGCTTAGCGCTCTTGTATTGGAGCAGCTAGCTGAAGATGAAGAGGTGATTGTGGATAGTTCTGATATTGAGGTTGAGCTCAATAAAACTTTGGCAATGTATAAAGGTGTAAAAGATATCGAAAAAAATATTGATATGGGACAACTGTACGAATATGCAAAAGGTATGTTACGTAATAATAAAGTATTTGATATTTTAGAAAAATTATAAATTTAGACAGTTAGATTTTTAGATCAGTAGACAGGTAGAGATAGTGCTCTATGTGTCTACAAATCTAATATACTAATATATTAAATTATGTATTATATTCCAACGGTGATCGAAAAAAGTGGACAGATTGAACGCGCATATGATATTTATTCACGACTTCTCAAAGACAGAATCATTTTTTTGGGCACAGCGATTGATGATGATGTAGCAAATAGTGTAATTGCACAACTCCTATTTCTGGATGCACAAGGATCACAGGAAGATATTCGGATGTATATCAACTCTCCTGGAGGCGCAGTAACGAGCGCACTTGCAATCTATGATACGATGCAATATATCAAGTCTGACGTGTCAACAATTTGTATTGGCATAGCAGCATCAGCCGCATCTCTATTGTTGGCATCTGGCGCAAAGGGGAAGCGAATGATCTTGCCAAATGCAGAGGTTATGATCCATCAAGTGCTCGGGGGTGTGCATGGACAGGCAAGCGATATTGATATTCACGCAAGACACATCATTCAAACGAAAGAGCGTCTCAACAAAATCATGGCATATCATACTGGACAAAAAGTTGTAGCAATCGAGAGAGACAGTGATCGTGATAATTTCATGAGTGCAACAGATGCAAAAAAATATGGCATCGTGGATAAGGTTGTGAAGTAATACTTCTCGCATGTGAAATAAAAAGGCAGAGACTCTGTAACGATCAAGAAAACTCACCCCCAGTGAGTTTTTCTATTCTCTACAAACAGAATTTTTTGATAAACTTCCACAAATACTGTATAATTTCACTATAGCAATTCACGATAGCATTTTTGTATGCAGGACGTAAAAAAACAAAGAAAAAC
>JBBQZC010000029.1:0-13600 GCA_038208115.1 Candidatus Moraniibacteriota bacterium
TTATTGATTATCTTATTTGGTACAATACACGAAGAGTACACCACGCTTTCAAAAACAAACTTTCTCCGATACAATTCATATTATCAGAAGGATTTAATCTTAATTTGCCTCAAGAGTGCAAAGTAGGGTGGACGCATACAACTTATTGCAATAATAACGATTATATGCTAATCTAAATAAACAATTTTGAAAGCCCATTGCATTCCGCCTGTTATTCTATTAAACAGGATAGGATGCAGATTATTTCCATTCATGGAAAGCATTCTGGCTTTTGATTTTGAATGGATTTTTGTTTTTTTTGAAACAAAAATCAATCCGACTCGGGCGGATAGCGTTTTAATTAATTATTATTAACAATACATATTATGGAATATGAATTGATGTTTCTCATTGCGGATTCAAAAAAGCCAGAGATTGACCGCATCAAAAATGAGATCCACACACTTGTGACGACTGCAGGTGGCACGTGGACTGGCGAGTCTCTTGAATTTGACCGCAAGCTCTCTTTTGAGATCAAGCATAATTGGCGAGGTACATATTTTGTCCAACGTTTTACACTACCTACCAAAGATGAGCAAGACGATCTAACCGAAGAACAAAATACAGCCAGTGGCGCGATCGCAGAAATGACACGTCAACTAAATCTCAATCAAGAAATCCTTCGCTATATCATTGTAAAAGCAACAGAATTACCACCGCTCGCAGATTTTGCAAAACAATTTGAAAAAGCGCAAAAAGAAGACAAGAAACAATTGAAAGAATTGGGAGAAAAAATTGATGAGAAACTTGAAAAAGCACTCAACATATAATGCATCTAATCAATTATTCATTATAATAAATTCATTATTTTAATGAATAACAAAAAAAATTATGAATGTAAACAAAGCAATTATCGTCGGACGACTAACACGAGATCCTGAACTTCGCACCATACAATCAGGTCAGACAATCGCGAGTTTCTCAGTTGCAACATCGCGTCAGTGGAAAGATCAAAGTGGTCAAAAACAAGAAAAAGTTGATTTTCACAATGTGGTTGCGTGGGGCAAGCAAGGTGAAGTGATCAAACAATACTTTACAAAAGGCCAAGAAATCTATGTCGAAGGACGTCTCGAAACACAAAGCTGGGACGACAAAGAAAGTGGAAAGAAAATGTATCGCACAGAAATCGTATTGGAAAAATTTGAATTTGGTGCAAAACCAGGAAGTGCTGGCTCTACTGGTGGACAAAGCACCTACAATGATGCGCCTCCACAAAGCCGATCTGCTGCAGCCACACCTCAATCGAGAAAAGAGGAGGAAATTCCAACAATCAATCTCGATGATGAACAAGATGAGATCAAGATCGAAGACGTTCCATTTTAAGCTCTATTCACTACTAACTAATTACTAAATACTAATCCCTATGGCAAAACGAAAAATCCGTATCGGAGACAAAACCTACGACACACTGGATTACAAAGACAGTCTGTTTTTGCGTAAATTTCTTAATTCACAAGCAAAAATTTACCCTCCAAAGAGATACAACGTTGATGCGTATTCACAACGTCAAATAACACGTGCAATCAAACAAGCACGTCATATGTCTCTCCTCCCTTTTACTGTAAATTAAACACAACAGTCCAAAGTCCAAGGTATAAAGTTCATAAAGTATGCTGACATGATTCATGAGATCTTTATCCGCTTTCGACTTTATGAACTTTATAAACTTTTTACTCAATCTATGTTAAATATAAGTGAAATCAAAGTAGGTAAAAAAATCGTCATTGACAATGGACCTTACACTGTAATTTCAAGTGAACATTCCAAAATGGGACGTGCTGGTGCGGTGTTACGCACAAAACTCAAAAACCTTGCGAACGGAGCGGTCATGGAAAAAACATTTCAAGGTGCTGACAAAGTCAAAGAAGCTGATATTACAAAAGCAAAAGCACAGTATCTCTATGCCGATGGTGATCAATATTATTTTATGGATAATGACACATATGACCAGTTTCCTCTCAATAAGATTGTAATCGGTGATGCGCCAAATTATCTTACTGAAGGACTTGAAGTAACTATGCTTAATTTTAATGGAAATCCGATTAACATCGAACTCCCAGTTAAAGTTACTCTTGAGGTCACTGAAGCACCGCCAGGACTCAAAGGTGATACACAATCCGGTGGAGATAAGCTCGTTACGGTAGAAACCGGTGCACAAGTCACTACTCCTCTCTTTATTGAAACAGGTGATCGCATCATCATTAACACAGAACGTGGAGATTATGTCGGCAAATCACAAGTATAAAAATCTTTACCAATGTATCAAAAAACAGCCTAAAGCTGTTTTTTGTATATTATTAATATTTTACACAATTCCCATGAGACTAAATAGTGTCATTGTCATTGCCGGCACAAGAGCCAACAGCACAGCAAACGATGTGTCTTCATATTGCTCATTTTTTTGTATGATGTGAGTTTCTTGTGGTATATCTTCTACGGAAATATGCTCACATACAGTGCAATGATTATTTTGTATCATATTTTTATTTTATCTATTTACGCAAATAAAAAACCGAATCAAACCACAGTATACTATGATTTCACCCGGTTTTTCACTATAATACTATTATAGCATAAAAATCACGAAAGGTCAATAACACTACGTGCTAGAATTTGAATCCATCCTTTATGTCATTGACAAAATGCGTAAAATGCGTACATAATAGAATATTCTTTTCCATTTATACATATATTTATCATGCAAACACCACAACAATCTACAGCGAGCAAGCTCACTCTCCATGCACGCAAAAGCATCTCCCACGCAGAAAAAATTGCTAGCGTGCACGAAGCAACTGAAGTGCGACCAGAACACCTCTTATATGGTGTTTTTCTTGAACGTGGAAGCGTAGGATCTACAATTCTGATAAACATTGGCTTAACCAAAGAACTTTTTGAAGAGAACCTTTTTGTAAAGAAAATTACACCACAAAAAACATTAAAAAAGATTATTTCCTCCCAAGACCTAAAAAATATCATTACCAATGCGCATGCGCTTGCTGCAGAATTTAGCTATGTGTATGTAGGGACAGAACATCTCGTCTATGCACTTCTCAATACAAAAGATGCTGAAGTTCAAAAAATTCTTGCGAAAGCCAAGCCAAAGAAAAATCAACCCCAACAGCATGGCGCTCACACAATCCCTCAAAATGCGGGCCTTTTTGGCATCGAAAATCTCTCTGCTCTCATGAACGGTGACAAAGATGCTCTCTCAGATTCTGCACTAGAACAATTTTGCACGAATATCTCTGAACTTACGCAAGAACCTTTTATCGGTCGACAAGATGACATTGATCGCATCGTCACGATATTGGGGAGAAAAAACAAAAATAATCCGATTATCATTGGAGAGCCGGGCATCGGAAAAACTGCAATTGTCGAACACATCGCTCATCTTGCAAAAAGTCCTGACGCCCCCCACTATCTATATGGCAAAGAGATTATTACACTTGACCTTGCTCTCCTTGTAGCTGGTACGAGCTTTCGAGGAGAATTTGAACAACGTCTAAAAAACATCATATTAGAAGTCCAGGAAAATCCTCACGTTATTCTTTTCATCGATGAGATCCACACAATCATTGGCACTGGTAACACAGGCGGAAGTCTTGACGCTGCAAATATTTTAAAACCAGCACTTGCACGAGGTAACGTACGCATCATTGGTGCAACCACTCTCGGTGAATACAAAAAACACATTGAAAAAGATCCTGCTCTTGAAAGACGTTTTCAAAAAGTTATTCTCACAGAACCGACTGCATCAGACACACTAAAAATTATTTCTGGCATCAAAAATACATACGAAAACCATCATAATATCAGCATTCCGCAAGAAACCATCGACACAATCATACGATTTAGTGACCGTTACTTACCTGACCAATTTTTTCCAGACAAAGCAATAGACATACTTGATGAAACAGCATCACGGCTAAGTAATGCAAATCATAAAAATGATCTGTATAAAAAAATTATTTCTCGTGAGAATGATCTCAAAGAGATTTCTGCGCAAAAATCTGTTTTGGTTCATGCAGAAAAATATGATGAGGCCTCACACATGCATGCAACAGAAGAAAAAATAATCGCTAAAATCGAGGAAATACGCAAAAAAATACAAGAACATGCAAAAAAGAATAAACCCTCAATGACTTCAGAAGACATCGCACAAACAATTGCACTCAACACTGGCATCCCAAAAGAGAAACTACTTCAAACTGCTGATAAAAATATCATTTCAGCACATAAGACACTTTCACATAAAATCATTGGTCAACCTACTGCTATTGAAAAAATTGCAGATACACTTATTCGATCTGCAAGTGGCTTAAGTAATGCCAATCGACCACAGGGATCTTTTTTATTTCTTGGCACAACTGGAACTGGAAAAACTTACACCGCGCAGGTGCTTGCAGAAGAACTCTACAATAACAAGAAATCTTTGATTCGCGTAGATATGAGCGAACTCATGGAAAAACATCACGCATCCAAACTCTTAGGGGCTCCTGCAGGATATATTGGATACGGCGAAGGAGGCACTCTGACAGAAAAAGTACGACGCAATCCTCACAGCATCGTCCTTTTTGACGAGATCGAAAAAGCACACCCTGATGTATTCAATATACTGCTACAGATACTTGAAGATGGTATTCTTACCGATGCAAGTGGACGTGTGATCAATTTTAAAAATACAATCATCATCCTCACATCAAATGCAGGTAGCCTAAATCTATCACAGGAAAAGAAACTCGGATTTGAGAAATTGATTAACACACCAGAAGTGATTGCACAAAAGATTCGCGCAGCATCAAAGGAAATTTTGTCTCCAGAATTATTATCGCGTCTTGATCACATCATCGTTTTTAATCAACTTTCAGAGAAAGATTTACAGAAAATCACGCGCATTGAATTATCTCGTTTGAAAGATCGACTCAAAGAAAAGTTGATTATACTGCATTTTTCAAAATCACTGATTGATCACATTGCACAACATGCATTCAAAAAAAATGAAGGTGCTCGCGGCATTCGACAATTAACCCAAGAAGAAATTGAAGGGAAAATTGCACATCACATCATTACACATTCATCCCTTACAGAAATCACTATTGATTATGCACAAGAAAAAATTTACATTTTCTAATATTGAAAGTTTTTTTGCCAGTTTACAAAAAAACTTTCTTGATGCATTATTTCCCATTTGCTGTTTAGGTTGTGGCACTTTTGATAGTTGGCTATGTACCTCATGTCATATTGCACTTCCGACAATTACTGATCAACACTGCCCCTGTTGTAAAAAAAATATCACACCAAACGGTGAACTTTGTTTTGCATGCATGCAAAATCATAGTGTCGGATTTGATGGCGTTTTTGTTGCGTCATCTTATCACGATCCATTGCTCAAAAAAGTGATTCATTACTATAAATACCGATTTGTAAGAGATTTGGCAAAACCCCTCGCTCTCCTCCTCGCACAATCGCTCCATAATTCTCATATGATCGCACCAGATATAATTATTCCCATTCCTTTACACAGTAGACGACTTCGTTGGCGAGGGTTCAATCAGGCAGAAGAATTAGCACGAGCACTCGACTTACAAATTCCAATCAATACTGATATACTTAAGCGTGTGCGCTACACAGCACCGCAAGTTTCCATGAAAAATAAGATTGATCGTCAAAAAAATATCAAAAATGCTTTTTGTGTCACTCCTGCACACAATATTGAGGGGCAAAAAATATTACTCATCGACGATATTATGACAACAGGCACAACGCTCTCTGAGTGTGCTACTGTGCTTAAAAAATCAGGTGCTCAATCCGTACACTGCCTTGTAATCGCAAGAGAATAAATTAATTTTTTATACGATCTCCGTACAAACATTATTTCAAAAAATTCACATATGCAAATAATAAAAAAAATATCTTTTTTTCTTCTACTTTTAATACCAACTCTTTTTACTGGTTTTTATATATATGCATATTCCCCTTCTTTTTTGATTATGCCAAAAGCACAAGAGCGCTCCAGTAATTTATTGCCAAATGAATCTTTCACAGTCACATTTGAATATCCTATCGATACAAAGTATTATCAGGACAACCTCACACTCACGCCATCAACACCCATGACAGCGACAATTAATGATGCGCACACGCAAATTACACTTACACCGAAAAAATCATGGGGGGTCGGAAAACAATATTCCCTTACTCTACCAGAAGGACGCACTAAAAATTTTATGCAAATTAAGGAAGCTTCTTTTAATTTTTCTATTACATCTTATCCTCGGGTTATTGATATCGCGCCAGCTCCAAACGCAAAAGACATTCGACTAGATATCGAGGATCCTATCACTATTCAATTTGATAAATCTACTGAAGGGTTTTATATTGACTTTGTATTCAATCCCCCTGTTCCTATAAAATATCAAAACAATCAACGTAAAACACAATTTGATCTTTTGCCTCAAGAATCCCTCAAAGAAGGTGCTACATATATTCTTGATCTTCGTATCAAACCATCCTCAGCATCCGATGAATCTTATGTGCCACTTTACACAACATCTTTTACTACGATTCCACCCAAACCGCAAACATGGGCAGAAAATCTCCAAGAGCGCGTTGAACAAGCGCGACGTTTTACTCTTGCACAAATTTCTGTTGGCAAGTATATTGACGTCAATCTCTCAACACAAATTATGACGATCTTTGAAAATGGAAAGATTATTGATTCATTTTTAATCTCATCGGGCAAACGTGGCATGGATACACCTAAAGGAAAACATCAAATTTACAACAAAAACCCTCGTCCATGGTCAAAACAATATAGCTTATTCATGCCATACTGGATGGCAATAACTGCTGATGGCAAATATGGCATTCATGAGTTACCAGAATGGCCTAGTGGCTACAAAGAAGGTCAAAATCACCTTGGTATTCCTGTATCACATGGATGCATGCGACTCGGTGTCGGACCAGCGCTCACTGTTTATAATTGGGCAGACATCGGAACACCTGTTATAGTATACTAACTTAAATTTCAAAAAAACCCGCAGATCAACTCATGATATACACGCATGTCCCATACTCATAAATTTGATTCATCAATGATTTATGCAGAAAAATCTACAAAAATTCCACGCAATCTTTCTCTATGGATTTTTTTTCGCCTTACCCTGGCAAACTATATGGATCATACGAGAAGTTTTTTTTGCTGAAGAAAAATGGCAATATGGCACCATTGGATTATATGCATCTGATATCCTTCTTTTTGCATGGATATGCATAAGTGTCACTCTTTATCATGAAAAGATTATTTCTTTTGTGTGCAATAACAACAAAATTATTGTTTCTTCACTTCTTTTGTCTTTGTGGGGATTCCTTTCCATTTTTTGGGCAGATGACAAAATTCTTGCAACATATTTTGCTATCAAGTTATCTTTTGCTTTAGATATATTTATCTTGCTACAAATTATACCGACATCATTTAAAAAAATATGTGTTGCTACTGTCGTAAGCAGTGTGCTACAATCATTGATTGGCCTCCATCAATTTATCACACAATCTACTTTTTCCAACACCCTCCTCGGTACACAATATCACGATATTTCTTGGGGTGGTACTGCAATTATCACAGTTGCGAACGAACGATGGATCCGCATATATGGTGGCATGCCGCATCCAAATATCTTTGGCGGATTACTTATTATTGCGATTTTGTTGAGTTTATATCTATATACTACATATGTAAAAAAATCTTTATTCAAAAAGATCTTTATCCTCTTATGCATGAGTTTATTTTCCATAAATGTTATCATGACATTCTCACGTACGGCGTGGTTTGCATTATTTTTTATCATTATATTTTTTGTTCTATTTTACTTTATTAAAGAAAAGAGTATTTTTTACAAAAATATTTCTGCTCTTTTAATTATAACTCTTAGTATATTTTTCACAGCAGTAATTTGTGCGCCGCTTATTTTTACACGAATCACGCATGACACAGTATTTACTCACAACTCGTTCGACGACAGAAACACGTATATCACACATGCACTTATTTTAATCAAAAATCATCCCATACTTGGTACTGGCATTGGCAATTATACCAATACAATCTATCACATACAAAATCACATTACGCCAATTTGGTACTATCAACCAGTCCATAATACATTTCTTCTCTTATTTGCAGAACTAGGCATGATTGGTGTCATATTCTTTGCATTTTTTTTCTTCGTAATCTTTGAAACCATTCATACTCGCATACACTCTATGGCAATTAGTGATATGATCATTTCTCTCATCATTTTTTCACTTATATTTATTGCTCTTTTTGATCATTGGATATGGTCATCACATTTTGGACTTGTGATATTCTTTACCTTTTTAGGACTTCTTGTTAAAAAAAGAGCAGTAACCACCGATGTGGTCACTGCCTGATATATTACACAATCTTTCTTAGAGCTACTTCAAATTCTTCCTCCTGAAATGGTTTTTCTATGTATTCCATTCCCAACATTTTTGCTTTCTCTTCTTCATTACTGCCGCTGATCATAATCGTCGGAAAGTGTATTCCTCGATTATGAAGATTCTTTATCAATTCAAATCCACTCATTTCTGACATTTCATTATCTGTGATACAGATAATTTTTTCATGTGTCACAAGCAATGTATCCATGCGATCGAGAATATCTTTTGCGTTCTGACTACATAGAATTTCTGCATGTGGCAAGAAATCACTAATCATCATTTCATGACATACAAGCATTTCTCGATTATCATCAATGACAATCACTAACAATGCTGCCATAGACCCTCCATTAAACAAGAATTATTTTTTCAACAAATGATTGAGTATTTGCTCCTTCCCTTTTCCCGTTCGTGCACTAAACGGAAAAACATCCACATCATCTCCGGCCTTTCCTTTTATTTGCTTTAATGAATGGTATAACTCTTTTTGATTGAGTTTATCAATTTTATTTGCAATAATTATGAACGGATGATCATGCTCTCTGAGCACTGTAATCATCTCTGTATCAAATTCACGCAATCCTGCTTTTGCATCAATAATCACAATGGCAAGAGACACTGGTGCCTCCCCACTGATAAAATACCAGAGTATCAGTTTACGTAATTTTTCACGATATTTTACACCCATTTTTGCATATCCATATCCTGGGAGATCAACAAAATACGCATTATCATTAATAAGAAAAAAATTGATTTCCTGTGTTTTTCCAGGGCTCGATGAAGATCGCACGAGGGATTTTTGTCCTACAAGCATATTGATCACACTCGATTTTCCTACATTTGATCGGCCAATAAATGAAATCTGTGGCTTTTCATCCACGAGCAAGTTATGTGACCCTATCACACCCCTGACAAATTGTGCGCTATTTATTTCCATTGAGTTAGTGATTTGATAGATTACAATTGACGTAAATTGCAATATACCACATTTATCGACTTATTGCAAGCATTGTACAAAATGTGCATGGCACAAGCATTTTTTTTGCTTTTACTTCTATTATCACTTACACTAAATTTACTGTGGTTTACGTTATTTTTTACAAAAAACAATGCTTGCTATAATCAAAAAAAATATTCACAAACTAATCAATATCTGCGGATATCGTATTGTGCCACTGTCGGATCCTATGATGGATCACGATAAGCTTTTTTTAGACATTTATAATAAATGTCGCATCTATACTATGACATCAAAAGAGAGAATGTATGCTCTCTATAAATCTGTACAATACATCATTGATGCAAATGTCCCTGGTGATTTTGTTGAATGTGGTGCGTGGCGTGGTGGTAGCATGATGCTTGTAGCTCACACATTACTTGCACTCAAAAAATCTGATCGTAAGATTTTTCTTTATGACACTTTTACTGGTATGACGGAGCCATGTATTCTCGATCATAAAGTTGCAGATTCATCTGACCATGCATTAAAAAAATGGCGAAAGAATCAATCGGCACACCATAACTCATGGTGCTATGCGCCACTGGACGAAGTTAAAATGAATATGCTTTCTACATCCTATCCTGAAAGTAACATCATATATATCAAAGGCATGGTCGAGGATACAATTCCCCAAGACATCACTTCAGAAATGGCACTTTTGCGATTAGATACGGATTGGTATCAATCCACAAAACACGAGCTAACGCATTTATTTCCACTTCTCTCAAAAAAAGGTGTACTTATTATTGATGACTATGGCCATTGGGCTGGATCCAAAAAAGCCGTCGACGAATATTTTGCAAAGATACCAATACTACTACACCGGATTGATCGCGCAGGAAGAATTGGTATTAAAATTTAAACCAACAAAAATTTTTTTTAAACTCAATATTCAAATTATATGATTATTACAATTTGTGGAAGCAGTGTGTTCAAAGAAAAAATGATCGAATATAAACACAAATTACACGAGATCAACCATGAGGCAATAGTCCATCCAGATTATGAAGCATTTGTACGCGGTGAAAAACAGGACGTCTGGCAGAAAGTACAAAGCGAGCATCACACTGCAAAAAAAGAAAATGGTTACATCAAATGGTATTATGATGCTATCGTACGCAGTGATGCGATTCTTGTTTTAAATTTTGATAAAAATGGCATCGCAAATTACATTGGTGGAAACGTCCTTATGGAAATTGGCTTTGCACACGTCAATGGAAAAAAAATATTTCTATTACATGATGTTCCAGAAGTATCTTACATCGATGAAATATTAGCAATGTACGATACCATAGTGCACGACGACCTCTCTAAGATTCAATAGAGCATCGAATTTTTTCAAACAGATTATGCTCTGAAATACATTAAATCCTCATTAGACAATTTATCTATTACCCCTCCCAAAATCCCACCCATATCCCCAGCGCCATGGTGTCGCCACATATGGCACCCCAAATACTCGCACAGTCCAATACATTGTCTGGGACAATGTTTTTCTTTTTGATGTATGATATACACATTTTTCAAATTCTACATCTGCCTTGTTTCTCATCTTCACGCTTCCCCCCACCCAATATGCACGATCATGCTCAATACAACACTCCTTCCACGATCCATTAAAAAACAGCGTGCATTCATCCGTTACAAATGCTCGATGTTTTGCTATGCTCACATCATATAGAGAATGTGCCACCATATACCAAAAATATAATCCAAAAAGCAAAACAATACCTGCCGCTGCAAAAAAAGATGATCGAAAACTCATAATGCCTAATAGTGAAAAATTAATCGATTTATCGTAAATCCAGCAATGACCTTTGCATCCTCCCATTTAGTCGTCGCACCATGCGGAGGTTCTACAAAATAATCAATGCGTATACCCTCTACATTATGTAATATTTCCACTGTTTCATCGAATAATGCATTTTGATCAGTTTGAAATATCCACTTCGTCTCCGATGGCATCCATTCTTTTATTTCAGAGAGAAATTTTTCATTAATCACTCGACGTTTTTTATGCTTTGCCTTAAACCATGGGTCAGGAAAATTTGTAAAAATCTCTTCGATAATAATTCCTTTATCAACTGATGGTTTAATAATTTGTGAAAAATTACGAACAATATCGCCATCAAAAACTATCACATTGTCATGATTTTCAAATTTTTTTTGTAACCGCTCTGCTAATGGTTTTCTGATCTCACACACAATAAAATTCCTCGTATTATCATATTTAAGCAATAATTTTTCTATAAATTCTCCTCGATCTGCACCAATATCCATGATGATAGGATTGGCATTATCAAATCCCGCAAAAGAATGTTCTGTAAGGTCAGACAATGGATTTACATGATGTCGTACTCTTTTTTTTGCCATAATAAGATCAATTTAAGATTGAAAGATATAAAGTTTGTAAAGTAAAGTTCTTATAAGCATTGACTTTACATTTTAAACTCTAGGAGAAGTGGGCAGTGATCCGATCCGAGTTGATTGTTGAGATATTCTATCATTTCTACATTTTTGAGATTTTTCTTATTAGTGAAAAAATAATCGATCCGCCATCCGACATTTCTGTCACGTGCTCGCGTATAGACATCCCACCATGAATACACATCCGTCACTTCTGGATTGTTAGCACGCCATACATCCACCCATCCATTTACGATCACACGATTCATCCATGCACGTTCATCTGGGTGAAAACCAATCTTCCCATCATTTTCTTTTGGCCGCGCGAGATCGATTTCTGCATGTGCCACGTTCATATCCCCTCCGACAATCACCACATGACCTTGCGAATGTAGATCATTCATAAAATCTAGCACTCTATCAAAAAAGATCAATTTTTCTTCCCACGCCTTCGGACTCTTTCCTCCATTAGGAAAGTAAATTGACAATACATCATAAAAATTTTTATTGTGCAAAAAAGTGATGTGTGAGATGCGTCCTTCATCATGATTTGGTGCATCTGGCACATGTGTATTAAAATTCATCTCACCTTCTTTTATATCTCTAAATTTTTTTCGCACCCAAATTCCCGTGCCAGCGTAACCTGGCTTTTCGGCACTGTGATAAAACTGATCATAATCAGGATGCATGGTCAAAAAAGTACTAAATTGTTCTTTTTTTCCCTTGATCTCCTGGAGTAGCAAGAAATCTGGTTTGTGCAGAATAACCAAATTCTCCAGTTCGCCCTTACGCTCCACGGCCCGCAGCCCATTGACATTCCATGTAATGATTTTCATAAAAACAATATTAGTATAATAAATCAATTATACTACAAAACACAATTATTGACATAATTGCTTTTTTGTGCTATAATGGAAAATCGTATCGTTTTTTCTGAAACCGTCGTGCGTATAATGCGCATGACGGTTCTTTTTTTATATAGAAATACCTTTTATAGATATACTTTACAATGCAATAGTCACTACAACCATAATGCCTCCAGCGATCATTGTGCCGATGAGAAGCAACGGCAATGACCTCTTAAGAGGTACACCAAAAACAAATGCACACAGAGCTCCCGTCAGCCCACCGAGAAATGGAATTGGTGTTCCTGCGAGAATAAGCACTGCCCACTCTCCATATTTTTCCATATGGCTACCGGTTCTTTTGTGCGTGTGTTCAAAAAGCCATTTAAAGAAATTTTCAAATAGTCCGATGTGCTTTGATAAAAATCGTGCTAACGGGTCCAGTACAACAACGATCAATACCATGTCAAAATATGTACCTAATACAGAATAAAACCACGCGGAAAAATAACTCAAATGGTATACCTTGATTGCAACAGGAATTGATGCACGCAACTCCGTTACTGGAACGATTGCTATGAGAAAAGTCGCCAGTTCTTTAGGAAATCCAGAAAAAAATTCTATGACTATATCATGCATAATTTAACTTTAATGAGAAATTATAATCTCTAAACAGCATACGGGAAAATCCATCAAAACTCAAGTAATTGTATGCGTCCACCCTACTTTGCACTCTTGAGGCAAATTAAGATTAAATCCTTCTGATAATATGAATTGTATCGGAGAAAGTTTGTTTTTGAAAGCGTGGTGTACTCTTCGTGTATTGTACCAAATAAGATAATCAATA
>JBBQZC010000030.1:0-11858 GCA_038208115.1 Candidatus Moraniibacteriota bacterium
GGAGGCACACCAACAGTCACTCCAGTCTTCCCAGCATATGGACAAACAGTCACATGGGGTTGCACAGGCATCGGCACAGGCACAACTACACCAATAAATGCATGCTCTGCAAACAGACTATCACCACAACCAGGTAGATGTAATCCACTTGTAGATGGAACAACGTCAAAAGATACACCAAATGGTCGTTGTTGTAATCCAGACATCACAACGTCATGCGTGTCAATTGATGCACCTTTTACAACAACGCCAGCTCTCGGCACAGATCGTACCTGGACATGGCAATGCAAAGGTTCGGATGTCAATGATACAACAAAATATGTAAACTGTAGTGCAACCTGTGTCCCAGATGTTGCATTGGATATTAAACCAAATCCGTTCATGCTCCCAAATAATGATGACGATCCAATTACATTGCATATTAAAATGATTGCAAGCGGTGCATGTGCAAATAATTATGAATGTGAATTGATCGGAAAAATGCTGATAAAAAATGGTGAAACTAAAGATGTTACTATCACACTCAAGGATATTATCAATGACACACCTCTTTCATTTACGTGTCCAGATAATAGAAATAGTAAAAAAGATATAAAGGATAACCCAGATCCAAAAAAACCACCAATGATTAGCGGTTATTGCATCGAACGATCATGTAATGGTCAAGGAAATTGTCAGGCAATGACAAAAACTGCAGCCAGATCATTAGAATGTACAAGTACATGTAACTCTGATGCGGATTGTAGTACGGGGCGCATGATTGAGACGCGGCCGTAGGTGGTTGGTTGAGCGTGGATAAACTGAATGAAGAGCAAAAATCTCGTATAGTATATCATACGAGATTTTTGACAGAGTGTGGATTTTTGCAGTATGATAGCCATATGAATAATCTTATTAAAACTGTAGAGGAAATTGCGATCATGCGGAAGGGGTGTGGCATTCTGGCTCACATAATGGATGCAATCGAAAAAAAGATTGATATCGGTGTGAGTGGGTTCATGATTGATGAATTGGCAGAGAATATGATTTATTCTGCAGATTGTGAACCTGCATTTAAGGGATATGGTGGAGACGAAGACGAGGCGTTCCCTGCAACAATATGTTTTTCACTCAATGAGGGAGTCGTGCATGGTATTCCGTCAGAAAAAAAACTACAAGAAGGCGATGTTGTAAAAATTGATATCGGGTTAAAATATAAGGGATATTATGCAGACATGGCGAGATCATTTTTTGTGGGTCACGTATCTGATGAGGCTCGCAATCTCGTAGAGATAACGCAAAAATCTTTTTTTAAAGGACTTGCTACGATTAAAGATGGGTCAACACTATACGATTATGCATACGCTGTACAAAGTTACGCGGAAAGCAAGGGTTATCACATGGTGAAAAATCTCGTCGGACATGGCATTGGTAAGAATCTTCATGAAGCTCCGCAAATCCCAAATTATGTAAGTAAAAAAATGCACAATTTTACTTTTCAGACAGGAATGACAGTTGCATTGGAACCTATGGTGAATATTGGCACAGAAGAAACGCGCGTGGCGATGGATGGATGGACATATGAAACCGTTGATGGGAGTCTGAGTGCGCACTATGAAAACACTATTTTAGTTACAGAACGCGGTTCGGAGATATTAACACGGATATTATGATATTAGGATTAGATTGGGGACAAAAAAAGATTGGCATGGCAGTTGTTTATGAAGAAGTGCCAATCGCAGCAAGTATCGGAATTATTGTGAATGATAAAAAAGTTTTTGTACATTTAAAAAAAATTATTGAAAAATACGATGTGTCACAAATCGTTATTGGACGGAGTTCACATGTGTCACAAAATGATAATACAAAGCAAATAGAACTTTTTGGAGAACAATGTCACCAAAAATTTGGCTTGCCAATTGAGTATGCTTCTGAAATGTTTTCCACAAAGGAAGCACATCAAAATTTAAAAATGTCAGGGAAAAAAAATTTATCACAAATTGATGATGCAGAAGCTGCACGCATTATACTGCAGCAATACATGGATGCGCAAAAAGAAAAAATATAGTATACTATAAATGTAAATAATAATTTCGTAAGTAACGACTTTTTTGATGTTATGGGAAAAATTCAATTATCTATCATTATTCCAGCGTATAAAGAAAGAGAACGTATAGGTGCCAATCTTCTTTCAATAAAAAAATATGTGGAATCAAAGAATTTAAGTTATGAAATTATCGTAGTAGTAGATGGATCACCAGATAATACTGCAGAGATCTCTCGCGGATATGCTGAACAAATAGAACATTTGCGAGTGATCGATAACAAAGAAAATCATGGCAAGGGATACGTAGTGAGACAAGGGCTCTTGGAAGCACGAGGAGAATACAGAGTCTTTTTGGATGCAGATGGTTCTACATCGATTATGCATATGGATCGAGCACTAGAACTTTTTGAGAAAGGTACGGATGTGGTGATCGGATCACGGGATGTGGAGGGTGCTTTTATTCAAATTCATCAACCACGTCATCGCGAGATTATGGGAGATATGGGCAATTGGCTTATTCGTATAGTCCTTGGTTTGTGGAAATATCCCGATACACAATGTGGATTCAAAGCGCTTAGTGCACGAGCGGCGGATGCAATTGCATCACGTATGGTTGTGGATCGATTTGGTTTTGATTTTGAACTGATCATTTTGGCGAACAAATTGGGATTTTCTGTATCTCAAATGCCAGTACGCTGGCTCAATGAGGAGGGATCTACTGTAGGTCTCACTGGACCCAATGGCTTCATCCAAGTTTTAGTTGATTTGTTCAAAACTCGTTTGCGATTGTGGGGTGGAAAATATAAGATCAAGGAATTCAAAAAACAAAATAACATGTAATAGTAGCGACTTTTTACATTTTTTTAATTACATTTTTTCTCTATTAAAATATAGTGAAAAAATACACACAAAATGATCAAAATAAATTTAGAACAAAAAAAAGAATTATTAGATGAAGCGGAAATTCGTCATGATATATTGCGTGATGAATGGGTTGTAATTGCAGATAAGCGCAATAAGCGGCCAAATGATTTTGTCTCTAAAGAAGCACATCAGGAGTATGATCCTGAACATGATGTTTTTTTTGATCCTGAAAAAAGTGATCAAGAGGCGGACGTATTGATCTATAAAGATGAGACTGGAGAGTGGACTACGCGTGTAATACCGAATAAATATCCAGCTGTTGAAACGAAAGGTGAGGCTAAAGATTTGTCACAAGGGCCATATCAAGCAATGCGTGCATTGGGATATCATGAAGTGGTCATTACGAGAGATGGTCGACGCACATTTGCTCTTTTGGAGCAAAATGAATTAGCGGAGGTCATTGATGCATATCGTGAAAGATATATCTCGATTATGAATCAAAAAGGAATTAGCAGTATTTCAATATTTCATAATCACGGTAAACAAGCAGGGGCATCAGTTGTGCACCCACATTCACAAATTATAGCTCTCCCTATTGTGACGCCATCAATTAGACGTGAGATTGATACGTGTGAAAAATATGCGAAATCACACAAAGAACATTTATTCAATGTTATTGCTGAATTTGAATTGGAAAAAGGAGAACGTATTGTATATACAAATGACAAATTTATTGTGTATTGTCCTTTTGCATCATCATGTGCCTTTCAAATGCGTATTTTGCCACGAGAGGCCCAGCCGTATTTTGAAAGAATTTCCCAAGATGGGGAGCTTTTTCTTGCAGATGCACTTTCTCATGCGCTTCAATCTTTGTATAAAGGCCTTAATGATCCTGATTTTAATTATTTTATTCATACCGCACCATGTGATGGACGTGCATATGATGAATATAGTTTCTACATTGATATCATGCCGCGAACTCATGTATATGGAGGATTTGAATTTTCTACTGATATAGAGATCGTGCCGATGATGCCAGAAAAGGCAGCACATTTTTTACGAGATGCAATTAAACAGCAATAGAAAGTATAATAAAGAATTTTTGAGGGGATGAAATAATAGTGCTTTGGAAAAATATAATTAAGAAATATGCAAAAATTGATTGTTGGAAATTTGAAGATGAATATGGAAAATGTGTCTCAAAGAGATATATATTGTAAAGAATTTTCTGAAGAACTTGCAAAATTACACACAAGACATACAATCGTGATTTGCCCACCAGTGATTTATTTGGAATATTTTTGTCGCACACTTGATCATAAAAAAGTATCAATCGGAACACAGGATTGTTTTTGGGAATTGTATGGCAGTTATACGGGTAACACATCACCAAAATCAATCGCATCACTTGGCGCAAAATATGTCATTCTCGGACATAGTGAACGCAGAGAATTCAATCATGAAACCGATGAGGATATCGTCAGAAAAATAAAGATGGCGATTCGTGTTGAATTGACACCAATTGTGTGTGTGGGATTTTTATCAAGTAGCGATGAGATGGATAGTATACGCACACAAATGGATGCTGTTATAAATAATTGTGATGAAAAAATAATCGAAAAAATTGTTTTTGCGTATGAGCCTGTCTGGGCGATTGGTACAGGTAAAACACCTAAAAGTGATGATATTCACACTGTTGTAATGTTCATGCGATCAATGCTTGTTCACGCATATGGAAAAGAAGCGACGAATCGTGTTAAAATTCTATATGGGGGAAGCGTCGTAGCGGAAAATGTAACTGAAGTTTGTGTGCGATCATATACAGATGGAGTTTTGGTGGGGAGGACAAGTTTGTCCCCAGAAAACTTTTTACGTATTGCGCGCATGTTATCTTGAATAAATAATTAATAGTTAAAAATTAATAAATATGAAGACAAAAATAGCAATTAATGGATTTGGACGTATTGGGCGTGCAGCATTTCGTATTATTGCAGATCGAGATGATTGTGAAGTGGTAGCAATAAATGATCTTACAGATAATAGGACACTTGCACACTTGCTCCAATACGATACGGTATTTCGTAAATATAGCAAAGAGGTTCAATACGATGCAAAAAATTTGATTGTAGATGGAAAAAAATATACAGTAACAGCAATTACTGACCCTATGAAATTACCATGGCATGAATTGGATGTAGACATCGTATTGGAATGTACTGGACGATTTGAGAATGATGGAGCGGCTTATGCGCATATTGATGCTGGGGCAAAAAGAGTTGTGGTAAGTGCACCGACAAAAGGTGGAAATATCGAAACATATGTAATCGGCGTTAAAGTGCCAGATCTTAATTCTACGCATGTCATATCCAATGCATCATGCACGACGAATTGTATTTCTCCAGTGATGAAAGTGATGCATGATACATTCGGTGTAGAAAAGTCATTGATGACCACAATACATTCATATACTGCGACACAAAAGATTATCGATGGGCCAGATTCAGATCTCCGAAGAGGCCGTGCAGCAGCACAGAATATTGTCCCATCAACAACTGGGGCTGCAATAGCAACGACGGAAGTAATTCCAGAATTAAAAGGAAAATTTGATGGTATGGCAATGCGGGTGCCAACAATTGATGCTTCAATCTCTGATATCACGATGATCACAAAAAGAGACACAACGGAAAAAGAAGTGAATGATGCACTGATTGCTGCAGCTGCTGGGCCACTTAAAGGCATTTTAGGTGTTACAGATGAACCACTGGTCTCAAGTGATTTTATTGGTGACGCACGATCAAGTATCGTAGATCTCTCGTTGACAAAGGTTTTGGGAGGTAATATGGTCAAGGTAGTTGCGTGGTATGATAATGAATGGGGGTATGCAAATCGCTTGGTGGATATGGCAGTTGTGTTTAGTAAGACAATTCAATAATAGTAATAAGAGGTAGTTCCATCCCCTTTGATAATTAGCTGAATTGAATGATGCGTCAGAAAAATGTATAATATGATTGTAAAAATGAAATAGTGAAAATATGTTGATCATCCCCGCCATACTTGAAAAAGATGGTATAAGAGCATTAAATTTGATTTCAGAATTACAATCCGTTTCAGAATGGATTCAGATTGATTTTGCAGATGAGACGATGACTGATAGTTGTACGTGTGATTTGTACGATTTCGTGGGTGATATAAATAATATCAATATAGAAGTACATCTTATGACGACGATGCCAGAAGAATATCTAGAAGCATGTGATGCGATTGGCGCAAAACGAGTATATTTTCATTTGGGTGAAGTGGAGAGTCCATCATATGTTTTGGATGCAATGGATTCATATGATTTTACAAAAGGAATAGTGTTATCACCACAAACGTCAGTGGAGGATGTGTTCTCATATATTGATGAGATTGACGCGGTACAGGTGATGACTGTAATGCCAGGAAAGCAGGGCGGTATATTTCTTCCAGACATGTTGGATAAAATTGGGTATTTGCGTGAGCGTCGCAACGATTTGTGGATTGCAGTTGATGGAGGAATTAATATCGATACAATCAGTATGATTGACCATGATGGGGTTGATGCCGTGGGCATTGGGAGCTTTATTTCACATGCAAAAAATCCAGTTGTGCAATATAGAAAATTACAAAAATACATT
Organism: Candidatus Moraniibacteriota bacterium; assembly: GCA_038208115.1. Taxonomy (GTDB): domain Bacteria; phylum Patescibacteriota; class Minisyncoccia; order Moranbacterales. The sequence continues at coordinate 6,547 of JBBQZC010000030.1, forward strand.
ACTCAATAATAAAGAGAAGAAAATAACCAATTATAAAATAAAATGAATAGAGCAAAAAAAATAAACAATTCATTTGAAAATGCAATGCAGCAATTACAGAATGCTGTTATTGTAGCTGGCATGGATAATAATGCTGTGGAAATCTTAAAAAGACCACAGAGAATTCATGAAGTTGCAATTCCTGTACATATGGATAATGGCAAAATACAAAATTTTCGAGGATACCGGGTGCAATATAATAATGCACGAGGTCCATACAAAGGAGGAATTCGTTTTCATCCAGAGGTACATATCGATGAAATAAAAGCATTGGCTTTTTGGATGGCGATAAAATGCGCTGTTGTCGGATTGCCATATGGTGGCGCAAAAGGTGGTATAGAAGTAGATCCACGAAAATTATCTAAACGAGAGCTGCAAGAACTGAGTCGAGGTTATGTCAAAAGTCTGTATCTTGAGATTGGGCCAAAGATTGATATCCCTGCACCTGATGTGTATACGAATGAGCAAATCATGGGATGGATGATGGACCAATATTCTCAATTGAAAGGATATACATACCTCAGTGCGTTTACTGGTAAACCTACGGAAATCGGTGGTATTACTGCACGTGCGACAGCGACAGCTCGTGGAGCATTCTATCTTCTGGAGAAGATTACAAAAGATCGTGGTCAAATACCCCAAGATTTACGTATCGCCATTCAAGGATTTGGTAATGCAGGATACGTTTTTGCAGAAATAGCTGCGGATGCAGGGTATCGCATCGTAGGGCTATCTGATTCACATGGTGCGATAATGGCAAAAAATGGGAAAGATATTGATCCTCGTGTAGTAATGCAACATAAAACTGAGAAAGGGCTTATTGATGGAATGTATTGTAAGGGTTCTGTATGTGATGATCATAACTTTACAGGAGGAACAAATCAAGATCTATTAAAAATGGATTGTGATATCCTTGTTCCAGCGGCAATCGAAAATCAAATTACAGCTTCGAATGCAAAAGATATTAAAGCAAAGTTGATCATTGAATTGGCGAATGGTCCTACGACACCAGACGCAGATATAATTTTACGGAATAAAAAAATAATCATCGTTCCAGATGTATTAGCGAACGCAGGTGGTGTGACCGTATCATATTTTGAGTGGCTACAAAATATGCAAAATATTTCATGGAATGAACAAGAGACAAATAAAAAACTTTCTGAAACAATGTTTAATGCGTTTGAGGAAGTTTGTGAAGTTGCAAAAAAATATGCAATAGATTATCGAACGGCGTCATTTATTCTTGCATTACAGCGAATTGAACAAGCGATGAAAGGTCGTGGGTGGATTTGATAAAGTGATGTATGACATCACCATTAATTATAAGTGAATTATCTATAATCAAAGATAAAAAATAAAATGAATAGAGAACAAAAGAAGCATCTTGAGAAAATCAATTCATTATTGCGATATTGGATTCTTGATATGACGACAACTGCGGGATCAGGGCATCCAACGTCGTCGTTATCCGCAGTTGAACTTATGAGCACTTTGATGTTCTCTAATGTTTTTTATTTTGACGTAGATGACGTGGAGAATATTCATAATGATCGATTGATTTTTTCCAAAGGGCATGCATCGCCACTTTTTTATTCTTTGTGGGCAGCCGCGGGTGCGATTAAAGCGGAAGAATTGCAAACGTACCGAAAATTTGGTAGTCGATTAGAAGGTCATCCGACAAGGAAATTTCCGTTTACAGAGGTTGCAACAGGATCACTCGGACAAGGATTATCAATGGGTGTGGGTATGGCGATTGCTCAGAAATATCTCGATAAAACACGTGCTCGTACATTTGTGTTGATGGGAGATAGTGAGATGGCAGAAGGTCAAGTGTGGGAGGCTATACAGATCGCGAAGCATTATCAACTAGATAATCTTGTCGGCATCATTGATGTTAATCGATTGGGACAACGTGGTGAAACAATGTGTGGTCATGATCTAGATGTATATATTAATAGAGTACGTGCGTTTGGTTGGCGTGTTGTCATGATTGATGGCCATGATATCAGTGATATTTACCGGATATATCACGATGTTGTCGGAATTAGTAAAAAGCCACTTATGATTATTGCAAAAACCTTTAAAGGGAGAGGCATATCATTTCTCGAAGATAAATATAGTTGGCACGGCAAGGTGTTATCAGATCATGAATTTTCGGATGCTGTCGCAGAACTTGGTGTAATAGATTTTGATGTGCGTGGAGATATCACAAAGCCAAAAAAATATCACGAAAAAATGAGAAAAATAGTTTCACAGTATATGGCAGATATGCAAATCAAAAAAAATGGAAAATATGCATCGAGAGACGTGTATGGAGATGTGTTGATTCAATTGATGCAAATAGATGAACGTATCGTCGTATTGGATGCGGAAGTCAGTAATTCTACGCGAGCTGAGAAGGTGCGAGAATATTTTCCAGAACGTTTTTTTGAAATGTTTATTGCAGAGCAAAATATGATCAGTGTGGCTGTGGGTTTGGCACGACGAGGCTATCACCCTTTTGTTTCCACTTTTGCAGCTTTTTTGACGCGTGCGCATGATCAGATTCGTATGGCACAATATAATGATGTCGATATGACGATTGTCGGATCACATGCTGGCGTATCTATCGGAGAGGACGGAAGTTCTCAGATGGGATTGGAGGATGTTGCGATGATACGATCGATGATCAATAGTTCAATCTTTTGTCCATCAGATGTAGTATCAACAAAAAAAATCGTACGGCTCGCACGTTACATAAAAGGAATATCATATGTGCGGATAACGCGTGAGGCAACGTCGGTATTATATGATGATAATAAAAAATTTGTTTCTGGTGGTATGCAGTTGTTACACAGAACTGATCATGATGATGTAGTAATTATTGGTATGGGTATAACAGTTCATGAGGCTTGCACTGCGCGGAATATATTAAAGCATGAAAATATTAATGTGCGAGTAATCGATCTGTATAGTTCACATCCGGTGAATATTATATTGTTGAAGCAATTAATTGGTACTATTCAATATATTATTATTGTAGAAGATCATTATCCTGCAGGGAGTATTGGAGAAGAAATTATCGCTTTATTAGCAGAAAGCCCTTGTCATGTAAGACATTTGTGTGTAAATGCAATGCCATGTAGTGGCACAGCACCAGAACTGCGTAAATATGAAAAGATTGATTTCAATGCTATCATTAATGAATTATATATATTAAAAAAAAATTATGATCGATCGAGATAAACAAATTACGTTTACTGTAAAAGGTGAAAAAGTACATGTGCCATTTAATCGTGAAAGAGAGTTTCTCTCACCGAGAACGTCTGCATCTGAATCATATTCAAGTGGATTGTCGTGGCGCATTCTTAAGATACAATCTGAATTTGTCAAAGGACATGATTTTTTGACAAGATTTGACAAGGCAGCAAGTATTTTTGGGAGTGCGCGATTAGGTTTTGATAGTGATATTTATAAGGAAGCAGAAAAACTTGCATATAAACTTGCTGAAAATGGATTTGCGGTTTTTACCGGTGGAGGCCCTGGCATTATGGAGGCAGCAAATAAAGGTGCGTTTGAGGCTGGCGGTCGCAGTGTAGGCATCAATATTAATCTCCCTGAACACGGAATGACAGAACGTCGTAATCCATATCTCACAGATGCAGAATCATTTGATTTCTTTTTTTCGCGTAAAGTGATATTGTCATTTGCATCGCAAGTATATATCTTTTTTCCGGGCGGTTTTGGCACATTAGATGAATTGTTTGAGATGCTCACATTGATTCAAACGAAAAAAACGAGCCAAATTCCTGTTATTTTGGTTAATAAAGATTTTTGGCAGCCTCTCATGGATTGGATTCGGGGTGTTGTGTGGGGAAGAAATCGTGCGATTGCTGAAGAAGATATGGAACTTTTCCATATCGTTGATACAGCAGAAGAAGCGTGTGCTTTGGTGAATTCATGTTTAAATATCAACCATGATGAACATGAGTAATAAAAATATCATCAAAACAACAGGCGATGTAGAGCAATTTTCATTGGAAAAGCTCAAGCAATCTTTAGAGAGAGCTGGAATTGATGCAAAGAAAGCACATGAGATCGCAGATGATATCGCACAAAATGATAATATCGGTACGACAGTTGATATTCATGAGGCAACATATAAAAAATTGACCAATGAGGAGTATCGACCTGCAGCGGCGAGATATAATTTAAAGCGTGCACTTAAAGCACTTGGTCCAAGTGGATATCCATTTGAGCAATATATTGCGCGATTATTGGATGCAAGTGGCTATCATACAAGTACAAATCGTGTGTTACGTGGCATGTGCGTGGAACATGAGATAGATGTCATGGGATATAAAGATGATCGACATTTCATATTTGAATGTAAATTTCATAATAATTTGGGATACAAGAGTGATGTGCAAACAGTGCTTTATATGAAAGCACGATTTGATGATATCAAAGCGCGATGGGATCAGGTGCATGAAGGTCGGGATAAACATTTACATAAATTGTGGATCATTACAAATACGCAATTTACCAGTCAGGCGATTGAATATGCGCGTTGTGCTGGCATTGAGCTGATGAGTTGGCGATTTCCGAAGGGTGGTAGTCTCGCTGAACTTATCGATAAAACAGGATTGCATCCAGTTACAGCAATTACTAAGCTCAATAGACGTCAAAAAGATTATCTCGTAAATCATGGTGTGGTACTTTGTAGGGAAATCGAACAAAAAAAAGATGTTGTGCAAAAAGCAGGTATTCATGGTCATAAATTGGAGCAAATTATTGCGGAAGCACGTGCAATTACTGCATTGCAAAATGTTGTATGACAGCGTAAAAGACTTGAATTTTTTTAAAAGTTCTGATATACTGGCAAAAGTGTTATTTCAACATGGCGACTATAGTTCAACGGTTAGAACATCGGTTTGTGGTACCGAGAGCCTGGGTTCGATTCCCAGTAGTCGCCCAAACATATTTAATAGTGGAAAAAACAAAGTCCAATCTTCTTGCGTGTAGAAAATCTAGTCTTTCCGTCTGCCGAAAAATAAGGTAATCGTGCACCTGTGAATATCTTAGGAAAATCGATTTGTGCTATTTATGAATTTTGTGATATAATATCCTCAGACATACAAAATAAAATAACCAAAAAAACACAATGATTTTCCCAAAAAAAATCAAAAAACATTCCCTTAAATATTTCTTATCTTTAGGAAGCATTTCAATTTTTGCTTTTTGCTTTTTTACTTTTAACTCAGTATTTGCCGCTCCAGATCAAGAGCTCACAT
>JBBQZC010000031.1:0-11805 GCA_038208115.1 Candidatus Moraniibacteriota bacterium
TATTGATTATCTTATTTGGTACAATACACGAAGAGTACACCACGCTTTCAAAAACAAACTTTCTCCGATACAATTCATATTATCAGAAGGATTTAATCTTAATTTGCCTCAAGAGTGCAAAGTAGGGTGGACGCATACAAACTCTTGCATTTTCTTCAATATTGGTGTATAATTATAGATACTGTTCAAAAAGCTATGGCTCGTTCGTCTAATGGTTAGGACGCCAGGTTTTCATCCTGGTAACAGGGGTTCGATTCCCCTACGAGCTACTTTTATTAAAGATGCATCATTTGTGATGTGTCTTTAATTTTGTATTATCGTAGACTATTATACTTTTTGATAAATTCTGATGGATTCACCCAGTCCTCCAGATGTGTTCTTTTTTGCTCTTTTTTATAATACCCTGGCAATATTTTATCCGACCACGGACCGATGTAAATCGAGAAATGCAGATGTTCTTCCTCCCACCATCCATTTTCCGGTGTATTACTTTTCCCCACGGTACCAATTACTTCTCCTTTTTTTACTTTATCATCTGTATTTTTCGTACGCGTACCGAGATGTCCGTACAACGCATAGAAAACTTTTTTGGTCACAGGATGTTTATGTCCGATGATCACAATATTGCCCCAATTTCCTTTTTCTACACTACCCACATGAACTGCACTATATACCACATGACCCGTACCAATTGAAAAAACCGGCGTATTATGTGATTGTAGGACATCTTCACCGAGGTGCACGCCCCAATCCCTTCCCTCATAAATTCCATGCACACCAAAACCGAGCGCATTCAATGTATAATCTGTAAGCGGGTATTGAATCTTTCTTGCGAGTGGAATTATCATATTTTTGAGATTTGATTTGTGATATATTATACTTTCAATCTACTCCATTTAATCTGAAACTCTAACTCTTCTTCCATTTTACTTCGTTCATGCTCGATATTGATTATAGCGTCTTTAGGGATATGTAATTTTTCACCCGCCACTTGAATCATGAATTTTTGATCTTTTTCCAATGCGTCTGCGAGTCTCCGTAGTTTTGTGATAAATTCTTTTTTTGTATATATTTTTTCGACGTCCCTCTTTTGTGTCTTTTTCATAGCATAACACTCATCATTTACTTCATTGCAAATCACAAAATTTACTCAATATCCTAGTTCTTCGTTAATTCCCTGCAAAGCAGTGAGACCAATCGCAAGAAACTCATCCAAAGGAATATTCGCTTTTTCACATTCCATGATTAGATTGCGATCACAACGTGCTGCAAATGATTTTGTTTTGAATTTTTTCTTTAGAGATTTCAATTTTACACTTGCGAGTTTTTTATCGGGTTGCATAAGCGCTGATGCCATAATAAGACCCGTAAGTGTTTCCGCAGATACAAGACAATACTGAATTACGGTCGTCCGCTCTCTCTCTTTCAATGAAGGGATTGAGTCATTGTTATATGCATGCGACACAATTGTTTCTATCAGAAATTCGGTACCACCAGCTTTCCGCAAAATATCCTGACTGGTAATACAGTGATCTTCCACATGGTTTTTTACGATGTCCCAGTCAATATCATGCAAGAGTCCGATAATTCCCCACACCTCCTCATTCTCCCCAAATCGCTTGGCCAATGCTTTCATAATCGCCTCCGTTTCCAGCAAATGCAATCGCGTCACAGGTTCTATAACGTATTGTTCTACAAGTTGCAGCGCGTGTTCTCTTGTTAATCCTATGTCATTCATATACCATATATTATTTATTTACTCTCAATTTTTGTGAATATTCTGGGTCATTTTTATTCAAGACGCTGTTATTGATCACGTGTGCATCTTTGACTTCTCCAAAAGATCTATCACAAGGAATCAGCTGCATATCATACAACACTTCATCCATAAATCCTGGAAGAACAGTCTTATATGTCAATGGAAAATCTACTTTTGACACATCCTCTATGCGACGCGTAATCGCATTAGTACAGTTATTAAATAGTGTATTATAAAAAACTGGTTTCCCATGCACTGTATTGATATCGCTCATAAGGAGTAAAAATAATTTTTTCGCTTTTTCTGATTTTATCACGGTCGGATAGATATATACTCTCTCTCCACGAATATCAGTACGTGATCCGACTATGTCTCTTTCAGATCCTACGACGTAGATCAATTCAAATTGTCGCATAAGACCACCTAACGGAGAAAATTTCTCACCAATTTCCCTACGCGTCTCTACTGAAACGACTAGATTCCTCTGGTCAGAAAATCGAAAGCTTATAAAAAAATGTGCCAAACCTTCAAATTCATCAAAATGAGAAATGAACACATCCATACCCTCAATTTTATCCAGATCAAATGTCTCCGTGCGATAAACATTTTCTACTGAGCCATCCACTCGCCAATCAAAATCCCTAAAATTTTTGACTGTTATCATGTTATTCTCCATCGTCATAAATGGTAATTGATCCTGTCCATTCTCCCAATCGCGATTATGACTCGGCTTTTGCAACAATAACCAAACGCTGAAAAAAGATATGATTATTATCACAATCACAATACCGCTATAGATGATTTTCCTTTTTGAAATATTCACATTATCTATTATACACGAAATAGTATCTATAAAAAGAAAAAGTGATAAGTCATTTGACTTATCACTTTTATGACAAAAATCCGTTTTGCTCTTATACGTACAGTATACGCGTGATTATTTGGACACATCGTATCATCATCGGATGATAGACAACGATCCTCAGTGCGATAATCTTATACCTGACTTTTATACTGCAGCCCTTGCACATACATATTATCGCAGTCGGTCTTCTGGAAAACTTCCTCACATCAAAATGAACTTCTTCGCACATTATACTCTCCCCTCCTGTAAAAAAATAAAATTATTTTATTTCTAGTCACAAGTGTGCATTATGCATCCAAATCAAATTCTCGTCAATAAAAAAGTGATAAGTCATTTGACTTATCACTCTCCTGATTCTTGACATTTCTTTTGCACTTCGATACAGCAAGAAAATGTGACCTCCGTTTCTATACGCATAATATGCGTTTTCATATTGGGAAATTCCTGATCGCTTGTTGATGATGTACAATATTCCATGACACCCTCAATTCTATAACCGATCATCTCTCCACAGCCTTTACAAAAATACATTATCGCAACAGGTTTTCTTGGAGATTTTTTCATCTCAAAAATATCATCTTCTTTCATCATTTTTCTCTCATTTTGCAAAAGGACACTACAAAATCATACATATCCACGATTTAACATTATGCATCCAAATTGACTTTTCGTCAATAAAAAGACATCCGAACGCAACGAGACATCTTTGCTCACAATTTTTGTTTTTCCCACAGATGATGAAAATGTCCTCGCTTTGCATACAATTCATCAAAATTTCCTGACTCAATGATATGACCATCCTCCACAACTAAAATCTGATCCATCTCACGAATCGTCGTCAACCGATGCGCAATTACCACAGCTGTAACCTTCTCAAAAAACTGATGCAAAGAATCTTTGATTTTTTCCTCTGACTCCAGATCAAGATGTGATGTCGCCTCATCCATTAATAATATTTGTGGTTTCTTATAAATGGCACGAGCAATACCCAATCGTTGTCTTTCTCCACCTGATAGTTTGATGCCTTTTTCTCCAATCATCGTATCTGCACCTGCTGGAAGTTTCTGTAAAAAATCCGACACATGAGAAATTCCTAGAGATTGTACAAAACCAGTCTCATCAAACTCTTGCGAACTTGCGATTGTGATGTTTTCCTTCAACGTAAAATTAAACACTTCTGTGTCCTGCAGTACCACGCCAACATGCTCAAAAAACGAGTTTTTCTTAATATCTTTAATCGATACATCATCAAATAATATATCCCCATCGAAATTTTCATGTTCTTTGAGCAAAAGCTTGAACAATGTTGATTTGCCTGCACCAGAAAGTCCCACGATACCTACACGCTGACCTCTATTAATCTCAAATGACATGTTGTCCAATACACGATTTTTACCATATGCAAAAGTCACATTTTTCACAGTGATTTTTTTCCAGTGTCGATTAAAATTTAATTTGTTTTGTTCGTTATCAATTGCAATTGGCTCTTCTAATGTTTTTTGCATGCGCGCAATACCATATTTATGCATAATATAACTCTGTGATGTCTCTGATAATTCACTTATTGCCTCCCAAATACCATTAAAATAACTATAGAAAAGAACAAGAAAACCAATCTCGTATCGTCCATTGATGATGCCAAAGACAATCACAATAATGCCTCCAAAACGGAAAATTTGTCCGAGAGTTTCCGTCACGAGACCGCGCGTATTAAAACGATAAATACGTACCAAGATCTTCTCAAAAAGCCCATCAATCTGACGTCCAATCATGTGCAAAAGAGTGCCACTCATCGCTAACACTTTTACACTACGCATATTATTGATTGCCTGAAAGATCAAACCATTCAATTCTTCATCATGCATATCTACGGCTTGTGATGCCTGTATCGCCTTTCGTAATAGTCGAATTGATATTGTCGTATATATGATCAAAAAAATAATAATACTCCCACTGATATATGGATCAACAGTCCCTAAAATCACAACCATGCCAATCAGGTTCACACCAATTTCAATAAAATTATTAAATAGCATGCGCATAATCTGATCCAAACCGACACCACCCTTCTGAATTCGTTTCAGACGATTTCCTGCATTTTCTTTTTCATGCCATGCAATATCGAGTAAAAACAAGTGACGAATCGTTCGTGACTGCGCATCGAGCGCTATACGTTCCGCAATTCTAAATCCATTTACCTTTGCCACATATCGCCCGATTGTCTTAATGCTCACAGCCACAACCCATAACCAAAAAGTAATCCAAAAGAAACGGAGCGACGTGCCATATGCATAACTACCAAAAAAAGTTACAACACTCGCAAATGCATATGCAGGATACAGATTTGACACATCGCTGATTAAACGGAATAAAACCGCAACAAAAAATCGCCATTTATATGGCCTCACATAAAATGCGATATCCCTAAGAAGTGATCGATTTGAATACACGAGTATCGCCTGATTATTGCTACTTTCTTCTTTTTTCATTACGATATAATATCACAAAATACATCTTCAAGATACTATATCAAATTACCACGAGCTAATCTATCATCTAAAGATTTAAACATATTCCTATTCGCATATCTCACATTCCAATATCCGCTCTACATTGAATACTCGCTCATCATTACGTGTGTGACAGTGTGCGATGATTCCGAGAAACTCTTTTCCGACATATGTCATGTGCCCCATTTTTTTTGGTCGAATCTTGCGACGAGATTTTTCATCTTTTCCCTTGAGATACGTGATTTGGAGATCAGATTTTTCTTTGATTGCTTTACGGATAAGCGACATTTTATCATCCAATGATAATCTTTTTTCTGCTTGTGCATATTGAAATTGTGTGAGAAATCGTACGACATGCCAATCCATTCGCACATGTTGCAATGTGATTTCTTTTTTCAATATGATACCTTCCAACGTGCGACAACGTGATAATGCCACATACATTTGACCATGTGCAAAAGTCCCTCTCCCGATATCAATCACCGCTTTATCAAATGTCTTTCCCTGACTCTTGTGGATTGTGATTGCAAAAGCGAGACGCATCGGATATTGCGTAAATGATCCGACCACATCTGATGTCAACTTGCCATCTTCCATCGCATAATTATAAATATCCCACGTATGTGGAAAGACCTCTTCTGTCTCTCCATTTTCCATACTGATGATGATTCCACCATTCCCCTCACCATCATTGATGAAATCCTCGATAAGCGCGATTGATCCATTGACCCAGCGTCCTGCCGCGTCATTGTTGAGCATCATCACCTGAGCGCCAATCTTGAGCTCCAATTGTTCTGTCGTCGGATAATATTCACGAGAAAAATCACCTGACACAACGCCATCCATCTTGACAATCTCTCCAGACAGTGCATCCAATCGTTCTCGATTTACCTCATCCGCGCGAGCGTTGGTCGTCGTGAGATAGATATAATATTCTCCATCAGGAATCTCGAAATCTGCATCATACCTTTGATTTAATGTCTGCAAATGTGACGGTTCTGCGGAGCGATTCCGGATCGCGTTAAGCACCGCAATGAATGCATCATCCTTTTGTCGATAGATCTTTTCCAATTCGATGAACTCCATTTCAAACACATCATCATTAAATACTTTTGCATCAAAAAAATATGGTGACGTATACTCTTCTATAAATATTTCTCGTTCGATATTTGTCACGACAGGTGGTAGTTGATAAAGATCCCCTATAAATATCATCTGAATACCACCAAATGGCTGAAATGCATCAGGCCCATTGAGCCGTAAAAAACGATCTACACAATCCAGGAGATCTGCACGCACCATCGAAATTTCATCGATGACAATTGCGTCAATTTTCTTATAGATATTTGTTGAATCATCTGCCTTGTATTTTTTCCGCACTTTCTGCAATGTAATATTTGGCTTGAAATGAAAGAATGAATGAATCGTCTGTCCACTCACATTAATTGCAGCTACACCCGTCGGCGCCAATACGATAATTCTCTTTTTTGTCACATGACGAAAATGTGTCAAAAAAGTTGATTTTCCCGTGCCTGCTCGCCCTGTAAGAAATACATTTTTCCCGACATCTTCAATTAGTTCCATTGCTTTTTTAAAACCTTCATTGATCTCAATTTTTTTCATAAAACTCATTTCTAAAATAACTGCAATATTTATATTACATCTATGCACAATACCTCTTTCTCTCAGTTCATGTCAACGATTAAGAAATGTAATCGTCAACTGTAAGATGGTTGCAAACATCACCCATAGTACATATGGCACGTTTGCATATACGATCCACCGCATATACGGCCAGATCATCGCAAGCGCCCACACAAGCGTAATGAGAACAAGTACAATATCCGCTGCTGCCAGAGCATTATTCTTCAAACCAAACTGAAGCGGTGTAAATGCAAAATTAAAAACTAAATTGAGCAAAAATGGCAATGCAACCCACCATGATAATTTATTTGTAAACGCTTTATAAAAAACCGCACCATATGTCATAGCAATAATTATATAAAGCACTGTCCATACTGGACCAAAAATCCAGCTCGGTGGAGACCATAAAGGCTTGATGAGTGTCATGTACCAATTGTATGAGTTATTCATAGTTATCAATATTACTATTATACTTTATAATATACCATGCGTATCGTATCCGATGCTCAAAATATGAAATTTCCCATCGTGAATAAATATACCACATACAGAAGTGAGCAGTTCTGTATTATCAAAAATGGGATGCCAATAATAAAATACCATTTTTTGGTCTTGTGTCGAAACGCAAACATCCCTACATATACACCCACACTACCAAAGATTGTTGCCATGAAAAATAAAAAACCCTCTGAAACACGATTGGCATTTCTCTTTTTTGATTGCATTTTATCCCACAACATAATACAAAATGCCATGACATTCATGGTTGCAAAAAATACTATAACGCCCAACAATTTATCATCCATTTTTTAGTATTTAAAATTTTCTCAACGTTTTTACTAATCATTTATCGTTTTGATAAACTATTTTTCAATATCACTATCTTGTTTTCCCGCCAAAAAATGGAAAATCAGAAAAAACAATCTGAAAGTTCATGTGTGATTATTCGTCTACATCGCCAGTTTCTCATATTTTTTCTATTACCATAATACATTTCATCACATCCTCGACATCTCCCGGAAATCCTTATATCACCTGTCCATTTTATTCATTGCTTCCCACATTTTTCAATTTCCATTTTAGAATACATATTCTGAACATCTTATGCACTTTGCATAAGTTCTTTTATTTTCACAATTATTCTAAATGCATTTGCGAGCATTCTTTTTATATAATACTCCATTCTCTAAATCCCTGCTAATTTTTCATTAAAAAATAAAAACTCGCTACTTTTTTCAAGTAGCGAGCGCGCCAAACAAGTTTTTCAACATCCTAACATTTCCAATTCTTTATTGAAGAGACGTACATCAGCATACATACGACGTGCCTCCGTACTGACATTCCACGCACATACAATGTAATTTAATTCACCTATCCAAGATGAAAAAAGTGCATGCGAATCAACTTCCGTTTCTATCAATTCTAAAGTTTTTAACACTACACACTTAAAATCAATTTTATCAGACGCAAATTCTTTGCCATAGTCATCAATAATTTTTTTTAATTTTTCTTTTTTTATAGTATCATCCCCGATATCTTTCGAAGCAATCAAAAAAAGATTATGCACGATCCAATGTCTCACAGATCGTAAATCTCTTTTATAATCATCGATGATCTTTTTTCTCAGCACATGATTCACACGGATCAGTAGAATAATAATAATCACAAAATAAAAAATAGAAGCTACAAAAAATGTTTTTGAATCTATATTTATAATACCCATGATTACTCTCCCTATTTGTTAAATAACCTGCTAATCGTTTCTATTAATCGTCAAATCAGTATATGAAATTACCGTTCGCGTGTCAAGAAAGAAATAATTGATTCCACAAAAATAAAAACCTGCGTAAATCATTATCTACACAGGTTTATAAACGATTAGCATCTGCCGTCACATATGACATTAAATCTGATTTTTTCACGATCCCATGAAAGATACCCTCTCATGCCAGATCGGAATATTGAGCACATCATTGTTGGAATAGTTTGCGCGAGATATTCTCCTGTTACACCAGCTGGCAATATTGCTATGGCATCTCGTTTTCCACCACATGATTGCATGATGAGCTGTAAGAAGACTGAGCCCAAGATTTCATCGTCCAAAATATCCATAAGTGCAATCCTTGTATGTTTTATGCGAGAAACAGCTTCTTGCCACCACATGAGATGTACTTCTTGATATGGGCAATCTGTGGGCACACGCCGATTTTCAAATCCAACCGTTGTCTCACTAAACAGTTCATCCGCACCAACACATCGACTGACACATTCCGTCTGATGATCTTGAGATTCCAATCGATCACATCCGGACATGTCACTACATACATCCACACATCTCCAACAGATTGGGTTTATATCCATGTAACACCTCCTTTTTTCGAAAGAATAATCTCTGCTCATCTTCCAAACTGTCTATTTCAATATTCTTCTCCTGGACTGTTATTTGTATCTTCGTCACCCATAGAGTTATCACACAAACCCTATTACAATGATTCGTTATTATACTATCTTCGTGCCAAAAGTCAATTTATGAAAATATAAAAACAGAGTTATCTACTCTGTTTTTATATCTATCTTTTTAACCCAATATCTCTCGCACATTTTTACCTAAAGTCGCGAGATCCTTTGAGCTCAATGTGTTATTATCTTTTGGCTCTTTTGTTAATAATTCTTGAACTTCATCCATTTTCTTTGTATCACCTTTTTTTAGCTCTGCCGAAAAATCATCATTATCAAGAAGATTTTCTCTGTGATTATATAATTCCCATCCAAAATGTCGATCAATGATCTCTTGTTGTTTTTCTACATCTTCAAATGGATTTGCGATAGCATACCCTGGACTAGAATCCTCTGGATGTTCTTTCATGTAATATTGCTTCGCGAGATCCCAATAGATCCAAGAATCACTTTTGGAGTATGGATTTGCTGTTTCGATGAAATCACATTTGTCAATCAATGCATCAAATCTACCCCGCATGTCTCTCACTACACCTTTTACAGCAGACTCCTTTCTCTCTTTAAAAACATCTAGCAATGCCTTCGCATATTTTTGTTCACTCGATTTTATATCCCCCCGTGCCAATCTCTCTATATGATTATTAATTCCTTCTTTGATACTTGCATCATTTGAATCTTTATATGCAAAATAATTCTCAGTTGTTTTTAATACATTAGAATCTGAATACGATTCTTTCATGCGGAATGCTTTTTGAAGTTCTCCTGTAATAGGAATTTTTTTACCAGCAAGCTTTGATACTACCTCCTCTAGTGTGATTGTCAGTGGATTTGCATCAGCTATTGGCTTCATCCACATGTGCCCACGCATATTGAACCCTTGCGCCAACCCTCCTGGCAACGACTCATCATCCATCTTTTTTCTTGTATATAACACGAAGGCATTTTTTTCTGGTGACCACAACAGATACCCTCCAAATCGTTCTTTAGAAAAAATCGCGAATTGCTCCGAATGATTTTCAGATACGAGGCGATTTACCGGATTTCCATTATCAACTCTTTTTTTCATATCAACCACTATTTTTCCGAACCTCTCATCGCCTGTGTCTACGATACAACCTTCTTCTTCCATTTCTTTAATTGCTGCTTCGCCACTTTCTAATCGCTGTTTTAAATGTGTGCTAAGTTCTATAAGTTTACCTCTCTTATTGTTCAATTGATTGTGAAATGTATATTTTGTCAAATCTTCAGCAGAAAGGTCAGCTGATGGATCAACACCTGCTTCAAAAAGAGAAAAAATATCCTTTGTTGTCATCTGTGGAGCGAGACCATATAGATTTTTGTGAAAATTTGTATAGATCTTTTGTGATTCTTCACGAGTAAAATCCATGCCATCAAGTTTTGTTACAAAATCCACATAGCGATCCAAATATTCTTCTTTTGCCAGAAGTCCCATATTTACAAGTGTTTCATAGACAAATTTTGTCGCTGATGTGTCTCTGCCCGATTTGTTCCCATGATGATCCATGATTAATCTCTTTCCCTCTTCTTCCACTACGACGCCATCATTGTCCGATGTGTCCATAATGATACCGCTTTCCCACGTGCCACCTTTTTTCACGAAATTCACACGATGACGATTTACCGTGACACCAGCAAGTTGCAACAATTTTAGACAACTCTCACCATCAAAATCCGAATATTTTTTGAACTCCATTTCTCCCCCTGCATTTTTAATTTCTTGAACGCCATGAACTGTGATCTCATCCCACAATTTTCGTGTTAATTCCAGAAATTTCCGATCACCCTCTACGGCAGTTTCTGCCATCAAATCTGCATACGTATGATTTGGTGAATTGAGAATTTTATAAATTGTATGCCATGCTGCTGCTCGCGTATCTTCTTTTAATTTATCCGTAGCAGGTATGGTTATTTTATGATCTATTTGCGTATCTTCACTTTTTACCACTTCTGCAACTTTTTCCGTTTCTTCTTTTTTTTCTACGACTTCTTTCTTTGTACTCGAAACGCCACCAACATATTTATAAAATCCTTCCACGTTCTTTTGAAATTGCGACACGTCACATCCTTTAAATCGATAGTAATATGCCGTCATTCTTTGAAAGTCTGCAACA
Source organism: Candidatus Moraniibacteriota bacterium (assembly GCA_038208115.1). Lineage (GTDB taxonomy): Bacteria > Patescibacteriota > Minisyncoccia > Moranbacterales. The sequence goes on from JBBQZC010000031.1 coordinate 11,368, forward strand.
TCCATTGACGCATGGAGATCAAATCCGATCAGTCCCAACAATTCTGTTTGATCGATAAAATCAGGACGTGAATTTCCACCTGCATTGTCTTGGACATGCTGATTCCATTTAGTGATATATTGCGAGATTGGTAGCCGATCACCATGCGTGTGCGCACCCACATCTTTCTGTTTTGGTGCAATAAATTGATCCCATGTAACCACGCTTGCAGCAGCCTTCTCCTCCCCTGTAGGCGTCTTCTCATACGTATTCCTCTCCTTGATCCGTGCAAACTTATCCATCTTTCTTTGATATGGCGCTGCTTTCTCTTGTGCTTTCCCGATCATTTGTGTGATCGCATGATGACGCAGTGTGATTTTTGCTTTTTCATCTGTGATGACCTTTTGTTCCTGTGCAATACGATCATTGAGTTCTTTGAGCACACTAAAATCCTGGATC
>JBBQZC010000032.1:0-11637 GCA_038208115.1 Candidatus Moraniibacteriota bacterium
CATATCTGTAGTTTACGTCAAAAACAGAGTTTTTGAAAGGAAATTACTGATATGCTGAAGTTATGCGATGTCGCGAAGCGAATCGCATAACAAAGCGAAGCTGCCGACATTATGCAAAAGAGCGAAGCGATTTTGCATAACTCGTTATTATGCGAACTTGTGGGTGGATAATATGTTTAAACTTGCATATTATGCGAACTTTTTATCTTTCACGACTGATTAGTAATAGTATATCATACAGTAAAAAATACACAATTTCCTTAACTAAATAATTGTTTTACATTATTTGTTTTTTCGCCAACTCCACCACATTTTCTAGGAGACATGCGATAGTCACTGGACCGACACCACCTGGTACGGCAGATAGAAACATCTCACGATCCGCACAATCTTTGCGATTCACATCCCCTACTGTGTTTTCACCCATCTTACTAATCCCTCCATCGATCACGATCGCACCATCCTTGATCAGATCGCATGAGAGTATATGTGGCAAACCGATTGCTGTCACGATAACATCTGCACTATTGATTAGTTCTTTTTCTTTCGGAGTAAAATCACTTTTATCGACACAACGTATAAAATCTGTGTTACATCCTCGTTGCGTAAGCGCATGAGTCATCACACGATCAAACACATCACTTTTACCTAAAACTACAGCATTTTTTTCTCGCAGATCACTACTACATGCATCGATGAGACTCATAATCGCACCAGGAAACACTGGATACACGTACGGCACATCAGCGAGAAATAATTGCTGATTTGCTTTATGAAATCCATCAACATCCTTCTGCGGACTGATCATGCTCACGATATCATCTGCATCGAGATGAGCAGGGAGTGGTAACTGCACGATTATACCATGTGTGTCTGGATCATTATTGAGAAAATCAATGCTCTGTGCGATTTCCTCTCGAGAAACCTGTGCCGAAAAAAGATATTTTCGCAACTCAATACCGATCTCCTTTGCAGCCTTTTCCTTGAGCTTCACATATAAATGTGATGCTGGATCATCTCCAATCAATATGACAGCCACCCCCACTACTAAAAGGGATTGCTCAATCTCATCTCTCAATGCGAGCATTTTTTTTGCTGCAATATCTTTTCCGCTTATAATAGTCATTTCTTTGAAAATACCAATTTATACATTAAAATATATTTTTGCACGTTTTTACACAAAAAACAATATAACGAATATAATTGCCACGATCATACGATACACGCCAAATGTGGCAAATGAATGTTTCTGAATATATGAGAGAAAGAATTTTATACCAAGTATCGCCATAATAAAAGAAACGGCAAAGCCAAAAATGAGAAAATGCGCTTCCGACAGAGTGAAACTTTGTGCATTTTTTATGAGATCGAGTCCAGTCGCTGCGGCCATCGTCGGCATTGCTAACAAAAAGGAAAACTCTACAATCGTTTTTCTCCTGAGACCCAAGAGCAGTCCCCCAACGATCGTCGCTGCACTTCGTGAAACACCTGGAATCATGGCGATGGATTGAAATAGACCAATATAAAAACATTTTTTATAAGATATGTGTGCAATATGATTAATTGATTCTCCTTTTTCTGCATACCACCACTCAAATATCACTAAAAAAGCACCTCCAAGAAAAAGTGTACTGAGAATCACGAAACTACTGCCCATCAAATATTGCTTAATCAATTTATAAAAAACTAAACCTAAAACACCCGTCGGGATAAAAGCGATGATTAGCCGTTTGATAATCTCCATGTCTAACAATTGTTTCCAATACAAAACGACTACTGAAAGGATAGCCCCTAATTGAATGATAATTTCAAAACTCTTCATAAATTCCGTCTGCTCGAGATGCATGAGCTGTGAAGCTAAGATCAGATGTGCTGTAGACGAAATCGGCAAAAATTCAGTAATGCCCTCCACACAGCCAAGTATAAAGACCTGTATCCATGATAAATCCATAGTATTTTTGCAATAAAAAATCAAAAACTGATACATTCTACACATCATATCCCATTCAGTATACCCTGCATCAAACTGATTTGCAAAACCACAAAATACACACTATTCACCATTCTCAGACATAATCTCTCCCAATGGCTTATCATTCACAAAGATATTCACAGATACATTTGGGTCGAATTGTTTTACTGTGTACGTAATTTGCGACAATACACGAGAATTATCACACATGCCACCGACATACAGCAGGCCTTTGACATATACATCTACATCACCCTTGTCATTTTTTATTATATGATCAACCGTTAATTGTGATTGCTCCAGACTATTATATACACCTATTTTCATACCTTTGTACGCAAATAGTTTTTCCAGTGCGAGATTTGGTGTGGTCATATCATCCTCTATCACACGAACGATCTTATCTTTGCATCCAGTTGTGCCCACAACAGTATATGGCACAGTATTTTTTACCGCACTTCCCTCAGGAACGATAAGAAAAAGATAATGAATACTATCAATATCAACTTGCCTTGGACCAGCAACAACAGATAAATTCTCTTGCGCTTTTTGATCTTTATTTCCAAAACGCATACAACCACTCATGATCAATAGACACATGACAGCAATTCCTATCTTTGAAAAAGTATACTTCATTCTTAATTATTAATTCTTAATTATTCCACTGTCACACTTTTGGCTAAATTACGCGGCTTATCCACATCATATCCTTTGAACACACTCGCATGATACGCAAGTAACTGCAATGGTATGACAGCAAGGATTGGCATAAGCATTTCAAGCGTTTTTGGGATGACAATGACATCATCAGCAATCTTCTGCACATCTCCTCCATCTTCTGTAGTAATGGCAATCACTTTGCCACTGCGTGCACGCATCTCAAAAATCGCAGACATTGTCTTTTCATAGACGCTATCTTTCGGCGCAATCACCACAGATGGAAAATTTTTATCGACGAGAGCGATTGGACCATGTTTCATTTCCCCTGCTGCATATCCCTCTGCATGGATATATGCAATCTCTTTAATCTTTATAGCACCCTCCAGAGCAATGGGATAATTATATTTACGTCCAAGATAAAACATATTACTATATACCCTATATTTTTTTGCGATTTGCTTAATCTCACGCTCTTGTTCGCAAATTTTTGTAATCTTTTTTGGCAATAATCGTAGTTCTGAGAGAATTCGTTTACCCATCGTCAATGACATATCACGCTGTCTACCCAGATATACTGTGAGAAGTGCCAGAATTGTTAACTGAGAAGTCAACGCCTTCGTACTTGCCACACTAACTTCAGGTCCGGCATGATTATATATGCCTGCATCTGTCTCTCGTGCTATCGTGGATCCTACTACATTTACAATGCCGAGAGTCAATGCACCCTTATTTTTTGCTTCACGAATCGCCGCAAGCGTATCGGCAGTTTCTCCGGATTGCGAGATTGCGATCACTGCCGTTCTTTGATTCAAAAGTAATTTACGATAACGAAACTCCGATGCGTATTCCACTTCGACAGGGATGCCCGCATATTCCTCGATCATATATTCACCGACCAATCCCGCATGATATGATGTACCACATGACACGATAATAATACGTTCTATGTCTCGCAATCTTTTCTCAACATCAGACAATCCACCAAGTCGCGCCAGACCTTCTTTGAGCATTACGCGTCCACGCATGGCATCTTCGACAGAATGCGGTTGCTCATAAATTTCTTTGAGCATAAAATGTGCATATCCTTCCTTTTGTGCTTCTGTGACATCCCACGTGATTATTTGCTCTTCTTTGTGTATTTTTTTGCCTCGTAAATTTGTAATCACATGATGATTTGAGGTGATCACGATCATCTCTCCATCATCTAGATAGATCACACGATCAGTATATGTGATAATCGCAGAAACATCAGAAGCAATGATATATTCATCTTTTCCCACACCTACCACAAGTGGTGAACTATTCCGCACAGCAATTATTTTTTCCGGTTCATCTTCATGTAATATCACAAGAGCATACGCTCCACGGACTTGTGCAAGCGCACGATATACAGACTGTTCAAAATCGTATTTTTTATTTTCCTCGTCGATCATATGCGCGACCACTTCACTGTCCGTGTCACTAGTAAACACATGCCCCCTCTTAATCAGAGCATCTTTCAATATATGAAAATTTTCTATAATGCCATTGTGCACAAGATGGATCTTACCACTACTATGTGGATGTGCATTCTTCACACTTGGCTTACCGTGTGTCGCCCAGCGTGTATGTGCGATGCCCATATGTGACGCAATTCCTTTTCGATCAATTTTTTCTTCCAATGCAGCGACTTTGCCGACGGCTCTAAATGTCTTTATTTTTTTACCTATTGTCAAGCACATCCCTGCACTATCATAGCCACGATATTCCAATCGTTTTAACCCATCAAGTAATATTTCATCTGCTCGCCCTTTTGATCCGATATATCCCACGATTCCACACATATAAATTGCATGAATATTTATACCTTAATTATATCATGTACCACATGAGCCATCTCCACAAAACATAAACCGCGGAATAGTCACTCCATCCACCACCACAGTGTCAAAAAACATCTTTCTTGGTCGCACCCACAATGCATGCATCCCATATTTTTCATGTTTATATAATGTACGATATATGACTAATTCTTCCAATGTTTCACTGTGATGTGCTACGCCGATAACTTCATAATATTTTCCCTTATAATGCCGATATTTTCCACATTTCATATTTTTGTGATATTTGTAAAATTTATATTTTTTATAAACTTTGCACCCCTCTATATCGCATTATACAATTTACGTATATTTTCAAAAATATAAACTGCACATGTCGTAATGGCTACCACCAACCAGTCTTGCCAGACGATTGGACACATGCCGAGATATTTTTGGAAAAAGGGCACATACATAAACATGAGAAGCATTCCAAACGAAATAATGACTGATGCAATCACATATTTATTTTTGAAAAAACCAAGCGCAAATGGCGATAATTTTTCACTGCGCGATTGAATGAGATTTGCCATCTGACTCATTGCAAGCACTGCATATGCCGCTGTTGTTGCTCCTATGTACAGCAAACCATTCACATTATATGCTTGTCCATATGACCATCCACCACGCACCATTGACCAATAAAAAGCAATTGCTGCACCTATTGCCATAATACTTCCCAAATATATCAACCGCTTCACACCCTGCCAACTGATGATTGCTTCTTTAGAATTTGCAATCTTCTCACTGTTATGTGCCTCTGCTGGCTCGAGACTCAGAGAGAAAGAAGGAAACACATCCGTAGCTAGATCAATCGCAAGAATCTGAATCGCTGTGATCGGTGATGGAATATGACAAATCACTCCGATAACAACTGTTAATAATTCACTTACATTAGATGTAAATACATAATGTACAAATTTGCGTAAATTGTAATAAATCGTACGACCCTCTTTGATACCGTGGACGATTGATGCAAAGTGATCGTCGAGCAAAATCATGTCTGCTGCCTCTTTGGATACATCCGTACCGATTACACCCATTGCGATACCCACATCCGCTTTTTTGAGCGCTGGTGCATCGTTGACACCATCGCCAGTCATCGCGATCACTTGGTGATTGTTTTTGAGAATTGTCGCTATGCGTAGTTTTTGTTCTGGTGCAATGCGTGCAAAGACGATATCTCTCTTCATCACTTTTCGATAGATTTCACGATCAGACAATTGATTGAGCATCTTTCCATTTATCACTTCATACGTCCCATCTCCATCGATCAACCCCACATTGCGCGCAATAGCGCGTGCTGTGATTTCATAATCTCCCGTGATCATCATTACTTTGATACCAAGTGCTTTGCATTCATGAATTGCCTGCTTGACATCTACGCGTGGCGGATCGATCATCGCCATCATGCCAATCCACGTCAGTTTCTTTTCTGATTCATCGAGATAATGATGCTCATCAATACCTGATAGGTCACGATATGCAAATCCCAAAACGCGTAAGGCATCGGCAGACATGGCATTATACATTTCCTTAATATGCATTTTTTCTTCTATCGTAAATGGCATCAACTGATCTCCTTGCATGATGAAATCGCAGAGATCGATCATTACATCAGGTGAACCTTTGACAAAGGATGCCACGTGAGTATTTTTATAGACAACACTCATTCGCATGCGATCGGATGCAAATGGATTTTCTGTAATTTTTGTTTCACCAATATTAAAATAATTTTCCTTTGGATTGTACTTTTCACCCACCACAACGATTGCGCCTTCTGTTGGATCACCAACAACTGTGCGCACGCCATCTTTCAAAACAATATTTGCATCATTACACAATGTGCCAATACGAAAAAGCATTTCGAGATTTTCTATATGCGCTGGATTCACCACCTTACCCTCAGCATAAAAATTTCCTTCTGGACTGTATCCCGTACCACTCACCGTAAGCATCTGATCATTGATGACAACATGTGTCACAGTCAATTCATTTTTTGTGATTGTTCCGGTTTTATCTGTACAAATGATTGATACTGACCCAAGTGTTTCGACAGCACTTAATTTCTTCGCTAACATTTTCACAGTAAGAAGTCGCTTCATGCCCAATGACAAGGCAACGGAAATCGCTGCAGGCAAACCCTCTGGCACGACAGATACAGCTAATGCAAGCGCAAAAAGAAAACTATGATACAATGTCATTTCAAAATAATTTCCGACGATCATCACACATGTGCCGATAGATACCGCAACAATCGCAATATTTTTACTCAAACGTTGCATTTGTTTTTGCATCGGCGTCGGAACCTCCTTGATCTCTCCAGTGAGATGCGCAATCCGCCCTAACTCCGTCTGCATACCCGTACCTGTCACGACAAATCGCCCCTCACCTGTAGAAATTGTTTCTCCCATGAAAAGCATATTATCGATATCAGCCAATGAAACATGTTTACCCTCAATCGTTTTGACAGATTTTTTTTCTGGGCTTGATTCCCCTGTAAAAATAAAACTATTCACTTTGAGATCAAAACTCTCTGTAATAAATCCATCAGCTGGCACGCGATCCCCCGCAACGACGAACACGACATCTCCTGGTACGAGAAAACGAGCATCGACTTCTTTTTTCTTTCCATCACGAATGACTTGTGATTGATCAGTCGTCAGTTTTTTTATGCTATCGAGAATCCTCTCCGCTTTGAACTCTTGTAAAAAACCGATAATTGCATTCGCGCTGACGATAAATAGTATGATAATCACGTCTCGCGATTCTCCAAAGAAAAAAGCGAGAACTGCAGCAACAAGCAATATCCACACAAGTGCATCTGAAAATTGATGCACAACCAATTTAAGCCACTTCCAATTATGTTTTTGTGCAATTTGATTGCGTCCATATTTTTTGATCCGTGATAATGCTTCTGATTCGGATAATCCTTGATGTTCTGACGTATGAAATTCAGTGAGAATTTCTCCCACAGAATATTCATATATATTTTTCTGCTCTTTTTGTATCATAATGTGTTTTTTATTTCTCATTCAAGTATACCATAAACTATATTCTATTAATCTAGTTTTCCTGTTTGGTGTTGCCACAATGTGTAATATTTACCTTTCTGCGCAAGCAATTCATCATGCGTACCATCTTCACTAATTGTGCCTTTTTCAAACACAATGATACGATCCATTTTTTTCAGTGTACTGAGACGATGGGCAATCACAATTGCTGTTTTCTTTTCGATTAATGTGCCCAATGCCTCTTGAATATATTTTTCTGACTCACTATCCAATGCACTCGTCGCCTCATCCAATACCACGATTGGTGCATTTTTAAGCATCGCACGAGCGATCATGACGCGCTGTTTTTGTCCTCCAGACAACTTCACACCACGTTCCCCCACCATTGTTTTGATTTTCTGCGGAAAATTATTAATAAACACTGATGCATGGGCTCCATCAATTGCACCTTGTATTTCATCTACACCTGCCAATGGATTGCTATGCACAATATTATCTTCCAATGATCGATGAAATAACAAAGCATCTTGTGGCACATAGGTTATTGCTTTTCGCAAGTCATCCTGCCGAATACTCTGAATATTGTGTCCATCGATCAAAATTGCACCCTCTTTTGTATCCACAAAACGCAAAAGAAGTTTTACAAAAGTCGTCTTCCCAGCACCAGATTCACCTACGAGTCCAACCTTTTGACCTGCAGGTATCACCACTGATAGATTTTCCAAAACCATCTGTTCCTCATCTTCATTATAGTGAAATGTCACATGCTCAAATACAACATCACCTCTCTTTATGTCAACATGTTTTGCATATGGTGCATCGATAATATCATGTGGTGCACAAATATTCTCCAAACCTTCTTTGAGTTGTCCATAATTTTCCATAAATCGATTGAATGTTGTGCTTAAAAATTCTAATTGACCATAGATCATCATAAACATCGTAACAATCATCACTACATCACCTACTTGAATAATACCGTGAATAAAATATCGCACTGAGATGATTGTAATAATCACAAACATGCTCATAATTATAAAATTATTGAGCACGATCGCAAGATCAAAAAATCTCCAACTCTTGATGGAAATCTTACGATAATCTTCTAGTGACTCCTCAAAAACTTTCATTTCCTGCTTCTGCGCTACATTTTGTTTAACAGCCAAAATATTACCGATTGTATCTACAGCATTTCCACCAACAATAGCAACCTTATCAGCCCTCTCACGCGCATAGCGTGACATAATACGCGACATAAAGAAATTATAGATGATTGATATGATAAGAAATACGATGAAAATCCACCCAATGATATTTTTTACAGCAAACGCCAAATACGTAATGATGATGATTTCAACTAGCAAATTCAAAAATTGCCACATCAAAGATGTCACCATGCCATGCACAGCTGTGATAATATTTGATATTTTATTCTGCAATTTACCACTTTGATGATCTGCAAAATATCCGGCACTATGATCCAGTGTGTAGGCAAACATCTTTTGCCCAACGAAGAAATCATTTTGTGACACCCACCATGATGCCACATATCCACTGAGACGATAAAATATATTTGTAGATATAAGAAGCACAAAAAAAGTGATTACCGATAACCATATTTTATCCGCATCATGATCATACTGTGTGACCGCATTTGTAATATTTTTTATCGCCTGGTATAGCAATGCACTACAAATTGCAGCACAAATAACAAGAAATGATGAAAGAAATCCTGCAAATTTATGTTGCTTGACTACAAAAAACAAAAACGCAAATGGTCGATATTGATATTTCGTCATGTGATAATTTTTTTTAATAATTGTGTGACATTAAATATACAATACTCCTCATACTCTGTCACTTATCGTGCAAGCACATATCAATTTTTCACTATTGAGAAGAACCGTTATTCATGCACTAGTCACATTCATAAATTTAGCTCATCACTACATTACCAGTTCCTACATTTGACATTTACTGATAAATGTGCTATAATTTATAGTTGTTCTTAAGATGCATCTCAAAAATATTAGATTGAATTGAGGAGAGAGAATGAAAGCTGGAAAATTACTTCCGAGTGAAAATGCGTTCCGCGTATATGCTGCCTTGGCAGACCTATTGCGATCAGAAAACAAAGGCATTTTGACTGCCGAGATTGCACAAAAAGCAAAAATAACATACGGAGCAACATATTACTGGCTGAAGCAATTTCGCGCTTTTGGATTTGTTGCACCACCATGTCGCGAAGTCAGAAAAACCAGCGATGCAAAAGAACGTTGGCAAATCGTGATTCGATTAACCAATAGACCGCTAGAGGGTTTAGAAAAACTAGTCAATTGTGATGGATGGCTCATACAGTATTATGAAGACTGTAAGCCTCCCTTACCACGGGAATGGCCAATCCCGAAAGAATAACACTACCCACGTGACCAAAAAACATTGTTTCATCAATGTTGGTCACGTGGTTTTTTATTTGTGACATTATCACAGATATCCATATAAATTTTATACAATTGTAAATGTCTTATAATCATCATATTCCGTTATTAGCGCAATTGCACGCGCCAATTTTTCACTATCATGACGAATAAGTGCCCGTGTGTGTGCCAAAACATCCCCTTTGATACGCGCTATTTTTTCTCTACGCAGAAGATCGCCTGTAATAAGCTTATATGAATGGTTAAAAGATTTTTCCATTTGCACTAGTGAATTTTTGCCCTCTTGACGTTCATATTGTGCGATGTTTTCTTTACGCGGCGCTGTAACATTGTATACAACAAAGTTTATACGACCGTTCCCGATCATTTTTTCGATACTTTCAATATATGTACCGACTGAATAACCATTGGTTAAACCTTTTTTATTCGTTAGTGGGGCGATAAATATCACTTTAGCACGCGATCTTTTAATTGCCATTTTGATTCCACTCACCAACAAATTTGGCACAATACTTCCGAAGTGATCACCAGGTCCAATAATAATAAAATTTGCTTTTTCAATAGCAGAAATTGCCACGGGATTTGCACGAACGCTCTTTGCAAGTTGTACGTCAAAAACACCTGTATTGCGGATATCATCGTTATCGTCCAATTCTTTCTCTCCCACCACAACACGCCCATCATTTAGACGAATTTTGAGTCGCATATCATCTTCACTCACTGGCACAACTTTTCCATTAACATTCAAAATGCGAATTGCTTCCGCAACACCGTCTGAAAAATTTCCATTAATCTTTTCCAGAGCGGAAAGAAAAATATTGCCAAAATTATGTCCCTCTAATCCACCATTTTCAAAACGATAATTCATAAGTGCACGTAACTCACGTGAAGAATCTGAAAGTGCCACAAGACACTGACGCACATCACCAGGTGGCAAAACACCTAATTCATCACGTAATTTACCAGTTGATCCGCCATCGTCCGCCATCGTCACAATTGCCGTAATATCATATTGATATTGCTTAAGTCCTGTAAGAAGTGTAAATGAACCTGTCCCTCCACCGATTGTCACAATCTTTTTCTGTTTCATATAATTATATTAATTTCTTTACTGCATAATATTTGATGACATTACTCATTTGTAATGATGTTCTATAATATTCTTAATTTTACATTCGCATTTTTTTCATCAGCATTATCACATATAGAATACATCGTCATAAACCTTTGTGGAAGAGTGTGAATTTTATCCCTATAGATCACTTAAAAATGAAGAATCACTACAATGATTCTCATAGTAGTGATTTACCTGAAATAGCTTCATCAATATACTCTCAATTAAATAAGTTCACTCGGATATGTGCATTTATTACCGTTCAAACATCATTATATTCATAACAGAAATCATTCACAATTTATCTTCTTTTCAAACTTTATTCTCTCATTCCTCTACTGCCAATACCCACTCGCATCCGTAGTAGCTGTATACGTCACTTGTCCTGTATAGTTTCCTGATTGCTGAGATGGTTGTACATCGACTTTGAAACAGGTGTGTGTGGTTGTTGCAGTTGGTGCGTATGTAACGACAGCAGAAACTGCTTGTGCTGTGTCTGGGATTGCAGCATATTTATTGGTATCTGCAGTGAGTCCTTCTGGACAGGTATTTGTTGGTGTCCAGACATCATTTACTGTGT
>JBBQZC010000033.1:0-11352 GCA_038208115.1 Candidatus Moraniibacteriota bacterium
TCCATTGTATGTTGCACAAGACGCTACCCCACTGCCTGTAATGAACCATGATACGTTTTGTGTAAGACCTATATTAGCGTTTGGACACATTACGTAGCCCGTTGGAGGAATCGCTGATAAGCCTGTAGAAGGATCAGTGCAAGAAAAAGTAGTACAATTATTCATGCCTGTACAATACGCCGTACCACAGCTGTTGAGACACGTTTGTGTCGAGCACGTGATTGCGGCACAATTACAATTTGGAGTGCAAGTAATCGTCTGATGAGTAGCTGTACAAGATGCATTCGTACCTCCGCCACTACCATTGCAACTCCAGCTAACTGACGTTCCTTGACTAGGGAAAGACACAGCAGATGGACTAGCTGATCCTTGTCCGCACATAGTATCAAATCCCCACCCTGTGGCAATATCTGCATATGTCTTATTACGCGTTCCACATGAGCCACTTACTGCAGCAGCGTTCACTGTGAGCGATTTGCTACACGTTCCTGAATGTCCAGTTGTACTAACCACCGTACAAGTACAGTTCTTTGTTCCTGCAGAATTGAATGGTCCCTGAGTATAGGTACCTGCAGATAAATTAAAGGCAGAACTTTGCGAATCTAACCCGGTACACGTGCATGACGCCTGTCCATCCGCATCATTACTCATTGAAAGCGTCACATTTCCAGTAGTTCCTATAGTCAATGCACTAGGGCTATATGACATTGAACAGCTAGGTAAAACAGGAAGAATGCTCGCGTTACATGACTCAGTTGAGCCCACACCTGAACCTTTGCAACTCCAAAACCATGGCCCCGAACCAGAAACTCCAGTTGACGTCCCCGAAGAACAAAATCCAAAAGTTGGTGCACTGGAATAACTACCACCATTAGCTGAACCACAAGCACCGTTCACGGGAGCAGCTGTCACTGTCAGTGATCCACTGCATGAATTACTTCCCCTAGAATTTGACACCGTGCAAGTACAGCTCTTTGTACCAGCATAACCGAATGGTCCCTGATTATAGGTACCCGCGGATAAACCAAAAGTATATCCCGGAGAATCTAGTCCCGAGCAACTGCACGATGCTTGTCCGTCTGCATCAGTCCCTATTATTGCCAAAGATACACTTCCCACACCTGATGAAGTGAGTGTGCTAGGACTATATGATATGGTACATTCCGGAGGACATGAACAATTGCCACAACCATTCGGCTGTGAAGTACATCCATTGTAATAGTTGTTTCTTCCGCCACCAGTCGATGGGTCATACGAAAAACCTCCTGAGCAAGTTAAAGCATTTGCCGTAGGAGAAATTGAAATCACTCCTCCCCCAATAGCCATCAAAAGAATCACTATAGTAACAATATGTTTTTTCATCTGTATGATATTTAAAAAATTAGTAATCACTTATTTGATAATTTGAAGGAAACTCCTCGCATCCAAAACCTCGTCATTGGTTCCGCGCAGCAAAACAAGTATGAAAGGTTTTTGACAATCCTTACCAACCTCTATAGACACTTCTTGATTTGTTGTTTTTGTGACGTCGAGATTGAGGGTCTTTTTTTCATTAAGACAGCTTTGATTATTAATATCCCTAATATCTATTTCTAAATTAAGCATTTTGTTTTTTGTGCCTCCGTGGCGGGAAAATTCAAAACCATCCGCTGAACCGCTAACATAAATATTGGTTTTGGCAATTTCTCCAGATGAATAGTGATTCTTGTCCAGAGTCACATCATGAATAGTAGCGCTTTCCCCTACGATAACATAGTGCGAATAAATCCTATTGGAGAGTTGTTTCTGAGAATCATCTGTGAAGAAAAAAGCTGCATCATATGCCTGAGGAAGAAGAGCTTTTGTGATTGGGAGAGAGATGTTTTTAGTCTGATTAGGAGCAAAGGCTATTTTACCAAAAGTGACTTTGTATTGTTCTCTTATCTCACCCAAAGTGAAATTGCGAAAATAGTTTTCAAAGTTCGGATTAACTGTTATTTCTTTATCGAAATGATTAGTTACGGTACACGTGAGAATGAGATTTTCCTCTATTTTAACATCAACTCCTTGACTGTGCGTATACATTTTTTCTCCTTTTTCTCCTTCGATTTGGAGGATACAAGTGTCCGGAAATATTTCCAGAAAATCAGTGTTTTTGGCATGTAATGTTATTTTATCTACGATAGACGATTTGATTTGTCTTCCGCTTTCATTGACATATTCTACCACTAGAATATACTCTCCATCGAGATATTGAGGAGCACTGTAAGAAATGTCTTTTTTAATGAGTTTATCTTTACTTTCACCTAAAGAAATTTTGTCAGCATAGTACTTCACATCCAGAGGAGACTCTCCCACAATTTCTCCTTTTTCATCAGATCTATATAGGAGAACGGTATATTTGAGCATCGATCGCTCTTGTGTATCATTATCAAATGTAAGATTAAGTGTAAACACATTATTTTCTTGTGAAACCACTGTTACACTATTTTGCATTGCTCTTTCATTAGTAAGAGAACTTTCTTTTTTTTCCTGCATATAAAAAAAAGTGACAGCAACAAACGCACCAATCGCAAAAATAACAAGAAGAACCGTTTTTATATTTTTGTTTTGCATATATTATTTATTACATAGATAATTTATATTTATATTTTACCATAAAAATCAAATCTATGAAAATTTTGCAATAATAATTTATTTATCAAGAAAATAAAAAACATTAAAAGAACACCATGTAATGCATTATCTTTTGCGCTTGAATGTTTTTTTGGTATTTTTTTTGATTCCTCAAAATATTGTATTTATAGGTTTACCATTCAAAATAATCTCAAAGAAAACAAAAAAAAGCCCCAGCAATTTTTTTGTGTATGAAAGAAAATAAATTTTCGATCTGTTGAGAGTATTTACTCTCACACAAAAATTGCTTGGGGCTTAAAAGAACAGGAGGGCAAGGGTAAAGATGAATAAAACGTTTATGCAAACTTACCGGTAATGCGATTTGAGGTTGACAGACACGGACCATTGACCATTGACCGAAACCAAACAAAATTGCCTCACCCTCTGTTCTCCATTTAGAATAATACATGTCACATATTTATGCAAGTCCATCAGTTATCAACAAGATTCTATCGCAATTTTTGCAATATGCGATACAATTTATAACGTTGCGGAGACAAGATAATATCATATGATCCTTTCGTATCGTAGAAATCTTCCTCTGGTGCAAATCCTGCTTTGAAACGTGTAATACCTTGCTTACCGAGATCATCACTCTCTGGAAAAACACCCCCCAAATCATACCACTCATAGTTTCGTTTTTTAGCATCACATATCACCTGCCATTGCAGAAGAAATGGTGCCATCACGCTACGGTGATGATCCGATGTTGCACCATGGAGATATGTCGCCGTACCATTAAAAAATGAGATGATATTGATTGCAATAATCTCATCGTGATATTTTGCGATATAAAAAGTTACTTCCTCATCAGAAAGTATATTGAGGATCTTTTCATAATGATCTTTCTGATGAAAAGAAACTTCTTTCCGATCTGCCGTCATCATAATCAAATCGTAAAATCTGTCCACATATTTTTTTTCTTTCGATGTAAATATTTGTACACCTTTTTTTTGTGCAAGCCGAATATTATATCGTGTTTTTGATTTCATTTTTTGTAATAAAGTTTCTTCACCTTTTGAAATATCCACAATGAGATTTTTTCGTGGCTGCATATCATGTGGCGCTTTAATTATTTTTTTGTGTGTTTTTTGCAATGTGTTCATCATGTTCTCGTTACTAACATCCATGCGAATCCAACAGTAGTGAAGTGCACAAATTTCTTCAATTGTTTTTTCCTGAATATCTATTGCACGTGGAAAATATAGATATTTACCCACAAGTGGCAACTTTTGTTCAATGCCATATAAAATATCCCTGCCATTTTGCATCTGAATTACTACTTTGTTTTCAGCTCGAAGTATATTCATCCATTGCGATGATTGCAAAAGACCTCCTTCTGGTTGTTTAATTGAATGTGTCATATCTTATTTAATTTTTTTTTCTAGGACATCTTTTAAAAATACGCCAATTGCGCCAGCCAAGGGCACTGCGAGAAAGATGCCTACAATACCAGCAATTTGGCCTCCGATAAGTAAGGCGAGAATCACCAAGACAGGATGTAGTCCGATTGCTTTATTCATTATTTTTGGGATGAGAAAATAATTTTCAATCATATTTACACCCATGTATACAAAGGCAACCATAAGTCCAATGAATGGATCTTGCACAAATCCAAAGATAATAGCTGGCACACTCGCGATGATTGGCCCAAAATAAGGCACAATTTCCATCAGACCTCCAATCAATGCAAGTACAGGCGCGTAAGGCACGCCAAGCGCAAGAAGAGCTACATAATACAATAGACCCACAAAAAGCATCGTGACTAACTGTCCAGCCATCCATCGACCGAAATTTTCTTGAATGCGGTCAATTAATCGTGCTACATATTTTTGATGTTGACGAGGCGTAATAATCAGTAGTGATTTTTTGAGCCCGTCCTCTTGTAATGACATATAAAAAGACATCGACACGACAGAAACGATTGAAATAATACCTGACAGGAGACCCACTGTAGTGGTAAATGGATTATTGAGTAGTCCAATAAACTGTTTACTCACATCTCCGAAAGATGCATCATCTGGCAAAGTAATATACTGAGGCAAAATCTGTGAAATAAATTGTGGCAATTCCGTACCGAACTGTTCAAATTGTCTTGTGAGAGTCGGCACGATAACCGATATTAATATCGCAATTACTGCAAAAAATATTATGTATACCATACTAACGACAAGAGCACGTTTCGTTCGTAATATCTTTTGTGCAGAGCTGATCAATGGATTGAGAGCTGCAGTGATGATAATCGCAATAAGAAAAATCAAAATCACATCTTTGATCACATACAAAAACCAAAGACCTAATAGGGTTGCAATGACTCGAAAAATGATACTTGATGATACGTCAATTACTTGATTCATACTGTGTATTCGCACTATATAATTACACTATACAATATCACACTATAACAACAAAAACAATTATCAAATATCTTCAAAATAAGATTCAAACCTCACATGATGAAAATTTGAGTCTTATTAATTCACAAAAATATAATTAGAAATGTAATATTTTTTTGATCTCATCCTCTCTTTCTTTTTGCGGGCCGACGATTGCACAGTTTAACTGTTCGTCAACGAAAATCTCTTTTGCAACACGCTGGATATCTGCACGCTTCACTTTTTTGATTCGACGCAAAGATTCTTCTGGTACAACGATCTCATCTCGTGTTGCTTCTTGTTCTGCAAAATTACTTGCGATCGCGTCAGATGTCTCTAGACTGAATGCGATGCGACCTTCAAATCCACTGCGAGCACGCTCAAATTCTTCTTCCGTCACACCATGTTGTGCAATTTTTTTTAGTTCTTTCAAAATAAGTTGTAACGATTCGATTAATTTATCATGTTCAACACCAGCTTTTGCCGCAAAATAGCCTGCCTCAGGATAAAAATCTACAAACGCATGAACACTGTATGCTAGCCCTCTTTTTTCTCGAACCTCTTCCCATAATCGGCTACTCATACCTCCGCCAAGTATATTTGCCAAAACAGAATACACATATCGATCCTTATGATCAAAACCACCTGTATGTACACCAACAACAACTTGTGTCTGATCTGTTTTTTTGTTTTTGATCTTAAGTACTGGGCTTTTTTGTGTACCTACAAATATTTCGTGATATGGACGATTTCCACTATGCATGTTTTTAAAGTCTTTTTTGATCTTTGCCAGAACTTTTCCTTCAGAGAAATTTCCTGAAACACACACCACGGTGTTGTGTGCTGCATAACATTTTTCTAGATATGATAAAAAATCTTTACGGACAAATGATGAAACATTTTTCTTTGTGCCTATGATTTCCCTTCCTAACGGATGATTTTCTCCGTAAAGCACTGTTTCAAATATATCGTACACTTGTTGTGCTGGCATGTCTTCGTACATATTGATTTCTTGCACAATTGTACCCGATTCCTTTTTAATCTCTTTTGCCTCAAATAAAGAGTTGAGAAAAAGATCATGTAAGATATCCATCGCCTGTAATATTTTTGCCGATGGCACCTTTGTATAATATGCTGTGCGATCCTTGCCTGTATATGCATTATGCTGTGACCCAAGAGTATCCAACTCTTTTAAGATCATCATTGATTTTGGTCGAGTTTTTGTTCCCTTAAAAAACATGTGTTCTAGGAAATGTGCTAATCCATTTTCACGCTCTTCTTCAAAGCGAGATCCTGTGCCGACGCAAATGAGAGCAGTTGCTGTCGTCATTTCTTTTATTGGTACGAGAATGATTCGCAAACCATTTTTTAGTGTGTGTTTCTTATAATGCATAATTGTTATTATTTTTAAATACTACTATTATTGTCTATGAAATCCCACATCGCGTCAACAAAAAACTGGACAAAATGATATAATTGGTGTATAATACATTTCCTAGTTCGTTGTCAAAAAATAACAATCATATCATGAGGTTTTTATGATCCACGGAAAAAAAGAAGTTATCAAAGTAGGTGGAATAGTTGAGCTCACAATTAACGAAATTTATCAGGGATCCAATGTAAAAATGAAGGCTCTACATGAATTGTGTTCATATTTACATTGTTTTCTTATAAGCACTGTATACCCAGGCAAACCCAAACACGTACTAAGTGTTTTAAAAAAGATATTGATACACGCTACTTTACACCCTAACATAATCATTTTTACATTCCCAGATGATATCAAAACACAGTTTCGGTTGTATCATTCGTTAACGATGCCGCTTACTGTAGGTGCTGGATTTACTTTGTATAGATCACAACTTCTTACGCAAGCAAAACTTGCCTGTGAGATTCAAGTTGATACTAATCTCAAGGACAAAAAAAATGTGATGCTCGAAATACAAGATTCTCTCCAAAAGAGTAAATCGCATATCAATCGCATAAAAATCGCGATTGACAAAAAAAATGGGGAGTATGTCGGTATCATCATTCTGCCCGACAATAAAATTCGAGTAACTGGCGTAACGCTACAAGATGTTCTGACATTAATTCGTCAAAACATCTAATCAAACCATGCAAGACAAATCTGTGAATTTGTCTTGTTTTTTTATCGACAAATATTCACAAATATTTTATACTGTTCAATAGAAAACTCTGACGAGATAATTCCCTTTTTAAATCATTATTAAATTATATTTATGGATATATTCAAAAATCCTTCGCTGTATTGGCTTACACTTCGCGCACTGATATATGGCGCGATTTTTGCTGGCATCTGGTATGGAGGAAATTTTTTTGCTGCACGCGAACTACTGATACAATTGCAAAGCACCTCACCTCTCGTACTATTTGTTGATCAAAGTATTTTGGACAACACATATTATGCTGATCTTCAAAGTACATTGTTTGATAAATCAACCAATATATTACTGCGCACATATGAACAAAATTTACTATCACCACAAACAGGATCATTCACTTTTCCATACACCACAATATCTGATGCTGTCGGTGCAGCAAAAAATCAAAATATTCATACGATTATCGTTACATCCGGCACTTATACCGAGAAAATTGTTTTACCCGACGATACTGTGCTCTACGGGCAAGGCGACGTGACAATTACAATTGAACCTCTCCCACTACAGAATGTCATACAAACCGGTAATCGCTCTACACTACTCAATCTTCATATATCTGGTGGTGATAATGCGATTATGATCCCTCACGACACATCAGTAAACATCATAGATGTGACTGCATCTGATGCGAGTGATTTTGGTATTTTGATGGGTAAGAAAGATCGCATATCTCTTATAAACGAGCTTCAAGTGGAACAACCTATTTACGACATCATCAATATGACCGATGAACAAATTAACGCTATGCCTCTCGTGCGATTACACCGTGTCACTATCAAAAAAAATAAAAATCAAGGCATGTATCTCCGTGATGGACGCATAACAATAGAAGATTGTCTCGTAACAGAAAATGGTGAGGAAGGCATAGATCTCCATCCCCACATGAACGCAACAATTACTAACACCACGTCTTCATTGAACGGGGAAAGTGGGCTTGAAACAGAAATTTATGACAATATTGTCAAAATTTCACAGTGTGTTTTTGATCAAAACATAAAAAGTGGCATTGCACTGCTCACAGCAATTGGTATAGGATCTATCGAGATTACAGACTCTATAATTACAAACAATCAGCAATACGGTATGCGCTGTGCACAGCACGCCAAGCCACCTAAACGACCCCGTCCATTCTTCTCGTCAATAACTACAGAAACTGCTGTAACCTATGGCAACAACGCAGTAGCTAAAAAATCATCCGATTGTTATTCATTCTAGAATATTTGTAAATATAAAAAGAGAAAAATTTTCTCTTTTTATAAGTTTGATTGATACATCTTTCCATAATAATAGCCCACATCCTGTGCCCATTTTTTGACACTTGCGTCACTGTGTCCACTACAACTAAATCCACATTTCCATACAATCATTTTTTGTGGTGTATCATATTTCTTATTAATCAAATCTTCGATGCGATCCGCTACCACGCGGACAGCTTCTTCCGGTGTATCAAAACATGTATGTCCACCACTGCCCATACGTTCTCTTTTTTGACGAAAGCCCCAATAGTTATAACAATTTTCTCCATTGAGCTTTGGTGAATGCACACCCCATGCACTTTCTTTTTTTGCGATTGCTATTAAAAATGCTGCCACCTGTGGTTTCTCTTGTGCAATATACGGCGCCATCTCTGCCATCGGATACCCATTCAACATGTCATATGATTGTTTCAATATCCGAGGGTTTGGTTGATTATATAGGATTTTTACGTCTTTGATTTGATCGATTTCATCTGTAATCGATCGCGTGATGACAATCACTGTAAATATAAATCCATAAAAAATCATACAAAAAAACATCACTGCATACCCATGAATTACATGCTTTGCAACTGTGCGTGTTATTTTTTTGTATGTTTTTTTTTCTTTTTCCATAATTGACCACATATATGATTTTACAAACAAAAAAGCGAGTCTTCACCCGCTTTTTATATCATATTAACTCTATTATAGCACGTTTTTCATAAAAAAGCAACCGCTACCGTAATTTGCGCAACTCTTTGATTTCATCACGGATCATTGCCGCTTCTTCGAAATTTAATCCAGTTGCAGCTTTCTTCATATCCGATTCACGTTGCTTGAGGTATCCTTCAATATTTTCGATACGTGCAAGTGTAATAAATTCTTTTGCTTCTTTAATGTGAGCTTGATCATGCTTGACAATCGATGCAATGTTTTTTTGAATTGTTCGTGGTGTAATATTGTTTTCTTTATTATATGCGAGTTGGATCACACGACGTCGCTCCGTTTCATCGATTGCGCGTCTGAGTGATCCTGTAATTTTATCTGCATAGAGAATCACACGCCCACCTGCATTACGTGCAGCCCTTCCAATTGTTTGGATAAGTGAAACTTCTGATCGCAAAAACCCTTCTTTGTCCGCATCGAGAATTGCCACAAGTGACACCTCTGGCAAATCCAATCCCTCGCGTAATAAATTCACACCTACCAATACATCAAACACACCGCGACGTAATTCTTCGAGAATCGTAATACGATCTAACGTATCCACATCCGAATGGAGATACTTCGCTTTGATTTCATTTTCTTCGAGATATTCCGAGAGATCCTCTGCTTGTTTTTTAGTGAGTGTAGTGATGAGTACGCGTTCTTTCTTGATGATTACTTGTGCGATCTCTTTAATTACATCCGCAACCTGTCCTCCTGTCGGACGGATGATCAATGTTGGGTCTATGAGACCTGTAGGACGAATAATTTGCTCTACAATTTTTGCACTGTGATCTTTTTCATACTGCGCAGGTGTCGCTGACACAAAAATTGTTTGCCCCATCCGTTCTTGAAATTCACCAAAATTAAGTGGTCGATTATCCAATGCGCTCGGCAAACGAAATCCGTAACTCACAAGATTTTGTTTGCGTGCACGATCACCTGTAGACATCCCACTGATCTGTGGCACAGTCACATGTGACTCGTCGATCACGAGCAAATAATCTTTAGGGAAATAGTCCACAAGAGTATATGGCGCTTCACCCACTTTTCTTTTTGTAAGATAGAGTGAATAATTTTCAATCCCATTGCAATATCCCAGCTCTCTCATCATCTCAATATCTTGTTTCGTACGCATCTCAAGCCTCTGTGCTTCGAGTAATTTATTTTCTTTTTGAAATACAGCTAATTGCTTTTTGAGATCATGTTCAATATGTTCTAATGAATCTTTGAGCACAGGCTCTGGTACCACAAAATGTTTTGCGGGATAGATAATCATCTGATCCATATCGATACGTTTCTCCCCACTCACAAGATCAATCTCCATAATTGCAGCAACATGCGATCCACGCAAAATCAATCGGATGATCGCCTCACGTCCAGCGGGCACGATATCAATCGTCGGACCGGTTGCACGAAATCGTCCACGTTGTAAGATATCATTACGTTCATAATGTTGGTTGACCAGTTTTATCAAAAGATCCTCGCGATTGATTTCATCCCCCACAGTCACAGTAATCATACTATCTCGATAAAATTCTGGTGAACCCAAACCATAGATGCATGACACACTTGCCACGATGATTACATCACGCCTTGTGAGTAAGGCTGCCGTCGCAGCATGACGGAGTCGATCAATTTCTTCATTGATCTCTACCTCTTTATCGATATATGTGTCCGATGCATGCACATAGGCTTCCGGCTGATAATAGTCATAATACGACACAAAATATTCCACAGCATTGGTGGGAAAAAAAGTGCGAAACTCCTGCACGAGTTGTGCCGCGAGAGTCTTGTTGTGAGCGATGACAAGTGTCGGCTTTTGGACTCTTTCGATCACATTTGCCACAGTAAAAGTCTTCCCTGATCCAGTTACACCAAGTAGAGTTTGCGCCTTATCACCATGCATAACACCCTCCGTCAACGCAGTAATCGCTGCCGGCTGATCCCCTGTCGGCTCAAATTGTTTGTGAAGTGTAAATTCTTGCATATGCCTTATTGTGGCATATCTATATGCAAAATTCAAATAATGTAACCTTGACTATGCAACAGTACACTGTCTAAGTTCACATACATATTGCACTCTATGAAGTCATAGGACTATGCCATTTTATCATCACATCCATTGCAAATATACAGGTATTAAAGGTATTTTGACTGTGTACAATCATTACCTAAGATACACGTATATGATTA
>JBBQZC010000034.1:0-8780 GCA_038208115.1 Candidatus Moraniibacteriota bacterium
CAACGTCTATTAATCCGAATGAAAAAACGGATGATAAAGGACGATTGATCGAAACAAGACCATAAATCGAGAATAAAAAAATACATCAATCAAAAATTCTGACAAATTATAGTGTCAGAATTTTTGTTTTTAATGATGATATCATGTATGATGATATGTATGAATTCATTATTATTTTATATCAAAAAACTCATACCGCGAACGCTTTTCAAGCGACTACAACCAATATATCATTATGTGATCAATTTTTTTGCTGCTCTTTTTTTCGGCTTTCCGAGTGAAAAATTGATCGTAGTGGGTGTCACTGGTACAACTGGTAAGACAACGGTCACATATATGGCAACACACGTTTTGCGATATGCGGGATTACGTGTGGGGTATACATCGACGGCAATGTTTAGTGATGGAGAGAGGGATTGGCTTAATGATAAAAAAATGACTATGGTTGGGCGGTTTTTTACACAAAAAATGCTTTTTAAGATGGTGCGTAATGGGTGCGATGTTGCGATTGTTGAGACAACATCAGAAGGTGCTGTACAATTTCGTCATCGATTTATCAATTATGACATGATGCTTTTTACAGGTATCTATCCGGAGCATATCGAATCACATGGAAATTTTGATAATTATAAAAAAGCAAAACAAAGTCTTTTTGCACACGTAGGGACATGTAAAAATAAAAACTTTTTTGATAAAAAATCATATAAGACGATCATTGTAAATCTTGATGACCCATACGCAAAAGATTTTATTTGTTATGATGCACATCGCAAAATTGGATTTTCCAATAAAGATTTTTATGATGATCCTTTTGTAGAATTGGTACAATATCAATATCAAAAAACCACAAAAGCTGGTGTACAATTTCGTTTTGATAATGAAAATGTATTTCTCAAAATTTTGGGGGATTTCAATGCAACGAACGCAACTGCAGCAGGGTGTATTTGTCGCGCATTGGGTGTAAATAATACATCAATCAAAAGAGGTTTGGAACATGTATTACAATTGCCAGGTCGTATTGAGAGAATCAATGAAGGGCAGGATTTTACTGTCATTGTGGATTACGCATTTGAACCAGTTGCTGTCACCAAGTTATATGAAACAGTTCGAGTCCTGGAACCAAAAAAAATCATTCATGTCCTTGGCTCAACAGGTGGTGGGCGAGATATAGCACGCAGAGAAAAGCTCGGTATGATCGCGGGTGAAAATGCACAGCATGTCATCGTAACAAATGAGGATCCTTATGATGATGATCCTGTGGAAATTGTGCAGGCTGTTGCACAAGGCGCAATCAATGCTGGAAAAAAAGAGAATAAAGATTTGTTTTTGATCATTGATCGTCGTGCGGCTATCAAAAAAGCAATTAGCCTTGCAAAAAAGGATGATGTTGTTATAATCACAGGCAAAGGTTCAGAACAAGCAATTGCAGGGAAAAATGGTATACTATTGCCATGGGATGATCGTAAAGTTGTCAGTGATCTGCTTAAAAAGAATATTTATGCATAAAAGATCTCAGAGCTGTAGTCATGAGAACAATGTTTTTTAACAGAGGAGAAAAAGTAATGGTAGCAATGGGTGAAGTTAAAAATGGTGCTATGCAGATTTCTTGTGCAATATGCATGAGACTTATGAAAATTGTGATTGACTGGAAATTCGTTATTTACGTAGAAGGGAAACGATCTATGTATTATACCTGCGTGTGTGGGGAAAAACATCTCATACAGATAAATGAACGAACATCACCACGCAGGGTGTGTCAAGAGACGGCCGTGCTGTCTTGGCATGGTGGAAAATTACATGCTACAATCACCGATCGTTCGCATGGTGGTATGCGTTGCAAAGTGAGTAGGCGTTTTCTGAATATGACGCAGGTTGGTGACATCGTGCAAGTAAGTGATGATCGATTGATCATTAAACAAATATCTCGAGAGCATGTTGGTCTACAATATTTTGATCAACAAAATTTTTCACCACAGCAGAGAGAAATTGTAAGAAATCAAAGAAAATGAAAATATTTTGGCACTATTTTCTGTAGCACAGTATATTTTGTAGCCAGATACGCTATATATTGCCAGGAACACAGGACCTTCATGAATAATCGTGAAGGTCTTTTATTTGACAAAATCATAGATTTAATGTATAATATATAGTTAAAGAGTTATGTAATATAGGTAAAAAGAACCCAAAAAAGGAGATCACAATGAACAGAAAAAAGGTTCTTGTACCTATAAAAACAAGAAAATATTTTGCATGCCCATCATGTGGGATGGGATCGTTTTTTGGTCCTTTTCCTGATTTGGGGACTATTCCGACATTGTGTAAAAAATGCAACAGCACGTACGATGTTGTGTTTTACACGAGAAAATCACGGCGTGCGTCAATCCGTATTGATGCAACGTTGAAAGATGTCTGTGAGCAACTCCAATACGTCAAAATACGAGATATCTCTCGTGTTGGAGTAGGGTTAACAGAGATCAATAATGAGATGAAGATCGGTGCACGATATGTGATGATCTTTACACTCAAAAGTGTAAAATTATCAGTTGTCATCGAAATCAAACGCGTTGATCACAATCAGTGCGGAGCAGAATTCTGCTTTGATCACGATTGTGCAGAAGAAAAAGCCATCATATCATATATGATGGAACGGGAGGTGGAGGAATAGAGATAACCAAAACACTATCATACAGCTGTATGATAGTGTTTTTTCATATGCAAAATTATAAAAGGTGTGCAATCCAAATCAATATTGTCGTTAATACAAAGCCGAGAAATATGCCACCAGCAACTTCATTGGCATAATGTCCGACGTGTTCTTTGAGATGAGGAAAGCTTTTTTGATTTTCTAGAGGGAGCTCATTGACGAGACGATTGAGTGTGCGACCTTGCATGCCGATTTGCATACGAATACGCATCGCATCATAAATCGTGATAAATGCAAAGCATGATGCAACAGCAAATACACCAGATGTGACATTTTCATAATAACCGATCACAACAACGAGAGATGTAACGAAGGCACTATGTGCACTCGGGAAATGCCCTGGGTCAAAAAGGTTGTCCCATTTAATGCCATTTTTAATAGAAAGACGAATAAATTTCATCATTTGCGCACAGGCAAGGATGATGATTGGGATTGCAAACATTTGATATTGTAAAATATGTTCTATCATATGATATAAGTATAGCACAACTCTTTATTTTTTTCATAATGTATGGTAGGGTAGTGATATAATTATTTATAAAAAAAGTATGACTGGACTAATTTTATTGGCTCTTATCGTAGTTAGTGTAGTGGCGATAATCGGCATGTATAATTCATTGGTGAAGATGCGTGTGCGTGTGGATGAAGGTTGGAGTGATATCGACGTACAGCTCAAAAGACGATATGATTTAATCCCAAATTTGGTAGAAACAGTAAAGGGATATGCAAAGCATGAGAGTCAAACATTACAAAACGTGATGGAAGCACGTTCTAAGGCGACAGCGATTACAGTGGATGCGAGTCATGTGACAGCAGAGGATATGGCAACTTTTTCATCAGCACAACAAGGTCTATCTGGTGCACTTGGGAAGTTATTTGCCGTGGCAGAAAATTATCCAGATCTTAAAGCAAATCAAAACTTTTTGCAACTACAAAATGACCTTACGGATACAGAGGACAAAATTCAGGCAGCACGTCGATTTTACAATGGGACAGTACGTGACTATAATACAAAAGTAGAAACGGTGCCAAGTAATATCATTGCGAAATCTTTTGGTTTTGCGAAACGAGAATTCTTTGAGATTGTAGAGGCAGAAAAAGAAAATGTGAAAGTACAGTTCTAAATAAACAGTAATAAAGGTGAAAGTAAAGAGTTTGTAAAGAACTTTCATGTGTGTTTTTTATTTTTTTTCACTTTAAAAACTTTATAACAGTAAAGACTTTTAATGTACATTTATGGCAACATTATATACACATCAATCCGAAAATATCGCAAAAACGTGGTTGTTAATGACGGTGTTTTTATGCTTGCTTATTGCAATCGGTTTTGTGATGTCAGTGGTTTTCAATAACAAGGCAATTTTAATTTTTGCTGCAATTTTTGCTGTAGGGACGAGCCTTTGGTCATATTGGTTTTCCGATAAAATGGTACTAAGTATGACTGGCGCAAAAGAAGTGTCACGGGAAAATCTCAAAGATCTTTATGAGATGGTTGATAATCTTGCGATTACTGCAGGGCTACCAACGCCAAAAATCTATGTGATTGATGATATGGCGCTCAATGCGTTTGCAACAGGTCGCAATCCAGAACATGGTGTCATTGTCTTCACGCGAGGTATTTTGGAGAGATTAGAAAAAGAAGAAATCCGTGGTGTTGCTGCACATGAGATGTCGCACATTGGCAATAGAGATATTTTGATTGGGACAATAGCTGTAATATTTACAAGTATCATTGGCATGGCATCTCATGTATTGTATTTTTCTGGTGGAGATCGAGAGCGCGGTAATGCCATCTTTATGGTCATAGGACTTTTATTGCTCATTTTGTCACCCATTATTGCGACGATTTTGCGCTTGGCAATTTCACGCAAAAGGGAATTCCTTGCAGATGCATCGGGCGCAATGCTTACACGGTATCCAGAAGGTCTCGCATCAGCACTTGAAAAAATCAGTGCAGATGCACGGCCAGTAATGACTGCAACAGATACAACAGCACATCTTTTTATCGCAAATCCTTTAAAACAGAGAGCGGGTGGTTTATCAAAACTATTTATGACACATCCACCAGTCGAGGAACGAATCGCACGACTGCGTGATTCTGATAAAGGTTAATTTTTTTAGTAACGTCAAAAAGTTGAGACCGTTGTATTTTTTTGAAATCCATTTCTTTCAGTGTGCTTTCTAAAAATCTGTATTCTAAATTTCTACGAAAAAAATATTATGTTTAAAGAACCTAAAAATTCTGACAAATATTACTGGACATCGCATGCAAAACATAAAATGCGACATTATGGACTCAGCGCACAAAGAATCACTCGTGTTATCAGGACGCCTTTGCGCAAAGAAGAAAGCATTATCGGTAAAGAAACGATTGCAGTAATGCAGCCACAATCTATGCGGCGGGGTACAGATGGGCAAAAAACGTGGACTAGTGAAATATGGGTCATGTATAAGATTACAGAAGGAGATGTAATGAAAGATGACAATCAAAAGAATGTGCAAGATGATAAGATGATGCAATTTCTCGCAAGTGTTTCAGGCACGCAAAAGCAGATCCGTATTATTAGTGCATGGCGATTTCCGGGCAAAACTGATCCTGCTGAAAGCTTGCCTGAGCAGATCATGGATGAGATTGCAGAAATCGCATAATCTGATATACTGTGTATATGAATTTAATTATAAATAATAGAAAGGTGGGTGACAGTATGGAAGAACAAAATAACACACAACAGCAGACACAACAACAAACGCAACCAACACCAACACCAACACCAGCTCCTGTTCGTCAAGCAGATCCTGCTGACGTAGAGAAGAATAAAACAATGGCTATTTTGGCATATTTTCTTTTTTTTATTCCTCTTTTGACAGATGCAAAAGATAGTCCATTTGCAAAATTTCATGCAAATCAAAGTCTTGTTCTCTTGATCTTTTCTTTTGGTGGATATATCGTCGCTAGTGTTTTGACAGTAGTTTTGATTGGATTTTTGTTATATCCGGTCATTATGATCGCATCATTAGTTTTCTTTGTTATGGGATTGATCAACGCATCTAACGGACAAATGAAAGAATTACCTTTGATTGGTGGCATTCACTTATTGGACAAATAATTTTTTTAGATATGTAGACTTTTCATTGAAGCATACATGCAAAAAACAAAAAACAGGCCCAGGCCTGTTTTTTGTTTTGTTAAATTACTTCTCTATAAAAAAAATACGACTGAAGGGTATTGAGCAAATCAAAAGCATTACACGTCCAATAATCTATATGTCTACTTATCGAAAATTATGGTATAGTGTATAAAAGTATTAATAAAAACAAATGGAAACAGATAGAATGCACAAACATACAAAAGTTGTCGCAACGATTGGTCCTTCATCAGAGACAGTTGAAATTTTAGAGCAAATGATTCGTGCAGGGTTAAATGTGGCACGGTTTAATTTTTCACATGGTGAATATGAATGGCATGAAAAAGTGATGCAAAATGTGCGCAATACAGCAAAAAAGGTCGGCGTGCCTGTAGCAATCATGGCCGATCTGCAAGGCCCACGTGTGCGTACACACATGGCTTCGGAGTTAGAAATAGTCGCAGGTGAAACCGTTCGTATCTTTGATGTATCACTATCTGACGATGAAATCGCTCATCTTGCAGGTGATTCAAAAACAATTACATTAGACTGTCCAAATCTGATACAAGCTCTTTCAGTGGGTAATGAAATTCTGATAGAAGATGGTATTATGCGTGTACATGTGGTGGATATTGCTGAAAAATACGCGATCGTGAATGTCGTGGATGGTGGCATGGTAAAAAATCATAAAGGCGTCAATATCCCAGATGCACGCATCCCCTTGCCGACAATGACCAAAAAAGATTATGACGACCTCGCATTTGCGCTTGCGCATGATGTTGATTATGTGGCTCTTTCATTTGTGCGTAGCGGTCAAGATATTGTCGATGCACGGCAATATATGCGCAAGATTCTGGGTACGGAAATACATCTTCCGAAGATTATTTCCAAGATTGAATGCAAGGAAGCGCTAAATAATCTTGAGCGTATTTTAGGTGCGACGGATGCAGTGATGATTGCACGCGGTGATCTCGGTATTGAAATAGAGCCAACGCGTATCACACTTCTTGAAAAAGATATTCTCAAAAAATCCATCTACCGATTGCGTCCCGTGATCGTCGCGACACAAATGCTCGCGAGCATGGAATTCAATGCACGACCGACACGAGCTGAAGTCGCTGATGTGACCAATGCTGTGGCAGATCACACGGATGCCGTAATGCTCTCAGGAGAATCGAGTACAGGGGCACATCCTGTGGAATCTGTGCAGACCATGTCAGATATAGCCAATCATACGGAGATCTCTCCTTATGATGATGTGTATGATGCAATGCCAATTACTTTTTCATCAGAGGAAGTGAGAATTGCACATGCGACGCATGACTTTGCCAAAGAATTGAATGCGCAGGCGATCATGATTTATTCAGAGAGTGGGTATACCGCTCGGTTGTTGTCACATTTTCGTCCAAATCAGATGATCCTCGTGGTAACAAGTAATGTCAAAACATATAATCAACTGGCACTCGCATGGGGTGTACGATCATTTCTTTGCATGGGAGAGGAGTCTCGCCAGCAATGTATTGATGTCGCAGTTGATTCAGCAAAAACGGCAGGCATCTTGCATACAAAAGACCTCGTCGTTACTGTGCTCGGTAGTACAAAATCTGGAAAAAAACTGATGCTGACAGGAACAAGATTGGCATAAAAAATAGTATTATAATGATACAAGAGAAAACAATGACAGTTGTTTTCTTTTGCTTTTTTATGTAGTATGATATAGTATCTCCGGTTAAAAATAATGGAAAAAACGGAGATATCGTAAGAGAAGTGTAATAATGAAAAAGGTGAGATGGCCGAGTGGTTGAAGGCGCACGCTTGGAAAGCGTGTTAGGGGCAACTCTACGCAGGTTCGAATCCTGTTCTCACCGCAATCTCACGCTAAAGCTTCAGAATTGCAGGCAAGTCTGTAATTATACAACATGAAACTGGCGAAATTACACGCTCTATCATTAAAGCATTGTATAAATTCGCCAAAGCACTGAAATTTCACGTCACTGATTTATTGAAGTAAATATAGAGCAGAAAATGGAATCAGAAAAACATCATGAAAAACCTGAAAATATAAATCCTGAATTGACGAGGAATTTTGTTGATTTTATTAAAGAAAAATCAGAAGCCGGAACATATAGAGTGGAGGTAAGAGTTTGCGATAAAATTATACTGATTGATGTTTTTCCTACAGTATTTCCACCCAAATCAGATTATAGTGTGAGCTCAAAATCCGTGTTTGATACATTTGGTGATCTCCACGGATTAGAAGTTGCTGATATTGGCTCTGGAAGTGGCATCGAATCAATTGTTGCTATATTAGCGGGAGCTCGTCATGTTGATGCAGTTGACATCAACCGACAAGCAGTAGATTGCACGAAGCATAATGTTGAAATAAATAGTTTGAAAAATAACATAGCAGTTTTCTATTCAGATCTGTTCGAAAATTTTCCAAAAAAGAAATATGATTTAATTATTGCAAATTTGCCGATAGTAAATTTTGATTCTGAAAATGGTCCGATTCACAATGCTCTTTATGACAAAGGATTTAAATTGCACGAGCGATTATTTCAAGAAGCAAAAAAGTTTCTCACTGAAAATGGCATAATCACCTTAACACATGCAAATTTGCAAAGTGCAAAAACGGAAAATCCAAATTATGATTTTATAGCTCTTGAAAAATTGATTAAAAAGTGTGGGTATGACATTGTCGAAAAAACTGAAAGATCAGACATAAATTATCAATGGATAAATTATAAAATTAAAGCAATAAAATAATATGAATTTAGGATTACTCATTATTTGGATTATTGGTATTACAAGTTGTCTAAGTTCACATACATATTGCACTCTATGAAGTCATAGGACTATGCCATTTTATCATCACATCCATTGCAAATATACAGGTATTAAAGGTATTTTGACTGTGTACAATCATTACCTAAGATACACGTATATGATTA
>JBBQZC010000035.1:0-7628 GCA_038208115.1 Candidatus Moraniibacteriota bacterium
TTGCGTATATTGCTATTACATATATCTTTAACATAATGCTTAGTGGCTCAGCAGGTGCACAAAGAGGCGGTTTGAGCATTAGTTCCGGATGGTCATTTAATTGTGCAGGAGGGACATCTACTCCCTCAACGCCTTCCACACCCACTACACCATTGGGGGCACTTTCAAAAGAATGTGACAAATATGATTCTACATTTAATACTGCCGCGAATAATGATAAAACAACAGCATGTCTTCTGAAGAGTATTGCAATGACTGAGAGTTCGTGCAATGCAAGCACTGGATCTAGTTCAGCTGGTGCTGTCGGATTTATGCAAATCAAGCCAGAAAATAGCGGTGGCGCAAATCTCACTAATCCAGAAGCAAGTATTAACAGGGCGGCTGAATTGTTAAAAAATAATCAGTCTCAAATTGATAGATATGATAAATTTAATGCGAGTGATTCGAATGGTCTGGGCACGGAGACGGTAACATTTCCGGATGGAAAAACATATTATACGGGGAATGATGATTTAATTGCATCATACAATGGCGGCGGAGGAACAAAAGCAAGTGCAGGAAAATTAGGGCCATTTGCTGAATCTGTAGCATGTAAGGGACGTGCAGGCTATCCAACGAGTATGCCTGCATGGCAATGTCAATATTACACAGATGGGACGATTGAAGGAGAGGGCATTCATAAAAATGATCCAAACAAACAAGGTTATAAAGAGACACGAAATTACGTGCAAAAGGTACAGAATTATCAGAAACAATGCATAGGCAGTTAGACAGGGAATTTTGATTTTCGTCTCTTAGCGTGGTTTAATTAATAGCAGATATTATTGCATTAATTTCTCAAAAAGTAACCTTGACTATGCAACAGTACAATATTTGCCTTTTTCATTTTTATGTAGTAGAATAAAAATCACGTATAAGCGGGGTATAGTGTAATGGCTAGCACGAGTCCTTTGGGAGGATTTAGTCTGGGTTCGAGTCCCAGTACCCCGACATATGGAAATTATCATATATTTTAATGACAGATCACAACTCTGTTTTTTTGTTTAACTGGGTCAAAATGGATAAATGTATATGATTGAAAAAAAAGTGAATATTTGATAGGATGTGAACTATAAAAGAGAATGTAGTAATCGCCAATTGATAATTAATAATATGACAATATCTCAAAAAATTGAAGTCGTCTGTCGTATCGTGATCGTTTTTTTGGTTATTTTACTAATTTTTACGATATTGAATGGTGTTGTGAATATGTATATGACAATTGGAGCGCTTTCTGGAACATACATTTTTATCCATTATTGGCAGAAAAGCTATAAAAAAAGACAAAAAAATCTTAAAAGTGAAATAAAAAGCATGGAATAGCAGTATTAATCAGTACATGTGGAAAATAAAATGGGTGGTAATACTTTGTAAAGTGTGAAAAGAATTCGTATGCATTCAGATGTTGATATCGTGAAATCTCGCATTAATATTGTTGATATTGTTGGTGAGTATTTAAAGCTCATAAAAGCGGGAAATAGTTTTAAGGCATGTTGCCCTTTTCACCAAGAGAAGACACCGTCCTTTAATGTAAATGAAGAAAGACAAATGTATCATTGTTTTGGCTGTGGTCAAGGTGGTGATGTTTTTAGTTTTGTGATGGAAATGGAGAATATCGGATTTCGTGAAGCACTGACGCTTTTGGCGGAAAAATCTGGTGTAGAGTTGCAAAACAATTATTCCAAAGACAATGATGATTCACAGGAAAAAAAGAAGAAGCTGTACGATGCAACTGAGTCAGCAACGCAGTTTTATGAAAAACAATTGTGGCAAGAATTTGATGCAAAAAATATTCTGACATACCTGCAGGAGCGCGGACTAAGTGGCGAAATCATCACGCAATTTCGACTAGGATATGCACCAGATGGATGGCATGTGCTAGAACGTTCTGTGGAGTTGAATAGTAATGATAAAGATAGTGCATTGCATGCAGGTCTATTGATCAAAAAAGATAATGGGGAATTTTATGATCGATTTCGCGCCAGAATTATGTTTCCGATTTGTGATGTGATGGGGCGCGTGATCGGCTTTACTGCACGAGCATTGCCAGGGTCTGACGTCGCGCAAGCAAAATATATTAATACGCCAGAAACGATCTTATATCATAAAGGAAATGTATTGTATGGCATACATCATGCTAAAAAAGCGATTAAGGATCTGGATAGTGTAGTAGTTGTGGAAGGGAACATGGACGTTATTGCATCGCATGGTGTTGGCGTAAAAAATGTTATTGCTGTGTCAGGGACAGCTATGACAGATGAGCATATCCGCATTTTGAAACGCTATACAAATAATTTTACATTGTTTTTTGATGCAGATACAGCAGGAATCAATGCGGCTCGTCGTAGTGCAATTTCCTGTTTAAAAGCTGATGTGCGATTAAAAATGGTGCTTCTTGCAGAAGGAAAAGATGCTGCAGATATTGTCAAAGAGAAGCCAGAAAAATTACAACAGATTATTGATGACGCAAAAGACGTAGTGCTTGTCATGAGTGAGATTGCGCAAGAAAAATTTAATATCGGAGAACCGCGTGGAAAACGGCAAGCAGTCGAATTTGTTGCTGAGATCATTTCTTATATTTCTAATGAAATCGAGAAAGAAGAATGGATTATAAAGTGCGCGGAGATTTTTTCTATAGAAGATAAATTTTTACGGAATATACTAGAAAAAGATGACGATGTGTCTACCGTTGTCAAAGAAGATGTGCCACAAGATGATGTGCGAAGAGAATTGCAGAGTGACACGCAGGCACAAATGAAACGTGTATATCGATCAATTATTCTGATGATGATGGCATATCCGCATGTATGGGAATATGTGCATAAAAATCAGGAGAGATACGGTCCAGTAATGGAGCAGACGATCATTCAAGATCTCATGCGAGAGGGACCAATTATCGGATTTTCAATTGGCGATTTTGTGAGTAAAGATTTGCGACGAGAAGCGCTCTATAAGGCAGCGATGAAATTACAGCAAAAATATGAAATGGAACGTGAAGATGGAGGAAGTCCGATTGAGGATACAGAAACGTATATATCAATCGCTTATGAAAATATCATGCAACGCAGAATCGACTATTTATTGAAGATGATGAATGAAGCAGAAAAAAATGATGACTATGGAGAGCAAAAGAGATTGCTCGAAAAGATCAATAATATTTCACAACAAATAATACGTAATACGTAATATAATGATTAAGAAGAAATTGATGAAAAGCGTAATGAAAAGTAAGCCAAAAAAACCAGCACAAAAAAATGATAAAAAAAATAATATAAAAAAAGTAGTGAAAAAAATTGTAAAAAAAGTAGTCAAAAAATCTGTTTCAAAAAAACCAGTACATAAATTTGTTGCCAAAAAAACTAAAAAAAATACAGGAAAAAAAGAACCGCAAAAAAAGTTTCAAAAAAAAGTTGGTAAGACACACCCAAAAAAGGAACCACAAAAGAATATAGAAGAAAAAGTCGTCAGAAAAAGTCATATTAAAAGCAAAATGCCAAAACAGTTGGAGGATTTGATGAATCGTGGACGACAACGAGGATTTGTGACAGAAGATGAGATCATGCATGCAATGCCAGATATCGAAAAAGATCTCGGAGGATTGGAAGCGTTTTATGAAGCATTGGATACTTTCAGTATCGATATTGTGCACTCTGATGATATATTGCAGATTGATACAGAGATTGATCGTAAAAAAGGTGTGCAAGGAAAGCGTATTCAACATCAAAAAGATGTCTTATTAGTTGAAGAGGCTATAGCAAGTGAAGGTGGTACTGCCGATCTGGTACAAATCTATCTCAAAGAAATCGGTCGCGTGCCACTTTTATCAGGTGCCGAAGAGGTTACAATCGCGAAAGCAATCGCGAATGGTGATATGGCAGCACGTCAAAAGCTGACAGAGGCAAATTTGCGTCTTGTGGTGTCAATTGCAAAAAAATATGTTGGGAGATCAACAAATCTGTCATTACTTGATTTGATTCAGGAGGGAAATATCGGACTTTTTCGCGCAGTTGAGAAATTTGATTATCAAAAAGGTTTTAAATTTTCTACGTATGCAACGTGGTGGATTCGACAGGCGATCACGCGTGCACTCGCAGATCAATCGCGAACTATTCGCATACCAGTACATATGGTAGAAACGATCAATAAATATATCCAAGTAGTACGTCGTCTCGTGCAAGAATTGGGACGGGAACCTCTCCCAGAGGAAATAGCAGCAGAAATGGATCTGGAAGTGGAAAAAGTGCGACACATCCAGAAAATTTCACAAGAGACTGTTTCTCTGGAAACGTCTGTTGGAGATAGTGATGATGACAGTGTGCTAGGTGATTTTATCGAAGACACTGAATCCGTTGCGCCTCAGCAATGTGCATCTCGCACACTACTCTCTGAACATGTTGCAGAAGTTTTAGAACAATTATCTCCTCGTGAACAAAAAATCCTTAAAATTCGCTTTGGATTGGAAGATGGCGTAACGCACACATTAGAAGAAGTAGGGCAAGAATTCGGCGTGACGCGTGAGCGTATCCGTCAGATTGAGGCAAAGGCATTGGAGAAAATTAGAGATAATGCGATTATAGAGAAATTAAGAGACTATTAATCAGTAATTGTAAAAGTATGAGTGGTGAGCAAAAATTTACTTCACAATCAGAAAATTTGGGTAGTAAGAGTGGTTCTGTAAATGATGAAGTGGAAAAATTAATTGCAGATCAATTTGATGAAGAAATTGGAGAAGTGGCGTTTGAAGGTGTCGATGAACGTACGGCAGCATATCAAGCAGCTGTTGGAGAAAAAATATTTGAACATGAGCGTGAGGCTGAAAGACAAAAAAATCTTGACACAATCATCCTCAGTGCGAGCTCACAAATTCGTAATAAAATAGTTATTATGGGTTGGAATGAAGAGGTGGTCGAAGATGTTATTAGTCTGTTTGCAAAAAAAGTGCGGGCTACGAGTGTTTGGAGAGATTTGCCATCAGTGCAGGAAGGAACGGACACTTTGTACAAGAAAATGATAGAAGAGATCGAAAGAAGAGAGATGGAAAATGCAACAATCCACTAAAATTGATGATAAAAAGATGCAAGGTTAAACACTTGCATCTTTTTGATTATTCATTTATAATCATATCTGTATCACTATGATATAAATATGTTCCGCGATAGATCTCCGTTAGCCGACGGAGGCAGAGCATAATGCAGATCTTGAGGTTAGGTTAGAGTTACATAATAACAAGATTTTTAGAGGATTCACCTCTCGATATGATGGCATATGGGTTCTGATCTACTCTGAAGAAGTTGATTCTCGGGCATTGGCCGTGAAGAGAGAAAAACAACTAAAAAGTTCCAGAGGTAGAAATTTTGTAAAGAGTTTTATTCCGCGATAGCTCAGCGGTAGAGCAGTTGACTGTTAATCAATTGGTCATAGGTTCGAATCCTATTCGCGGAGCAGACATCTGCTTTTCTCAAGTGACTGGTTCCCATCCATGGGAAAGTCTGAAAATTAGAAAAAAAGCACAATCTTGAAGGGTTGTGTTTTTTTGTATCCCGTATCCTTTCATTGCCAAACCGTAATGGGATTTGAACTCCTGAATCGTAAAATAGCCTTGAAAGGGCTATTTTTAAGATAATAACACAGTATTAACAATGTGTGCATAACTTTCTCTTGACATATATTTTTAATACAGTATGATGATTGTATGCAAAAAGAATTATTATTAAAAGACATCACAGAAGTAATTGCGGGCTATACCTTTCGAACTGCTTTGCAGGGAAAGGAAAATAGCTCTCTTTTCGTGCTTCAAGCAAAAAACATATTAGATGACTCAAGTGTCGATGAAGCAAATCTTGATGGGATTGATTTTGAAAATTATCGATCAAGAGCAATTGTGAAAAAAGGTGACGCGGTTGTTTCTTCAAGGGGAAACTTTCGTGCCGGTGCTATTAGCTTGGGAATAAAAGATGTGATTGCTTCTTCTTCAATTTATATACTTAGACCAACAGTTGATAATTGTATTCCTGAATATCTTGCAATTTTTTTAAATTCACACAGTGGGCAACGACAGATAAATGAAAAAGCAACTGGAGCAGTGATTAATTCGATTTTAAGAAAAGATTTAGAAAATATATCAATAGTGTTGCCAGACTTGAAAGTACAGGAAAAAATAATCAGACTTTATCACACGAATAAAAAAATACAGAAAAAACTAGCAAGGAAAATAACATTGATAAATAATATTAACGAAGGGGCGATAAATAAATTGTTAAAATAACTAACCTTATGAACGCAATAAGAAAATACACGCAAGAAGAACTCAATAAGACCCTGTGGTCAGCAGCTGACTCGTCTCGCAGTTCTTTGGCAGCAGATGACTACATGAAATATGTTTTGCCAATGCTATTTTTCAAGTATCTCAGTGACCTCTCAAAAAAACGTCGGGCTGAATATGCTGAGCGTTTTGGCAAAGACGAGAAGCGCATTGAGGAAAAAATGAAACTCGATCGTTTTTATTTGCCGCCAAAAGCTTCTTTTGATAATATCTACAGCATTATCGAGCAGGACAACATTGGAGAAGAAATCAACAAAGCACTGCACAAAATTGAAGACGCCAACAAGGAAAAACTTGAAGGAGTGTTTAGTGTAGATTTCAATTCCGAATCAGTTCTTGGAAAGCTCGACCAGCGCAATAAAATGCTTCGCCACTTGATTCAAGATTTTTATAAAATAGACCTTTCGGATGTGGGAGAAGATGTGATTGGAAACTCTTACATGTACATGATTGAGCGTTTCGGTGCTGGCGCTGGGAAAAAGGCAGGAGAATTTTTCACTGTACGAAATGTTGCTAAGCTTCTGGCTAAACTTGCACAGCCAAAAGATGGGGACAGAATCGCAGACCCTGCCTGCGGATCGGGAGGTCTACTATTGTTGGCCGGTGAAGAGATTGAAAAGAACGGATCAAAAAACTATGCACTTTATGGTCAGGAATCAACTGGGTCAACCTATCAGCTGGCTCGAATGAATATTTTTCTTCACGGTAAAGACTCAGCTCGTCTCGAGTGGGGTGACACCTTGAATAATCCACTGCTTGTTGAGAATGATCAGTTGATGAAATATGATACTCAAGTTTGCAATATGCCCTTTAGTTTGAAAAAATGGGGCGCCGAGCATGCTGAAGCTGACAAATACAAGCGTTTTTGGAGGGGTGTGCCACCAAAAGACAAGGGAGATTTTGCTTTTCTTACCCATATGATAGAAACGGCGAAACCAAAGACGGGACGAGTCGCGGCAATCGCTCCTCATGGCGTCTTATTTCGAGGTGGAGCAGAAGGGAAAATTCGCGAACAACTTATTAAAGAAAATATTATTGATGCAGTGATTGGACTTCCAGCAGGACTCTTCCAAACAACTGGCATTCCGGTAGCAATAATCATTTTTGATCGTTCACGCGAGAAAGGCGGAGCAAATGAAAAAAAGAAAGACGTGCTTTTCATTGAAGCATCGAAAGAATTCAAATCTGGCAAGGCACAAAACACGCTCACAGAAGAAAATATTGAGAAAATTTATGACACCTATGCGAAACGCAAAGAAATTGAAAA
>JBBQZC010000036.1:0-5177 GCA_038208115.1 Candidatus Moraniibacteriota bacterium
TATTGATTATCTTATTTGGTACAATACACGAAGAGTACACCACGCTTTCAAAAACAAACTTTCTCCGATACAATTCATATTATCAGAAGGATTTAATCTTAATTTGCCTCAAGAGTGCAAAGTAGGGTGGACGCATACAATAAGTTGACTTTTGCGTATAACTATGCTATAATAGAGTAGCGGGTGAGTAGTGAGCTAGTAATAGCTTGTTGCTCATTTTTTTATGAAAACATTGAACAAAACTAGGAGGATCAAAACAAAAATAAAAATAAAAATACAAAAATCGGCATTTGGGATGCCGGTTTTTGCTTTTATATTCATAATGTACTATTGAGAATTGTTGAAAGTTAAAAAAATGAAACTCCTCCGTCAATTGACGAATGCATCAAAATGATTAGACAATATCAAATCTGCTTCGGCGAAAACTTGATTTTGATGTAAAAGTATGCTATAATACAATTAATGGGTGAATAGAAGGTGCTATGTAAGCAGTTTCTGTTCATTTTTTATTTATAAGCCATTTAAAATAAAAATAAAAACAAAATGACACTTCCCACCCGTCGTGTCATTTTTATGTTTTTGACATGAAATGTAGTAGTGTGATATTATATCTATAACAGTTGATCAGGCAGTGGCGTGCTTGATGGGATACAAACAGATGAGATGTTTAGACGGATGTGTCTAAAAAAACAGGTGGAACCGCGGGCAATACAGTTATAAAGTGGTAAGTTTGTAAAGTTCATCAAGTAATTGTGAGCTATGCAAAAGGCTCGTCCTGATAATTTCAAAAGGTATATACGACCTTTTGGAATGATTAGGACGGGTTTTTTTATTTGTATTAATCATTAAATTCTCAGTATATGAAGGAAAAAAAGGAAAATATCATGGAAGAATTAGTGTCGTTGTGTAAACGGAGAGGATTTGTCTTTCCATCGAGCGAGATCTATGGCGGATTCGGTGCAATCTATGATTATGGGCATTATGGTACGCTTCTCAAAAACAATATCCGTGATTCATGGTGGAAACATATGGTTCAATATCGTGATGATGTGGTCGGACTCGATAGTGCCATCTTCATGCATCCGACGACATGGGTAGCTTCTGGACATGTGGATAGTTTTGATGATCCGCAAGTCGATTGTAAAAAATGTAAGGCACGTATGCGTGCAGATCATGTATTGGAAGCATTTGATATTGTCGCAGATAAGATGCCGA
Source organism: Candidatus Moraniibacteriota bacterium (assembly GCA_038208115.1). Classification (GTDB taxonomy): domain Bacteria; phylum Patescibacteriota; class Minisyncoccia; order Moranbacterales. Next base: position 1,216 of record JBBQZC010000036.1, read on the forward strand.
TTGAATTTATCAATGCAGAATTGGATAAATTGCGCGCAGAGGGCAAATTGACATGTGTGAATTGTGGTTCAACTGATATCACTGAGGCAAAGCGATTTTCACTTATGGTGAAATCCAATCTCGGATCGCCGACAGATGCTCTCAGTGAAGAAAATGTGGTGTATTTGCGTCCAGAAACCTGCGGAGGCATTTATCTAGAATATAAAAATACTGTGGACTCGACACGCGTAAAATTACCCTTTGGTATTGCACAAGTCGGTAAAGCATTTCGTAATGAAATCGTGGCACGACAGTTCGTGTTTCGTACACGTGAGTTTGAGCAGATGGAAATGCAATACTTCTTGCATCCATCAGTAATGGATGAAAAATATGATATGTGGAAAGATGTCCGATGGCAGTGGTATCTTGATCTGGGCATAGCACCAGAAGACATTCGTTGGTATAAGCATGAAAAACTCGCGCATTATGCATCTCAAGCATATGATATCGAATATAATTACCGATCGATCGGTGGATTTAAAGAGGTGGAGGGTATTCATGCTCGAGGTAATTGGGATTTGTCGCAACATGCGAAACATTCTGGTAAAACATTGGACTATGTGGATGAAAAAACTGGTGAAAAATTCATCCCACATATCATGGAGACTTCTGTCGGTTTGGGACGATTGTTTCTGATGTTTTTGGATAAGGCTTTTACCGTGGAGGATTTGGGTGACGGTAAGATGAGATCTGTACTCAAGTTGCCCAAAAGTCTCGCACCGATCAAGGTTGCTGTTTTTCCACTTATGAAAAATAAACCAGAATTGGTGGCTAAAGCACGAGAAGTCTATGATGCTCTCAAAAAGCAATATATGTGCGAATTTGATGATAATGGGAATGTGGGTAAACGCTATCGTCGTCAGGATGAAATCGGTACGCCGTATTGTGTAACTGTGGACTTCGATACTTTGGAAAAAGGTGTGGTGACGGTACGCGATCGCGATACGATGAAACAAATAAGCATCGCTGTGGATGATTTGCAAGCATTTTTCCAGAATAATCTCTAGGTAATCATTGTACATATTCGAAATTCACAAGAGACACTTTGTGCATGTAAAAGTGTCTCTTTTTGTGGTATATTTATGTTGTTTTGCATTAACGCATTATTATGATTACGGTGATTAAAACTGTACATACAATTATTTGGAGCGTCATGTCAGTAGCAATTTTTTATATTTTATATGCAGGGATTATGCATATACATAATATGATGGTCCTTTTTGCTATTGCTTTGGTTTGTGGCGAAGTTGTAGTCCTGATTTTAAATAAATGGACGTGTCCTCTCACACCAATGGCACAAAAATATACTTCTGACAGAAATGATAATTTTGATATTTATCTTCCTGCATGGATTGCACGACATAATAAGATTATTTTTGGAACGATTTTTGTGGTCGGTTTATTGCTATTGGCTGCAGATTGGTTTTTGCATTTATGATTTTTGGCTTATTTAGTAGAAATGTCTAAAAGCATATATAAAAATGCACCGTGATTTGACGAAAGGGAAAAAAAGCCGTTAAATGAGTATAATGAATGCTAACTTATATAAATAATCTTCTATGAAGATCACGATCGTCGAAAAAAATGTAACGCGCAAGCGATTTGCACGTGTTGTGTTGAATGAAAAAATACCACAAAGTCGCATGATCCAAGAAAAAAATCATGATGTATTGGAAATGAAAGTATCAAAGAAAGAAGAAATGACTCGACGCAAATGGATCATTCTCGTGCGATCGATTATACAGGAGGTGAAGAAAAATAAAATTGAGAGGGTGGAAATAGCGTGGAAGGACATTGCTGCTTTTGAAAACATCGGCGACGGTCTCTGTCAGATCTTTGCGGAGGCGGTCTATATGGCTGAATATGAATTTCGGAAGTATAAGAAAAAGCCAGAAGAGGGATGGAATGATATCGAAGAAGTGGTCGTAGTGGCAACAAAAAGTGATAAGACCTGTATCAAACAAGATTTTCGCAAAGGTGTGATGATGGGAACATATGTAAATTTTTGTCGTGAGTTATCGAATACACCAGGTGCTGATATGACACCGGCCGATCTCGTGGGCATTACGCGCAAAGCGATACACGGCACCAAGATCAAAATGCGTGTATTGGATGAAAAGCAGATGCGACGCAAAAAGATGAATGGTGTATTGGCTGTTGGTCAGGGAAGCGTGTGTAAATCACGATTCATCATTTTGGAGTATTTTGGCGCGGACGTAAAGAAAAAACCAACAGTTCTCGTAGGAAAAGGTGTCACATTTGATAGCGGAGGTATAGATACGAAACCACATCCACACGGATTGGAAATGATGATGGATATGAGTGGTGGTGCAGCAGTGATCACGGCGATATTGGTCGCTGCACAATTGCAATATACACAAAATATCATAGCGCTGATCCCTGCAGTAGAAAATATGCCAAGTGGTATGAGTATGCGTCCTGGTGATATCATCACAATGATGGATGGAACACATGTAGAGATCGGTCATACAGATGCAGAAGGACGTTTGATCCTCGCAGATGCATTGACGTATGCCAAGACTTTCAACCCAAAATGTGTGATCGACGTAGCGACACTCACAGGTGCAGCAATGATTGCTTTGGGTGAGCGTGCAAGTGCGATATTTACAGATAATGACGATTTAGCGCAAAAGACGATTATTGCTGCAGAAAAGACAGGTGATTATGTCTGGCGTATGCCTCTCTGGGATGAATATGCCAGTGAAATAGCTGGGACACATGGTGATATCGCAAATATACGTACTAAAGGTGCAGCAGGAGTTGGGGGTGCAATCACAGCAGCAATTTTTCTCAAACACTTTGCAAAGGATTATAAGGAAAACTGGATGCATATCGATATGGCACCAACGATGACATCAATCTTTGATGAACAACTTGCAAAAGGTGCAAAGGGTGCACCAGTGCGATTACTTGTTGAATTGTTAGCGTAAAAAATAATGATAGAAAAACTGTTCCGCGTAGGAGCAGTTTTTTTTTCATTCAAAAATAAAACTATTTGTATGTTTGAAAAGATGCGATATGATAGATATATTATCTGTTAAATACAATTATGCAAAAAATATTTATCATTCATGGATGGAGTGGAACACCTGATGCAAATTGGTTTCCATGGATGAAGGATCAATTAATAGCGCGGAATATTAAAGTAGAGATATTGCATATGCCAAACACTGATATTCCTCAAATGGATGAGTGGATGCGTTTTATGCATGAAAAAATTGAAAAAGTGAATGAGGACATTTTTTTCGTCGGTCATAGCTTGGGTTGTATGGCAATTATGCGTTATGCTGAATCTTTGACGAAAGGGGAAAAAATTGGTGGTGCACTTTTTGTGGCGGGTTTTTCTCGTTCGATTGGTATCCCATATATAGAAAACTTTTTCATCACACCACTTGATTATAATAAAGTACAAGAAACGATTATACAAAAAAAATATATCATTTCTGATAATGATCCATATGTACCAATTGCAGAAGGCGCATTTTTAAAAGAAAATCTCGGTGGAGAATTGATCGTTTTGAGTGATGCTGGACACATAAATCAAAGTAGTGGTTTTGTAACATTCCAAGTTGGATTGGAGGAATTGTTACAGATGATGGAAAAAAATGATATTTAATTTGTTTATTTGTATGAATTATAATAAATTGAAATTTTAAATTTACTTTATCTGTATAATGCAATAAAATCGTACTCTTAACATCACTAGTACGTGTTGCTATATAAATAGTTTTTATGATATAATCAACCCAGATTCAAAAAATAAAAAAACACAATGATTTTCCCAAAAAAAATCAAAAAACATTCCCTTAAATATTTCTTATCTTTAGGAAGCATTTCAATTTTTGCTTTTTGCTTTTTTACTTTTAACTCAGTATTTGCCGCTCCAGATCAAGAGCTCACAT
>JBBQZC010000037.1:0-4614 GCA_038208115.1 Candidatus Moraniibacteriota bacterium
TGCAGGTATTCCAGATGCACCAGAAACTGTCACAGCTGTCGTAAACTATGCACCAACTGCAACAACGACACACACCTGTTTCAAAGTCGATGTACAACCATCTCAGCAATCAGGAAACTATACAGGACAAGTGACGTATACGGCTACTACGGATGCGAGTGGGTATTGGCAGTAGTGAGTTGGAAATTTGTGAATAAGGTGAATTGTTGAAAGCTAAAAATGTTATAATAAAATCAGATTTAATTACTTAAATACAAAATTAAGTGGTTCAAAAAGAAAATAGTGAAACATTTTTAATCTTCAAACGAATAAGAAGTTTAAACTTTCTATAATAGCAATCATAATTTTGGTGCCCATAACTTTTTAGGTTTTCTCAAACGCTCATGAAAAAAACTTCTAATTCCTTCAAGTTGATTGGACTACTGAGGTTTCCGTCCGCTGTCTCAAGAATTCGGTTTGACTGTTTATGCCTAACGACATTTAGGATTATTGCCTATGAACATGCTATTTTGTATGGAAAAAAATAAAAAAGTACCGTTTTTTAAACAATACTTTTTTGTGAGAGTGGATATTAGCCAATTATTATTTTCAAGAATTTTGTCATAATACTTGGTTGGGTCTTTTTTGAAGATGTTTTTATCGGTGTAGATACATTTTTTTGAATAGGTATGTACATCGATGGTGTAGGGATATATGTGATGTTTATCATATGTGTGGCTATTAGTTAATTACGTATAAATATTTTTATGGTATAATTATTTGTATCAGGTACTTAATGTACTATTATACCATATATATTAATAAATGTCAATATGTCAAAAAAGCGTATTTTTTCAGGAATTCAGCCAAGTGGGAACCTCCATATCGGTAACTATCTCGGCGCTATCAAAAACTGGGTGGAATTACAGGATCAGTATGAATCTATTTTTTGTGTCGTGGATATGCATGCAATCACTGTGCCACAAGATCCAGAAGCACTGCGCAAAAAGACGATTGAGATTGCCAAAATCTACCTCGCAGCAGGTATAAATCCAGAAAAATCTGTCATATTTATTCAATCACATGTAAAAGCGCATGCAGAGTTGTGTTGGATATTGAATACCATTACAAAAAATGGTGAACTTTCTAAAATGACACAGTTCAAAGATAAGACAGGAACATTTGATGAATTGGCTGAGGGAGAATCTTCAAATGAAGTGCTAGGAGTGGTTAGTAATATGGAAGGTCGGGAAGTGGAAAAAGTAGCAAAATATGCAGCTTTCAAAACAGCACAAAAAATATTTGAAAAATATAAAAGTGAATTTAATGATGCAGGCACCGGTCTCTTTGATTATCCTGTTCTTATGGCGGGTGATATCTTGCTTTACGATACACAGACGGTGCCAGTGGGACAAGATCAAGTACAGCATGTCGAGCTTGCGCGTACACTTGCGCGACGATTTAATAAACGATTTGGTGATACATTTGTTGTGCCGGAATATTTTGTGAAAGAAGAAGGGAAGATGATCATGGGATTGGATAATCCCGAGAAAAAAATGAGCAAATCTGCTGCGAGTGAATATAATTATATTTCTCTTATGGATAGTGCAGAGGATGTCCGTAAAAAAATTCGCAAAGCAGTGACGGATAGTGGGGATGATATCGTGTATCGTGATGATAAACCGGCGCTCAAAAACCTAATCAATATCTATGCGTTACTTGCGCATACAACTACAAAGGATGTGGAAAATACATTTGTCGGCAAGCGTTATGGAGATTTCAAAAATGATCTTGCAGATGTGATCGTTGATTTTCTTATGCCATTTCAAGAGCGAATGCATGCAATCAGTGATGGAGATGTATTGAAAGTATTACATGATGGTGCAAAGCGAGCGGGTGAAATTGCGGAGAAAAAAATGCACGAAGTAAAAGAAAAAGTCGGATTTATTATTTAAAATAAATAATATGGAAGCAATAGGTTCGGAAGAACAATACATGCACAATGACAATATGCATGCTGATAATTTTCCTGCATATGAAAAAAGTGTGAGTTTTGAGCAGGCAGAAAAATTATATGAGGATGGACGACGATTGCGTGATCACATATTTGACATATCAGATTATGATGCTGTATATTGCACCACAATTTTTAACGAAATATATGCGAAAGTATTTGCCGGTATAAGTGCAGAAGAATGTGCTGGACATGTGATGTATCGCGTGCTCATGGGCACCGCGATTAGCGTGAAAGAAAATAGAATGTATGTTGCTGATGAGAAGGATCAATATATCTATGAAAATTTTTTAGTGCCGTTATCACACGTTCAATCGAGATTGGAGATGCAAAATATTATTGACAATATGTATAGCAAAAATGTGATCAATCCAAGCGTACAATAAATTCCATATATAAAAAGCCGGATTTACCGGCTTTTTATATTTTTTGATGTTATGCGCGGATGATCGCAAGGAGCTCATCTCGCTTTTGCTCCATCATTTCTTGTGTCTTTGCTTCACAGTTGAGTCGGAGAACTGGCTCTGTGTTGGACGGGCGGACATTGAACCACCAGTCTGGATAATTGATCTTGACTCCATCTAGTTCGGTAAGTGTGCCGTCGCTGTATTTTTCTTTGAGCAATGCAATCACAGCATCTTTGTCCTGTACGTCAGAATTGATTTCACCACTGTGTGCATATCGGCGGAGGTCGTGGACGAGCTCGGAGATTTTTTTGTCTGTTTTTGCCATGAGATTGAGGAGTGTGAATGCTGCGAGCGTGCTAACCTCACCATTTTTGTTTGCTTTGAAATAGTAATGTCCAGAGAGCTCTCCTGCGAAGAGAGCGTCTTCCTCGAGCATCTGCTGTTTGATGAATGCATGACCGACACGACACTCATGCGCGACGCCACCGCTTTCCTCGATCACTTCTTTGACTGAGCGAGAAGATCGCAGGTCATAAAGAATTTTCGCGCCAGGGTTATCTGTGAGTAATACTCGTGCGATCAATCCTGTCGTGAGATCCATTGGGATGATCACACCAGTCTCATCTACAAAGCCGATACGATCAGCATCACCATCATAAGAAATGCCGAGGTCGGCTTTTTCTGTGAGGACTCTTTCTTGGAGTTCTTTGAGTGTTTCGGTCTTGAGTGGGTTTGCCTCGTGTGCATTATTATATGCATCGGATAGATCACAGTAGAGTTCGATGATGTCAAAGTTTTCGGGAAAAAGTTTCTTATAAAAAGGAAGCTCAAGTACACCCATCGTGTTTGCGCAGTCAATCACGACTGTAAATTTTTTGTCACCAAAATGTGCAAATGTACCAAAATATTTATAATATTCTGGTCGAATATTGTATGGAGAAATCTCACCACGTTTTAACGCGACTGGACATGTGCCACTGGTAACTGCATCGCGAATATTATTGAGACCACTCGCGCTACCAACAGGCACGGCATTTTTACGACAGATTTTTACGCCGTTATATTCACCAGGATTGTGTGATGCAGTGACAGAGAGCGCGCCGTCAACATCCAATGCATGTGACGCAAAATATAGCATCGGTGTTGTGATCATATCAAGATCGATCACATCGCAGCCAGCATCGGTGATGCCGTTGATTAGTGCTGTGTGGAGAGATGGACCGGATTCTCGTGCGTCACGACCTACGGCGAGTGTGGATGCCCCAATCTCTGTGACAGTAGCATAACCGATTCTATATATTGTGTCTTCATCGATCTCTGTAGGATAGATGCCCCGAATATCGTATGCTTTAAAAATATTTAAATCCATATTATGTATATTATGCTTTTTATAATACTAATGATATATCATTTGATGTTTCTTGTGAAATAGATATAATCACGGTTGTGGATATACGATTTTAATTAATGACAATTCTATGTTACAATAAACCCATAAATAAAAATAATAACTCTATGAACCAAAAAAACAAAACCCTTTTGATCGTCTCATTCGCGATCATCACATTTGTACTCGTTGCAAGTGTCTTTTTGTATAAACCCATCACACAAAAATTCAATGAAAAACCACAAACACGCAAAGAGATTACCGGCGACCTCCCAGTGCTCACCTGTAACTACGCAGATGAGCAGGCTGCATATACCGATGCTATTACAACACAAGATGTAAATCAATGTAGCTGTGTGAAAGATGAAAAAATGCAAGAAATGTGCAAATATACAGTGATGGATTTAAATATTTACTCTGAGGCAGTAAAGCAATTTGATCAAAAGAAATGCGAAAATATACGAGATGAGTCAAGACGGAGTGCGTGTACCATGATAGCAAAAAGTGGTGCGGATTATTTAAAAGAAAAAGATCCACAATACTTGGTCAATATAAATGCAAATGCTCATAATAAAGATGCGATCGAAGGCTATGAATCTCTTTTACAGAGTGATCCACATAATGTTAAAAATCTCATTTCTTTAGCACTGTCATATGCGGAAAATGGATTGGGAGAACAGGAGCAGGGGAAAAATCAAGATCTGTATGTTACAAAAGCGCTTGCAGCAATAGAAAAAGCTAAAGCAATTGATGTAAATAACTCAGAAGTATATCGCGTAGAAGGGTATGTTTATGAAATTAAGCCTGATTATGACCAATCATTGGCA
>JBBQZC010000038.1:0-4562 GCA_038208115.1 Candidatus Moraniibacteriota bacterium
TTGCCACTCGACAATAAAGAGACAAGTGCATTTGTGCCTACTACTGATCCATTACCAATCATATATGCACCGGTTTCATTATCGAGTCCTGCATAGTAATCATTTGTGAAGCCATCCATTTTTACTGAGACATCTTGTGCAGAACCTGTGCCGATGATGATTGCTTGTTCTGTCGGTGTAGCTGAGCTTTCTACGATGAGACTCCCTGCACTGTTTACATAGAGATCTGTGTAATTTGATGCGTCATAGGCAAATTTAAGTTTATTGTTCACACCATAGAGTGTGAGCATGGCTGCTGGTGTGTTTGTCCCGATACCGAGCCTGTTATTTGCATTATCCCAATAGAAGTTTGTATTGTCTTGATCATAGATGCCACTTGTTGCTGCAAAGATGATAGAACCTGGTGTGAATTGTGTGGTTGTGCCTGTGCCACCTTGTGCGACACCGAGTTGTGATGCAACTGACCATGTACCTGCGGAGAGAGTTGGGATACCAGTTGCCGATGATGTGTTGAGTCCTGTGCCACCATACTGTGCACTGATCGCTGTACCCTGCCAGGAACCTGCAGTGATTTGACCAGTTGAATTGATTTGGAAAGGGCTACCGCTGCCGACTGTGAAATTTCCATTGACTGTGAGAGCGCCTGATTTTGTCTGACTGGTTGCGGATGTGTTGATGTAGTTATCTGCTGTGAGTCCATTGAGTCTGTGTGCATTGAGTGCAAAACCTGTTGGTGTAATTTTTCTTCGTGGAGTCATCGGAGAGTTTGATCCAATCTTTACTTCTAAGTAATAGTTTTTATCAAAAGCGATATCGAGAGGATTGTCTCCTGATTCTCCCAAGGATGAAGAGAAGAGACCCTTGCTTACTGTAATGGATTTACTTGTGGGTGTTGTGCAGTTACCACGTGCAGTCCAGACACAGTTTCCACTTGATGCGCTGTCGTAGATTGTGAGAGTGAAATTGTAATTGCCATCTGGGACAGTAACATTACCTGTATCAGTGAGTTTTCCGTGATATGTGAGTTCTTGATCTGGAGCGGCAAATACTGAGTAAAAAGTAAAAAAGCAAAAAGCAAAAATTGAAATGCTTCCTAAAGATAAGAAATATTTAAGGGAATGTTTTTTGATTTTTTTTGGGAAAATCATTGGGGATTTTATTATTGTTTTCTTCGTGTATTATATCATGGAAATGAATGGTGGGGCAAATAGTATAAAGTTTTGATAAATGTGCACAATTTGTCACTTCATTTTTAACAAGAAATCTCTGTTTGTATAATTGTAAATCGAAACTCTAAGGTACGCCTCAGGGAATAAAAATTTTAAATTACTACTCACACATATGATTTATTTATGTTTTCCAGAAATGCTCTGCGGACATATCATCCTCTTGTGCTTGGTCATGAGCTTTCATTGCATCCGCTGTTCGTGAAGCTACTTCTCTCTCGACAATGTCACGATCACGACCATATTTAAGTTGTGACAATTCCTTAATTGGTTCCACAATATCAGGATTTCCATCTGTTGGCAGTGGCGTTTTCATATTAAATGGAGCCGTTGAGACATTATTGATCAGAAGTCGTGCAAAGAAATTATAATTATCCACGTTGATTAAATCTTGCGCCTTAAATACTGGTAAAAACTGTTTTTCGAGAAATTCTGCATCTTCTACACCGACACGTAATGCCGCTATCGATCCCACATTTCCAAAGACAGCCTTTGATATATCTTCTGACAATTGCCCGATAAACTGATGTGCAATCACAAGAGCCAATCGATATTTGCGCGCCTCTGATAAAATCTGTGCGATTGAGTCTGTTGTCACATTTTGAAACTCATCAATGTAAAGATAAAAATCTTGTCGATCTTTTTCCGCCATATCTACACGTCCGAGAGCTGCCATCAATAATTTACCGACCATAATCATACCGAGCAAATGACTATTTGTCTCACCAATTTTTCCCTTTGACAGATTAATTAGGAGAATTTTTTTATTATCCATGATATTCCGAAAATCCAATGTGCTCTTTTGTTGTGAAATGATCGGTCGCATCATATCATTTGTGAGAAATGGTGTGAGCTTGGAAGTAATGTATGGCACCATATTTGCAAGCGCAGCATCACCTCCTGCTTTTTCCGCTTCATTCATCCAAAATTCTTTTACAACTGTACTTTTACACTTTGAAAGCTTCATTCTGCGAAACTTTTCATCCGACAAAACTTTCGGGATTTCCATCAACGTTGATCCTGAATCTGGATCATCCATAATAAGGAGCATTGCATTACGCATATATTGTTCAAACATCGGTCCTCCTGTAGCCTTGAGATCGTATAGTTTATCAAAAATATTAATAATCTCATTGATCACAAATGTACGCTCTTCTGGCTTATTGCATTCCAACATATTGAGTCCAAATGGGCGCTTCGTTTCCGACGGATCAAAATATACAACATCTTCCGCACGCTCTTTTGGCACAGCTGTAAGGATATCTTCGATCGCTTCACCATGTGGGTCAATAAAACATAATCCATTACCATTGCGCACATCCTGTTTGGCCATTTCTTGTAGCAGTGTAGATTTACCAGTACCAGTTTGTCCGATGACGTAAAGATGTCTTCGTCGGTCATTTTGTGAAAGATAAATATCTGTGTTAACACCACGATAATCATTCCATCCCAAATACACACCTTCCTTAGGTACATCAGTTGGAGCTGGCGCGCTTCCCGCTTTGAGCCATTTGATTTTTGGTGTTTCCGTCGTCGAGATTGGGAAATGAAAAATACTTGTAATTTCTTCAACTCCGAGAAGCATACCATAATCCTCATTAAATCCGCGAAAAATATAATCAAATGCGTTTTTCTTGGTTTTTGAGCCGAAATGTCGAATGGTGAAATGGTTCACGCCATGGTTTTCAAATTGCGAAAAAGCGTTTTCCATGTGAGATAATATTTCCTCTGCACGATGCTGTGATTCGGCTGATGCAATCAAGCGCACATTCACCAAAAAAGCAGCCTTATTTGATTTTGATTCAACAGCTTTTACAAGTTCCTGTTCCTCTGGAGTCAGTTGTATTGTTTTATCAAATGATTGTGATTCACTTTTTTTTGATGCAAGTGATTTATTAACTTCCTTCATAACAGCGTGGCTGAAACCACCTTGTGCATCTTTTAATTGCTTGCCTTGCTGCATTTCATGTGCAATTTTACGTCCCTTGCCACGCCACGCACGACCTGCATCACTCAAGATAATTTGAATACTCGCGCCTTCTCCGTGTGATTCCAATTTGCTAAATGCGGTAGTGATTTCATTAAGAGGATCTTTTTCCATCATTTCATACGTACGAATTGGCAGTGCATATGATTTTTTGAGTGTGACAAGACCAATAGCTGTTTTAGATTCTGGTGAAAATACCGTATAGTCTTTGACTTTTTCGATCATCGAATCTGAAAAATAACTATGTACCTGTTTTTCAAGTGCAGTACGGTATTTTTTTGGAACGGCAATGTAAAAAAAGATTTCTTCACTTCCTGCAGGATTTGCAATTTCTAGTGCAATCGTCGGTTTGCCATATAATAACGTTTTAAAAGAAAAATTCTTTTCTCGTAACTGTGCAAGTGATGTGAGTAACTGTTCCATCGCACCAATTTCTTCTTTCCACATTTCTGGATTTTGACTGCCTTGATCATTCTTATTACTTTTTGCCACACGGATGATTTCCAAATCCTCATTCATCGATCGATTGACCAATGATCTATACCCAAAATAACTTCGCAACACCAAAAAACTACCTGTTATTGTACTAATGATCAACAAGATTACAATAATAATTCCTCCGATTATTATCTCCATATTTTTTTATTATTTTTCTATTAAACCCCGCTGTGTCAATGCATCGTGCAAATCATCCGCTAGAAGTCGATCATGTAATTGATCAAGCATATAATAATCTTCTACATGTCGTGCCACACTTACTGCATGAATAACACCTTTCGTCATCGCAATATCCAACAAATGTGTAATTTGCGATTCACGATCCGTTTTTTGGTGTAACACACTAGCATCTTGCGCTACAGAGTTTGCATCACTTGGCTGTGCAGTTGCACTCACTTTTGAAAGAATATTTTGATAAGTTGCGTCTTTTTCTACAGAATCTTTTTCAACTCCAGACTCTTGCACGGAGTTTTCTTCTTCAAAGTTGATAGAATTTGCTTCTTTCTCAGATGCAAATCGTTTTTCCAAATCGACAAACTCAGGACTTACTGTGCCACCAGTTTTTTGATCTTTTACATCAGACATACTATTATTTTGTATACTAAATATTAGATTGCGATTCTGCCATGTGTGTTTTGAGATCTGACACAGCCTCTGCGATGATTGCATCATAATCTGTAAGATTTGCACGTAAAAATTCTTCAATGTGCTCTGGATCTACTGTGTCGATATTTTCCATCATGCTATCAAATTCTTGTCGTGCTGAGTCACTGAGTTTTGCATAAGAATCTACGAGAACTCGTTTGATGACTGATTCTGTCATTTTTTCTACGAGATCTTGTTGTTTTGGA
>JBBQZC010000039.1:0-3444 GCA_038208115.1 Candidatus Moraniibacteriota bacterium
TTATTGATTATCTTATTTGGTACAATACACGAAGAGTACACCACGCTTTCAAAAACAAACTTTCTCCGATACAATTCATATTATCAGAAGGATTTAATCTTAATTTGCCTCAAGAGTGCAAAGTAGGGTGGACGCATACACAAGTTTTACATTATTGGGAAGTTGGTATGCTAGAAAGTATAATAAACCTGATTTATTGATTGCTCTCTATGTTACATTTGTTTTGGTTGCTCAAGTTTTGGCTGTAAAAATTTCCGTCTTTAATCTCGGTTTTGCAACATTTTATGGACCAAGTGGAGTTTTGGTTTTTTCACTAACCTATCTAATGACCGATATAGTAAATGAAAAGTTTGGGAGAAAAGAAACACATAAAATGATTTTGATTGCTTTTGTTTCTCAAATAGCAATGGTATTTTTCTTTTGGCTTGGCGTAAATTTTCAGCCAGCACCGTTTTGGACATTGCAAGTATCATGGGAACAAATTTTTACTCTTGTGCCGAGAATTACTTTTGCGAGTTGGATTGCTTTCATGATTACTGAAAATTTTGATGCGTATGTTTATTCGTGGTTCAAAAAATTGACCAAAGGAAAGTATCTTTGGATGAGAAATGTATTTAGTTCTATTCCTGCGTTATTGTTGGATAGTTTAATATTTATTCCACTAGCTTTTTTGGGTGTAATGCCAATTTTGCCTTTAATAATTGGACAGACTGCAGTCAAATGGCTTGTTGGTTTCATAAACATTCCTTTCATGTATTTGAATAAGGCAATATTGGGCAAAAATGAATCAAAATAAATATCAATTAAGTAGCACACCAAAATATAGTAAACAAAAAAATTTTCTCATTGCTTATGCGCGATGGTCTAAGTGAATTCAAGTTATTGCAAATAAAAAAGCCTGTAAGATTTTCATTCTTAAACAGGCTTTCTGAAAATGATATTTCAGGTGGATATTACAGAGCGTTAATGGCTTTGAGTGCTGCGTCCCATCGCTTACCCAAATAGTTAATGAGTAGAACGGGTTGGCCGTTAACTTCCTGGGGTTCTCGGAGATTACTATTATCAAACAATGCTGACACCTAATTTTGATGATGATCTGCATCAGTTACAATAGCGACTCGAGCTCCGCGCTTGGTGGCATGAAAAATCAGGAAGATGCCATTGGGCACCGTTTGGCCGATAACGATACTCTCTACTGACAGAGGTGAGTTTTTTGTATCGGGTTTCATTTGGCAATCAGAGAGAACGACATCATAACGGTTCTCTTTTATTAAGCGCAACCCCTCGTCGTAACCAGAAGCCAACGTAACGAAGTTATCTGGATTGAGAAGAGTCATTGCCAGTTCCAGATTCTTGGGTTTGTCATCCACGACCAGGACATGCTGAGATGCTGTGGTAGTTTCTCGAGGGGAAAATTCCTTTCCGATCTCGACGTGTACAACTTTTGCGACACGCACTCGTGGAGCAAGATCATTCTGGATGTGCATGAAATATTCTGCCATTGGTGCAACGTAATCAAACATTGGAATCCATTGATGACATTGCAAAGTGGTTCAAAATTCAGGGAATTTTACGAAGCAAATCGTGAAATATATATTGAGAAACATTCTTATTATTCACTGTGTATATCAAATAGTAAAACTATTTTGTGCTATACTGTGTGTATAATGTTTAACATATAAATTATGACTGACGTACAAATTTTTCAGATCTTTGGATTGGGTTTTTTTATGATGAGCATTTCATGGGTGATCAATCCGCTCGGTTTTGATCAATTGATCAAAGATATCGTACGCAATAGAGGTGTACTTCTCTTATTTGGATTGCTTACGCTTGTGCTCGGCTATGTACTCATTGCAGTATATGATACAAATGACATATTGATCACAACTCTTGGTTGGATTGCATTTGTGAAGGGCATTGTCATCATTGTTCTCTCATCAACAAACTTTGGATTTTCTGCATTTTTTGTGTGGATGAAAAAATATTATGCTGTCGCGCCATGGATTGTTCTCGCAATAGGTCTCGGCTGTCTATATGTGGGATATTTTGCGTAAGTGAAGAGATCTGATAATGATTATGAATGGAGAAAGTATGTTGCATCTCATTTTTTTGTAGTCTAATATGAGAAACAAATTACTGATAGGGGTCAAGATCAAAAAAATGCTGAAGAAAGGCACAAAGAAGTTTTCAAATATGTCTGCACTATGAACGTGCACCTAGAGTAATTGAAATTTATTTTTACCAAAACCTAAAAAACCCCATCGCTATTAGTTGATAATCTATTCTAAAAAAGTATGAAAAAAACAATTATAATTTCAATGATCATTCTAATAATTTCATCAGTGACGGCTTTTTATTTCTTAAAAAAAGAAAATAAAAATAATAAGGATAATCTCGAACAGCAAACATATCAGCAAACACTGGACATTTCTAAGAAATATTTATCTTTGCGTTATCGGACTGATAATATTTTATTGGGAGCAAAAAATTATCCTAACTATGAAAATTGGAATAGCGAAATGGGGATATTGATAGAAGACTGGAAAAAAATTGAAGTTAGCTCTGTGGTTCTAGAAAAGAATGCTGATGAGTTGGCAGAAGAAAAGATTAGTCTCGACTTCATTTCTCCAGTTTTTGCTTATGAAAAACAGGAAATTTCAGATATTTTTGATAAAGCGCCGGCTGGTAAGAAGATTGCTACTCTCGCTAAATTTTTAAATGTTGACGCAAAAAGAGCTTATAAAATTTTACAACAAGACCAGAATCAAGTTACTGCTGATGCCTGGAATGAAGCTGGAGAAACTCTTCAAAATCTGGAAACATCGGCAACCGTTATTAAAGACGGCTGTAAAATTGCGGGTTTTGTGGGAGGAATTGTAATTAGCGGGGGGACTTCGGCCATCGCTGCCGGATCAACACTGGCTAAAGCAACTGTTATTGTTACGGGAGCTGATTTGACATTGGAAGTTTCAGAAGACGGTGCCAATATTGCACTCGGCAATCATAATAGGATTTCAGCTATAATCGGTGACGCCAGAAAAATTACAGAACCGATCTCAACCCTACTAAATATTAATGCTATCCCAAGTAATTTAAAAACCGGGCTGGAAAAATTTGATGTGGCTATGATTGCGATTGATCAATTTAGGGGAGTCGTCCAAGACGGAAAAATCGTCGGGGTAGCACTGCCGGTCTACACTAAAGATAAAACGAAAGCACCAGTCAAGGTCGCGGTATTGGAAAAAGAAGAAGTTGGCATTTGGTTAAAAGACAATGGTGTTCAGCCAGATGTTGAAGAAAGAAAAACAGTGGAAGAAATTTTAGGAGTAGCGCAAATAGAAAAGACAGAAAATCCCACTATTAATACGCCAAGCAATCAGGAATCCACACCATCCAATGAGGCGGATGTCCCAGTAAATGAGATAAATTTTTTGTCGGTTG
>JBBQZC010000040.1:0-2750 GCA_038208115.1 Candidatus Moraniibacteriota bacterium
TCCATTGTATGTTGCACAAGACGCTACCCCACTGCCTGTAATGAACCATGATACGTTTTGTGTAAGACCTATATTAGCGTTTGGACACATTACGTAGCCCGTTGGAGGAATCGCTGATAAGCCTGTAGAAGGATCAGTGCAGGAATAAGTTGGCATAGTGTATTCACACTTTCTTGTATTGGTACATGAAGTAACTGATTGCCACGCAAGATTGGATGTGAGTCCGGTGTTATCACCTGAACACCATGTGGCTCCTGAGGGAGGATTTCCACCGGTGCAGGAATAGCTCTTATTCGCACCGCAACTGACACTTGAACCAAACGTTCCCGATCCGTCACACCACCATGACCACCAACCCACATCTTTCATATCTTTAGCAACTCCGGTTGAGCATAAGCCAACCGTCGGAACACTAGCAAAAGTTCCTCCATTGGATGAGCCACAAACAGCATTAATTGGGACGAGCTTATTAGCCCCGCAAGCGACACTTGATCCCAATGAGCCTGAACCATCACACCACCATGACCACCAACCCACATCTTTCATATCTTTAACTACGCCTGATGTGCATAAACCAACGGCCGGAGCGCTAACAAAGCTTCCTCCATTAGATGCACCACAAACGCCATTTATTGGACAATTTACAACACTATAAGGAATGTAGATTGTATTTTTTTGAAAATCTCTACTGGTCCACCCGGGTCGCCACTCATACGATGTCACGTCAAATTGCGCATTATAATTACCCGTAGATCCTGATGTCGTTCTATTTACTGATGTTGATCCCTGGGAACACCCATAAAAGTTATGTGTTGCTCCGGAGATTCCGTCGTTTGTCCCACAGCCCTTGTCAAACAAATTTCCAGATCCTGGAGCACTCCAATCAACTCTTAATTTTACATTCCAGTTATCACAAAAAAATCGTGTTCCAGATCCTGTTGCCCTAATCGTACTAGACGAGCAATAACTCCCTGCGTCCAAGCTCAAGACCACGTAATTATCGTGTCCAAATCCATCTTTACCAATAACATAAGTCTCTGCATATACATTGTTGCTACCCATAAAGACACCCGCAAAACCAATCATCAAAAATATCAACACGCCCATGCTACCACCCTTCTTAAATCGAAAAATAATAATTCCAAGAATGAGAGCTATTGTTAGGATAAATGCGATCTTTAATGCCCACGGCATCAAATCTTTTGTATTATTTTTTACTGCTTCATCAATATTTTTAGAATTTGTTTCAATTTTTACACTCACATCATCCAAAACAAGTTGATCGGCATTCTTTGCAATCACATTCACAATTGGATTAACACACTCAGACTCCATAGCAATGGCTATTTCTGCATTGTGTCCCACGATATTTTGATTAGTCGCTTTTCCACACAAACCCCCATCACCAGAAACAATCACATCCGCATACATCTTTTGTTCCACAAATTTTTCTGCAGTCATTCCTTTCATTGCACGAGAACCTTCAAATTGATCGGCTGACGGCGTCATCTCTACTGTCACTTGTGCCCTGTCTCCAGTTTTATAATAATTTTTATCCAGTTGAACGTTGCGCACTGTTGCTGACTCTCCCTGGATTACAAAGTGTGTAGTGATTGTATTAGATATTACTTTTTTCTCCTTAGATACAAGTGCCATCACCGCATCATAAGTTTGAGGCTTTTTCTGTTTTGGCACTGTAAACCGAAACTTCTTGATACCTGCCGGAGCAATTTCTTTTTCACCATATTGCTTATCAACAATTTCAGCAAAAGAATTTTTCTCATGTATCGCAAATTCTGGATAGAATTCCACATCATTTTTACCATTGTTTATAATGTTGCATGTTATAAACAAGCTTTCTGCAAAAGAGAGATCAACACCATCACGAATCAGATACTGCTTTTCTTCCTCTCCGGAGATACTTGCAAGACATGTCTTATAATCAATAAAAAGACCGCTCTCTACTTGAGAAGCAATATTAAATGTTTCATTAAAAATATAATCAGCCAATGGTAGCCCTGCTTCGGTTTTTACAAAAATAGCAACGCCACACTTCTCACAGCTCAAGGATTGAGGAATTGGATATTTAATATGAATAGGCTTTTTTTCTTGAGGGTTCAACGTAATAGATTCATCCCACACTTTTGAATCAATCTCAGCGCCCTCAGAATCAATCAACCGCACTCCATATTTGATACCTGGCTGGATTTTATGAAAAATATTTTCCAAACTAAATTGAAATTCAACAAATTCATCTGTTTTTTCAATAAACTTTGCATCTCGCACGTTAGTGTCTGCAATCATCAAAACACCTTCTGAATTTGCAACTTCAAGTTCTTGTTCCTGTGCATAAATTTTTTGGGAAAAACCGAGTGACATCACGCACATCATCATTACAATTGCTACCCTCAAAATGAATTTCGACATTTTTTTGTATTATTAAATTATTTTTATTTATTTAATTATACCACTTTTTTTGAAAACCCCCTATTTTTTTAAGAAAGGAAGAGATATCATTAGAAAATCATGTGATGCATTATCTTTTGCGCTTGAATGTTTTTTTGGTATTTTTTTTGATTCCTCAAAATATTGTATTTATACATACCATGTATCATCATTAAAAACAAAAATTCTGACACTATAATTTGTCAGAATTTTTGATTGATGTATTTTTTTATTCTCGATTTATGGTCTTGTTTCGATCAATCGTCCTTTATCATCCGTTTTTTCATTCGGATTAATAGACGTTG